>JAZOPO010000017.1:0-11569 GCA_045655585.1 Alistipes sp. | reverse complement strand
ATCTGCACTACTTTTTGGTATGGTTCACGCTATTCCGTCGGTAATTGTTCCTGCCGTGTTTAGTGGTTTGGTTTTGGGCTATTTTTACCTGCGTTATCGCTCGCTCGGTATGGTTATTATGTTGCACGCAATGAATAATATTACGGCGTGCTTCCTGCGCTCGATAGATTTGGGTGATGTTACGTTCCACGAATTGCTCGTAGGAGGCGTGGTATATTGGTCGGTTTATGCCCTCTGTGCTGTGGTCGCTTTGGTGGCGTTGATACGTATGGGAAGCATCGTAAATCGTATTAAAAGCGATAATTATCAACTCAAAGTGTAATAATATCGGTAAGTTCTGCGTTAATTCAAGTAAAAAAAACTATCTTTGTCGAATATTATGCGCCGATTGATACACATATTGCTGTTTGTTGTCCTGTTTATGACAACTTCGTGTCGTGAGTTACCCGAGTATTTGGTGGGTGACGACACGATTGCGCGCGTGGGTCGTAAGGAGTTGACTATCGCCGATATGACAAATGTTATGCCGGCCAATTTGAAGGGCGAGGATAGCGTTGCATTCGTGAAGCAGTATGTCGATAAATGGATTGTGCGTCAGCTCAAAGTCGAGGAGGCCGACCGCCTGTTCTCTGGCTCGGAGAGAGATATCGAGAAGTTGGTGGAGGATTATCGCCAATCGTTGCTAACAGGCAAGGTAGACCAATACTATGTCGAGGAGCAGATGGGTGGCGACTTTACAGATGCAGATATTGCGGAGTATTACAATACCCACAAATCGGACTTCACGCTCGACCGCACGCTGGTCAAGGGGCGTATCGTCTGCTTCCCTGCGTCGTATCGCCTGAGCAAGAAGCTGATGGAGCAGATGCGCAAGGCGGCAACATCGCAGAGCGACGACAAGACCTTCTCGGAGGTGTGTCAGAAGAATGGCTTTTTGGTTATCGACAACCGCGCGGAGTGGGTTAACTTTGCCGATTTCTTGGCAAACCTGCCTACAACTCGCGCTCAGGAGTATGACCACCTGCTCGATAAGTTGGGTATTCAGGAGATGAAGGCTAACGATGTGCGTTACTACTTCGATTTCACCTCGGTGTGTCGCAAGGGTAATGTTGCTCCGTTGGAGTTGGTGGCGGAGAACATTCGCCGCATATTGGTTACACAGCGCCGTAGCGAGATTATCAAGGCGCACGAGGAGAGTATTGTGAGCAAGGCTATGGACGAAGGCCACGCTCGTAAATATAAGGGTAGAAGAGAGTAGGCTTTGCCCGTAAATGAAGGAATAAATAGGATTTAGATAATTATGTTTAAGAAAAAGATTTTAGCCGTGGTGGCTACCGTAGCCGTTTTGATGTCGGCAGGCGTACTTACGGCTCAAAAGCGACAGGTTGTTCTCGACCGCGTTGTTGCTGTTGTTGGAGGTTCGGCTGTTCTCTATTCGGAGGTGGCTGAGTATGCTGAGGTTCTTGTTGAGCAGCGTCGTCAGCAGGGTTTCACATCGGACCGTGACCCTATGAACGAGAGCTTGGAGATGCTTATGCGTCAGAAGTTGCTCTACAATCAGGCTCTTCTCGACTCACTTGCTCCTCCCACCGTGGAGGCGTATGTTGAGGACCAGATGCAGAGTATGATTGCCGAGGCAGGTTCTATCGCCGAGTTGGAGTCACGCCAGCATATGGCTGTGTTCAACTACCGTGAGATTATCCGCCAGCGCATCACCGAGCAGGAGTATGCCCGCAGTATGCAGCAGCAGGTTATCTCGGACATAACAATCACCCCGGGTGAGGTTGAGAACTTCTACAAGGAGTTGAAGGAGGACGAGTTGCCGTTGGTGCCCGAGCAGTATGTATATGCTCAGATTATACGCTACCCCGCATCGCAGGAGGAGGCTAAGCGCCGTACCCGTGAGCGTTTGATGGAGATGCGTGAGCGTATTATCACCGGAAAGTCAACTATGGCAGTTTTGGCTCGTACCTACTCGCTCGACCCAGGTAGTGCGATGCGTGGTGGTGAGCTCACACCCGGTCCTTTGTCGCAGCTTACACCTCCTTATGCCGACGCTTTGGAGAAGTTGAAGCCCGGTCAGATTTCGGAGGTTGTGGAGAGCCAGTTTGGTTTCCACATCATTGAGCTTATCGATGAGCCGAAGAATGGTCTCTATCATAGCCGTCACATCTTGTTGCGTCCCACATACACCAACGAGGAGTTGGTAGAGCCTGCTAATTTCCTTGATAGCATAGCTAAGCAGATTCGTAAGGACTCAATCACATTCGAGAAGGCTGCTATGGAGTTCTCGGAGGATAAACTTACCCGTATGAATGGAGGTTTGGTTACCAACCACGATTTGTTGATGAGCTCTTTGCAGTATGCAAATGTGAAGTACACCGCAACTAAGTTCCGCCGCGAGGACTTTGGTGAGGGTAAGAGCTTGCAGGATTACTTGGCTTTGACTAAGTTGAAGGTGGGCGAGGTGTCAGATGCCTATATGTCTGAGGATTTGCAAGGTAACGAGCATAGCAAGATTGTGAAGTTGTTGGAGGTTATCCCTACCCATGTAGCTTCGCTCGAAGAGGATTACTCTACCATCGAGGAGATGGCCCTTACCGATAAGCAGGATAAGGCATTCAGGAAGTGGCTCACTGAGAAGATTGATGGCTTGTATGTCTATATCTCACCCGACTTCCGCGATGGCGACTTTGAATTCCCTAATTGGGTTAAGTAGGTTATAATATATTGATGGTGCGTCGTATACTATCGGTAATAATTGTTATTGGCTTCGTAGGCATCCTCTTTGCACAAGAGGTTGCCTATCGTCATATCACGGCCATAGATAATCAGATAGCCGACACCCTGCAACAACCCCAAAAACAGACTCCGCAACGCCGCCGCATTGACTTTATGGCCGATGAGGTTAAGCCCTATCACAACCGTGCGGGCGATAGTATTGTCTACTTCGTAGGTAACTTTGCCGCGCACCACAACGGAGCTGTTATATCGTGCGATAGTGCAGTGCGATATAGCGACCAGCGTTGGGGTTTCTTCTCCCGTGTGCTGATAAATCAAGACTCAATATACATATATGGTGATAGCGCCATCTACGATGGTGAGGCAAGTATGGCCGAGATATACGCTCCTATTGTGAAGGTTGTCGATGGCGATGCATTGCTTTATACCTACAACTTCCGCTTTAACACCGAGCAGAAGATTGGTAGTTACGATGGGGGTGGTGTATTGGTCCACGACGACAACATCATCGAGTCTATCAGAGGATACTACGATGCCGAGAATCACGATATTATATGTGTTGAGAGCGTAGAGCTTCACGGCGAGGAATACGATATGAAGAGCGACTCGATAATATACAATACCGACACTGAGTTTGCTCGTTTCTTCACCCATAGCGAGATTTGGAACGCTGATGGCGACTACCTTTCGGCTGATGCTGGTCTCTACGATAAGCAGCAGGACCTCTATATGGTTACCCGCAACGGTTATATCCTCACCGAGGAGCAGGAGATGTGGGGCGATACACTCTCGTACTACCGTAGCGAGGAGCATATTCTCGCCTATGGTAATATTCAGCTCGACGACATCAAGCAGAAGATATTAGTATTTGGCGACTATGCCGAGTATTGGAGCGACCCGGGTAATGCGTTGCTTACGCGCAATCCCTCGATGATTAGTTACGACCTGTCGCAGAGCGATTCTGTGTTTATGCGCGCCGATACATTGCAGATTTTCACAATCTCACCCCGTGCTGAGCAGGAGAAGGCCGTGCGCGAGGAGGCGGAGCGTAAGGCCGCAGAGGAGGCTGCTGCCAAGGAGCGTATGGAGACCTTGCGTCGTGTGGCTGTCGATAATAAGGAGTCTATGCAACCTAAGTCGGCAGGAGAGCAGAGAGTTAGAGAGCAAGTTGCCGGTGGGGTGCAGAGCAATGCAGTGGAAGATGCTGCAACAAATACGGTGGCAGATGCCATAGAAGATATTAAGCCCCAGCAAGATGAGCAGCCCGAGTTGTTGGACGAGGAGATTGCCGAAGGAGTGGATAGCATAGCGCAGGACTCGGTGGTGCAATTATCAGCTAAGGAGCAGAAGGCTCTTGCGCAGCGTCAGGCTAAGGAGGCGGCGCGCAAGATAAAGGAGGCTAAGAAGCGCGATAAGGCAGCAATTCGCAAAGTGGAGTTGGACTCTATTGCCAAGAAGCGTCAGGCCAAGGTTACAGCTCAGCTCAATAAGATGAAGGCTAAGGAGTTGGAGCGTCAGGCTAAGGACTCTGTGCGTCGTGCTATTAAGCGCGAAAAGGTTTTGGCTAAGGGTGGTGATGTATCGGCATTGGACTCGCTCGATAGCTTGGCTCAGGTGCGTAATGAGCGTGCATTGAAGGATTTGGAGTTGCGAAATAGAGCAGCGGGTAATAGCGATAGCGTGGCTGTTGATCAGGTACCTACGCCCGAGGTTAAGAGCGATAGCGTAGCCGTACAGGCGGTTGAAGCAGACTCTATATCGGCCGATAGCGTATATCGTTTGGTTAAGGCGTTCAGGAACGTGAAGATGTTCCGCAAGGATGCGCAGATGGTGTGTGACTCGTTGGTTAGCTCGTCGCAGGACTCTATCGTGCATCTGTATCTCTCGCCCGTGTTGTGGAATGGCTCTAACCAGCTGGCTTCGCAAAAGATGGACCTGCATACGCGTAACCAGAAACTCGAACGCGCCGTGTTCGATGGTTCGCCCATAATGGTAGCTGTCATCGACTCTACATATTTCAATCAGGTGGCTGGTAAGACAATGCGAGCCTTCTTCCGCGGTAATGAGATTTATCGTAACGATGTTGATGGCAATGTGCAGACCATCTACTTCCAGCGCGAAGATGAGAAGACTACGCTCGTCACGGAGATGATTTACATCGAGAGTGCCTCGGCTACATTCTACATTGAGGATAAGGAACTGGTGGGTATGACCTATCGTAACGATGTGCCATTCACGATGTATCCCATAAAGCAAATCCCTGAGTCACAACCCCTTAAACTCCAAAATTTCAAGTGGGTACCCTCTCTGCGTCCGACTCTCACAGATGTCTTTGACCGCACGATTCGTCCCTCACGCCGTGAGGATAGCGGTGCGCGCAGGCGTCCGATGTTTAGCATCGTGGAGCGTATGGACCGCCGCAAGGAGGCCCTTATCAGTGCGGGCGAGTGGATTGACCGCGAGGATGAACTCTCTCCCGAGTTGGTCGAGTGGCGCGACTCGCGTCCCCGTAAATAGGGCGCGATGACTACTTTTCTTAAAAAGAATTGTTTTTTTCTATTGCATAAAGAGATTTTTTGTGTAATTTTACATTGATTAAAATCAAAGAGATTAATTAACCTAAAATTATACAATTATGAGCTCTAAATTCTCTCGTTTAGACTTCCTCCGTTTTTCGGCTTTGGGAGCATCTACATTGTTCATTCCTCGCGCTTTGACAGCTGCTGAGGCACCCAAGAAGGCAAAGAAGGGTGATGTGAACGACAAGATTAACATCGGTTTCATCGGTTTGGGTCAGCAGGCTATTCACTTGGTGAATGGTTTCCTCACTATCCCCGAGGTTCGTGTTATCGCAGGTTGCGACATCTACGACATCAAGCGTAATCGTTTTGTTGAGCGCGTAAACAAATATTATGGCGAGAAGGGCATCAAGAATAAGCTCGATATGTACATCAAGTACGAGGACCTCTTGGCTCGCGAGGATATCGACGCAGTAGTTATCGCTACTCCCGACCACTGGCACGCAGCTATCGCTATCGCTGCTTGTAAGGCTGGTAAGGATGTTTACTTGGAGAAGCCCCTTACATTCACAGTGTATGAGGGTCAGCGTTTGATCGAGGCTGTTCGCGCTAACAACCGTATCTTGCAGGTAGGTTCTATGCAGCGTTCAATGTCTGAGTTTATCCACGCTGCTAATGTAGTTCGTGAGGGTAAGCTTGGTAAGATTTCTACAATCTACGCTTTCGCTGGCGAGGGTCCGTTGCCTTACACTTTGGAGACTTCAACACCTCCCGCAGGTTTGGATTGGGAGCGTTGGGTAGGTCCTCTGCCCGCAGAGTGGCTCAACAAGTACAACCACACTTTGAACCCGTTGCTCAACGAGAAGGGCAAGGACGAGTGCTGGGGTGCTTGGCGTTGGTACCAGGGTCTTGGCGGTGGCTTCACCACAGACTGGGGTGCTCATATGTTCGACATCGCACAGTGGTGCTTGGGTAAGGATGGCTCTGCTCCCACAGAGATTCTTCCTCCCTCAGCTTCTCCCTATGAGAGCTTGACATACCGTTACGACAACGGCATCGAGATGATTCACAAGAATGTAGGTCACGGTCAGTCAGTTAAGATTTACGGTGAGAACGGTTGGATTATGGTTAAGCGTGGTCAGTTCCTCGCTTCATCACCCGACTTTATGCCTACCGATGTTGACCAGAAGGCTGTTTATGAGACAAATGTGCCTCACTACCAGAGCTTCATCGACAGCATCCGCTCTCGTCGCGACCCGAGTGTTCCCGTTGAGGTTGGTCACAGCTCTTGCGTTGTATGTACTATCGGTAACATCGCTTACGAGCTTAACCGTCCTTTGCAGTGGAATCCTATCGTACAGAAGTTTATGGGTGACGCTGAGGCTAACTCTAAGCTTCACTACGAGTATCGTGAGCCTTACAAGTTGGAGTAATACGAAACACGATTATATCTGCGGTGTCTGCTTTGGCAGGCACCGTTTTTTTTGTGCATATTGCGGTAGTTGGCGGGGCGATATAAGATATAAAATGTTCTATTTTGCCAAATAAGTTGGGCGCAAGCAATAGTTTTAGTATATTTGCGCCGTTTTGGATTAATGCCTATGTTGCACTATAAGACAATTGTAAACGAGAAGTTTGATAGCTGGGTTGTGATGATTCACGGCGCAGGAGGTAGCATTGAGGTGTGGTATCGTCAGGTCTCTGACTTTGCCCGTCACTTCAATCTGCTGTTGGTTGACCTTGTAGGGCACGGTGATTCGGCCGATGAGGCTTTTGGTGGAGGTTTTAACTTCTCGAAGGCCGCAGACCAGGTTATGGAGGTTGTTAACCACTTGAAGATTGGCAAGTGTCACTTTATGGGGCTTTCGCTCGGAGCTATTGTTGTCCGCTTCATCGCTGAGCGTAATCCTCGTCAGGTGGAGAGTATGGTGCTGGCGGGTGCTGTGACGCAGCTGAGTGCCAAGGCGCGCCTGCTAATCAAGGCTGCGGATATGTTTAAGTATATTATCCCGTATGGATTAATCAAGCGTGTGGTTGCTAAATGTATAATCCCGCAGGATAAGTACGCCAAGTCGAAGAACCTCTTTTTGAATAGTGCTAAGAGAGTGTCGTTTGATAGTTTCTTAGGCTGGATAAAGCTGGGCGAGGGGTTGAATACTCGTATCAGCCAACTCTTTAACGAGTATATTGCTATCCCGACTCTATATATGATGGGCGAAGACGATAGATTATTCTTGCCTCAGGTGCAGCAAACCGTGGACAATAGCGGAGATAATGTCTCGCTCGTGATTGTTCCTAACGCTGGCCATGTGTGCAATATCGACAATAAGAGCTTCTTCAATCGTAAATCGCTCGATTTTCTGCGTAGTATATAATATAAAAGGTAAAGCCCTGAAATTATCGACAATCGGCGATAGGCGCCCTTCGATTTTTACTCCCTATTTCTGATACAATTTTGATTCGCGGCCGTTCTCTGTGCGTAGAATCATCATCGGGCGGCTCTCGGTGTTGCTGTCCACCTGCTTGGTGAGCGTGGCTGTGATGCTGAAACTATATTCGCGACGCTGAGGTAGGGCGGGAGTATCATTCTTTTTCTCCTTGCTCTTCTCGCTCTTCTTGTACTCGGGCGGCAGAGACATCGTACCATATATTATAATCTCATTGTCGCGTCCCGACAACTGCCACGAAGTGAATTGCAGCGTCTGCTGCGGCTCGTGTTGCAACACGCGACCTCGCGGCTGTAACTCAATATCCACTTGCAAAGCGGCCTTAGGCTCTGTTGCCCAGCGTCCCAACGCTTTGGGGTAGGTCTCGTCGGCGGTGATTGTCATGGCCTGTGGAAGATGACCCTCCTCGGTGGGTAGGTATATAATCTCGGCGATATTACCCTCAATCATCTCGCCACCCTCAATTGCAGTATGCTCGTCAATCACAAACTCTCGTACACCGATTGTGTCGCCCTTGATTGTGATACTCTCGGCCGAGGTTGTGGCCTCGATGTATCCCGCAGCAATCATTGGCTCCACCTCCGCCTCTCGGCACGAGCAGAGAAACAATGTCAGCGTGATGGCTATTATGGTGGTGTAAAATCTCATCGGAAATCATTTTTATGAGGCCAAAGTTACGAAAATATCAAGTCATAGGCCAATATTCACATAAAGTTACAAATATTTTTTTTCTTTTATGCAATTTTGGGCGCAAATAGTCCTCGAATAAGAGCGTTTTTTCAGATAAGTTTTGTAATTTTGGCCGAAATTAGTTTAAAAAACTACAACCATTATGCTTAATATTATACTATTTGGCGCGCCGGGTTGCGGTAAGGGTACGCAGGCTGCGCTTATTAAGGAGAAATACAACATCAACCACATCTCTACTGGCGAGGTTATCCGTGGTGAGATTTCGCGTGGTACAGAGTTGGGTAAGAGTATGCAGGAGTATATCGAGGCTGGTAAGCTGGCTCCCGACTCAATCGTTATCGGTATGATTCGTAACTATATGGCCGAGCACAAGGACGCCGTTGGTAACATCTTCGATGGCTTCCCCCGCACAACTGCACAGGCTGAGGAGTTCGACCGCATCTTGGCTGAGGACGGCTTGGGCGTAAATGTAATGGTATATATGGATGTTCCCGAGGAGGAGCTCGTTAAGCGTATCCTTCTTCGTGGCAAGGACTCTGGTCGTGCCGACGATGCTTCGGAGGATGTTATCCGCAACCGTATTGCTGTATACCGCGAGCAGACAGAGGTTGTTGCCGAGCACTACTCAAAGCAGGGCAAGTATGTCGCTGTTGATGGCGTAGGCACTATGGACGAGGTATTTAACCGCATCTGCGCCGCCATCGACGCAAAGAAGTAATTGTCTAACAATGCTCTTTTGGCATCTGGCTTGTCCTCGAAATGCTCATTTACTTTGTGTAAACTCCGCTTTCTCGGCCTGCGACCAGCTTCAAAATAGCTATTGTTATACAATTCCTTATATATATTAGAGTGTTCGAATATCACGAACACTCTTTTTTTTGTCGGTTGAGGATTGTAGTTCTGCGCGAATGGCCGTTTTATTCAGTTAATCAAGCACTTTTTTCATCGGTTTTATTGCGGATTATAATTTTTTTCTTACCTTTGCACCGCTAAACTCCCTGCTTATAGTAGGAAATTAGTGGTAAGGTCCATTCGTCTATCGGTTAGGACGCAAGATTTTCATTCTTGAAAGAGGAGTTCGACTCTCCTATGGACTACTATGACTTACATCCCGCAAGGATGTTTGACAGCGGTAAATTTAATCGGGGGCTTACGGAGCCGCCACAACATTTCCGAGAGGGAGTGTTCAGATAGGAGGGGTCGCAACTCGTAAAAGTGTGACACAAGAAAAGAAAACATAAAAAGTAAAAAATAAAAACTTAGAAACACTATGGCAAATCACAAGTCATCAAAGAAGAGAATCCGCCAGACTGCTACAAAGCGTGCTCACAACCGTTTGTACCACAAGACTACTCGTAACGCTGTAAAGGCTTTGCGTAACACAACTGAGAAGAGCGCAGCAGAGGCATTGCTCCCCAAGGTATCATCAATGCTCGATAAGTTGGCTAAGACTAACATTATCCACAAGAACAAGGCTGCTAACTTGAAGAGCTCACTCGCTTTGCATGTAAACGCTTTGGCATAATCTTAACGGATTTAATGCAAGATAAAAGGCTGTCCATTTGGGCAGCTTTTTTGTTTTCAGGGGTTTGATAGTTGGCCTATTTGTGTTAAATTTGTATACAGCAAAATGTAAACCTAAAACAAATTTATATGAAGAGATTTTCTATTTTCCTTGCGGCCATCCTCGCTATGGCGTTGGCCGTTGGCTGCACAACAGAAAATAGCGGCGTGAAGGGCGCGAAGTATGTTGTGATGATTGGCCTTGATGGCTTGGCGGGTAATACCGTCGAGGCGGCAGATATGCCCACAGTGAAGAGTATGATGGCTGGTGGTGCGTGGACTTTGCAGGCGCGTAGTATCCTCCCCTCGTCGAGCGCTTGTAACTGGGCGTCGGTCTATATGGGTGTAGGCCCCGAGATGCACGGATACAACACTTGGGGTAGCCGCAAGCCCGATTTCCCCTCTATCACGCTGGGTGAGAATGGTATCTTCCCGACAATCTTCACCGTTCTGCGTCAGCACAACCCCGAGGTTAACACCTGCGCACTCTACGAGTGGGATGTTCACGGCGATTTGATTGACAATAAGGCTGTCAGCTACCACAAACATATCCCTATGGGTGAGAACCGCAGTGCCGACATCACTAACGCTTACATCGAATATTTGAAGGAGCATAAGCCGCAGTTCTCGGAGTGTATCTTCGACTCGCCCGATGTTGAGGGTCACGGCTACGGCTGGGGCTCGGAGGAGTATATGAAGCGTCTGCCCGAGGTTGATGCCTTCATCGCGCAGATTGTGGAGGCTACCAAGGAGGCTGGTATGTATGATGAGACTATCTTTATTATTGTTTCTGACCACGGCGGTATCAATCGCGGTCACGGCTCAATCTCTATGTCCGAGATGGAGGCTCCGCTGGTATTCTTCGGCCCCGGCGTGAAGAAGGGACACAAGATTGAGGAGCCCGTTGTTCGCTACGACACAGCGCCCACTATTGCCTATATTCTCGGCGCCGCAGCTCCCGATGTATGGCGCGGCCGCCCGATTTTAGATGCGTTTGAGAAGTAAAAGAAATTGCCTAACAAGGCTGCTTCTGCGTTACGCTCACCCTCGAAATCATCATTTATCCGTTAGTTAATTGCGCTTTCTTGGGTTTCGCAAGCCTAAAATCAGCTCTTGTTATACAATTCCTTAATTGTTATATATGAACAAAAAAATCCCGAGCTATTTAGCTCGGGATTTCGTTTATAGATTAGAACAACTAATTAGTTCTTCTTCTCCAATGCAGCCTTCAACTCAGCAAGACCAGCGATGTCACCCAAAGTGGTCTTCTCGATTGAAGCGTTGATCTTCTTAACTGATGACTTAGTTGCATCAGCAGCAGCACGCTTCTCAGCCTTCTCAGCAGCAATCTGCTCGCGCTTTGCCTCCTCGAAGATACGAGAGTGAGAGAGTGTGATACGCTTTGTAGCCTTAGAGAACTCGATAACCTTGAAGTCAGCTGTCTCGCCAGCCTTCAATGTAGTACCGTCCTCCTTAACCATCTGCTTAGCAGGTACGAAACCTGTTACATTCTCGCCCAAAACTACAACTGCACCCTTGTCGTTAACCTCAGAGATAGTTGCGTTGTGAACTGTGTCAACAGCGAACTTAGACTCGATCTCGTTCCAG
>JAZOPO010000016.1:0-7699 GCA_045655585.1 Alistipes sp. | reverse complement strand
ATATACAGCTTGAAGAGAAAGACCTAATAGCGTTGCTGCTTGGGCTATTGATAAATACTCTTTGTCTTTGATGTTCTCAACTGGTATTTCTGTCTTGACATAATGAGTTTCGTTTTCGGCTTGTTTGACTCTCTTGTCTCGGACAGCCTGTTTGTAGGCTAAATTAGCACAGCGATGTGAACAATACTTAGTAGATACTTTTTGAGCTTCAAACTCAACTCCACACCATTGGCAAATCTTTTTGATTCTAATGTTACTTGCTGCCATTTTACTACTGTTTTTAGTGTTTAATTCTCCTGATTTCTCCTGTTTTGGTTTAACTATCTTAAACCATATTCAACCATATTCAACTTTTTCCATCACCTCGCCAACGCAAAATTGCATTTCAAGCGGTGAGGTACACAGGAGGTACAAAAACAGGCGTAAAAAGGCTTAGCAACGATTAACAACGATGCTTGCACAAACAAATATAGCACCCGTAAAGAGTGCTATACTAATCATTTATGATTGATTTAACTTATTTGTAATCAACTACTTATTTTCCAATGCAGAAGTGCGAGAAGATGTTTTTTAGGATGTCGTCGGAGGTGATTTCGCCGGTGATGGTGCCGAGGTGGTGGATGGCGAGGCGGATATCTTCGCTCAGCAGGTCGGTGGGAATGCCGCTGTGCATAGCATTAAGAGCCGATTCGAGAGCTTCGTTTGCCTGGCACAGTGCGTTATAGTGGCGGCGGTTAGAGACGATGACATCTCCTCTATATGCCGACGAGGCATCGGCCGCCGACTGCAATGCAGCGAGTAGCTCTTCCACTCCTTTGCCCGTTTTTGCTGACAGGCGGATAGTGGGGTAGTCGCACTCTTTGGTCTCGGATGCGGGCGCATTGCTAAGGTCTATCTTTGTGATAATACGATATATCTGCTGCTCGGCAGAGGGGGTAAATCCGATTAAATCATCATCTATGGCCGAGCCCTCATCATTGCTGAGCCACAATATGATACGCGCCTTGCTCAAAGCCTGTGCCGTGCGCTCGATACCCATCTGCTCCAACTTATCGTCTGTTGAGTGCAAGCCTGCGGTGTCGATAAAACGGTATATTACACCGCCAATATTTGCCGTGGCCTCCACCGTGTCGCGTGTGGTGCCTGCGATATCTGAGACCATAGCGCGCTCCTCGCCTGCCAAGCGGTTCAGCAGGGTACTCTTACCAACATTGGGACGGCCTGCGATAGCCACCATAACGCCCTCTTTAAGTACATTACCCAAGGCAAATGAGCGTGCGAGGCTATCCACGCGGTCGAGCGTATATTGCAACAGGTCGGATAGTTGCTTGCGGTCGGCAAACTCAACATCCTCCTCCGAGAAGTCGAGTTCCAGTTCTAATAATGATGTGATATTTAGTAGTTTATCGCGCAGTGCAGCTAAGTCGGCCGAGTAAGCTCCGCGCATCTGTGTCGATGCTATGGCGTGTGAGGCGTGCGAATCCGATGCTATAATATCGGCCACAGCCTCGGCCTGCGATAGGTCTATCTTGCCTGCAAGGAATGCTCTGCGGGTGAACTCACCTGCCTCGGCTAAGCGAGCGCCGAAAGATGTCAGGAGTGATAATATTCGCTCCACGATGTAGCGTGAGCCGTGGGTCGAAATCTCAATCGAGTTCTCGCCCGTGTATGAGTGTGGCGCACGAAAGACAGATATAACAACATCGTCTACCACCTCCTCGCCATCGACAATATTGCCGTAGTGGAGTGTTGCCGTAGCAGCCTCCGTGAGTGGCCTACGACCACGAAAGACCTTGTCGCATAGCGAGATGGCATCCTCTCCGCTTATGCGAATGATGCACAATGCACCGCCCGTCGGTGTGGCTGGGGCTACGATGGTATCGCTGTCGTTAAATATCATATTATCGTCTCTCGATTCTTAGGCGCTGACCAATTCTCAGGCTGTTGGCACTCTTAATACGGTTCCAAGTCATCAACTGCTTTACTGTCACGCGGTAACGCTTGGCAATGGCACCCAATGTATCACCCTTCTTTACGGTGTAGAATATTGTTGTTGTCTCGGTCATCTTCTTCGCCACGGCACCCGGGTTGAGGTACTCTTTAAGATATGTAGAGTCCTTAGCAAAGATTGAATCCTGACGCGAGATATAATCCGTAATGCGGTTTGCGGGCAGCACAAGAGTATAGTTCTTGGTCGTTGCGGGAATGATGTCGAGCTTATACTGCGGGTTGAGCAGTTTAAGCGCATCGGTCGTAACATCAATCGACGACGACACCTGACCAAAGTGCATCAGGCGCGAAACCTGAATTGTATCCACTGCAATGGGCATAGGAGGCGCAGAGTATGTTATGCCGTGCGACTGATGGTATGCGTAGGCGTAGTTTGCTGCGATGAATGCAGGTACATATCCGCGTGTCTCGCTGGGCAGGTACCAATATACATCCCAGAACGACTGTGGATTACCTCCTGCGCGAGCCAGCGCCTTGTTTACATTACCCGGCCCACAATTGTAGGCGGCAATGGCAAGACTCCAATCGTTGTACATCTTGTACAGAGCCTTCATATATTTACAGGCAGCCTTTGTAGACTTATAGGGGTCAAAACGCTCGTCAACCATAGAGTTTACCTCCAAGCCATAGGCACGAGCTGTAACGGGCATAAATTGCCACAAACCGCTTGCTCCCACACGCGATACGGCCGTAGCCTGCAACGCCGACTCGATGATGGCCATTGCGCGCAGCTCTACGGGAAGACCCTCTCTTAGTAGCTCCTCCTCAATCATCGGGAAGTAGTACTGAGCCAGAGCCAATATGCGGCTCATAAGACCTGTGCCGGCTGTGTAACGCTTTATGTAAGAGCGAACTAACTCGTTGTATGGCAGGTGTATTGGCGACACCATTGCATTTAGTCGCGCCGTGTATAACGAGTCGAGCGATGCATCAGAGCAGAGTGATGCGGGCTCGCAAATATAGTCATTGAAAAAGTTTTGTAGAGCATCGTCCACCTGCTGCAACTTCAACTGCTCGGCAAGCGAGTCGGCCGTAGCGGGGGTGTAGTCAACCGTAAATATCTGACGCGGATTCTCCTGCTTCTCCTCTTTCTCTTCGTACCACGCCTTCTGCCAATCGCTCTCTCGCTTCTTGTACTCCTCGATAATCGAGGTAAGCGAGTCGGTGCGCTGACGCTCTATGGCCAGCAGGGCCTTGGCGGTTGGTTTCTTTCTTAACTTTTTGAATATCTGTGCCTCAGCCTGAACCGAAAATGCGAGGCCAGCAATGAGTATAAGTAGGCTTTTAAGTACGATTCTATTCATTTTAGAATGTTAAATTTAAGTTGAATCCGAACACAGGATTTGTGTCGTTTGGTTGTGTATATTGATAGTCAATCATCGGCTGTAAATCGACCGTGAGGTCGTCCGAGACATCAAAATCTTTGAGGTGGGCATCTACATGCGCATCTACGGCTTGGAATACATATACCGCCGCCGTAAGCAGTATACTCAGGTCGCGGTTACGACGGTACGAGTCGCGCAGGTTCTTCAAGAATGATGACGAGTAACGACCTCCAAACTCATCTTTCGACACTCCACCCGGGTATTTGTCAGGGTTTTTCTCAAAGTCGCTGAGTAGCGAGTATGCGTTTTTAAATCGTTTATATCCGCGGTTGTTCCAGTCGATTACATAAACCATCGAGGCCATACCACCAATTACGATGGGGACCTTCCAGTAACTCTTATTGTATACCTGTCCTGCACCCGGGCAGATGATTGATAGCGTGGTGGCCTTCTTTACATCCGACACATCGTTTGTGGCGTAGTTGATGGCCGTATCTCCCAAGAAGTAGATATACGATGCTGCCGTTGTCGCCATAAATATCTGACGCATCGTATTGGCTCGTATCATACTGCTCTGTACGCTGTTAAGCTCCTCGGTGCGCGACATTCCGTTGAGTAGCAATTCGTCGTATTGGCGTTTTAGCGGACGGTACTCACTACCGTAGTAGGCCCACATACCTATTGATGCACCCATAGTTCCATATAATATAGGTAGCTTCCAGTACTGCTTGTTGTATATCTGTCCGTAGCCGGGCAGCACGGCCGAGGTGATGCAGACCTTCGACAACGACATCGAGTCGGAGAACCACGGCTCGCGAGGAATGATGTTTCCGTTCTCGTCCAGTCGGCCTAACTCGCGGGCACGCTCTATGCGACGAGCTACGCGCGAGAGAGAGTCAGCAAGGCGTTTGGCCTGCTTTTCGGATATTCGCTTCAAGTCGTCGGGAATGTTGGCCAACGAATCTAAGCGAGCCTGCTCCACAGAGTCGGGTTTGTCGATAAGTACACCCTCCGTCACGCTGCGTATGCTGCCTCGTTTAAGGCTCTGCGCCGAGGCGGAGTATCCCGCAAACATCATTATGGCAATCATCACAACACGCCACAACCATACACGACCCTCGCAGGTCGTGCATCGTGATTTGTTGTAACTGTTTTTTGCCACGCTCATCGTTGTTTTATCTGTTTTGCAAACGCTCAATAAACTGCTCTATCTCTTGGTCGCACGAGAAGTCGATGATAATCTTACCACCGCCATTCTTTCCGCGCTTGATGCTGATGTTCTCAGAGAAGAAGGGCTCCAACTTCTCCACAAGGCGTGAATATGACTCGGGGTACTCCTCCTCGATAGCGCTCTGCTTGTCGCCACGCTGCTCGGCCAACTTACGAGCCAACTCCTCAGCTTGACGCACCGACATAGCCTTCTTGATGCACTTCTTCAAGGCCCACACCTGCTTGTCGACCTCTACGCCTGCGATAGCCTTGGCGTGACCCATAGTGATAAGACCCTCCTTCAAAGCCAACTGCACCTCGTTGGGAAGATTCAGCAGACGCATATAGTTAGACACTGTCGAGCGCTTCTTACCAACCTTGTCGGCCATAGCCTCCTGTGTAAGACCGCACTCCTCGATGAGGCGCTGCATACCCAGAGCAATCTCTATGGCGTTCAGGTCCTGACGCTGGATATTCTCCACCAGAGCCATTGCATGCAGGTTCTCATCGTCAGCCTCGCGGATATATACGGGCAGAGACTCCAAGCCTACAATCTGCGAAGCACGCCAACGACGCTCACCGCTGATGATGATGTACTTGCCATCGTCAGCCTTCTTAACCGTGATGGGCTGAATTACACCCAACTGACGGATTGAGTCGGCCAACTCCTGCAACGCCTCGTCGTCAAACTTCGTACGCGGCTGCGTGGGGTTGGGTATAATTTCACCTATGGCTATCTCGGCCATATGGTTCATTGGTGTAGCCTTTACCGAGAGTTTCTCAGCGCCGAAGATGGCGTCCAAGCCTCGTCCTAAACCCTTTTGTTTCATTGTATATTGTATTATTTATTTGCTTTCTTATTGCGCTTCAAAAACTCCTTGGCAAGCGTAAGATAGTTCACCGCACCCGTTGCGGCAGCATCGTACAACATAATAGGCTTGCCGTGCGAGGGCGCCTCGCCAAGGCGTATGTTGCGCTGGATAACTGTGTCGAATGCCAACTCGCCAAAGTGCTGTCGAACCTCTGTTGCCACCTGATTGTTCAGGCGGTTACGCATATACATCGTGAGCACAAAGCCCTCGATGTCGAGGTCGGGATTCAGTCCGCTCTTGACAATCTTGATGGTGTTGAGCAATTTGCTCAAACCCTCCAACGCAAGATACTCGCACTGCACAGGAATAAGCACCGAGTCAGCCGCCGTAAGGATATTTACGGTGGTGTAACCGAGCGAAGGCGAGCAGTCGATGAAGATGTAGTCGAAGTTGTCGCGTATGGGCTCAATCACGCTCTTGATTATGTAGTGAGCATTATCCATATTGGGCAACTCCTTGTCGGCCGCCACGAGCTGGATGCTCGACGGCAAGAGCCACAACTTCTTAATGTCGGGGCTTTGCAGAATCACCTCCTCGGCACGCTTTTCGCCCATCAAGCACTCGAAGATACCCTCCAAATCGGTGTCAAAGCCGAGTCCTGATGTTGCATTTGCCTGTGGGTCGGCATCCAGAAGCAACACCTTCTTACCCAGCAACGCCAACGATGCTGCGAGATTGATTGCCGTAGTGGTCTTGCCCACGCCACCTTTTTGGTTTGCTAATGCTATAACTTTTGCCATTCGATATATAGTTCTCTAATGTTTTTAATGCTTGTTTGTGCCTCTTTTTACCACAGGTTGGACCTTAGCGGAAAAAAGTAGGATATAATCGGACAAATTTAAGCAAATTAAATTAAATAAAACAACGATTGCCGAAAAATGCTTAACTTTGTGGTCGGGATAACCACAACTTAAAATTGTAAATTATGACAGAAGATACTAATAAAGAGAGTGTAATGAGCGCAGAACCCACCGTTAAGACTCCGTCGGCAGCCGCTGTCGAAGTTAAGATGGCACGCAGCGCTGCGTGGTGGGATATTGCCGTTGTGTTGATAGTTTTTATGCTCTCGCAGGCTCTCGGTGGTATAATCACCACTGCGCTGGGCGTGAGACTCCCGGGTGAGGCCTATACAACAAGTTTCGATGCCGATGTGCTGGAATTGGCCGCATCGATGCAGGCGCGTTTTGTGGCCATAGCGTACACCATTTCGATGTTTTTGTGCCCCGTTACGCTGTGGATATACCGCCTTTTGAGAGGGTGGGGTTCGCCACTAATGTTCCGCTTTGCGGGGTGGGCCTCGCCTGTTAGATTGTTGTTCGGCTATCTGCTTATGTGGTGTATGAGTATTGCCATCGAGCCGTTGGCTGAGCTGCTCCCGGGCAATCAGGATAGTCTGGGCGGCGGAGGCTGGCTGCTTCTCTCAGCTGTTGTATTAGCGCCTGTATTTGAGGAGGTTATCTTCCGCGGCTATGTGGCAGGTATCACACGCAGACTCTACGGAGGTCTTGCGGCGTGGTTGGCTTCGGCTGCGATTTTTGGCTTGGTGCATCTCGTTCCATCTGTTGTGCTTTCGGCTATGTTTAGCGGCTTGGTGCTGAGTTTCTTCTATCTGCGTTTTCGCTCGTTGGCTCTGGTCATCACGCTGCACGCTATGAATAATATCACGGCCTGCTTCCTCCGCTCGGTGGATTTGGGTGATGTGACAATCCGCGAATTGATGGGTGGCGGCTTGGCCTATTGGGGTGTGTATGCACTCTGTGTTGCGATTTCTGTGGTGGCCATTGTGCGTATGGCAAGAGTCGTAAAAGGCATCAAAAGCGACAATTATCAGCCTAAAATATAATAATATCGGCAACTTCTGCGTTAAATTCAAGTAAAAAAACTATCTTTGTGGAATATTATGCGCCGAGTAAAAGAAATAGTGGTTTGTGCCGCGCTGTTGGGAGTGGTGTCGTGTCGTGAGTTGCCAGATTATCTGGTGAGTGACGATACGATTGCGCGTGTGGGTCGTAAGGAGTTGTCAATAAACGAGATAGATAACCTTATGCCCTCCAACCTCAAAGGCGAGGATAGCGTAAATTACGTTCGCCAATATGTCGATAGGTGGATTGTCCGCCAACTCAAAGTGGAGGAGGCCGACCGTTTATTCTCTTCATCCGAGCGCGAGATTGAGCGTTTGGTTGAGGAGTATCGTCAAACGCTGCTCAGTAGCCGTGTGGACCAGCACTATGTCGAGGAGCAGATGGTGGGCGATGTAACGGAGGAGGATATTGCCGAGTATTA
>JAZOPO010000015.1:0-84169 GCA_045655585.1 Alistipes sp. | reverse complement strand
TTATATCGCACAAATATGTGGACGCCAAAGGCGGAAATGAGGTGTGGTTATACGAAATTATCGGCGGCGGACACTCTTGGGGCAATAAAGATTTGGACACAGCCGAGGAAATTTGGAAATTCTTTAGTAAATTTACCGAGTAAATTGCGTGTATTTTAGTCATTCGATGGGTTATGATTAAGCGTTTATATACAATTTTGGCCACATCGCTATTGTTATTAGCTGTATATCACGTATTTAACATTGGATACGGAAGCTACAACGAGATTGAGTACGCAGCAGCCAAAACTGTGAAAAGCCACGAGAGTTACGCAGACGAGCACCTCTCGGTTATATATGAGCGAAAAATTGACGAGTGCAGCGATTTTCTGCACCTGAAGGTAGATACCACCTACCGCCAAATAGGCAAAGGCGCTTTTCGTTACGAATTGCTCTGCGACAGAAGTTTCTCGTTGCGCAGTTTTGATGGCGAATATCACAACATTAGCAATGTCGTGGAGGCCTGCTTTGTGGATAAGGACGATAAGGATTGGAACAATACAGGCTCTCGACGACGCATTACGGGCTACGATTGCCAACGTGCCACCGCGCTAATTGACAACAAAGCCTACGAGGCGTGGTACACCGAAGCACTACCCCACCGCCACCCGAAAAGCAAGGTCAGCGACACATATCGCGGACTCGTTTTGGAGATGCGCAACGCAGAGGGAAGTTACTCTCTCCGAGCGAAATATATAGGACAACAAATAGGATAAACTTTTAATTAAACACAAACATTATGAAGAAATTTGTATCAGTTGTTGCTGCTGCAGCTTTGGTAGCAGGTATGGCAACATCGTGCCAAAAGCACAACACGCTGACAAAGGCCGAGCAGGCTGAGGGTTGGCAGCTTCTTTTCGATGGCGAGACTTTGAACGGCTGGCGCAGCTTCAACGAGACTGAGTTGAAGGGCGGCTGGGGCGTTGTAGATGGTTGCATTCAGGCATCTGGCGAGGGTGGCGACGCATCTGGATACATCGTTACAGACAAGAAGTACGCTAACTTCGAGTTGGTATGGGATTGGAAGCTTACTCACGGCGGTAACAGCGGTATGTTGTACCACGTTGTTGAGCACCCCAAGTTCAAGGTTCCCTATGTTACAGGTCCCGAGTATCAGCTTATCGACAACGCTGGCTGGGAGGAGGTAAATGCTCCCTCGAAGTTGGAGGAGTGGCAGAAGCTCGGCGTAGATTACGCTATGCACTTGCCCGATTACAGCAAGATGAACGTTAACCCCGTAGGTGAGTGGAACTCATCGAAGATTGTTTACGACAACGGTCACGTAGAGCACTGGCTCAACGGCGAGAAGATTATCGAGTTCGAGGCTTACACTGAGGATTGGTTTGCAAAGAAGGCAAGCGGCAAGTGGGGCAACGCAACTGAGTATGGTTTGGCTTCAGAGGGTGTTATCTGCTTGCAGGATCACGGTGATCCCGCATCATTCCGTAACATCAAGATTAAGGAGTTGCCCAAGAAGGCTGGTAAGAAGGTTAGCCTCTTCAACGGCAAGGATCTCACTGGTTGGGAGTTGTTCGGTAGTATGCGTGTATCTGTTGACGAGGATGGTAACCTCGTAACAGAGAATGGCGAGGATTTGCAGTATGGCTACCTCGGTACTCGCGAGTACTACAAGGATTTCGATTTGACTGTTGAGTTCAAGCAGTGCTCAAATGGTAACTCAGGTTTGTTCTTCCACTCATTCGTTGACGGTGGTTACAAGGCTAACCGCGTAAACGGCTGGCAGTGTGAGGTTGCTCCTAAGGGTAACGACACAGGCGGTGTTTACGAGTCTTACGGTCGTGGTTGGTTGAAGCAGATTGAGGACGAGAAGGAGAACATTCTCAAGGAGGGCGAGTGGAACACATTGCGTCTTCGCGTAGAGGGCAACAAGGTACAGACTTGGTTGAACGGCCAGCCTATGATGGAGTTGGACGACGAGTTGATTGGCTCAAAGACAGGTCGTATTATGTTGCAGATCCACGATGGTAACAACATCAAGGTGTTGTGGAGAAACTTCAACCTCACAACTTTGTAATATAATAGATAGTCTATTATGCTATAAGTCCGACCTTTCGAGGTCGGACTTTTTTGTATCTACGGGCAAATATTCTGCGAAATTTGTATCTTTGCAAAAATTTTCTATTATGAGAAGACCTATATATATAATATACATACTGCTCGCTACCCTACTCGCATCTTGTGGCGGTCGCAACACAACGCCCGACAAGGATATAATAGTGAGTATCGAGCCACTGAAATATATCGTAGAGGAGATTACCGCAGGGGATTTTCAGGTAGATGTACTCGTACCGCAGGGCGCAAGTCCCGAGACATTCGACCCCACGCCACGACAGATTATGACCCTCGACAATGCGAAGATGGTATTTGCCATTGGTCTGATAGACTTCGAAAAGGCTCTGTTACAGCGCATTGGCAAGAGTAATATCATAGACCTCAGCTCTGGCGTTGAGCTTTTGGAGGGCTCTTGTTCGCACGCCCACCACGACCACTCGCACCACCACGGCGTAGACCCGCACATATGGACATCGCCACGCGAGTTGAAGATTATGGCCGAGAATGCACACGCGGCAATCATCAAGCAATATCCCGATTCGGTGAAATATACAGTCTCTTTCAATCGTCTGCAAGAGGAGCTGGATAGACTCGACAAGGAGTGTCGCGCAGCGATAGAATCGTCTAATACAAAGGCTTTTACAATATACCACCCTGCCCTGACCTACTACGCCCGCACCTACTCGTTGGAGCAGATTGCAATCGAAAGCGAGGGCAAAGAGCCATCGGCAAAGCACATCGCCAACATCATCGAACAATCGAAGGCAAAGGGTGTAAAATCGCTGCTCTACCAGATTGAGTATCCCCGTTCGGTTGTGGAGGTAGTGGCCGAGGATATGGGTATTGAGCCGATGGAGATAAACCCTCTGTCGAGCAATCCCGTAGAGTTTATAAAAGATGTAACTGAGGCTATAACAGGCAATAAGCAATAAGATGACACACGGCAATAAGTTAATAACCCTACGCGATGTATCGGTAAAATACGACGGTAACACGGCTCTTGAAGGTGTTAATCTCGACATTTACGACGACGACTTCATCGGCATAATTGGACCCAACGGCGGAGGTAAAAGTTCGCTCGTGAAGGCCATTATGGGCGCTGTGGAGTACCGTGGCCAGATAGATATTGCCCAGACGCTGCGCCACAAAAACCACTATAAGATTGGCTATATGCCGCAGGTGAGTCACTTCGATATGAGTTTTCCCATCTCTATTCAGGAGGTTGTACTCTCGGGTTTGCAGACCGAGAAAGGGTTCTTCGGCAGATACACCGCAGCGGATAAGGCTCTTGCACAACGCGCGCTCGACAAGATGGGTATTGGCGAACTCGCCATGCGACCTATTGGCGAAGTGTCGGGCGGTGAGATGCAGCGCGCACTACTCTGCCGTGCCATCATATCGGAGCCAAAGTTGCTGATTTTAGATGAACCAACGAACTTCGTTGACAACACCTTCGAGAAGGAGTTTTACTCTATGGTTCAGGAACTTGGCAAGAGTATGGCCGTGATAATCGTCTCACACGACTTGGGAACGATAACCAGCATCGTGAAGAGTATCGTATGCGTAAATCGCACCGTGCATCGCCACGACTCAAACATTCTCACCGAGGAGCAGCTACGCAACTACAACTGTCCTATACAGATTGTATCGCACGGCCACATACCTCACACCGTGCTGGAACACCACTCGGGCGATGGATGCAAATGCCATCAGTGATATGACCTATACCGTAAATACAGAAAAAGCAGAACCCAAAAGGATTCTGCTTTAATTCTCTTTGAGGCAATAGATTACTGCTTGTTGCAAGAGCTCAACTCCTCGAACAAGCTACCGAAAGAAGATACCATATCGCGGCGCAAAGCAGCGTAGTACTTCTTAACGAGTGATGCGTTGTGGGGCTCAACGGGGTTGTTAGCCTTGATATAGAGAGCGTTGCGCAAAGCAACAGCCTTCTCCATAATACCTACAACAGCCTCCTCGCGTGCAGGTTGAAAATATATTGCCATCTCACAATCGAAGACAAACTCCTCCAAGCGATAGTCAATCTCCTTTTTAAGATTTCTCAAATTTGCCATAGTAAAATCGTTTTATTGGTTTATTAATTACTGCAAATTTACAAAACGCAAACGACTTTTGCAAATCTTTGACCTTAAATAAGGTATCTATCGGCTAATATATTCCATTGGGGTCGGTCAAATCTATGATGATACCTATCGTTTCGTCCACCTCCACACATCGGCACGGGCAGGTTGCAGGCTGTGGCATCGGCTGCGGCTTAGGCTGTGGTCGCTCGATAAGCGTACGCACCTCGACAATCATATCCTTGTTGTAATACACCACCATCTCCACGCGGCGCATTGCAGGGAGTATCTGCTCGCGGAAAACGCTCCACACCTTAGGCATCTGTTTTAGCTGATGCTCCTTGGCAGACTCTGTTGCAGGTGAGTCGATGATACTAATGACCTTCTGCTTATCCTCTATTGTTGAGTTCAGCACCGCCTCGTTGCAATTATCCCACTGCTCGGCATCGGCCATCACCTGAATAGGATAATTCGATAAGAGAGCATAGCGCGATTCGATGAGCGAGCGAAACTTCTCCGCACGGCTCATAGCCAACTTTTCGTTGCTCATAGCGTTACCATCGGGCGAGGCATAGCCCGTAATATCAATGCGTTGCACGCGCAGAGTGGTGTCGCGTTTAAGGTCGGCCATCATTCTGTCCAAATCTTCAATCTCCGACAGATTACCCGCAAGAAGTGTGTTTAGCATAGAGGCCGACACGCTGTATTTGAGCGTATATTGCGCATCTTCATCGTCGGCTATCTTATAACGGCGTACCAGATAGTTGCCATCAACCCACTCCGCCAACAGCGTGGTGTCGCTACATTGCATCTGATAGCTCTCCACTGCGTAGATATCGCCAACGGCAACGGCCGCCAGCAAGGTTAAAAATAGAGCATAAAACTTTTTCATTTCCATAATCTTTTGGTTCTATCCACCCTGCGCAACAATCGCACCAAAAGGAAATAAAAAAGACTCTACCGAATTAACGATAGAGCCATAACTGATAGAGCAGACTACCCTACTGCTCGGGAGCAAACATCGGGTCCCAGGCGGGAAGCAACACGGGCTTCTGGTCGAGCATCTTCAACACATCGCTGGGAACATACTTCTTCTCAACGACAACGCGGAACATATACTCGTTGAACCACTCGTCGGTCATAATCAAGTTACCCTTATAACCAGAGGCGGGGCCCCAGCTGTTCTCAACCATCCACTTCTTGGGCTGACCCTTCTCGTCGAGGTCTACGGCAATCAAAGTCATAGCGTGTGACGAGCCACTCGAGTAGGTCTGGATACGCTGCTTCTTATCCATTGGGAACGATGTGCGGAACAACGATGCATAGTCGAAGTTATTTACATCGAGAGTACCCTTTGAGCGGTCCATAAACTTACCAACATCGCAAGAGAAGTACATCGCAGTGTTATCCTTGATTGATGCGATAGCCAACTCCTTGACGCGCTCGATGGGTAGGTTGATGTAGAGCCAATTCTCACCATCGTAGATATGACGGTCGTACTCAATCTCATACACCTTGCCGTACTCGCGTGTGGGGTCGTTCATAATCATAACATAGTTGCTCTCCAAATCCTCGCCGATATACTCCTCGTAGAAAGACTTCGGAGTGTAGGTCTTGGTGCTAACCACATTACCAGCCTTGTCGTAGCGTGTCCACTCAAACTCGGTGGGAGGAACGCCCAAGCACTCAACCAAGATACGATAAACTTCGCTGAGCATAGCCTCCTTGCGTGCAGATGCCTGTGCAGGCTTCATCTCGCGCAACTCCAAAGCGTACTCACGAAGTTTCCACTTCAAAATCATAGTCATATTGCTGGTGTTGTTGCTCTGGTAAGTCTCGGGCATAACATACTTAGGCACAACGCCATACTTCATAATAAGGTTAGATACACCAGTAAACTGACCACCGTCGCCGATGGGGTTCTTCATCAACCAATCCACCTTGCGGTCATCCATCGGAAGGTCGCGAGTGTCGATAATAGCCTGCAAGAAGAGGTTTGACTTCTCCAACAAATCGTAGAACGAGTTGTAGTTCTGCGAGAACTCGAACGAGGGCAGGTTATGCTTGTCAATCATCTTGGCACGCAACACATTAAGGCCTGTAAACAACCAGCAGCGACCCGATGACTTCTGGTCGGTGATGCCCTGCGTATTAACGCGATGTGAGAAGTGTGTATCAATCATCGCCAAATTCTCTGAGTTGATAGCCAGAGTTGCGATTGATGACGATGCAAGCGCATTCTTCACGGCCTTCTGCTCAGCCGAGCCTGTGTAACTCTTGCTAATGCGTGAGAGCATCTCCGAACTGATGCCACCACCCTTTGTCTGTGCCGAAGCACTAAGCGCACCCGCAACGAGCAACAGTGCGCAGATAAAAAGTCTCTTCATACTATTTAGGTTAAAATTATTTTCCTCTTGCGAAGATAATAATATTTTTCTAATTATCTTTGTTTCGGTCTTCGGCAGAGAGGCCATTTTTAGAAAATTTACCAAAATGGAAAACAAAATAGAGGCAACCATCATAGCAAATGGCGAATACCCCACCGCCGACACCCCGCTACGGATACTACACAACAGCGCGTATGTGGTGTGTTGCGATGGCGGTGCTGACCACTACATCGCTCTGGGACATATCCCCGATGCGATTATTGGCGACGGGGACTCTATCTCGGACGAGAATCGCGCCCTCTATGCCGACATTATACACCACGACGCAGACCAGGAGACCAACGACCAGACAAAAGCGGTAAAATTCCTAATAGACAAAGGCTTTCGCAATATTGCCATTGTGGGTGCTACGGGAAAATGCGAGGACCACACCATAGGTAACATAGCCTTGCTGGCGGAGTATATGCGTATGAGAGTAAATGTAAGAAGCTACACCGATTATGGCGTGTTCGTCCCCTGCTGTGGCAATTGCTCGTTCGAGTGCCGCAAGGGGCAGAAGGTATCAATTTTCAATATATCGGCCAAAGGCCTTAGTAGCACAGGGTTAGAATACCCCATCTACGATTTCACGGTGTGGTGGCAAGGCACACTCAACCGTTGCACGGGCGACAGGTTCACAATCTCGGCCAAGGGAGAGTATATACTCTTTATAAACTACTAAATCTCCTTCTCGTAGGCAAGACGACGGCTCTCAATCACAACATCGCCACAATATGTATAACCAAGCGAGCAAATCAACCCCTGCATAATCTTATTGTCGGGGTGGGTATCTATGCGTATGCTCCTGACCTGCTCCGAAGCCATAGCCTCAGCCGCTAACATAAAGTGCTTGGAGAAACCCATACCCACAAATATCTCGTTCGTGCATAGGCGGTGCACGCAGGCATAGTCGGCAGATGTAAGCCATTTGCCACCAGTAAGGTCATCGTAGGCAGGCTCACCCGTAAATATCACAGCACCATATACCAAGATGGTATTGCCCTCGCACAACACCATACCGACGCCATTGGCCACATCGCGCTCCACGCTACCACGATTGGGGTATCCACGCTGCCACTGGTCGATACCTGCCGCACCCAAACGGGCACTTGCCGATGCAATAATACGCTCGATAGAGTCTATATCAGCCTCTGTTGCCTTTCTGAAAACCATACTTTACAATTTTATTTGCTCGCAAAGTTATAAAGTTTAAATAGACATAATTGTGTGATATACTTTATCTACAAACCGCTCATAATCATTCATAATTATTGTTCCATCTTCAACAATATTATCATACTGATGGGCTGAGTTATATATTTGTAAATTTTCGATTTGGCTGTTATAAAAACTCATATACTCCTCTTTCTTATCTATATTATTAGGAGCATCTGGTTCAATATGTACTACATATATCAAAGTTTTATTTGGCGTATGCAAAAATACATCAATATTATCAGCTGACAATTTACCATATTTACTCATATTATGATCGGTAAACTCTTCCCATTTAGTTAATTCACCAGAATTCTTATAATATGGTAACTTATCTAATATTATGAATATCTGAAAATATGGACAATTAGCAGTTCGTATATTAGCAGTCTCACCCAACATATTTTCAAAATAGTTATTCGAGTTCTGAGAATAATTCTGCATAACGAACTTCACTCCAATACCTGCTACGGGTTTTGATGTACGAGCATCCTCTATCGTTATATCTACCTTCTTGTCAATATAACGACCATTAATTGCTTTTTCTTTATCATCACCATACCCTTGCGACCATACTTTATAATCATCACCTAATCGCTCGGCAATATCCGCTGCAATAGCACCGTGCAAAGGCTTTAATTTGGCCGTACTCCTTGATGTCCCTATATTAATAAACTCCCTGAAAGAGTTCAGGATTTTGTCTAGAAATTGTTGATTTGATTGCATATTTACGAGTTCTAGTTTGATATGTAAGGTTATAATTAATATACTGTTCTACATCCTTCGAATTATATGTATAATATCCACCACTTTTATACTTTTTCAACAGTTTAACATATTCAATAAAATCATCGGATGCTAATATATTTTTAATATCGCACAAAGGTATTTCAAAATTTGGCACAACATATAACCCGCTATAAATACCCTCACCGCTCATTAAATCTATCAGTTTTAAATCCTCCTTTTTTCTAACTAATGAGTTAACCGATAGTTTTTTACGATATACATCTGCCAATGCTTGTGTTCTACCAAATAGATACCAACCAGTGTATTCAGGTTTGCCCTTTAGTAATGTTTGCTTATGAGTAATAAAATGCTGTTTTATTCTTTCATCCTCAAATATTTTATCTTCAGACAATGGTTTCCCTTTATCGTCATATGGAAAAAGGCACTTATACCATTTACCTGTTGAACTTTTGACAACCCTAATAGTTATAGATGAATCTGGTATATCATCTCCTATAAATACTGAATCTGCAAGTGTGGCAAAACCATTTTTTACAGAAACATATTTGTTACATCTAGTTGTCTTTATCTTATCTAGCAATGCCAAATTTTCCTTTTTCCCGATATAAAAATAAGAATCTATATAAACAGCTTGTAAATCTAGTTTTTCTATAAACTCATAACTGTTATTTGTACTATTGTATGTATAATAATCAAAAGAAGAATTATTATGTGATTTCTTAAAATGAGAAATTAGACTATATGTAGTTATTTTCTCAAAAGCTTGATAGTGTCCTAAATCTATAAGTGCAACCAAATTTTGGTTTTTCATTATAAATCTTCTCAAATTATCGGCAGCTACACTATTCAACCAAGAGCTAGGAGTAATATAACACAATTGACCATTAGACTTTAACATATTAAAGCCTATTTCAAAAAAAACTAGGTATAAATCTGTCATTCCTCCATTTGCGAAATCATACAATTTTACATTTTCGTATGATGATTCTAGATTATGAACTCTAACATACGGAGGATTTCCGACAACATAATCCATTTTTGAATTATACTTTGAAACGGATAGAGTATCAGCACATAAAACATCCCACTTTACATCCTTTATTCCATATTGACAAGCAATCTTATTGAGATTATCAACACACTTATTTCGCTCATTAATGTCTATCTCAATACCGTGTATATAATCTTGCAGATGACTTTTTAGTTCACCCTCTTCTCCATTAAAACAGTCACAATATCGTTTTACAATCTCAACAAGAAATGCTCCGTCCCCACAGCTATTATCTATGATATGTTTGCCAATAATACATTCAGGCACAGTATATCCAGCAAAATCTAAAATGAGTTTTACGAGATATTGAGGAGTATATACCCTACCATATGCTTTTGTTTCAATCATAGCCTATAAATTTGGTGTAAAGATAAACAAAATTCCACATTTCAACAAAGATTAATTACTGCGATATTCTAAAATAATATAATCTCAGAAGATACTCACAACCACAAAAAAAAGGAGGTCATTTGACCTCCCCTTTTGGTTGAGCTACCGAGATTCGAACTCAGAATAACAGAACCAAAATCTGCTGTGTTACCGTTACACCATAGCTCAATCGTCGCTCGTAAGCGGCACAAAAGTAATGCAAAAAAATTAATCGGCAAAATTTATTCGACTAATTCGACAAAAATTCCCTTTTGCAATACTTTAACGCAGAATATCGCACTCCACCGTCGCTGGCCACGCCACACGACCATCGTCCTTGCCACAAAACGCAGCAGGAGAAAATGGGCAAAAGAGTGGTTTTAAAAATCTACAATTTGCTCAAAAATCGCTCTCTATCAACCACAAAACGGGTGTGCACGCCCTCTCCTATCACGCCCTTCTCGTCCCACGCCTTGACGGCGAAGGTTAGCTTACGCCCCTCCACCTCGGTCAACTCAGCCGAGGCTGTGATGGTTGCTCCTATGGGCGAAGCCTTGATGTGTGATGTATTCATCTGCGTACCCACCGTAGCCGACCCCTCGGGCAGAACCGATGCCACGGCCAACATAGCCGCATTCTCCATCAACGCCACCATAGCAGGCGTAGCAAAAACATCTATATCACCAGAGCCCAATGTCTTGGCACTGTTTGACTGCGACACGATGGTCGTAGACTCGTGATTTAATCCTATCTCCAACATAAGTATCTATTATTCAACTGTTAATTCCAAAATTCCAACCGTAGCATCGGCCTTGGGTTTCATCTTCAAGCGCAGCAAATCGGTCTTGACGGGTGATGCGGGGTGTACCATATTGAACTGATTGGCCTCAGTGCCAAATCTATCGGTAACATAGGGTTTAAACTCCACCCACTTGCCATCGCTCATATACTCCATACTCCACTCCACGGGCAACTGCACGCCACCCTTATCGTCGTACCAATACACCGACACAGCCTCAACATTCTGCTCCGCTTTGAGTTTGACTTCGAGCCACTGCTCCACGCCACGGCGTGACCAGCTTGTCCAGCGAGGGATGGTGGTATCGGCCGAATTTGAGGGAAGCTTACCATCTGCCACAGCATACACATCGTCCGAAGAGTTGGTGTGCGAAGCCTTTACATCGGCTATGTTTCCAACGGTAGTAACCATACCCTCCTGCGCTGTTGCAGCATCGCGTGCAAACCACACATTCATAGCCATATTATCACCACGATTATTCCACGCATAGTAGGGAATAAGCGTCAAGTCGGCCTCCGCCTCGCCATCTGGCGACACTGCCGAAGCAACGAGATGAACAGTGGGGATAGTAGCAAGTACACCCGATGTAATCTCTTCTACATCACAGCTTTGCTGATTGCTCTTATCTATCACATAAGATGACACTTGATACTCGTTATCGGGTTCCTCGGCGCAATAAACCAACGGGCCGCGAGTAACGCATACTCTGTTACGGTCGGCCTCAACGCGCTCGTCAGCCACCGAGAAGCGCACGGGCATAGGCAACTCCAACTCAACAACATCGCCACTCTTCCACTCGCGGCGCACGGGCAGAAATCCGTTGACAACCTCGGCACGCACCTTGCGACCATTAACGCGCGCAACCACAGCCGAACTCTCGCCATCGTCGTAACTATACAACTCGCCCGGCACAAACTGCTCACCACACCAAGTGGGGACACGCAACCAGAGGGTAAACTCCTCGCCCTGTGCAGAGGGATTTACCTCGATGGTTATGTTAGAATCAAACGGATACAAAGTCTGCTGACTAAGGGCTACCGCGCCACCAGTCATAGGTATCTCCACATCGCTACCCATATAAAATCCGCAGTAGATATTATCCTCGGCATACGAATATGCCATACCCGACACCTGCGGGATAAGGCGTGCCAAATTCGAGGGACAACAAGCCGTACCAAACCACGGAGCACGACCAGCCGTGCCGTGATTAAACGCCTTGCGTCCATCGGCCTCCAACGGATTGACATAGAAGAAGCGGTTACCTTCGAGATTTACACCCGCCAACACATTATTATAGAGAGCTACCTCGGCAACATCAACATACTTCGCATCGCCCGACATCAAGAACATACGATAGTTGAAAAATACATTACCAACCGCAGCGCAAGTCTCATCGTAGGTATTCTTATTGGGCAGCACATAATCGGGACCGAAACCTTCTATGCCTGGAACAGCGCCAAGACCTCCCGTGATGTGCATCTTTCTATCCACTATATCGTGCCAGATGGCATTCAGCGCAGGTTTGAGTGTACTATCGCCCGTCATAGCTGCCACATCGGCCATACCCGAATAGAGATATGTAGCACGCACGGCGTGACCGATAGCATAACGTTGCTCACGCACGGGTTTATACTGCTGAGCATAGTCATAACTCAAATGTCCCGTACCTTTGGGGATATATGTAACACCGCGAATATCAACAAATTTCTTGGCCATTTCGAGGTATAATTTCTCTCCCGTAGCCTGATACAATTTCACCAAAGCCAGCTCAATCTCCTCGTGGCCGGGGGCCTGCATAACGGGTTTGCCATCGTTATAATTGGGGTCACCCTCGAAAAAGACTTTGTTTATATGGCGCGCATTCTTCTCGGCCACATCCAGCCACTTACGCTTACCCGTAGCACGATAGTATGCCACAGCACCCTCGTACATATGGCCCATATTATACAACTCGTGGCTATGGTCTACATACGAATATGGACGCTCGCCCGCATAATTTCGCGGGTTGCGGAGATGCTTGGGCAGGATATGATGCTCGTAGAGATAGCCATCGGGGGCTTGCGCCGCAGCAATGACATCAATAATCTCATCCATCTGCTCTTCGAGAGCCTCGTCCTTCTCCAAAGTGAGCAGATAGGCCGCACCCTCCATCACCTTGAACAAATCGGATGCAACATAATATGGACCCACAAACTGCTCTGTAACCCTCTCTCCGCGCAGATATGCTCCCACACGGCGCAGGTTCTCAACCGCCGACTCGGTCTTTTGGAGCGAGAAGGGCACAAGAGTCTGCTTCTGAGTATTGAGGCGTGGTAGCCAGAACTCATCTTGCAGTGTAACCTTATCGAACGACACTTGCGTTATAGCACCCTCGTAGGGGGCAACCTCGGCGGTACCACACGCCGACATAACGAGAGCCAATGCTCCTGCGGAGATTAGATTGCGAATATTCATAGCAAATAAAGTTTTTCCTATTCTACAAAGATAATATTTTATAACAGTTTTAACCATTTATTACCCAAAAATCGTTATCTTTGATGATATAATTTATTTTGTATGGAGATTAAGGAACTACAACGCCGCGTAGATGAGTGGATACACACCTATGGTGTGCGCTATTTCAGCGAACTGACAAATATGGCCGTACTCACCGAGGAGGTTGGCGAGCTGGCGCGCGTGATGGCGCGCCGTTATGGCGACCAATCATTCAAGGCGGGCGAGAAAGATGATTTGGCCGATGAAATGGCCGATGTAATGTGGGTATTGGTGTGCCTGGCCAACCAGACAAGCGTAGACTTGGAGCAGGCCATTGAGCGTAACTTCCAGAAGAAGACAGCACGCGACAAGGAGCGTCACAAGCAAAATCCTAAACTATAAAAATCAACCCATATGAAAAAGTTTATAATCACCTTACTTTCAATTATTTGCGCCATAACAGTTTCTGCGCAGAATTTCCGAGAGAATATCGTTATAGCACACCGCGGAGCGTGGAAGAATACAGGCCATCCGCAGAACTCGTTGGCATCGTTCCGTGCTGCTGCCGAGATGGGATGCCACGGCTCGGAGTGCGATGTGCATCTTACGGTTGACGACTCGTTGGTGGTAACGCACGATCCGACATACAACGATTTAGAGATTCAGCACGCAAAATATGCCGACTTGATTAAAAAGCCGTTGAAAAATGGCGAGAAAATCCCTACATTGCGTGAGTATATCGCCTTTGTAAAAAAGCAGACTGGCACAAAACTGATTATCGATGTGAAGAATATCGGTACCGACGAGCACGCGATTGCCATTGGCGTAGCTACGGCCAAACTCGTAAAGGAGATGGAGGCTGAGCCGTGGGTGGAGTATCTGGTGGCACACCTGCCGACAGGTGATGCCATTCGCAAAATTTCATCGTGCCCGATAGCGTACCTCGGTCGCTGGCGTGACGAGCTTCCCAATATGCACCCCGACACAATGCAGGTTAGAGGCATTACAGCCGTTGATTATCAGGATATTCACTACCAGAAGCACCCCGACTGGATTGACACATTCCGCAAGCGCGGCGTGCACCTCAACGCATGGACAATCAACTCAGAGGAGGGCATGGATTGGTTCCTCGACCGTAAATTCGATTACATCACTACTGACAATCCCGAGAGATTGTTAAAGAGAACTAAGAGTGATAAATAACAATAAAGGCCGCCCCGAAAGGACGGCCTTTACTACTCCTAAAAGTCGTATAAAAGGTGAATTTTCAAGGCTTGCGAAGTCCAAGAAACCGCAGTTTACAAAGCGTAAATGAGGATTTCGATGACAAGCGTAACGCCGAAAATACCTTTTTAGACGGCTTTTTCTATTTATCTCGCTTGGGAAACCACCCTTTTTCGACTCTCTTCTTCTGTTCGAAAAGCTCGCCGATTGACCAAAACGACGATGCACCCCACACGGCCAAAAGCGTTGACCAAAGTACATTTTCAACCATAAGCGAAGCTGCAATAGTTATCACACCCATCAGCGCAAATATCCACCAGATACGCGTACCAAAATAGTACTCACCCTTGATTACCAACGGATGAAACAATCCGATAATAAGGAATGTCGCCACTCCAATAATTAGTCCTGTGAAATACATCTTTATCTAAATTTTCAAGTTATCAATCTCTCTCTGTACTTGCTCCAAGAATCGTGCGGCGTGCGCGCCATCCATCTGTGTATGATGGAATTGGAACGATATATTCAGGTAATATCTAAGCCAGCGACGCGAGTAGCGTCCCCAGATAATAAACGGATTGTTGAATATACCGCTATACATTCCGCCACCAAATTCCAACTCAGTGTCGATAACGGCCGATGTACCGATGACCATACACTCATTCGACAAATCACGGTCAATGCAGGTTTTGGCAACCTCCGATGTATAGGTCATATAGTCGCGACAATAACTCTCAAAATCGCCTCCAAACTCAATATCGCACGAGCTCACATCGCCCGTATGATTCATCACCTGCGAGTTGATAGCAATCTTGTCAAACTGCATCAGTTTTTCGCCCACAGGCAGCAGGTAAAATTCCTTCTGCTCAAGGGCAGCCTTGCCAATGCAATAGCATATCAACATATTGAATTTCAAATGCTTTTTCTTGCTTATCTTGATAAGGCGAGTTACATCCAACCTCTTGACAAAGGTAAGCATCGGATTGGGTGCATTTTTCCATATTTCAAACTGACGGCCTCGTGGTGTTGAATGCGGGTTTACTTCTCTCATAATTCGGCTATTTTTTTGTAAAGGGGTGCGAAGATACGAAAAATAAGCTATAAAACACTATTATTTACAGAGTTTTGCACCCCGTTGCAATAAATTAGAGTTAAATATTATAGCGTTGTCGTAAAGATTTTATATCTTTGCGTGATTTTTCGATTGAAAGTAAATAAAATAAGATAGACTATGTTTGAAAATTTAACAGACAAACTCGAACGCTCGTTTAAAATATTGAAGGGTGAGGGCAAAATCACCGAAATCAATGTTGCCGAGACACTCAAAGAGATTCGCCGCGCGTTGATTGATGCCGATGTGAACTACAAGGTTGCAAAGACATTCACCGACCAAGTAAAGCAGAAGGCTCTCGGTCAGGATGTGCTCACAGCCGTGAAGCCGGGTCAGATGATGACCAAAATCGTTCGCGATGAGTTGGCTCAGTTGATGGGTGGCACGGCTACCGACATCAAGTTGGAGGGTAACCCCGCCGTTATCCTCATCGCAGGTTTGCAGGGTTCAGGTAAGACTACTTTCTCTGGTAAGTTGGCCTCATTGCTCAAATCAAAGAAGGGCCGTCAGGTGTTGCTCGTAGCAGGCGATGTTTACCGTCCTGCCGCTATCGACCAGTTGAAGGTTTTGGGTAGCCAGATTGGTGTGGAGGTCTACACCGAGGAGGGCAATATGAACCCCGTGCAGATTGCCGAGAACGCTATCGCCTATGCTCGTCAGAAGTCATACAACACTGTAATTGTCGATACTGCTGGTCGTTTGGCCGTAGATGAGGCGATGATGCAGGAGATTACCGCTATCAAGGCTGCCGTTAAGCCCAGCGAGACACTCTTCGTTGTGGATTCAATGACAGGTCAGGATGCCGTAAATACAGCCAAGGAGTTCAACGACCGTTTGGATTTCGACGGCGTGGTACTCACCAAGTTGGACGGTGATACACGCGGTGGTGCTGCAATCTCTATCCGTTCGGTTGTAGATAAGCCGTTGAAGTTCATTTCAAGCGGTGAGAAGATGGACGCCTTGCAGGTGTTCCACCCCGAGCGTATGGCCGACCGTATCTTGGGTATGGGTGATGTTGTTTCGCTTGTTGAGCGTGCGCAGGAGCAGTATGACGAGGAGGCAGCTCGCAAGTTGAAGAAGAAGTTGGTTAAGGACCAGTTCAACTTCAACGACTTTATCGAGCAGATTAACCAGATTAAGAAGATGGGTAACTTGAAGGATATCGCTTCGATGATTCCGGGTATGGGTAAGATGTTGCAGAATGTCGATATTCCCGATGATGCCTTCAAGCAGACCGAGGCTATTATCTCGTCAATGACTCCCGCCGAGCGCGAGAAGCCTGAGATTATCAACGCTAAGCGTCGTGAGCGTATCGCCAAGGGTTCGGGTACAACATTGGCCGATGTAAATCGCTTGATGAAGCAGTTTGAGGAGACTCGCAAGATGATGAAGATGGTTGCAGGAGGTGGCTTGCAGCAGCGTATGGCGCAGATGCGTCGCGGTGGCGGTTTCCGTAGATAATTCTTCATAAAAATATATTTTAAGGCGTCTTACCGAGAGGTTTGGCGCCTTTTTTTGGCCAAAATGTTCACAATTTTCGGGGGGGGGTGAAATGGCAAAGTATTATTGGTCAATATGTAGTATTTCACCAAAATTGCAAAAAAAGAGATGCAAGATTTTGCTATTTTTGCGTTTAATAGATGTGTACACAAACAAAAAAACATTAAACAAACATTCAAGATGAAACGCATTCTAATTTTCACTACAATGCTCGCTCTCTTTGCATCGCTTACCTCGTGCAAAAAGGGTGGCGATTTGGAGATTCCTCAAACGCTTGTCAACACAGTGTGGAAGAGCACTATCAACTCCGACAATTCACAGCAGACTGTAATAGAGTTTACTGACTCTCAGAACGCCATCTTCTCGGTTGTAGAGCGAGGTTACGGCTCCGAGCAAATCATCTCGCAGGTTGAGTATAGCTACACCTACTACTCGCCCGATATTACGCTTACACCTAAAAGAGTCGCAGAGCCTACATTAACGGGTAAGGCTGTAAACTTAGAAGGTGCGTATGTTTATATGAATCTCACTTCAAATCTCGGCGACACATACAATCTCACACAACAGGTAGACAAAGACCAGACTATTTGGCAATAAAGCGCTGTTGGAGACTATCTTTTTACCCATACATTTGTATGGGTATTTTTTTATGGCTATATTTGCGGGTTATTTTTCGGTAACTTTTAGACTAAAACAATGCACAAAGCTGGATTTGTAAATATCATCGGCAACCCCAATGTGGGTAAATCGACTCTTATGAACGCCTTGGTGGGCGAGAAACTCTCAATTATCACATCTAAGGCACAGACCACACGCCACCGTATTATGGGTATCGTAAACGGTGAGGATTTTCAGATTGTCTACTCCGACACTCCGGGTATCTTGAAGCCCGCATACAAGTTACAGGAGTCGATGATGAACTTCGTACACGGTGCTGTGGACGATGCCGATGTTATACTCTATGTAACCGACACCGTTGAGCAGAGCGACCGCTCGGAGGCTATTGTCGAGCGCGTAAATCGCAGCGGTATTCCCGCCATCGTTGTTATCAACAAGATTGACCTCACAACTCCCGAGGCGTTGGAGATTTTGGTTGACCAGTGGCAGGCAAAGATGCCCGAGGCTGTAATTATTCCCGTATCGGCTAAGGAGCAGGTGGGAATGGCTGGTGTGTTGAACGCCATCTTGGAGCGTCTGCCCGAGGGCGAGGCATTCTACCCGAAGGATACGCTTACCGACAAGACTCTGCGCTTCTTCGCATCGGAGATTATCCGCGAGAAGATTCTTTTGAACTACGACAAGGAGATACCCTACTGCTGCGAGATTGAGATTGACTCGTACAAGGAGGAGCCCACTATCGACCGTATATCGGCTACAATTTATGTTGCCCGCCAGTCGCAGAAGGGAATCGTCATCGGCCACAAGGGTGAGCGATTGAAGAAGGTGGGCCAGAAGGCTCGCGAGGATATGGAGCGCTTCCTGGGTAAGAAGGTATTCTTGCAGCTCTTCGTCAAGGTGCAGGAGGATTGGCGCAACAGCGAGCGACAGCTACGCCGCTTTGGCTACGACTTGCAGTAAATAATATTTGGTCGAAAGGCTCGTTATATTAAGCATAACAACACAACATAGAGTATGCGTCGAAGCATAAAAAGAACAATACTAACTCTGGCCATCATCCTAACGGCTTGGTGTGCCAGCACGCAATACAATAAGCACTATTTCTACTGGATGGGGCGTCAGTCGATGATGAATGACAACTATCAGGAGGCAATACGCATATTGAATGTATTGTTGCGCTTTGACAACGACGCCCACGAGGGTTACTTCCTGCGCGGTATTGCCAAGTATAATCTCAATGACTTGCTGGGTGCCGACACCGACTTCTCGATAGCCATTGAGAAGAATCCCGTATTTACTAACGCCTACACATACCGAGCCATCACACGCTCACGCTTAGGTAATTACGACGATGCCTTGAACGATTTTCACGAGGCTATTGAGTTGCGTCCCGACCTGCCAGGCCCCTATTACAGCCGTGGTGTCACACGCCTGCTAAACCAGCAGTACAAGGAGGCTATCTCCGATTTTGATATGTTTATCCGTCAGGAGAAGAAGGTGGCCGACGCATACATCAACCGTGGCGTGTGCTACCTGAATTTGAAAGATACATTGCAGGCATACGAGAATTTCAACACAGCAATTCGCACCAACCGTGAGGACCCCAACGGCTACAACCGTCGCGGAGCTCTGTATATGTTGCAGGAGCGCTTCAAGGAGGCCGAGGCGGATTTCGATACAGCTATCAAGCACGACTCATCGTTCCTGCTCTCGTTCTTCAACCGTGCGTTAGTCTACTCCGACACCAACCGTCCGATGCTGGCGCTGAGCGACTTCAACCGTGTTATTGAGTTGGATTCGACAAACTCGCTCACCTACTTCAACCGTGCCATCGTGCGTTCGCAGATTGGCGACTACAACCGCGCATTGGAGGATTACAACCTTGTGGCGAAGTACTCGCCCGACAATGTATTGGTGTATTACAACCGTGCGGGATTGTTCTCGCAGATTGGCGACATAAAGAGTGCCATTGACGACTACACACACGCCATAAAACTCTACCCCGACTTTGCAAATGCCTATCTAAACCGTAGTTATCTGCGCGCAATGATGGGCGACCCGAAGGGAGCACGACAGGATAGGCAGACGGCCGAGAAGAAGATTGCAGAGTATAAGTCACGCCTTAGCGACTCGACATACTCAATCTATGCCGACACGACACAGAAGTTTGACAAACTTCTCTCGTTCGATGCTAAACTCACGGGTAGCAACTTCGAGAGTGTGGCTGGTAGCACATCGGTGCAAGATGCTAATATGCGACTCATACCGCTCTTTAAGTTCACGCTGATGAACCCCGACTCGGCTATGTTGGCACGCTCGTCACTCTACCACGCACAGCGTTTGGAGGATTTCAAGCGAATGGTTGGCAACCCGCAGCTTATACTTACGCACGAACCGAGCAACATCGCTCCCGACTCGTTAATACTTATGGACCGCCGATGGGTGGAGGTTATGCGCCGCGAGGAGCCTACTTGGATTATGCTCTTCGAGCGAGGTGTTACGCAGTCGCTTATCAAGCAGTATACCAATGCCGTAAGCACGCTCTCATCGGCTATTGCGGCCAACCCGTCAAATCCGTTCCTCTACATCAATCGCTCGACCACACGCGCCGAGATGATTGACTTCATATCGTCGATTGACAACTCTTACCAGCGCATCACCATCGACTCTGACCCTGCAAACAGATTGCTTAATCGTGGTTCGCGCACATACAACTACGACGATGCTATTGAGGATATTAACAAGGCTATAAAATTGTACCCCAACTTCGCATATAGTTATTACAACCGTGCCTACCTGCACGCCATATCGAACAAACTGCCCGAGGCTTACGACGACTACACCAAGGCTATTGAGCTGAATCCCAACTTCGGTGAGGCCTATTACAACCGCGGACTTGTGCAGATATTTATGAAAGATACGCGCAAGGGTTGCCTCGACTTATCGAAGGCTGGCGAGTTGGGCGTACAGAGTGCCTACGAGGCGTTGAAATATTACACTTCGGGAGTGGAATAAACAGCAGAGAAACTGACAAAACTTAAATAAAACATTATGACACAAACTATTCGCAAAAATCTTAACGACCACGCTTGGGCGCGTTGGACGGCGATGGCTCTCATCGCGCTGATGATGCTCTTTGCCCATATGTTCGTGGATGTTATCTCTCCGCTCAAAGAGCTTATCCAGTTCCAGCGCGGCTGGACATCTGATGTATTCGGCACATACGCCGGCTCGGAGTATCTTCTCAATGTATGGGGATTCCTTATCGTTGCAGGTATCATCCTCGACAAGATGGGTATCCGCTTTACAGGTGAGCTCTCGGCAATTATTATGTTCGCAGGTGCTTGCATCAAATACTACGCCGTGAGCGACGCCTTCGTAGGCTCAGGCTTGGAGGCTTGGCTCAACTCTTGGTGGGTGGCTATGCCCGGTAGCGCAAAGCTCGCATCATTCGGATTTATGATTTTCGGTTGCGGTTGCGAGATGGCAGGTATCACAGCATCAAAGGCATTGGCTAAGTGGTTCGAGGGCAAAGAGATGGCTTTGGCTATGGGTCTTGAAATGGCTTTGGCTCGTGTAGGTGTATTCTTCATCTTCACCATCTCACCCCGTATTGCAGGCATTGGCGGCGTAGACCCCACAGTTGTACGCCCCGTAGCATTCTGCTCGGCACTTCTTCTTATTGGTCTTTTGTGCTACACCATCTTCTGCCTGATGGATAAGAAGCTCGACAAGCAGCTTGGCGAAACAGCCACAGGCGAGAGCGAGGAGGAGTTTAAGATTGGTGATATTGGTAAGATTTTCAGCAGCCGTCTGTTCTGGATTGTGGCTATGTTGTGCGTACTCTACTACTCGGCTATCTTCCCCTTCCAAAAGTTTGCAGCAAATATGTTGCAGAGTAATCTCGGCATATCAGCTACCGCTGCGGCAGATATTTTCCGCTGGTTCCCCATTGGTGCAGCCTGCATCACTCCGTTCCTCGGTTGGTTCCTCGACCGCAAGGGTAAGGGTGCTACGATGCTTATCTTGGGCTCGCTGTTGATGATTATCTGCCACACTACATTTGCGTTGGTATTGCCCGTAGTTCCCAGCAAGGGCGTGGCATTTGCCGCTATTATCCTGCTCGGTATCTCATTCTCGTTGGTACCCGCAGCCTTGTGGCCCTCAATTCCTAAGATTATGGATAAGCGCTACTTGGGTAGTGCCTACTCTCTTATCTTCTGGGTACAGAACTTCGGTTTGAGCGGCACACCTATTATGATTGGTTACGCTTTGGAGAAGACTAACCCCGGTGTTGCCGAGCAGATTGCAGCAGGCGTGGAGGGTGCAACATACAACTACACCGTTCCTATGTTGTTATTCGCTTCATTGGGTGTTTTGGCTCTCTTGTTTGCATTGTGGCTCAAAGCAGACGATGCACGCAACCACTACGGTTTGGAGCAGCCGAATATCAAGTAACGGAGTGTTATGAAAAACATATTCATAAAGTTATTATTCGTAGTGGGCATTTCGATGCCCACTATGCTTTATGCGCAGAGCATAGAGCAGATGGCCGACATCTTTTGGCACAAGAGCTCATGTCTGAACCTTACGCCAGAGCGTCGTGCCGCAATGGAGAAGATGCAGAGCTACGCCGACACATTCACTCACACGCTTTTCAACGAGTATAAGGCTACAAAGGAGGGAAGCGACAAGGAGCGTGGCATCGAGCAGTGGGGACTGATGAAGTTCTACAATATGGCTCTGGATAAGTTGCTTGCCGAGATACCCGCAACTTCTGTTAAGCGTGGCGAGGTGGCCATCTGGCAGCTATATAATATGGGATATGTTGTGAAGACCCAGACACAGTGCTTCGGCGTCGACCTGCACCACAAGCACGCCGTGAAGCTGGCTCCGATGATTGATTTTCTGCTGGTTACGCACAACCACTCGGACCATAAGTCGCCCGAATTATTCGCCGAGTTGGAGCGTCAGGGCAAGGCTGTATATTCAAACTTCCTGGATAATGGCCATAAGGTCACAACGGGCGATGAGTTCAACATTGGCAACATCAGCATCAAGGTAAATACCGTTGACCACAACAAGACCTTGACAAACTTTGTAAATACTTACGAGGTAAACTGCTACGCCAAGAAGGGCAAGTCGTACACTATATTCTTCACGGGCGATGCGCACAACTACACGCAGTTGAATACCACCGAGAAGATTGACCTATTTGTTCCGCACCTTGCCGTAGGTCTTGATATGGCCAAGGCTGTGGAGAAGATTAATCCCAAGGAGGTGTTGATGTCGCACATCTTGGAGTTGGCACACGCCATAACCAAGTGGCGCTGGTCATACCAATATGGTATTAACGAGTGCGAGAAACTCAACCGCGAGGGTGTTTATCTACCCGTGTGGGGCGAGAAATTAATCTTAAAGCGCAAGTAAAATAGTACAACAAAGGCTGCCCGCAAGGACAGCCTTTGTTGTATCTCAATATTTGGGTTTACCCACCAATTATGCCATAAGCTTTTGCTCGGCCTCCAAAGCCTCCGAATAGTCAAACTTATGACGCGCGAACTTAGTCTCGATATCCTCCAAACAGAGGTTACCGATACTACCCTCGTGCGTGTGGTGCAACTCGCGACCATCGTGCTCGTATGTGCCGTTCTGCACTCGCATACCCACCTCGCGATAAGCATCACGGAAGGGAACACCATTAGCCACAGCATCGTTAACATCCTCAACAGTGAAGAGATACTTATAAATATCGTTCGACAAGATGTCGCGGTTAATCCACATCTGACCGATACCCGCCTGAACCATACGGACAATATCATCAATCTCCTTGAATGCAGGTACATAGATCTCTTTTGTGAGCTGCATATCGCGGAAATAGCCCGAAGGCAAGTTTGTCGCAATGAGTGTCACCTCCATCGGCAGAGCCTGCAAGCGGTTACACTTTGCGCGTGTAAGCTCGAAGATATCGGGATTCTTCTTATGGGGCATAATGCTCGAACCAGTAGTAAAGGCGTCGGGCAACTTCACGAAACCGAAGTTTGCACAAGAGTACAGGCATACATCCTGCGCCAGACGGCCAATAGTAGCTGCGATAGCTGCAATAGCGGTCAACACCGTACGCTCAGTCTTACCTCGCTGCATCTGTGCATAAACAGAGTTATAAGCCAAATCCTCGAAGCCAAGAAGGCGTGTTGTCATCGTACGATTCAAAGGCACTGACGAGCCGTAGCCCGCACCTGAGCCCAAGGGATTGGTATTTACCAAGCCATATGCCGCCTTCAACATCAGCAAGTCGTCAGCCAAGGCCTCAGCATAGGCGCTGAGCCACATACCGAATGATGAGGGCATAGCAACCTGCATATGAGTATAGCCAGGCATCAACACATCCTTATACTCCTCAGCCTTAGCCATAAGGGTATTGAACAACTCTTCGACGCTCTGCTGCAAATGGATAAGTGCGCTGCGCGAGAAGAGTTTCAAATCTACCATAACCTGGTCGTTGCGTGAGCGGCCAGTGTGGATACGCTTACCTGCATCGCCACACATCTCGGTGAGGAGGAACTCCACCTGCGAGTGAACATCCTCTACACCCTCCTCGATAGTAAAGTCGCCAGCCAACACCTGCTTATGTATCTTCTTCAAGCCCTCGGCCAGAGCCTCGCGGTCCTCGTCAGAGATAAGGCCGATAGAGTTCAGCATCTTCATATGAGCCATATTGCCCAGCACATCGGCCTCGGCCAAGTAGAGGTCCAACTCGCGGTCACGACCTACGGTAAACTTCTCGACAAACGCATCGGTCGAGTATCCTTTGTCCCAAAGTTTCATTGTATTTAGTTTTGGTATATTTTCTTTTTATAATAAAAGTCGTTAATTATCAATTTGCAGATTATCCAACACAGCCACATACATCTCCACAGCCTCGGCAATCTCCGAGAGGAGGATATACTCATCGGCCGTATGCGAGCGGGCACTGTCTCCTGGACCTAACTTCAAGGTGGTAAATGGCATAACCGCCTGATTGGACATCGTGGGCGACCCGAATGGTTTTCTACCCATAGCCACCAGACGCTCTACGGCAGGGTGGTCAAGAGCAATAGCCGACGAATTGAGGTGTGTAGAGCGAGGTGTAACATCACACTCCACAGCCGAACGAATCTCAGCTAAAAGTTCTTCATTTTGGTAGCACTCATTAACTCTCACATCGACCATAAACTTGCACTCGGCAGGCACTACATTGTGCTGCGTGCCAGCCTGCACGCCCGTAACTGACATCTTCACAGGACCAAGCATAGGCGACACTCGCTCGAAACGGTGAGTGCGGAACCACTCCATATCGCGCATAGCCTTATAGATGGCATTCACACCCTCCTCGCGTGCCGCGTGGCCTGCAACACCATACGCTGTGCAGTCGAGTACCATCAAACCCTTCTCCGCCACAGCAGGCTGCATTCCCGTAGGCTCGCCCACAATGGCGAAATCTATCGCACCCAACTCTGGCAGTACGGCTCTCACGCCATTTACACCCGTAACCTCCTCCTCGGCCGAGGCGAGCATTATCAGGTTGTAAGGTTGCTTGGTTATTGCCAGCTGCGAAAAGGCTGCAACCATTGCCACAAGGCTACCGCCTGTATCGTTGCTACCCAAGCCATACAACTTATCACCCTCAATGATAGGCGCATAAGGGTCACGCAACCACTGCGCATTGGGCTTTACAGTGTCGATATGGGCATCGAGCAGGATGGTCGGCTTAGCCGCATCACGCTCCCACGCCTCAACCCACACATTATTACCTTTACGCTTAGGCGCAAAACCCATACGCGAGAACTCAGCCTCGATAATATCGGCAGCTGCGGCCTCGTCACGACTAACAGAAGGTGTAGCGATAAGACGCTTTAATAACTCTATGGCTTGCTGGGTATCCATTACTTTATAACGACTGTTCCGCCCATCAAGTTGTTGGGCGAAGTGATACGCACCGAAGCAACACCCGCCTCGATGGTCTTATATGCATTGTCAATCTTAGGAATCATACCCGAGTGGATACGCTCCTCGGCACGCAACTCCTGATAGAGCGCAGGGGTAATGGTTTCGATGAGTGAGCTATCGTCATTCACATCCAGAAGCACACCAGCCTTGTCGAGCGTGAAGACCAACTCCACCTCGTACTTGCGAGCCAAACCCATAGCCACAGCCGAGGCTACGCTATCGGCGTTGGTGTTGAGCAAATCACCCTCGGGAGAGAATGTGATGGGCGACACCACGGGGATAGCACCATTGTCGAGCAAGAGCGAAAGCACATCGGCATTAACCTCGTCGACATCGCCAACAAAACCCCAATCAATATCCTTAACGGGACGACGGTGCGACTTTACTACGGCCATATCGCAACCCGACAAGCCGCAGGCATTGACGCCACGCGCCTGCAAAGCCGACACGACACGCTTGTTAGCCAAGCCAGCATAAGCCATAACAGCAATATCGAGCGTAGCGGCATCGGTGATGCGACGGCCCTCGTGCATCTTAACCTCAACGCCCAACTTCTCGGCCAGGTGTGAACCCATAACGCCACCACCGTGCACCAAGACAAACGCCTCGCTGAGCGATGCCAAATGGTCGCACAGCGAAGCGAGTATTGTAGGATTTTCGATTAGCTTACCGCCAATCTTAATTACTTTTATCTTCATTTACAATCTATTAACTACATTCCCAACTCGGCAGCCGTAGCACGGAAAGCATCAGCAAAACGCTCAACCTCCTTATCGCCAATAACCAGCGGTGGCAACAGGCGCAGAGTATATTTACCTGTTAAACCAGTCATAATGTGGTACTTCTCACGCAACACCTTGCGGAAGTCGGCCTGCGGAACGCTGAGGTCGATACCAATCATAAGACCACGGCCACGAATATCGGTAATACCGCTAACATCCTTGATAGCCTCGACAATCTTCTCGCCCATAATGCGAGCATTCTCAACCAAATTCTCAGCCTTGATAACATCAGCAACAGCAATAGCCGCCGCACAAGCCAAGTGGCTACCGCCAAAGGTTGTGCCGAGCATACCAGACTTAGCAGGAATCTTAGGCGATACGATGATAGCACCCACGGGGAAACCGTTTGCGATACCCTTAGCCATCGAAACAATATCAGCCTTCACGCCCGACCACTGGTGAGCAAAGAACTTACCGCTACGACCAAAACCCGACTGCACCTCGTCCATAATGAGCATTGTGCCTGTCTTGTCGCACAACTCGCGAGCCGCCATCAAGAACTCGTCGGAAGCCATACGGATACCACCAACGCCCTGGATAGGCTCGATGATTACGGCTGCGTACTCGCCCGTAGAGAGCTCTGCGGTGAGCGCCTCGATATCGTTGAGGTTGATGAAGGTTACATTCGGAGTCTTATTTACGGGAGCCTGGATATTGGGGTTGTCCGACAACGCCACAGCCATACTTGTACGACCGTGGAATGCAGAGTACATAGCCAACACACGCTCACGGCCCGTAGTGAAAGAGGCCAACTTTACAGCATTCTCATTAGCCTCGGCACCGCTATTGCAGAGGAAGAGCTCATAGTCGGGATAACCACACAACTCACCTATCTTCTCGGCCAACTCAACCTGCAAAGAGTTGATAACAGCATTTGAATAGAAACCAATCTTCGAGAGCTGGTCGGTGATTTTCTCAACATAGTGAGGGTGGGTATGACCGATAGAAATCACAGCGTGACCGCCATAGAAGTCGAGGTACTCAACACCCTGCTTATCCCACAGATAAGCACCCTGAGCCTTAACGGGCTCCATCTCGAGCAGAGGGTATACATCAAAAAGTTTCATAATTTACATTCAATTAGTGTCCAAAAACCAATACGATTTTTAGAAATAATTAGCCTTCAAGCGAAGTCCCTCCATCTCGTCGAGACCAAACATAAGGTTCATATTCTGCACAGCCTGACCCGAAGCACCCTTCAAGAGGTTATCTACAACCGAGGTAATCAACAGCTTACGCCCCTCCTTCTGCAACGAGAGGAAGCAGTAGTTGGTGTTTACCACCTGCTTCATATACACAGGCTTATCGCTAACGCATACAAAGGGATGCGAAGCGTAGAACTCCTTAAATATCTTGGTAATAGTCTCCAAATCCTCATCCAGACGAACCACTACATCGCTCATAATACCGCGTGTATGGCAACCACGAACGGGTACAAATGCGATATCGGTATTCTCGTTAGCACCTGCCGCCACGATAGTCTCGCCAATCTCGCCAAGGTGCTGGTGAGTGAAGACCTTGTAGTTAGAGAGGTTTGCGCTACGGTTGCTGAAATGTGTATCCTGTGTAGGCTTCTGACCTGCACCCGTAGAGCCTGTGATACCTGTTACGGTAACCTCCTCGGGCAAGATACCAGCCGCAGCCAAAGGCAACAAAGCAAGGTTGATAGATGTAGCAAAACAACCCGGGTTCGCTACACAACGGCACGACTTAATCTGCTCACGATTTAACTCCGGTGCGCCATATACGAACTCGCCTGCATCGGCCTTCAAGCGGAAGTCGTTGCTCAAATCGATAATCTTAACCGATGCGGGAACTGTATTCTCCTCCAAGAACTTGGCCGAGTTACCGTGGCCCATACAGATGAAGAGCACATCGATATCCTCGAAGTTGATATCCGAGAATTTCAGGTCGCTATAAATAAGGTCGCTATGCACCGAATAGATAGGCTCGCCATCGTGCGAACCGCTCTGGATATATTTTAGTTCTACGGCAGAGTGGTTTACAAGCAGGCGAATAAGCTCACCCGCCGTATAACCAGCACCACCTGCAATTGCTACTCGAATCATTGTAATTTCATTTTGTATATAAAGTTTGCTAAAAAGAGGAATTTCAAGGCTTGCGAAACCCGAGAAACCGCAGTTTACTTGCGTAAATGAGGATTTCGAGGGTAAGCGTAACGCAGAAATTACCTTTTTATCAAACCTTTACTCCTCGTCAGGATTTACTGCGTGATATATCTTCAAGGGCATAGATGCAATCTTGGTGAAGCCCTTAACATCGTCGGCAGTCCAAGCGTTGTTCATCTCGCCATACTCAGCAAACTTAGCATTCATCAAATCGTGCTCAGACTCGATACCAACCAAAGTGAAGGTATAAGGACGCAGAGTGATAAACACCTTACCCGATACATTGCGCTGGCTGTTCTCCAAGAACTTCTCGATGTCGCGCATAACGGGCTCAGAGTACATAGCCTCGTGCATAAACATACCATACCAAGTACCCAACTGGTCCTTCCAGTACTGCTGCCACTTAGTGAGTGTGTGCTTCTCCAAGAGCTCGTGAGCCTTGATGATAAGCATAGGAGCCGCAGCCTCAAAGCCTACACGACCCTTGATACCTACGATAGTATCACCCACATGAGTATCACGACCGATAGCCCAAGCCGAGCCGATAGCCTCCAACTTGTTGATAGCAGCAACGCCAGACAAAGCCTCGCCGTTAACGCCTACAACCTCGCCATTGCAAAACTCAATCTCCAAAGACTCTGTACCCTCCTTTTGAAGCTGTGAAGGGTAAGCCGTGTCGGGCAAGTTGGTAGCAGAGCAGAGAGTCTCCTTACCGCCAACTGATGTACCCCAAACACCCTTGTTGATAGAGTACTCCAACTTCGTAAAGTCAGCCTCGTAGCCATTCTCTTTGAGGTAGTTAATCTCATACTCGCGAGTAAGTTTCATATCGCGTGTAGGAGTGATAATCTCAATCTGCGGAGCAAATACCTCGAAAGTAAGGTCAAAACGCACCTGATCGTTACCTGCACCAGTCGAGCCGTGAGCGATAGCATCGGCACCGATAGAGTTTGCATAGTTCACGATAGCCAAAGCTTGGAATGTACGCTCAGAGCTAACAGAGATAGGATAAGTCTTATTACGCAAAACATTACCCATAACCATATACTTGATGCACTTGCCGTAGTAGTCGCCAGTAACATCGATATTTACATGCTGCTTTGCACCGAGTGCATAGGCACGCTCCTCGACAGCCTTCAACTCCTCAGCCGAAAAACCGCCTGTGTTAGCCAACGCTGTGTAAATCTCATATCCCAACTCTTTGGTGAGATACTTTACGCAAAACGAAGTATCCAAACCTCCGCTATATGCCAAAACTACTTTCTTCATAATTTATCTTGTTTTATTACTTATTCTACATTCAACAATCTCTTCCACCACGATTTTGCCTTCATCTCGGCCTTTACCTGCTCGCGGATTTTAGCCTCCAACTTAATCATCTCGGCCTCGTTGTTCTTTGACTGCATCTCCTGAGCGATGCGCTTCTTCTCGGCCTGCTCAGGGTCGTAAATCATACCAGTGCAGAGACACTTTGTAAGGTTGGTACGCTGCAACACATCGTAATTTACGCACGACTTACAACCAGCCCAGAATGCCTCGTCGTCGGTAAGCTTTGCAAATGTCACAGGCTCGTAACCAAGCTCTGTGTTGATGCGCATCACCGCCTCGCCCGTAGTTAGTCCAAACAACTTGGCATTGGGGAAACGCTTACGCGAGAGTTCAAAGGCAGCCTGCTTGATACGCTTAGCCACACCCATACCGCGATACTGCGGACGAACGATAAGACCCGAGTTTGCTACAAACTCGTCGTGACCCCACGACTCGATATAGCAGAAACCTACAAACTCATCACGGTTTACGGCAATAATAGCCTTACCAGAATTAATTTTATCGGCGATATACTCGTCGGTACGGCGGGCAATACCCGTTCCACGCTGCTTAGCGGCCTCATCAATCGCATCGTTAATCTGTGTTACAAAACACAGGTGATTTTGGTCTGCGACCATTACATCAATTTTCATTTCGATAAAAATTTATATGTTTTTCGTGTTAATTCTTTTTGAGATTGCAAAGATTGCATATTATTCCACAATATGCAAATATTTGAAGAGCTATATTTATATATAATATAAAATATCCGCATAATAACATAAAACACGGATATATATGCTATTTTGCGGAATAATCATTCCTCACGCGCCCACAACGCCAAACTCTTGTTCTGAATCAATAAATCGAAAAAGTACAAAGCAGATTTCAAAAGGGCGACAAATAATCCTGAAAAGAGTTGCAAAATTCGAATATATGCATTAAATTCGCATAAATATGATAACCAAAAACCTAAAACAAACTAAACTTGAATTATTGAAATGAATCAAAAAAAACAAAGATTAGCCACCATTCGCAAGATTATACGCAGCGAACTCATTGGCTCACAAGAGGAGTTGATTGCACGCCTTAGCGAGTGTGGATTGATAGTTACACAGAGTACGCTGTCGCGCGATTTGAAGTTTATGAATGTGGCCAAAGTTCCTCACAAAAATAAGGGATATATATATGTTTTACCCAACTCTATGCCTCACGATGTAAACACTTCGGTAATAATATCGGACAATATCACAAGTCTAACATTTTCAGGCAATTTGGGAGTGCTTAAAACCAAGGCTGGATATGCAAGCGCTATATCGGTTCCCATTGACAATCTCGACAATCCCGACATTTTGGGAACCATTGCGGGTGACAACACAGTGCTTATAATCCTGCGCGAAGATGCAAATAAGAATCAGGTGGTTGATGCCTTGATGCGAATATTCCCGATACTTGGAAATGTGTTGTAATAAGAATAAAATAGGCTACCGATGGTAGCCTATTTTTATTCCATTATATAAATATACTCATTCGGGCGCTGCATATGAAAACGCTCACGAGCATATTGCTCCAAATATTCATCGTAATTGAGGCGTTCGAGCATTGTGCTATCTTCGGCTATACGAGCCTGATACATCTGCTTCTGCTCGATTAATCCACGCATACGATGCTTGACGACAACAACGGTATAGAGATTACGCAAAACCAAAAAGGCCGTGTATATAATCACCACAGCCATTGATATTTGCCATAACTTTCGAGTTATCTTACCGCTTACCATCTACTCCTTATTTAGGGAATGTGCATAAACTTATGCGTCTGCACCGATATAGACCACTTGGGATTAGCCTTGGCATACTCTACAATCTTGGGCATAATCTGCTCGTATACACTCCACTCGGGTTGCAGATACAATCTACAATAACGACCAACGCGGCGGGCATTCTGCTCGGCCCACTCGAAGTCCTCCTCCGACTGGATGATAACCTTCAACTCGTGCGCACGACCAAAAGCCTCGTCCAAAGGAGGCAACTGACGCTTAGGCGAGAGGCACACCCAATCGAAATCACCACTGAATGGATGCGTACCCGATGTTTCAAGAAATATCTCCAAACCCTCCTCACGCAGACGCTGTGTAAGAACACCCAACGGATACAACAACGGCTCACCGCCCGTGATAACGATAGCCTGCGCAGCACACGACTTAGCGCGAGCTACAACAGTATCGACATCTACGGGAGGAAATATCTTGGGATTCCAAGTATATTTGGCATCACACCATCGACAACCTACATCGCAACCGCCCAAGCGGATGAAGTATGCAGGCTTTCCAGCGTGATAGCCCTCGCCCTGAATTGTATAGAATTCCTCAACCAAAGGAAGCTGACGCCCTCCGTCGAGCATATCGTTATTCATCAATGACATAAATATCCTTCAAATTACGGCCCAACTGATTGTAATCGAGGCCATAGCCTACGATAAACTCATTACCGATAGAGAGCGCAGTATAATCAATCTTATACTCATAGAGGAATTTCTCGGGCTTGAAGAAGAGCGTACAGATTGTAACACTTGCAGGTCTCTTCTCCTTCAAATAATTGAGCAGGTAAGTCATACTGTGACCAGTCTCGACGATATCCTCAACGATGATGATATCACGGCCCTCAATAACGAAATCAACACCAAACTGCTGAGTAATATTACCTGTTGACTCTGTTCCCGAGTAAGATGAAATCTTCACAAAGGCCATCTGGCTATCGAAATTAACCTTACGCACCAAGTCGGCAAGGAAGAGGAATGAGCCACTCAATACACCCAGAAAGATGGGGGTACGACCCTTATAACGCTCATCAAGCTGCTCGGCTACGCGAGTTACCGCTTTATCAATCTCCTCCGCAGAAATCAATACACGAAAGGTTTTATCGTGTAGTTTAATTTTGTTCTCCATCGTAGTTTAGGTATTATTAGTTATACACTAATAAATCTATATCTCAATCGAGCGGGCCGCATCGCAACCCGCTCGATTATAAATGCTTCTGATTAATTACTATTTAAGCAAGGCCTTAACCTCCTCGTATACAGTCTGACCGTTATAGCCAAACTTCTCGTCCAACACCTTGAAAGGAGCTGAATATCCGAAGTGGTCACAACCGTGAATCTTGCCATTCTCGCCAACCAAGCCACGGAGGTTGATTGACAAACCAGAGGTCATACCGTAACGAACGATGTCCTTAGGAAGAATGCTATCCTGATATGACTTAGGCTGGTCACGGAACAAGCCCTCGCTCGGAACGCTCACAACACGCACGGGGATACCCTCCTTCTGCAACATCTCAGCACCATCAACCAATGTTGACACCTCCGAACCAGAAGCGACCATAACAACCTGAGGTTTAGCCGAATCCATAACGATGTATGCACCCTTAACAGCCTGCTTAGCCTCCTCACGACGGCTGCAACTCAACGCCGGCAATGACTTGATATTCTGGCGTGAGAAGATAAGAGCCACGGGGCGCTTCTCGGCCATAGCCATCTGCCAAGCCACAGCAGCCTCCTCAGCATCGGCGGGACGCAACACGAGCATTGAACGCTCGCCCTGATGGTTGTGAACCTGCTCCATCAAACGAATCTGCATCTCCTGCTCGATGGGCTGATGTGTAGGACCATCCTCACCCACACGGAATGAGTCGTGTGACCATACATAGATAACCTTCAAGCGCATCAAAGCAGACATACGGATTGCGGGCTTCATATAGTCTGAGAAGACGAAGAATGTACCGCACGCAGGGATAACACCGCCGTGCAATGCCATACCATTCATAACGCAAGCCATAGTAAGCTCGGCAACACCTGCTTGGAAGAACTGACCTGTGAAGTCACCTTTTTCGAAAGCCTTAGTCTTATTCAAAAAACCATCTGTTCTGTCTGAGTTGCTCAAATCGGCAGACGATACAATCATATTCTCAATATTCTCGGCATATACGCCCAACATCGTAGCCGATGCAACGCGTGTAGCCGTATCAGGCTTAATCTCAACCTTATTGAAATCAATCTCAGGAATCTCACCAGAGAGGAAACGGTTAAGCTTGCGAGAGAGCTCCTTATTCTGCTGACGCCACTCGGCCTCAACCTCCTGCTGCTTAGCCATCCACTCCTTCAACTCAGCGCGGCGTGCCTCGTAAATCTCACGAGTCTCGTCGAAGAGCTGGAAGGGATTCTCAGCATCACCTCCCAAGTTACGAACCGTAGCGGCGAGGTCTGCACCTGCACCTGACAAGGGCTGACCATGAGTAGATACCTTACCCTCGAAGCTTGTACCATCGGCACCCATAGCACCCTTGGCCATAATTGAACGGCCGATGATGAGTGTAGGACGCTCGGTCTCGGCATTAGCCTTAGTCAATGCAGCACGCATCTGGTCTACATCGTGACCATCTACATCAATTACATTCCAACCCCAAGCGCGGTATTTAGCGGCAACATCCTCTGAGTCAATCTCGTCAACCTTAGTAGAGAGCTGAACATTATTTGCATCGTAGTACATAATGAGGTTTGCCAAACCGAGGTGGCCAGCAACACGACCAACACCCTGCGAAATCTCCTCCTGAACAGCACCATCAGAGATGAATGTGTAGGTCTTGTGTGCCATCCACTCGCCAAAACGAGCGACCATAAAGCGCTCGGCGATAGCAGCACCCAAAGCCATAGCGTGGCCCTGACCCAACGGACCTGATGTATTCTCCACGCCGTGCATTACATCTACCTCGGGGTGACCCGGAGTGATGCTACCCCACTGACGGAAATTCTTCAAATCCTCCATTGTGTAGTAACCCGACAACATAAGCACCGAGTAAAGCATCGGCGACATATGACCCGGATCGAGGAAGAAGCGGTCACGGAAGGGATAAGCGGGATTCTCGGGATCGAACTTAATGAACTCCGAGTACAGCAAATTGATGAAATCAGCTCCACCCATAGCTCCACCGGGGTGACCTGACTTTGCTTTTTCTACCATAGCGGCAGCCAAGATACGAATGTTATCGGCAGCCTTGTTAAGTTTAGAGTTAGCGAACATATCTTTTTAGTATTCTATTCCTAATTCACAAAGATAATATAATTATCTTAACTTACCTGTTTTAGCTCCAAAAAATTTGCTCCTTCAATCTTCTTTTTTGCGTATTCGAGAGTAACTGCAAATTTTTTCTCTCCCGACGAGGGTACATCGTACATAGCATCGATGATGATTGCCTCGCAAATCGAGCGCAAACCACGCGCGCCGAGTTTGTACTCATCGGCCTTGGCAACGATATAATCCAGCACCTCGCTGTCGAAAACAAGCTCAACACCGTCCATAGCAAACAGACGCTCATACTGCTTAACGATAGCATTCTTTGGCTCGGTCAAAATCGAGCGCAAAGCCTCACGCGAGAGCGGCTGCATATAGGTCAAGACTGGCAGACGGCCCACCAACTCGGGAATCAAGCCGAAAGATTTCAAATCCTGCGGCATAATATACTTCATCAGGTTGTCGCGGTCAATCTGCGATGCACTCTGCACGCCATAACCGATAGCGCGAGTGTTCAGACGCTGTGCAATCTTCTTCTCGATACCATCGAAGGCACCGCCACAAATGAACAGAATATCCTTCGTATTGACCTGAATAAACTTCTGGTCGGGGTGCTTACGACCACCCTGAGGGGGAACATTTACTACCGTACCCTCCAAAATCTTCAACAGAGCCTGCTGCACGCCCTCGCCCGAAACATCGCGTGTGATGCTGGGGTTATCGCTCTTGCGGGCAATCTTATCCACCTCGTCGATGAATACAATACCGCGCTCGGCCGCCTCCACATCGTAGTCGGCAACCTGCAACAGACGCGAGAGGATACTCTCAACATCCTCGCCCACATATCCCGCCTCGGTCAAGACCGTAGCATCTACAATGGTGAACGGAACATTAAGCACGCGGGCAATGGTACGCGCCATCAAGGTCTTACCCGTACCCGTAGGACCAACCAAGACGATATTTGACTTGTCAATCTCCACATCGTCCGAAGATATACCCTTAGCTCGGCTGATGATACGCTTGTAGTGGTTATAGACGGCTACCGACATATAGCGCTTGGCATCGTCCTGACCAATGACATACTGGTCGAGCACCTCCTTAATCTGGGCAGGCTTCATCAAATCCTCCATCTTGAACTTGACCTTACCCTTCTTGCCACGTGACTCGACGAGCTCGCTCTCTACGAGCATATGATAACCACGCTCTACGCAGTTATTACAGATATTAACTCCGCCCGCACCTTGGAACATCAGAGCCACATCACTGCGCTTGGCACCACAGAACGAACAGCAATCCTCTGCGCTATTGTGACCAGCTCCCTTATATTTTTGTGCCATAAAAAATCTTTTTACTTTGAACGCCTATCCAAAACCATATCGATAAGGCCATACTCCTTTGCCTCGTGCGATGTCATCCAATAGTCGCGGTCGGCATCCTGCTCAATCTTGGCGATATCAACGCCAGAGTGGCTTGACAAAATCTCGTACAACTCGCGCTTAGTCTTCATAATCTCACGAGCTGTAATCTCAATATCCGAAGCCTGACCCTGCGCGCCACCAAGCGGCTGATGAATCATCACGCGCGAATGGGGCAACGCCGAACGCTTACCCGCAGCACCTGCTGTGAGCAACACTGCACCCATAGAGGCTGCCAAGCCTGTACAGATGGTTGCTACATCGCTCGAAATGAGCTGCATAGTATCGTAGATACCCAATCCAGCCGACACTGAGCCGCCCGGAGAGTTGATATAAATCTGAATATCCTTCGAGGGGTCAACAGACTCCAAGAAGAGCAACTGCGCCTGAATGATATTGGCAGCATCGTCATATATAGGTGCGCCGAGGAATATGATGCGATCCATCATCAAACGCGAGAAGACATCCATCGTAGCTACATTCAACTGGCGCTCCTCGATAATGGTCGGTGACACATATCCCGAATGCATAGACTTAAAGTCGTGCAATTTAAGGCTGCTAATACCACAGTATCCGCGAGCATATTTTTCAAATTCGTTCATATACGATACTTTATATAATTATTCTGTTACACTGCCGCCGCATTGGATATATGCAGTGGCATAATAAATCAAAATTTGGACTCTGCAAACTTTAAGCCCCAGAGTCCAAATTTAGAAATATATCACACTATTCCGACTAAAATACCTTTATATAATATAGTGCCGGAGTGTATAGTCGTTATTAAATCTCCTGAGCCAACTTAGCAAACTCCTCTGATGTTACAGACTTGTTGCTAACCTTAACCTTAGACTTAACATACTCTACAACCTTCAACTCGTAGAGCTTCTCGTAAATCTTCTGAGCCTGCTCCTTGTTCTCAAGAATCTGCTTAGAGAAGTTAGCAATCATCTCCTCGGGTGCAGAAGGCATACCGTACTGAGCGAACTGAGCCTTTGCAAACTCCTTAGCCTCAGCGTCGACCTCCTCCTGAGATACTGTAAGCTCGTAAGTCTGGATAAAGTGCTTCTGGATGTAGTTCCAAGTAAACATCTTTACGAAACCGTCGAAGTCCTTCTCGATCTCCTCCATTGTGAACTTACCCTCGTTGATAGTATAGAGCCAACGCTTCAAGAATGCCTCAGGCATCTGCAAACCGAGCTTCTCCATCAAGAAGTTGCGAACGCGGATAGTGAACAAGTAGTCAGCCTCGCGAGACATCTCAGTCTCAATCTCAGCGTTGAGGTACTTATCCAACTCCTCCTCAGATGTAACCTTGCCATCAGCGAAAGCCATCTTGAAGAACTCCTCGTTGAGCTCGGGGTTAGCGAACTGACGAATCTGAGTAATCTCCAAAGAGAACTGGGGGTTGATGCCCTCCAACTCGTCCTCCTTAACCTGGAGAATAGCAGCACGCTGTGATGTAGACTTGTAAAGCTCGTTTACATTTACATCCATCTTATCGCCAACCTTCTTGCCGATGAAAGGAGCACGCTCCTCGTCAGACATTGAGATAAGACCAACATAAGCGTCCTCGATACGCATATCGCCGTTGTCGAGAGTTACTGTCAAAGCCTCATCCTTCTTAACCTCCTTAACATCTACCAAGCGGCCGTAGCGACGCAAGTAGTTGTCCTTGTATGCCTGGTGAATCTGCTCGTCAATCTTAATCTTGTTGTAAACGAGCTTATCCTCCTTTGAAAGTTCAACCTCAATCTTGGGAGCCTCACCAATCTCAAACATAAACTCGTGCTCGGTGTTGTTCTCGAAGTCGAAGTCGCCCTGCTCCTCAGAAGGAATTACATCACCAACATAGTCGATACCCTCCTTCTGCAAGTACTCGAATACAGAGTTTGAAGCCAACTTGTAAGCCTGCTCGGCAACAATACCCTTACCGTACATCTTGCGAACTACACCCATAGGAACCATACCGGGACGGAAACCGGGGATGTTCACCTTGCGCTTGTACTCACGCAATGCCTTGTCTACTGCCTCGCTGTAATCAGCCTCGCCTACAACTACCTTCAAAACCGAGGTACCTACCTCGCGCTGTTCTCTTGTAATTTTCATAGTTTCTTCGTTATATTTTATTCAATCTCTTTTCTAAAATTCGATTTCGAGGTGCAAAGGTAATAAATTTTAATTTATTAGCACGATATATCCACAAATTTATTCTCTATTCGTTGCTTTATACTCTCTTGGCTGGTATAATTGGTCTCTTAAACGAGGTTCAAAACCCGCCTCGCGGATAGCTCGCTGGATACCCTCGGCGTCAAATTGATTATGTGCACCAGCACTCGATACCACATTCTCCTCAATCATTATAGAGCCCATATCGTTTGCACCGCTATGCAGAGCCAACTGCGCCGTAGCCTTACCCACGGTGAGCCACGAAGCCTGAATATTTCGTATATTATTCAAAATCAAACGACTCACGGCTATCACACGCACATACTCCAACGGCGAGAAGTGCGAACGCACGCCCTCCTGCTCCAAGCGAGTACCGTCCGAGCGGAAAATCCACGGAATAAATGCTATAAAGCCCCAGTTACCCTCAGGACAACGAGCCTGCAAATCGCGTATTTTAAGCAGGTGGTCGATTCGCTGATGGGGAGTCTCTATGTGACCATACATCATAGTAGCCGAAGTAGGCAGATTCATCTGGTGAGCCTCGTGCATAACATCTATCCACTCCTGCACACTCGGCTTTGCGGGCGAGATGGCCTTACGCACATCGTCACACAGAATCTCTGCGCCAGCTCCCGGCAGAGAGTCCAAGCCCGATGCCACCAGACGCTCCAACGCCTGACGCGAGGAGATATTACTAATCTTGGCTATATGCGCCACCTCGGGGGCACCCAAAGCGTGCAAGCGCACCTGCGGGTAGAGGCTTTTGAGCGTTGAGAATAGCTCCTCGTAGAAATCTATGCCCAAGCGCGGATGCAGACCTCCCTGCAACAAAAGTTGGTCACCGCCCAGAGAGAGCATACGCTCTATCTTCTGCTTATACTCGTCGATGGTGGTTATAAACTCACGCTCGGTTTGATGGGGCTTACAATGGAAATTGCAGAACTTACACCCCGAGATGCAGACATTGGTGATATTTACATTGCGGTCTATCTGCCAAGTAACTACATTCTCATCGGGCACAACATTGCGGCGCACCTCGTCTGCAACGGCAGCCAAGCGCTCCAACGGAGCCTCGTCCCACAACCAATAAGCCTCATCACGGGTGAGTGCAACGCGGTCACGCGCCTTTGCAAAAATCTCTTCGGCTCTCATTATCGGGTTTTATTTCCTACGATTAACTCAAAATCAATGGTACGACGGCGCATATCCACACCCTTGACACGAATCCACACCTCATCGCCAAAGGCCATACGGCGTCCCGTAGCACGGCCAACGACCTCGAAGCGAGCCTCATCGTAGGTGTAGTAATCGCCCTCAATATCGCGCAGGAAGGCCATACCCTCGATGTGGGTATCGTTCAGTTCGACATATATACCCCACTCGCTCATACCCGAGATGTGACCCTTGAACATCTGTCCAATCTTATCCTGCATAAACTCCACCATCTTGTACTTAATAGAAGCACGCTCGGCCTCCGAAGCGACAATCTCGCGCTCGGTAGAGTAAACACACTGAGCCTCCAACTTAGTCTTATCGGCCGACTTACCCTCGGCCAAATAGCGCGCCAGCAGACGATGTACCATCATATCGGGGTAGCGACGAATGGGCGAGGTGAAGTGTGTGTAGTATTTGAAAGCAAGACCATAGTGGCCTATATTATCGGTCGTATAAAGCGCGTTGGACATACTTCTAACGGCCAAAGTCGAGATAGCATTCTCCTCGGCACGACCCTTAATCTCGCCGACCAACTTATTGATAGCCTTAGCCACAGAGCGGCCCTTTGATGCACGGAACTGATAACCGAAGCGCAACACGAAATCGCGGAAGCGGGTTAATTTCTCCTCATTTGGCTCGTCGTGAACACGGTATATCATCGTGCGTACCACGCGCTTGCCATTCACCATACGGTATGTACAATATTCGGCGACCTTCTGGTTGGCCAAGAGCATAAACTCCTCGATAAGTTGATTAGCCTCTTTTGCCTCCTTGGTATATACGCCCAGCGGCTTACCCTTCTCGTCAAGGATAAATTTGAACTCGGCACGCTCGAAACTGATAGCACCATTCTTGAAGCGACGCTGACGCATAATCTGCGCCAAGCGGTTAAGCTCTATAATCTCCTCGGCATAATCTCCCACGCCTGTCTCAATGCGCGCCTGCGCCTCGGCATAGGTAAAACGGCGGTCGGAGTATATCACCGTACGACCAAACCACTCGTCGAGAACCTCAGCATTGTCGTTGAGTTTGAACACAGCCGAGAAGCAGAGTTTCTCCTCGTTGGGACGCAACGAGCAGAGTTCATTACACAATCTCTCGGGCAGCATAGGCACCGTGCGGTCAACCAGATAGACCGATGTACCACGGTCACGAGCCTCGCAGTCGAGAATCGTCTCGGGGCGAATATAATGGGTTACATCGGCGATATGCACACCCACCTCCCAGATGCCATCCTCAACCTTACGGATAGAGAGAGCATCGTCAAAGTCCTTGGCATCGGCAGGGTCGATGGTAAAGGTTGTTATATTGCGGAAGTCGCGGCGCTCGGCATAGTCGCGCTCGGTAATCTCGGCACTGATAGCCTGCGCAGCATCTTCAATTTCCTGCTCAAAGCGGTATGGCAAGTCGTACTCGGCAAGGATAGCGTGCATCTCGGTATCGTTGTCACCAACAGGACCCAACACATCGACTATAACACCGCGGGGCGAACGCATACCCTCGTGCCAGTCCGAGATGCGGAATACCACCTTGTCGCCATCTTTAACCTGCGGATAATCCTTGCGAGCAAAGAACACATCCAAAGGCAGTTTACGAGCATCGGGGCGAACAAATATAGCGCTACGGCTAACCTCAGCAACACCCACATATTGTTTATTGCTACGCTCCAACACTTTGGTGATTGCGCCCTCGGGGTTATCGCCCGCACGCATAGCCTGACGCTGCAAGACAACCTCTACGCGGTCGCCCTCCAAGGCGTAGTTTATATTGCGCTGATTGACATATATATCGCTCTCCAACTCCTCTACGCGAACATAGGCTGCTCCCGAAGCGACCATATCCACCGTACCCTCGTAGTGCGGCAACTGCGATGTAGAGAGTTGATACTTCTCACGGCTGTGGCGAACGACGATACCCTGTTCTACAAGGGCATCAACCAAATCGCGCACCATATATCGGGCCTCCTTGGAGTTACCACCCGAAGCCGAAACCAACTGTTTGAGAGAAAACTCGCGGTCGGGAAACTCGCGGAACATATTTATTATGAATGCAGCACGCATCTGCTTTGAATCCGTGCGCTGTGATGAGGCCTTCTCGCGACGCTGGCCCCTTCTTCTTGAATCTCTCATTTATTTAATATATTAAGTGTAAGTTGATACATAAGTTCCTCACCAACGGCCAACGAACGCTCGTCGGGAAGGAATGTTGCTGTATATGGCTGGCACGACTGACACCCTACGCCCAGCGAGTAGAAGAGCGAAGGATATATCTGCGAGTAGTACCCGAAATCATCGGCCACGGCACGGCGCTCCAAATCCTTAACAACAAAGCCATAGCTATCGGCAATGAGCATAGCCTCGTAGGTTAGTTGCGTATTATTCTCAACGCAGGGCGTGCAATAGCGCACATCGGCCTGAATCTCCACATCGTGCTTATACTCAATCTCCTCGACGATATGCGAAATCATCTCCTTGACACGGCCACGCAACTTCTCGTCGTAGCACCACATTGTACCCTCGCAGGAGCAGTTGTCGGGCACCATATCGGCCGAGCCGTCGGCTGTAATCTTACCCACAGACACGGCACACATATCGCTATTAAGTGTATTGAGGCGCATCACAAAGTCAGAGAGGGCAACAACCGAGTCCTTGATATTATCTCGCTGTGCGGCAGGGCCACCCACACCCCTTACATTGAAGCATAGCTCGTCCACCGCAGGCATAAACTTACCCGGGCAGAATCCAACTTCGCCAACCTCCAAATCGGCATCTATATATTCGCCCAAGACCGCTGCAACATTATACTCAGCAAAGGGGTCATCTGCAAGCAGGCTCTTAGCGCCACCAACAGCCCCACACTCGCCCGCCTGGAAGAGCGCAAACAAAGTACCCTCGAAATCGGGGTTGGCTTTGAGTCGTTGCAAAACACCATACACCACGGCAGCATTGCAATCGTGGCCCAGAGAGTGCATAACACCATCCGTCTGCGAGGCCCACTCCACGCCCGTGAGTTCTTTCACGGGCTGTGCGCTTATGTTAGCACACAGCACCACGCAACGCTTCGCATTGCCACGCTCACCCTCGATGCGAGCCAACACGCCCGTCATAGCGATGGGGCGACACTCGATGCCGAGTGCTGTCAGCTGCTCCAAGATGAACTCCGCCGTGGTGTGCTCCTGCGTTGGCAGTTCAGCCGTGCGATGCAGATGTCTGCGAAAATCCTCTATCTTCATATCTAATATTTTATGCTCTCTTCTCAAATTTACGGGGACGCCAACGCGCTGCCATCTTCGAGAGTTGAGCTGTATATTCGGGTGTAGTACCGCAACAGCCACCCACAATGTTGAGCAAACCTGCACGACACATCTGCTCCAACTCCTTCGCAAAGCGGTTAGCTGCTATGGCTGGCTGACCTGCGGCTGGATAGGCAATGATGGGTTTCTTGCAAGCCGTAGAAAGTGTCTTTACGGCTGACTCGATGGGCTTCACACCATTTGTACAGTTGAATCCCACAGCTGCAATCTCCTCCATAGGCAAATCCTCCAAGAACTTGGCGATGGTTGCTCCATTTGCCACGCGTCCTTCGATGCGCGAGAGAACGGCAGAGATGACGATGGGAATATTTTTATCTATCTTGCGACACTCCTCAACTACAACCGAGGCGTTGCGAACATCCATAACAGACTCAACAAGAATCATATCCACACCTCCGTCAATCAAGCCCTTGATAACCGTAGCATAGGCCTCGGCAACGGCTTCGGGTGTAGTGTCGTTGGCAAGCGTAAGGTTGCGTGTTGTAGGGCCTACCGAGCCAGCCACAAAGCGAGGAGACTCCGTTGTGGAGTATTTATCCGCTACGCGGCGTGCAATCTCGGCTCCTGCGCGCGACAACTCGTACGAGCGCTCCTGCAAGCCATACTGCGCCAAGCAGAGGGCATCGGCACAGATGGTGTTGGTGGTGATAATATCAGCACCCGCTGCCAGGTAAGCATCGTGCACGGCTGCCACCTGCTCTGCATTGTCAACATTGAGCAACTCCAAGCAACCCTTCACGCCCTGCGTAAGGAGTTGAGTGCCCATAGCTCCGTCTAAAACGACTATCTTTCTTCCAAGTAACTGTTCTAAGTTCATCTTATTAGCGTTTTACAATCTCCACCTCAAAAAGTTTATTCCAGCGCTTGCCCGTAACAAAAATACGCCCTGTCGCTGCGTCGTAAGCAATGCCATTCAGCACATCGGTATTACCCTTAATATCCTCAGCTTGCAGCAGACCAGTGAAGTCAATCATACCCTCGACAACTCCTGTCTTGGGGTCGATGATAAGAACTCTATCGGTGGTATATACATTTGCCCAAATCTTGCCGTCAATCCACTCCATCTCGTTGATGAAGCGTATAGGCTCGCCACGCAGAGTGACGGTGATGGTAGCCTCGCGGCTGAAAGTCTCGGGGTTGAGTTTATAGATGTTTGCCGAGCCGTTGGACATATACAACTTCTCGCCATCGCTCGTAAGACCCCAGCCCTCGCCAGCATAGCGGAAGTCGCGCAACTTTTTACCCGTCTTAACATCATACTGATGGCATACATTCGACTCCCAAGTAAGTTGATACAACTTATCGCCCAGCAATGTTATACCCTCGCCAAACTCGCTACGCGGGAGTTTTATCTGAGTCTGCGGTCTCTCATCACCCAAAGAGTAGGTGTTTATCTCTGATTGGCCATACTCGCCTGTGCCCTCCCACATAATGCCATCGACAAATTGCAAGCCCTGCGTATAGCTGCGGGTGCTATGGGGGTAGACATTTTTAATCTTATATCCATACTCCACGGGGTGTACCACCTGCGGCTGCGAAGCACTCTTCTGGGGCTGCGAACCGCAAGCCACCACAATGGTTGCCACGATAAGAGCCATAAAAAATCTATTCATAGTATCCATATTTTAAGCAAATATACTACAAAATTCCAAAACTTCGGCCAACATACCTTATAGAAATAGGCAAACGGCAAATAAAAGTCGTAATATGGCAAAAAAAAGAGGCTACCAACATTTGTTAGTAGCCTCCTGGTATACATTTCCCAAAAGTTGTATAAGAAGAGGGTTTTCAAGGCTTGCGATGCTCGAAAAACCGCAGTTTACTGAGCGTAAATGAGGATTTTGAGAGCGAGCGTAACGCAGAAAACACCTTATTAGGCAACTTTTACAGTTTATCCTTTTTTACTCCCTCGTGCGTCATAACAACGGGAAGAATATCACCATTCTCATCGAAGTGCAACTCCTCGATACAAGTCACGCGGTTGTCGCGCTTGTTTGAGCCGATGGGACGACGATGGTAGATGATATAATACTTACCACTGCGGGGGTTGTGAACAATTGAGTGGTGACCAGCACCGCGTGCAATCTTATCGTCCTGCTGCAAGATTACATCCTTACGCTCGAAGGGACCAAACGGAGAGTCCGAGATAGCGTATGCTACCTTGTAGTTAGGACCTGTCCAGCCGCCCTCCGACCACATAAAGTAGTACTTGCCATCGCGGATAAACATAAAGGGACCCTCGACATAGTTCTTGGGAGTAACCTCCTTATAGAGAGTGCCATCCTCAAACGGAACGATGCTCTTAAAGTCGTCGGCCAACTTCACCACATTACAGTGACGCCAGCCACCGTAGTACATATAGTGAGTACCGTCCTTATCCTTGAATACAAACTGGTCGATAGGCTGTGCACCGTTGACAATCTCGCCAATAAGGGGCTTACCAATCAAATCCTTGAAAGGACCTGCGGGGTTGTCAGCAACAGCCACGCCAATACCGCCAATCTCACCCTCGTGAACATCGTTCGCGCCGAAGAAGAGGTAGTATTTACCATCTTTCTCGATAGCAGCAGGTGCCCACAACGCCTTGTTGAGCCACTTAATCTCGTTGTTGTCGATGATGCGCTCGTGCTTTGTCCACTTAACCAAATCCTTTGACGAGAAGCAGTCGAAGAAGAGCTGATCCTCGTAAGCGGCCGAATATGTAGGATAAATCCAATAAGTCTTGCCAAAGACAATACCCTCGGGGTCGGCATAGTCGCCCACAAATAGAGGGTTACCCGATGTCTTCTGAGCATAGGCCGAAGCTGATGCCATCACAGCCGCCGCAACAAAAAACAGTGTTACATTTTTTTTCATAATTATGGTCTATTTAGGTTAATATTATTTCAAACCCATTGACTCTACCAAAGCCTGTGTCTCGGGCTTATGGCCACGGAACTCAACATAGATATCCATAGGATGACGCTGACCACCCTGCTCCAACAAGTGACGGAATGCCTTAGCAGTCTCGGCATCGAAGATACCCTTCTCCTTGAAGAGAGAGAAGGCATCGGCAGCCAACACCTCAGCCCACTTATAGCCGTAATAACCAGCGGCATAGCCACCCGAGAAGATGTGAGTAAAGGCAGGAGCCATAGCAGTACCCTCAACTACGGGAGTAACTTGCACGGGGGCCATAGCCTTCATTTCGAAAGGCTCAATATCTCCTGCGTAAGGCTCTGTCAAAGTATGCCAAGCCATATCGGACATACCGAATGAGAGCTGACGAACATTACCATAAGCGGCCAAGTAGTTCTTTGCAGCAACAATCTTCTCTACCAACTCTGCGGGGATAGCCTCGCCTGTCTGGTAGTGTACAGCCCACATATCGAGGTACTCCTTCTCGGTAGCCCAATTCTCCAAAATCTGCGAGGGCAACTCCACGAAGTCGCGGTATACATTTGTGCCGTTCATAGACTCGTACTCACCCTTAGCCATCATACCGTGCAGAGCGTGACCAAACTCGTGAAGGAATGTGCTGAACTCATCGAATGTGAGCAACGAAGGAGTGGTCTCGGTAGGCTTAGTGAAGTTCATTACGAGCGACACCAAAGGACGAGTCTCTACGCCATCGACAATCTTTGTACCGCGGAACTCGGTCATCCACGCACCCGAGCGCTTAGACTCGCGAGGGAAGAAGTCGAGGTAGAGAACAGCCAACAACTCCTCGTTGTCGTACACCTCATAAGCCTTAACATCGGGATGGTAAACCTGAATATTGTCGTTAGCAACGAATGTCAAGCCGTAGAGTTTCTCAGCCAAGAGGAATACACCCTTGATAACATTGTCGAGCTTCAAGTAGGGCTTAACCTGCTCGTCGTTGATGGCGTACTTCTCAGACTTGTACTTCTCGGTATAGTAAGCCCAATCCCACGGCATAAGCTTATCCTTCAATCCCTTAGCGTGAGCATAGTCGCTGATTGTAGCATAGTCCTTGTGAGCATACTCGATGGTAGATGCGCGCAACTCATCGAGGAACGAATTTACATTCGAAGCGCTCTCGGCCATACGCTCTTCGAGGATATAATCGGCGTGAGTAGCATAACCCAAAAGGTTAGCAATCTTCAAACGCAACGCAGTGATATTGCGGATAATCTGCGAGTTGTCGAACTCACCACCCAACGCACGGCTATTATTTGCACGGTACAACTTCTCCTTAATGTCGCGCTGTGACGAGTACATCATAAAGGGACCGTAGCTCGGAGCCTTCAAAGTTACTGTCCAGCCCTTCTCGCCACGAGCCTTAGCCTCGGCTGCTAAGCCCTCCTTAACGAAGGCGGGCAGCTCGGCAACCTTTGCGGGGTTGGTGATATTGATTGCAAAAGCGTTGGTTGCAGCCAAAGCGTTCTGACCAAAGATAAGCGTAGCCTCCGACAACTCAGCGGTGTACTTGCGGTACTCCTCCTTCTTGTCGTCAGACAAAGCAGCACCCGAACGAGAGAAGCCCTTGTAAGTATCCTCCAACAACTTAATATCCACATCCGACAAACCGCGGCGTGAGCCCTCGTAAACAGCCTTTACACGAGCAAAGAGCTCGGGGTTCAACGCTACATCGTTGCTAAGCTCAGTGAGCTTGGGCTGGATGCGCAGAGCAATAGCCTCCATCTCCTCTGATGTATTGGCCTCGTTGAGGTTGTAGAACAAGCCCAAGATACGGTTCAGCAACGCACCCTGCTGCTCCATAGCCAAGATAGTATTCTTGAATGTAGGCTTGGCGGGGTTATTTATGATAGCATCGAACTCGGCACGCGAAACGGCAATAGCTGTCTCGATAGCGGGCTCGTAATGCTCAATCTTAATAAGGTCAAACGGAGGCGTTGCGTGGGGTGTATCCCACTCAGCCAACAGGGGATTTGACTCGTCAATTTCGGGCAGCGCCACAACAGGCATCTTATCGCCTGCACAACCTGCCACAAGGGCACTAAGTGTCATAATTAAAAATAGTTTTTTCATCGTTATAAATTTATTTGGTTTCTTGATTTATTACTCTCTCGAAGGTGGCACCACCTGCTCGTTGGGGTTAAATGCCTCTCTGCTGGGGCGTATTATAGGCTTTGAATTTATCGCAGGTGTTGATTCGTCAGCCAAAGAGTCCATTACGGCCTTTACACGAGCCTGCTCACGCTCACGACGCGAACGCTCGGCACGCTGGCGCGCCTGCTCGCGAGTATCTACGCGGACAAACTCTCTCGTGAGCAGCGTATCGGCCATATCCTCCTCAGACTCGACAAGCAAGCCACGCGCCTCCAACATTGCTCTATTGTCGGGCTCAGCACCACGGAACGAGCGATACATATCCATTCCTGCGCGTGTACCACCCTTCGAAAGAATCTCACGGCGAAAACGCTCGGCCGTTTGGCGGTCGAAAATATCGCCACTCTCAACAAAGGCCTGATAGGCGTCTTTATCTAGCACCTCGGCCCAGATATAGAAGTAGTAACCAGCCGAATAACCGCCATCAAAGATATGGCTAAAATAGGTGTAGTAGTAACGCGGCTCAATCTGCGGGATAAGGCCACGCTTGCGAGTGAGCACCTCACGCTCGAACTCTGCAACATCTATTTTATCGGCCGTTTGCAGAGAGTGAATCTCCAAATCGGAGAGGGCGGCAGCTACCAGCTCGGTGGTATTGAAGCCCTCATTGAACTTAGAGCTCTCGTGAATCTTACGAATCATATCATCGGGCATAATCTCGCCCTTGCGATAGTGTACAGCATACTGTTTGAGCATAGGAGTTGAGAAGGCCCAATTCTCCATAATCTGTGACGGAAGCTCCACGAAATCACCCTCAACACCGCTCAATCCGCGATACTTAACATCTGCAAAGAGGCAGTGCAAGGCGTGACCAAACTCGTGGAAGAAGGTCTTGGTCTCGTCAATAGAGAGCAATGCAGGCATACTTCCCGTAGGTCGGGTGAAGTTGCAGACGATAGATACAACGGGCACAACACGCTTGCCATCTTTATAACTCTGCTCGACATATGTGCCACACCACGCTCCGCCAGCCTTGCCAGCACGCGGGTGGAAATCCATATACAACACTCCGAGCGGAGTATCATCGCCATCCAAGACCTCGTACACCTCGCACTCGGCGTTATAGACGGGAGCCTTCAACGGACGGAATGTTATGCCATATAATCTATTGCACAAGAAGAAGATACCACCCTTAACATTTTCCAACGACAGGTATTCGCGCACATCCTCTTCTTTGAGACTATAATCCAGATTACGCACCTTCTCGGCATAGTACCACCAATCCCACGATTTGAACTCATCGTTGCTGTCATTTTCGCGTTTTAGAAGAGACTCCATACGCTCCAACTCTCTCTTTGCCTGCTCCAAGGCGGGTTCCCACACTTGGTTCAAGAGCGAGAAAACGGCATCGGGAGTGGAGGCCATCTCATCAGAGATAACATAATGAGCATAAGAGTCATAGCCCAATAACTTAGCCTTTTTGTAACGCAGACTAACCATCTCGGCGATTATCTCGTTGTTGTCGTGCTCACCACCGTTGTTGGCACGCGAGATATAGGCCGAATATATCTGCTCACGCACCTCGCGATTCTGCGCGTATGTGAGCAATGGAAGCATACTCGGCTTCTGCACGGTGAAGATATACTTACCCTTCTTGTCAATGCTTCGAGCATACTCCTGTGCCGCCTCGCGAACATTGGTCGGCACGCCTAGCATCTCATTGGGAGTGAGTTCCAATCCAAAATCATTTGTCTCGGCCAACACATTACGCCCAAACTCTACGCCAAGCGAGGTGAGGCGCTCGTTAATCTGCTTCAACTGCTCTTTATCCTCAGTAGAGAGCAATGCGCCCGAACGCACAAAACGGTTATAAGTCTTCTCTATTAGACGAAGCTGTTCAATACTGAATCTAGACGACATACGACCATCGTATACGCTCTTTATTCTCTGGAAGAGCTTATCGTTCATCAAAATAGCATCGTTATATGCCGCAAGCAAGGGCATCATTTCGGCCGACAGATTCTGCATCTGTTCGTTGGTATCGGCCGAGGCTAACATTCCGAAGACGGTGTTAACGCGCGCAAGCATCTGTCCAGAGTTATCAAATGCGAGAATAGTATTTTTGAAGGTCGGCTGCTCGGCAGAGCTAACTATCGCCTCAATCTCCTCGTTGTGAAGCGACATACCTCGCTCGAAGGCGGGTTTGTAGTGTTCAAACTCTATGCGGTCGAAGGGAGGAACACCGTAGGGCGTATCCCAAACAGCCTCGAAAAATGGGTTCTCGCCCACTATTTTTTGCTTATTACACGAAATAAAAGTCATTATAAGAGTCGCAAGTGCGAATAAACTACAAAAGCGTTTCATTCCTTAATTTATATTTAATACCTTTGCAAAGGTAATATTTAACAAAAAGTTATGCAACTATTTTATGCACCTGATGTAACTCTGCCCTATTATACTCTCTGCGAAGAGGAGTCGAAACACTGCGTAAGAGTGCTTAGATTGAAGGCAGGAGATGAACTACACCTAACCGATGGCCGCGGAAATATGCACCGCTGTCGTATTGTTGAGCCTCACCAGCACCACTGCACGGTGGAGATTGTCGAGACACAGAGCGAGTACGAGAAACTCCCTTACGAGCTTACGATGGCCGTGGCTCCGACAAAGAATATCGACCGTTTTGAGTGGTTTCTCGAAAAGGCTACCGAGGTGGGTGTCAGCCGCATAGTACCCATCGAGTGCGACCATAGCGAGCGTCGCACAATCAAATATGACCGCGAGTTGAGAGTGATAACATCGGCTGTCAAGCAGTCGCTAAAAGCATACCATCCGCAGCTGGACGAACTCACTCCCTTGCGCAAGCTTATTGCGGAGCCGTTTGAAGGGCAAAAATTCATCGCTCACTGCGACCCCAACAGCCAGGAGAGGCTATTTATGCCAGCAATTATTAAAAAAAATGAAAAAGTTTTAATTTTAATTGGTCCAGAGGGTGATTTTTCGCCCGAAGAGATTAATTTTGCACTCGAAAATGGATTCAAACCCATATCGCTCGGTACACAACGCCTGCGCACGGAGACTGCTGCCGTGACAGCAACGGTGATGGTTGCCACGATAAATGGGTTATAATCGTATACTGCCCCCTGCATACTAATCCCCAAAACCGAACAGAAGCGGGAGGCGTGGTTGGTTAAATAATTTTTTAACGATGTTTTATCTCTATCTACTTCTGGCACTTGCACTGCTTGTAGCGACTACATTTGCAGCTCCGCTAAAAAGCAAGGTGTGGGTGGCATTTACAGCTGTTGTAGCAGCAGCCGTAGCAGTGGCCGTACCCTCGATAGGAGTATTGGCTGGCTTCGGCGAGATTGAGCTACTCTCGTCAATAGAGTCACCACTCGGTAGTGGTGCGCTGTCGATTGATGCACTGTCGGCTATGTTCCTGCTCATTATAAGTTTGGCAGGAGTAGCGACAATACTCTATTCGAGGGGTTATCTGGCTCACTACCTTACAAAAAAGTCATCGGCCCACATTTCGATGCACTACACTGCGCTGGTATTGTTGATTGTATCGATGATGCTGGTGGTGATGGCCGACGGAGGTTTCCTGTTCCTCTTTGCGTGGGAGTTGATGACAATCGCTTCGTTTATGCTTATCCTGTTTGATGCCGAGCGCGCCGAGGTGTTGCGTGCGGCATTGGCATATTTGGTGATGATGCATATAGGCTTCATCTTCCTTGTAGCAGGATTTGTCGGCATTGACTCGGCGTGTGGCAACACATCATTTGATTTTCTGTCGGTATGTTTTGCTGGCGGAAACAACACATACATCTTCGTTCTCTTCCTGCTCGGATTTGGAATGAAGGCGGGTCTGTTCCCTATGCATGTATGGCTCCCTGAGGCGCACCCCGCCGCACCGTCACACATCTCGGCTATAATGTCGGGTGTGATGATTAAGACGGGCGTATATGGTGTTATGCGCGTGGTAAGTCAGATGTCTGTACCCGAACAGATACACATCGCAGGTGTTACGCTGCTTGCCGTAGGTGTTGTAACAGGTCTTTGGGGCGTGATTTTGGCTGCCGTGCAGAACGATGTGAAGCGTCTTTTGGCATATTCGAGTATTGAGAACATTGGTGTTATCTTCATAGGCTTGGGTATTGCAACGCTGGCTCAGGCGGCGGGAAATAATATCGTTATGACCTTGGCATTGTGCGGAGCATTGATGCACACGATAAACCACTCGCTCTTTAAGTCGTTGCTCTTCTTTGGTGCGGGTAACATCTATTCGCAGATGCACACAACACACCTTGACCGCTTCGGAGGCGTAGCCAAGCATATGCCCGTGACTGCAATTCTCTTCCTGGTTGCGACAATCGCCATCTGTGCCTTGCCGCCACTCAATGGTTTTGTCGGTGAGTTTATGATTTACTTGGGTATGCTCAACAGCGTGCGCGATGGTTTGAATACACTCTATGCCGCAGGCGGATTGTTGGCATTGGCGCTGATTGGTGGAGTTGTTGTTTTGGCATTTACAAAGCTGTACAGCACCGTATTCCTCGGCTCTCCGCGCCATCATCATGTTGCCGAGTCGGAGGAGGTTGATAGCTTGCGCATAGCGGCTATGGCGATACCTGCGGCTGGTATTATTGCAATAGGTCTCTTCCCGCAATATGCTGTGCGCATCATCGAGCGCGTAGTGGTATCGCTCACTGGAACGAGTGCCACCTGCATTGGCAACTACATCGCACCCACCCTCACAAGAGTATCACTCACGGCACTGTTGCTCATTATCGTCATCGCACTTTTGTATGTATTGAAGCGTCGTGCACAGAGCACTCGCACCGTGGCAAAGGGTCCCACTTGGGGTTGCGGTTTTACTTCGCCTAACATTCGTATGCAGTACACTGGCGAATCCTTCGCCGAGGGCTTGGAGTCTATCGCCACATCTCTTACGCAGAACACCATTGAGGGTCGTCGCGTGAGCAAGAGCGAGATTTTCCCCTCGCAGCATAACTATAATGTCCGTCATAAGGATAAAATCGACCGTCTGTTTGCTGCGTGGTGGGTTGAGTTGTTGCGCATAATCAACAAGCGTATTATGAAGCTTCGTACAGGAAAGATTAACCACTACATCCTGTTTGCGTTGTTGTTCCTTGTAGCGATATTTGTTCTTTCACTCCTTAATATTATTTAGTATGGCTATTGCACTTAACACACTCTTGATGCTTATTGTGGCTATCGCTATCCCGGGAGTGATAAACCGCACACGCGCCTTGCTAGCTGGTCGCAAGGGTATGCCCTTCGTGCAGCACCTGCGCAATGTAAGACTGCTACTGCGTAAGGGCACTGTATATTCAACTACAACAACGGCTCTGTTCCGCATTGCACCTGCCGTATATCTGGGTGCTGCTATTGTGGCAATGTTGTTTATTCCCGTGGCTGACCTCTATCCCCTTATCTCGTTTGAGGGCGACGTGATATGTTTTGCATACACATTGGCTTTGGCTCGCGTGGCTATTATTCTCGCCGCTATGGATACGGGCAGTTCGTTCGAAGGTATGGGAGCCGCACGCGAGGCGTTGTATGGCGCGCTTATCGAGCCTGCGCTGATGATAGGTTTCGCTACACTTGCTATGTTCTGCGGATACACCTCGTTTGCCGAGATTTTCGAGCACGAGCAGTCGTTCAACCTCCACCTGACGATTGTGATGTTCCTCATCGCATATCTGTTTGTGAAGATTACCTTCGTAGAGTCAGGTCGTGTGCCTGTTGATGACCCTCGCACACACCTCGAACTTACGATGATTCACGAGGTGATGTGTCTGGATTACAGCGGCATTGATATGGGTATGATTCACATTGCGAGCTGGTTGAAGACAGCTTGCTTCTCGATGATTGCCGCAAATGCCATAGCCGCTACATTCTGTTTCCACTGGTGGTTTGCCGTGCCGTTGGCTATTCTTCTGACAGGTCTTTCGGTGGGCATCGTGGAGTCTACGCAGGCACGCAATAAACTTGTGCGCAACACAACTTACATAGTAACAATCTCGGCATTGGCCGCCCTGATTTTCTTCGTGGGCTACCTGCTACAATTAGATATTAACATTTAGGCTATGCTTCTGTCGCTTATTATATTATATGTCATAACGCTCGTGTATATATCTATGGTCGAGCGTTTCCGCAACTACGCCTCAATAATTGCGTGTCAGGGTTGGTTGCTGCTGGGTATTGCACTGCTTCAACTCCATACGCTGAATTGGGTGGAGCTCTCGTTCATCATCCTCGAAACACTGATTTTCAAGGCGGTGATTGTACCTGCAATCTTGATGCGAGTTATTCATAAGACCAAGATTAATCGCATAAACAGCACAGGCACATCGCAGTTTAACTCGTTGATGCTCTCGTTCGCTGCGCTTGTCGTAAGCGCCATCACCACATACTATGTTGCCGACTCGTCGGTGCATATGATATTCTTCGGCGTGGCGTTGTATGCTTTGTTGAGCGGACTGATTTTGATTGTTTTGCGCTCGCGAATATTCACGCATATGGTAGGATTCCTCGTTATTGAGAATGGTGTATTCCTCTTCTCAATGGCTATCGGTGTGGAGATGCCGATGTTGATTAATGCTGCCATTATGCTCGATATCTTGATGTCGGTATTGATGCTTGGAATGTTTATGACCAAGGTCGATGATGAGATTCACACCGACGACAGCGATTCGTTAACTCACGTAAAGGACTAATGCTATGATATATATATTCTTTGCAATATGGCTCATTATTGGTGCGGGTGCATTTTTGGCTCGCACGCGTAAGATGGTGCATATCTTGTGCGCCCTTTATATGGCCGTGCACACTGTTTTTGCGGCAATGATATTGGTGGGTGGTAAGTATATGACCACATCGGGCAGTTTCTTCACCTTCGACCAGACGGGTACACTCTTCTACTTCCTGCTTGCTATTGTAGCTACATTTGTGCTGATTCACTCGCAGGAGTATCTTAAAGATGACACCATCGGCAACTACCGCAAATATTTTGCGCTGCTGATGTTGCTTATCACCTCAATTACGGGAGTGTATTTTGCCAACAATATCGCCGTAACTTGGATTCTGCTCGAAACAACAACGCTGTGCGGTGCTGGTATCATCTACCACCGCCACTCGAAGGATACTTTGGAGGCTACTTGGAAATATCTGTTTGTATGTTCTACGGGTATTGCCATTGCCTACTTGGGTATTCTGCTATTGTGCGCCGCAGCATCTAACTCATCGCTCAATTACAACGAGTTGCAGCAGCTTATCATAAACGGCAACCCGCTCTACTTGAAGGCAGCATTCCTGCTTATCCTTACGGGTTATAGCTGTAAGATGGAGATTTTCCCGCTATACACTATTGGTGTAGATGCCAACTTTGCCGCACCTGCTCCCGCATCAGCACTTATCTCTACGGGATTGGTGAATGCAGGTTTTCTGGCTATCTTCCGCATCTATCGACTCTTTGTTCACACGGCAGTATTCGAGTGGGTGCAGAATGTGATGATTATAATCGGTATGATGAGTCTTGTGGTCGGTGCTCTGTTCTTGCGTCGCACGAATAACTACAAGCGATTCTTGTCGTACTCAACCGTCGAGAATATGGGTATCGTAGCCATCGGCTTGGGTGTAGGTGGCATAGGTGTATGGGCTGCCGTGTTCCACATCATTTGCCATACGCTTATCAAGAGCAGCCTCTTCTTGCAGATTGCTGTTGTGCGCCAGATATACAACGGATACCGTATCAACCGTATCGGTGATTACATAAATATCAACAAGGTTGGCGCTATTGGTCTGCTGGGTGGTATGATTGTAGTGTTGGCATTCCCGCCCTCACCGCTCTTTATCTCGGAGTTGATGATTCTCTCGCAGACCATCGCAACGGGTGGTTGGGTAATGCTTGCAATAATTGTTTTGTTGCTCTGCATCGTTATCTACTCTATCTGCCAGCGTATTATCAAGCTCTGCTATCAACCCAATCAGGACGAGTTGCATCTGTCGAATATCAACCGACGACTTTCGTATAGCGCATTGTCGTTGCTGTTGGCAGCCATCGCACTCGGCTTGTGGCAGCCCGAGCCGTTAAAAGAGTTTATAAATCAAATCGTAACATTCTAAGGCTATGAACTACTATATAACAGATAATCTTGCAGGCTCGGTAGCCTTGAAGTATATTCCCGAGGTGGAGTATGCCGCGCTATACAACGATTTGAAGGAGCGCTTGAAGCAGGATAACTACCACATAGCACACTACTTCGCTACGCCCGATGGCAACCATCTGCGTTTCTACATAATATTACTGGACGATGCTGCACACAAGGTGATGTTAGCCTCATTTGCGATGGAGTATTACGAAGATTTGGCACTGCCATCGCTAACTGCGCTGCACCCCGCAATGCATGTCTATGAGCGCGAGATTGCCGAGTTGTACAATGTGGAGTTTGGCTCTATGCCGTGGAACAAGCCTCTGCGCTTTCCATTCAACCGTCGCAACCGCAACTCTACGATGGACAACTACCCATTCTACACCATCGACGGTGAGTCGTTGCACGAGGTGAATGTAGGTCCTATCCACGCAGGAATCATCGAGCCGGGAGCATTCCGCTTTGTATGTAACGGTGAGAATGTTCTGCACCTCGAAATAGCACTCGGATACCAACATCGTGGCACAGAGAACGAGTTCTGCACAACAGATAACCGTCTGCGCCAGACTCTTCTTGCCGAGGGTGTTGCAGGCGACAGCGCTGTATCGCACGCTACGGCCTACGCCACAACAGTGGAGAAATTATGTGGCAAGCGAGCATCTAAGGCTCTGGAAATTGAGCGCACCGTGGCACTCGAATTAGAGCGTATAGCGATGCATATTGCCGACACGGGAGCCCTGTCGACAGATGTAGCGTACCAGCTCGGACAGGTTGCGTGCGAAGCTCTGCGTACGATGACCATCAACACTACGCAGGCGTGGTGTGGTAACCGCTTTGGCAAGGGACTTATCCGCCCCTGCGGAACAAACAAGCCATTAACGGCCGAGAAGGTGGAGATGATTCGCACAAATGTAAAGGAGGTGCGTCGTCGTTACAACGAGGTCTACGAGGATATCAAATCATCACCCACACTGCTGTCTCGTTTCGAGGAGTGTGGCATTGTACCCAAGGCCGAGATGTATCGCATCGGAGGTGTGGGTATGGCATCGCGTGCAAGTGGCGTGAAGCGAGATATACGCTCATCGCACCCTTACGCAGCCTATGCTACGGATATTGCTCACGAGAGCGTAATGGAGCGCAGAGGTGATGTTATGTCGCGTCTTATGATTCGTTGCCGTGAGGTGTTGCAGTCGGCCGATTATATCGAGCAGTTGCTCTCGGCATATACTCCTACGGAGATTTCGCGTCCTGACTATGAGGCGGCACTCGCACCCGAGTCGTTGGCATTCTCGCTTGTCGAGGGATGGCGTGGTGAGATATGTCACGCAGCCATCACCAATGCCAATGGCAAGATTGCAACCTACAAGATTAAAGACCCCAGCCTCCACAACTGGTTTGCATTGGGCATTGCCGTGCGTGGCGAGGGAATATCGGATTTCCCAATTAACAACAAGAGTTTCAACCTTTCGTACTGCGGTCACGACTTGTAATAGAGAAATATTAGGATTATGATAATACCAAAGATAAAAGTATTAAAGAGCCACGGCTGGCAATATATACCCGACCTAAATGATGTAACTCTCACCGAGGAGTTTCGCGGTCGTCCTGTATTGACACTTACAGATGATATGGCAGATGCCGAGGCTGCGGCAAAGATATGCCCGACGGGAGCAATATGCACAGCACCATTCTCGCTGGATATGGGTCGCTGTCTGTTCTGTGGCGAGTGCGCATTGCGTGCACCCAAGAACATACGCTTCACCAACGACTACAAGATAGGCTCAACATCGCGCGAGGCACTGGTTATTAAACCCGGTGACGAGAGCGTTGAGTTCCACCCCGAGAGCGTACGCACGGAGATACCCAAGTTGTTTGGTCGCGCGCTGAAATTGCGTCAGGTGTCGGCTGGTGGAGATGCTTCGGTAGAGATGGAGTTGAACGCTACGGGAAATGTGAACTTCGACTTTGGTCGTTATGGCGTAGAGTTTGTTGCATCACCTCGTCACGCCGACGGAGTGGTTATCACAGGCCCCATATCGGCTAATATGGCCGAGGCATTGGATATCTGCTACAACTCTATCCCCGACCCAAAAATCGTTATCGTGTGTGGCTCGGAGGCCTGCTCGGGTGGTTTGTATGCCGACAGCCGTGCCGTTGACCGCCGATTCCTGGAGCGTTACAATGTAGATTTGTGGCTACCCGGTGCACCAACGCATCCGATGACATTCATCGATGGCGTGATGAATATGCTTAACCTGAAAAAACGATAACCTATGAGAATGGAGTTTTTACAAAGACTTATCGACCAAGCCAACGATATATTGTGGAGCTATGTGATGATTATCGCACTGCTCGGCTGCGCTGTGTATTTCACTTTGCGAAGCCGCTTTGCGCAGTTCACAATGCTTGGGGAGATGTGTCGCCAACTTGTAAACTCCAATGAGCGCCACTTCGACAATGGCCACAAGCATATCTCGCCCTTCCAGGCCTTTGTCGTGTCGCTGGCCAGCCGTGTGGGAACGGGTAACTTGGCAGGCGTAGCAACGGCGATAGCCGTAGGAGGTCCGGGTGCGGTATTCTGGATGTGGGTTATTGCCTTGGTGGGTGCTGCCAATGCCTTTGTGGAGAGTACACTGGCGCAGTTGTATAAACGCCGATCGGAGGATTCGTTTATCGGAGGACCTGCCTACTATATTATGCAGGGATTGAAGTGCAAGTGGATGGCGGTGCTATTCAGCGTACTTACAATCGTCACCTTCGGTTTTGCATTCAACACCGTGCAGAGTAATACTATCTGCGAGGCGTTTGAGAATGCTTTTGGTATAGATAATCTGTATATGGGCATTGCGCTTACCGTATCGACCTTGATTATTATATTCGGTGGTATTCAGCGCATTGCAAAGGTCAGCTCGGTGGTTGTGCCGATTATGGCCGTGGGGTATATTCTATTAGCTTTCACGGTTGTTGTGCTCAACATCACCGACATTCCCGAGATAATATCTCTTATCATCAAGAACGCCTTTGGCACGGAGCAGATTGTTGGCGGTGGAATGGGAGCTGCCGTGATGCAGGGTATAAAGCGAGGCCTTTTCAGCAACGAGGCAGGTATGGGTTCTGCGCCCAATGCGGCTGCCACAGCATCGACATCGCACCCCGTAAAGCAGGGTTTGATACAGACTTTGGGAGTCTTTACCGATACGCTTATCATCTGCTCATCGACGGCATTCATCATTCTTATGAGTGGAGTGAGTCTCACCGAGGCTGATGGTGTAAAGCTCACGCAGGAGGCGCTGACGGCCGAGATTGGTGGCGCGGGAAGAGTATTTGTTGCCGTGGCGATATTCTTCTTTGCATTTAGCTCTATCTTTGGCAACTACTACTATGGCGAGGCCAATATTCGTTTCATAACGAAGTCGCGCGTGGCGTTGAACGCCTACCGACTGACGGTTGGTGTTATGGTGATGGGCGGGGCTATGATGAGTCTGAAAACGGTGTGGAGTCTGGCCGATATTACGATGGGATTAATGACACTTTGTAACCTTGTGGCCATTGCTCTGCTGGGTGGTCAGGCGATGCGTCTGCTGGAAGATTACCGCGCCCAGCGCCGTAAAGGTATAGACCCCGTATTCAAGAAATCGAGTATAAAAGAGTTCTCTTCGAACGAAAATATCGAGTGCTGGTAGCAAAATAGGCCCTTGCTCGCGACAGCTTCACCCCCTGCAAATGGGCACTTCAAAGCGCCATTGGGTCGCTTTACCGACACCTCGAAATCAAAATTGCGCTGTCATAATAACTTTGCAGTAGAGAAAATCATCGTTTAACCATTAAAACAGTTAATGCTATGAAGACAAGATTTTATTTATTGGCAGTTATTCTGATGGCGAGTATAACCATCTCTGCACAGGGGCGTAACATACACAAGGAGGGCAAGCGCATACCCTCTGTTGAGCAGATAGCAAAGCACAAGGCTGAGATGATGCGCCGAGAGCTATTGTTGGGCAACGAGCAGTACGATAAAGTCTACAAGATATGCCTCAAACAGGCCAAAGAGCAAGTGAAGCGTATGAAGCAGGTTGAGGCCGAGCGCAAGCAGATGAAGGCCGAGATGAAGGGTATCCTCAACGAAGCGCAATATAAGCGATTTGAGCAGATGCACCAGCGTCATATGCACCACAAAAATATGCATCGCAAGGGGCACAATGCCAAGTTTAACGACAAAAGAGGCTTCGAGCGCAACACACCTCCTGCGAATTTTCATAGGCCTCCCAAATATATGGGAGAGAGTCCTTTGAAGCCCGCACCCGAGGGTAGTTTCCGTCCCCGTCCTAAGCAATGGGAGCCCGCGCAGGGTGGCATCGAGATGTACGGCGACCCCAAGAAAGATAAGAATATGTACAAAGATATTCAGCCTAAGTAGAATGGAGAAGATGTTCGATAAGATTTCGGACATCTTCTTTTTTTGTGATAATTACCATAAAAGATGATTTTGTGGTAATTTCTTCTATTAAAATATCTTTTCGAGAGGTGGAGGAAAGCAATAAATTTACTATCTTTACACAAATAAAAGATATAAGTATGCAGGATAAAGTCAAAGTATTATGTCAGAATACCGCCACAGAGGTGGAGGTAGAGATGGGTATAACGCTTGGCGAACTACTCTCTCGATTGAATATTTCGGGTGAATATCCCATTTTGGCGGCTTATGTGAACAATCGCCTCAAAGAGTTGAACAAGCGTCTGTTCAAGCCTGCTGTGGTGCGTTTTATAGACATCACCCACTTCGAGGGTTACCGTGTCTATCAGCGCACTATATCGTTTATTCTGCATAAGGCGGTGTGGGACCTCTACCGTGACCGCAAATTTCACATTCGCCACTCGCTGGGACGCGGTTTCTACTGCGAGTTTGAGGGGTGTAACTATGTTACCGACGAGGAGATTGAGGCACTGAGAGGTCGTATGCAGGAGATTATCGATAGCCGCTACCCGATTGACCGTATGCGTCTGCTCACATCGGAGATAAATGGCATATACGAGCGCTTTGGCTTTGACGACAAGATAGCACTGCTAAACACTCGTCCTCGCCTGTACAGCAATATATATCGTATGGATGATATCGTGGGATATTTCTACGGCGCACTTACTCCTGATTCGGGGTATATACATCTGTTTGATATTCGCCGCTACTACAACGGATTTTATGTAGCTCTGCCTACGCGCACCGACCCGTCGAAGCTCGATATGAATGTACATTGGGCAAAGATGTTTGAGGTATTTCAGGAGTATCACCGCTGGGTGGATATTATGGGAGTGCCTACGGTAGGTATGCTCAACAAGAAGGTGATAGATGGCGACATCGGCGAGCTTATAAAGGTTGCCGAGGCATTCCACGAGAAGAAGATTGCCGCTATGGCCGACCAAATATATGAGGCCAATCGCGAGAAGGGTACGCGTATGGTGCTTATCTCGGGTCCCTCGTCAAGTGGAAAGACCACGACGGCCAAGCGATTGGGTATTCAGCTCAGAATACTTGGCCTTGACCCCGTGTTGATTTCTCTGGACGACTACTTTGTTAATCGCGAGAACACGCCCAAGGATGAGAATGGCGACTACGACTACGAGGCGTTGGAGGCCATCGACCTCGAACTTCTGAACAGCGACTTGAAGCGTCTTATTGCGGGTGAGAGCGTCGAGGTGCCACGCTACGACTTCATAACAGGCACACGCCAATGGCACGAAGCACCGCTGAAACTTAGCGAGCGTTCGATATTGATTATGGAGGGTATTCACGGCCTTAATCCTCGTCTTACGCCCAGCATTCCGCGCGAGCAGAAGTTCTGCATCTATGCATCGTGTCTTACATCGGTGGCGATGGATAACCTCTCGCGTATACACACCTCCGACAACCGTATGTTGCGCCGCATAACACGCGACTACGCAACACGCGGAGCGAGCGCATTGGCCACACTGCAACGCTGGCCGAGCGTGCGTCGTGGCGAGGAGAAGCATATATTCCCCTATCAGGAGAATGCCGATGTGATATTTAACACATCGCTATTCTACGAGATTCTGGTGCTACGACCCAAGATTGAGCCTATCCTGCGCGAGGTGCCCGACACGGAGCCTGAGTTTGGCGAGGCTAATAGACTGCTGAAATTCCTGGATAACTTTATACCTATCCAAACCGAGGAGATACCGCCCACATCAATCCTTAGAGAGTTTATCGGCGGAAGTAGTTTCAAGTATTAAATATTAGATAATATGATACTAACCACCACGCCCACCATCGAGGGCAGAACAATAGTAGAATACAAGGGTGTTGTATTTGGAGAAGTGATTGTAGGCGTTAATGTTATAAAAGATTTTGCCGCAAGCATTCGCGATTTTATCGGCGGCCGTTCCAATACCTACGAAAAGGAACTTATCAATGCCCGCAATACGGCTATGAACGAGTTGCAGGCAAGAGCACAGGCCTTGGGTGCCGATGCTGTTGTGGGTATTGATATTGACTACGAGGTATTGGGTCAGAATGGCGGAATGTTGATGGTGACAGCCTCGGGAACAGCCGTAAAACTTGATTATTAAAGAGTAAGTAATAAACGCAAAATAAAACTACTGAAAAATGTTTGACAAATTTATGAATCGCCATATTGGCGTAACAAACCCCACTGACCTTGCAGAAATGTTGAAGGTCATTGGAGTGGAGTCTGTCGAGGAGCTTATCTCGCAGGTTATCCCCGCCTCTATTCGTTTGAAGAAACCCATTGCGCTACCCACCGAGGGTATGAGCGAGTATGAGTTTGCAGCTCACATTGCCTCTTTGGCGGCAAAGAATCGCCAGATGCGTTCGTTCATAGGTATGGGCTATTACCCCACGGCTGTGCCCGCCGTAGTTAGCCGCAATGTCTTCGAGAATCCTGCGTGGTACACATCTTACACACCATATCAGGCGGAGATTTCGCAGGGTCGCTTGGAGGCTCTCTTGAATTACCAGACTGCTATCCTCTCGCTCACTGGTATGCAGATTGCAAACTGCTCACTGCTCGACGAGGCTACCGCAGCGGCTGAGGCTATGCTTATGATGTACGCACTGCGTTCGCGCGAGGCGGTAAAGCAGGGCCGCAATCAGATTTTTGTTGACAAAGATATCTTCCCGCAGACTCTTGATGTACTGCTCACTCGTAGCGAGCCATTCGGCATTGAACTTATCGTAGACGACTTCTCAACATACGAGTTCAACGGTATGGAGTTCGGTGCTTTGGTGCAGTACCCCTCGGCTTCGGGTGAGGTGCGCGACTACGCTGCCTTTGCCGAGAAGGCTCACGCCGCAGGAGCGTTGGTGGCTGCCGAGGCTGATATTTTGTCACTCGCTATTCTTACACCTCCCGCAGAGTGGGGAGCAGATATTGCCGTAGGCTCTACACAGCGTCTAGGTTGCCCGATGGGTTACGGAGGCCCGAGTGCAGGTTATATGGCGTGCCGCGAGGCGTACAAGCGTAACATTCCCGGCCGTATTATTGGCGTTTCGGTTGACCGCTTGGGTAATAAGGCTCTGCGTATGTCGTTGCAGATGCGCGAGCAGCATATCAAGCGCGAGAAGGCAACATCGAACATCTGTACCGCATCGGCTCTGATGGCTTCGATGGCTGGTTTCTACTGTATTTATAACGGTCCCGAGGGTCTGCGTCGTGCTGCGATGACGGCTCACACATCGGCTGTGGCTATCGCCGAGGCGTTGGAGGCATTGGGTTACAAGGTTACTCACAAGAATATTTTTGACACCGTAGAGGTGGAAGCCGAGGCTGCCGTTGTGCAGGATATTGCATTGGCATCGGGTATCAACTTCCACTACCCATCGGAGGGAAGAGTACGCCTCTCAACTGACGAGGTTACAACTGCCGAGGAGGTTGCAACCATCGTGGCAATATTCGCCGAGGCTATTGGCAAGAAGGCGAAGGCTGTGAAGATTGGCGACGAGATCAAGCTCCCTGCACAATTTATCCGTCAGTCGGCAATTTTGGCTGAGCCGGTGTTTAACAAGTACCACTCAGAGAGCGATATGATGCGCTACATCAAGCAGTTGGAGTTGCGCGATATTTCGCTTGCCAATTCGATGATTTCGTTGGGTTCTTGTACTATGAAGCTCAACGCTGCGGCTATTATGCAGCCCCTGTCACTCTCTGGCTTCCAGAATATGCACCCCTTCGCTCCTGCCGACCAAGCTGAGGGCTACGCTGAGCTTATTGCCGAGTTGGAGGGCGATTTGGCCAAGATTACAGGCTTCGCAGGTTGCTCTTTGCAGCCCAATTCGGGTGCTGCGGGCGAGTACGCAGGCTTGATGGTTATCCGTGCATACCACCAGAGTCGTGGTCAGGGTTATCGTAACATTATCCTCATCCCTGCATCGGCACACGGCACAAACCCCGCATCGGCAGCTATGGCAGGTATGAAGATTGTAACCGTGAAGTGCGACGAGAATGGAAATATTGATGTCGAGGATTTGAAGACAAAGGCCGAGGAGCACTCATCGGAGTTGTGCGGCTTGATGGTAACCTACCCCTCGACACACGGTGTGTTCGAGAGCCGCATTCGCGAGATTGTAGATGCTGTTCACGATGCTGGCGGTCAGGTGTATATGGACGGAGCGAATATGCACGCTCAGGTTGGCCTCACCAACCCGGGATATATCGGAGCCGATGTATGCCACCTCAACCTGCATAAGACCTTTGCAATGCCGCACGGTGGCGGAGGCCCCGGTGTTGGTCCTATCTGCGTTGCGGAGCATCTCACACCGTTCCTGCCCTCACACTCTGTTGTATCGACAGGCGGCGAGGATGGCATCACAGCTGTTTCCTCTTCACCTTGGGGCTCGGCGATGCTTCTGCCCATTACCTACGGCTATATCAAGATGCTCGGCGAGGAGGGCTTGCGTCACGCTACGGAGATGGCTATCGTGAATGCCAACTATATGTCGTCGGCCTTGAAGAACGAGTATCGCACATACTACTCGGGCGAGACAGGCCGCGTGGGTCACGAGATGATTCTCGACTTGACAAATTTCAAGAAGGATTACGGCATCGACTGTGGCGATATTGCTCACCGCTTGATGGATTACGGCTTCCACGCTCCTACCCTCTCGTTCCCCGTGCACGAGACGCTGATGGTGGAGCCAACGGAGTCGGAGCCTAAGGCCGAGATGGACCGCTTTATGGAGGCGCTGGTGCAGATTAAGCGCGAGTGCGAGGTAGCGGCTGCTTCGGGCGAGAAGGATAATGTTGTGGTGAATGCTCCCCACACAGCCGTGGAGCTTGCGGGCGAGTGGTCACACCCCTACTCTCGTATGGAGGCTGCATTCCCCTTGGAGTGGGTTCGCGCATCGAAGTTCTTCCCCTATGTAACCAAGATTGACAACGGCTTCGGCGATAGAAACTTGGTTTGCTGCAATGTAGATTAAAATCAACATATATGTACAAAAAAATCCGCAAATTCAATTTTGCGGATTTTTTGTTATTGTTCTTAAAATTATTTTAAGCGGGTGAAATATGTTATCACCTCAGATGAACCATCAATTGTAGATAACTGCATTTCTTTGTTATCCAATTTTTTAATTGTATGAACCTCCTTTTCTCCATCAGCTTCAAGATACAATACAGAATCAACTATACGCCAGTTAATAACCGCTGAGTCACCATCATCATACGACAAAAAAAGTTTACCATCAGACTTAAATTCAGCAATAGTATTATCAGCGGCATCATAACTATTAGTCTCAACTCTAAACTCCTTATCAAGACTCCAAGTACCAACGATTAACTTCTGGTAGCTTTTCTTTGATTCAGCACCCTCATCATCCTTGCTGCAAGATGAGCTAACACACAAAACTGCAAATGCAGCCATCAATAAATAATAAAATTTCTTCATAGATTTAATACTATAACCATAACGACCCCAAACTATGGTAATTTATAAAAAAGAAAGTGTGAGGCCGATTAGTTTATTTTCTTAGAGGTTCTGGAATACCTTGCAACAAATAAACAACAATTACCCCACACCCGTATTGGGTATGGAGCAAGAGTGCTGCCATAGATATACCAATACAAGGTGACGAGTGTGTTGCCTTTCTTGTTGCAATGAAATTTTCCAGATTTCTAAGAAGAAAAAAGCTAATACACTTTCACTTAATATGTAAATATGTCTGCTACCACTATAGATAGCTATACAAAATTAAGAAAAATATCCCGAAAAACAAATTTACGAGATAACAAAAGAGCCTGCCTAAAAAATTAGGCAGGCTCTTTATTTAATATATGCTTCTAATTACTTTGTAGCGCTCTCCAAACGCTTCATCATAACAAACATAAAGAGTGCAGAAATCAAGCACAATGCGATGAATACTGACCATACGATTGTAAGGTTAAGACCGCCCCAGAGGAAGCCACCCACAGCTACGAGCATATTACCCAAAGCAGTTGCTACGAACCAGCAACCCATCATCATACCCTTATACTTGGGAGGTGCCACCTTCGATACGAACGAAATACCCATCGGCGAGAGCAACAACTCAGCGAAAGTCAATACGAGGTAAGTTGAAATCAACCAGTTAGCCGATACAAATGTACCTGCCTCGCCAGCAGCAGCCTGCTCGTTAGGAGAAAGCAAGCCCATAGAACCAACAGCCATCACTGCGAAACCTGCCGCTGCAACCAACATACCGTAAGCAATCTTACGGGGAGCAGAGGGCTCCTTACCACGCTTTGCAAGCGCACCGAAGATAGCCATTGATACGGGAGTCAATGCTACAACATAGAAGGGGTTGAACTGCTGGAAGATAGGAGCGCTAACAGCAACTGTACCGTTAATCTGAGTGTACTGGTATGCGAGGAAAGCAACAACAGCAGTAACTACTGCCGCAGAGATTGCCTTAGCCTTGCCAGTCTCGCTCTGGAAGAATGAGAACAAAGCGTATACAGCAACGATGATAGCAACCAAGTTCCATACATTGAATGCCATACTCTGCAAGCCCTCAGAAGTCTTAGCTGTGAACTCATCAGCGAAGTATGTAAGTGTCAAACCGTTCTGGTGGAATGCCATCCAGAAGAAGATTACAACGGCAAATACCAAGAACAAAGCTGTCATACGAGCCTTAGTCTCAGCGGGTGTGAGGGTATCCTCAACCTGAGCAGCCTCACCCTTCTTGCCCTTGCCACCCTCAACATGACGGAATGTAGGACGGAAGATGTAGTAGATTGCGATAGATACGATGAGCGATGCGCAAGCTACGGCAAATGAGAAGTGGTAAGCGTCGTTGCCAGAGAAGCCAAGTGAAAGCTCAGCCCACTCCTTAATCTTAACAGCTGCGGTGGGTGCAAACAAAGCACCGATGTTGATAGCCATATAGAAGATTGAGAAGCCAGAGTCGCGCTTGTCGGCATACTGGGGATCGTCGTAGAGGTTACCAACCATTACCTGCAAGTTACCCTTGAAAAGACCTGTACCAACAGAGATGAAGAGCAATGCGCCGAGCATAGCAATCATAGCCACAGTGTCGCCACCCAAGGGGAACGAGAGAAGCAAGTAACCAACAAACATAATTGTGATACCGATGGTTACCATCTTACCAAAACCAAACTTGTCGGCTGCAATACCACCAAACAGGGGCATAAAGTATACCAAGCCGAGGAAAGTTGAGTAGATAGCACCTGCTACACCTGCGTCCAAACCGAAGTTAGCACGCAAGAAGAGGGCAAATACCGCAAGCATTGTGTAGTAGCCGAAACGCTCACCTGTGTTGGCCAGCGCGAGGGCGTACAAACCTTTGGGATGTCCTTTGAACATAGAAAAAGTGTTTTAAGTTATTAATTGTTAAATGTTTTGTTTCGTTTTTATGCATAAGGTGGCCCACAGGGGCACCCCCGACATAAAATAATTAAGCTAAATCTTGCGTCATAAACACGCAAAAACACTTAATTTGGACAAATATACGGAAAATTTTATTATATTTGTATATTATCAACCAAATTATCATTATGGAAAACGCGAAAACTCTTTTGCCTATGGTCGAGCGCGACGAGTGGTTACACCCCGTAGCCGAGCAGGTTGCCGACCGTCACAACCGTTATATGCGCCGTATGGAGGCTATCGAGCAGCAGTCTGGCTCGATTGTGGATTATGCCAACGGCTACCGTTACTACGGCTGGCAGTGGGACGATTCGTTGGACGGCTGGTGGTTCCGCGAGTGGTTACCCGAGGCGTACGATGTTTTTATCTTTGGCGACTTCAACTCGTGGCAGCGCACGCAGCTGCGTCTTAGCAAGAGTGCCGATGGTGTGTGGAGTATATTCCTGCCCAGAGCTATGTATGGTCATCTGCTCACACACGGCTCGCTCTACAAGCTCCATATCCACGGCAAGAATGGTTGGCACGACCGTATTCCCGCCTATGCTACGCGTGTAGTGCAGGATGAGGAGACGAAAAATTATACAGCTCAATTCTGGAATCCCGAGAAACCGTATAAGTGGAAGAAGAGAAAGTTCAAGGGAGCACCAGCAAAGGATTTGCTCATATACGAGGCGCATATTGGTATGGCGCAGGAGGAGGCTAAGGTGGGTACCTATGATGAATTCCGCAAGCTAATCTTGCCTCGCATAAAGAAGGCGGGTTACAACGCTGTGCAGCTGATGGCCATCGCTGAGCACCCCTACTACGGCTCATTTGGATACCATGTGTCGAACTTCTTTGCGCCCTCTTCGCGTTTTGGTACACCCGAGGAGCTCAAACGCCTTATTGACGATGCTCACTCGATGGGTATAGCCGTGATTATGGACCTTGTGCACGCCCATTATGTAAAGAATCAGAATGAGGGTATCCTGGACCTCGATGGCTCGGGCCACCACTACTCTAAGCAGGGTGAGGCTGGCTATCAGCAGTATTGGGACTCGATGATTTTCGATTATGGCAAGGGTGGCGTGGAGCACTTCCTGTTGTCGAATGTGAAATATTGGTTAGACGAATATCGTTTTGATGGTTTCCGCTTCGATGGTGTGACCTCGATGCTGTACTACCATCGTGGATATATAGATTTCGATACACGCGAGAAATTCTTCGACGAGGGTGTGGACCTCGACGCTGTGACATATCTTACATTGGCGAACCGTCTTGTGCACGACTTCCGCCCCGAGGCTGTGACAATTGCCGAGGATGTGAGTGGTATGCCGGGTATGTGTTGCGCGATTGAAGATGGTGGCGTAGGCTTCGACTACCGTCTGGGTATGGCTATTCCCGACTTCTGGATTCGTATGTTAAAAGATACACCCGACGAGGAGTGGAGCATATGGGAGATGTGGAGCATTATGACCAACCGCCTGCCGTCGGTTAAGACCGTGGCTTATGCCGAGTCGCACGACCAGGCTCTGGTGGGAGATAAGACTATTGCGTTCCGTCTGCTGGATAGCCTGATGTACGAGGGTATGAATCGAGAGTTTGAGTCGCCCGTGATGGACAGAGGTATGGCTCTGCATAAGATGATACGCCTGTTTACCATCTCAACGGGTGGCGAGGCATATCTCAACTTTATGGGTAACGAGTTTGGTCACCCCGAGTGGATTGACTTCCCGCGCGAGGGTAACGGCTGGTCGTGCCACTATGCACGCCGTCAGTGGTCGCTGCGCGACAACGGGTTCCTGCGCTATGAGTTTTTGGCAGACTTTGATGAGGCTATGATTGCGCTTATGAAGGAGCGTGAGGTACTCTCGGACGGATATCCATACAACCTGCTTATGGATGAGGAGAATAAGACTATGGTATACTCGCACCGAGACCTTATATTTGTAATGAACTGGCACACCGATGCGGCTATTCCCGACTACGAGTTGCCCGTACATGAGGCTGGTAAGTACGAGGTTGTGCTCTCTACTGACGAGAAACGCTTCGGTGGCTTGGGTCGTCAGAAGATGGGCGATGAGCACTTCTCGTTCAATGTCGAGGGCGAAGATGGGACTCTATATCCCCGCGTTAAGGTCTATAACACACCGCGCACAGCCATCGTACTGCGCAAGGTGGAGTAGGATAATTAAGTATTATAAAACAATGAGGGCGTCTAACATATTTTGTTAGCGCCCTTCACTTTTTATTGAAGTTGTATAACAAGAGCTATTTTGATTTCAGAGTTATTTGAGTCAGCACGGGAGGCGTACCAATTCTCATAGGATACATAATGCAGCCTATGCCATCGTTGATATGTAGCCATCTACCCTGCTCCTCATAAAGTCCACTCCAACGACTATATAGTATTCTTGAAGGAGATATGCCTCGGCCCTTTGTTGGTAGTTTCATCTGCATTGCGTGTATGTGTCCCGAGAGTGTAAGGTCAGCCTTTTGATGCTCCAATATATCGTTCCAATGCTGGGGAATATGTGACAGCGTTATATTAAACAGATGGGAAGGAGTATCTGTGTAAGCATCTAAGATATTTGCATCTGGTAGTTTTGCAGAGTGGCGATGGTCGTGCTGCTCCTTCTTAAAAGATATGCCCGTCACTGCGATGGAGTCGGCATCTCGCTTGATATAAGTTGTTCTATCGTTTAGCACCTGCCAGCCACAGCGTTGCTCCTTTTCGATTAGCTGTTGAGCATTGAGCTCGGGGATATGCGTCAGCGAGTCCTTGATTGCCAAGCCTATATCGTGGTTACCCATCACCGAGAAGATACCATCGTTGGCTCTAAAATGCGTTAATAACTCCTCTATCTGCGGCGTAATCTCCTCCTGTCGGATATTTACCAAATCGCCCGTAAACATAATGGCATCGCTCTGCATCTGAGAGCACAACTCCGCCACGCGCCTCAACTCCTCGTGCGGACGAAGCATCGAGCCTATGTGCAAATCTGATATATGGGTGATTTTGTATCCATCAAAGGCCTTAGGCAATCGCTCCGAGGTCAACTCTATACGCTCAATCGTGTAGTCTGTTCGCGTGTACAACATTCCGTAAAAAAAGATACCCATTGCCGCAACACCTACCAATGCTCCCAACGCTCTTAACATTTTGCTGGCACTCAACAACACGGCAAGATTGAACGGTTGTCTGGCGATGGCAGCTACCATATATACGAAGTTAATCCACATCGAGATTATAACCATCAGAGTGGGATTATCTTTGAAAAATAGACATACAAACGAGCATAAGAGGGGCAACATATCCGCCGTCCACATCACAGCCAGATAGCATTTTGCTCTCGTCGAGAATCGTCGGCCGAAAAATAGTTGTGTCACCTTATAATCAAGCCACAGCATCACCGCCGAGCAGAACATAATTACCCAAATCATATTTTCTGTAAAAAGTAATAATCACAGGGGTAAAAGTACTGTTTTTTGTCAAATATTACAACACCGCAGATATATTATTGAAAATAAAATCAGCCACCTACACTGCTGTAAATGGCTGATTTACTCGGTTTTATTTTTCTGTATTTGACCAACTAATTTCTATTGGAAAAACACATTTTGAGTTATAATTTCAATGACTTGGGTTTAAGCAAATGGCTCCACACCTGTACGAAGAATGTCTTGGCAAGACTCTCGTTATAGACTATGCGATGCTTCCAGCGATTTGCCCACCAGCGACGAAACATATAGCTCCACGATTTGATATAACCAGCGTTCTTAGGTTGCTGCTCATCGAATTCCGGGTGCAGGATTTCATTCCATACACGCACTTCGAGTCGCGGGTTGCGCTCGAATTCGGGCACACAATTGCTAGGCAACTCCAAGTGGTCGATGCAGATAGCAGTAATGCAATCGAGGAAGTTGTGCATATTTGTCTGCTCAGCAATTTGTCGTAGGCTCGGCCAATCAATCTGCTCGGCATACTTCTCCACAAAATAGCGCCAATCCAACAGATGGCGTATTACGATACGCTCGGCCGCAAAGTGTGATGCCGAATGGCGCAACATAAACAAGGCGTGGAAATCGGGCGAAGGAAGATAGGCTATGGCTTTGCTGTCGCCATCTTCCACTTCTATTTGCTCCATCGGCTGAGCTGTGAGCAATTGCAGGCGTTGCTCAATGATGCGATTTGACAGATGGGCGTGAATATTTAGAAAATCGTAGTGATTCTCGACCATCACACCATCGATATAAAAGACCGTATGGTGATGCTTATCCTCGTCTATTTCGATGCCGAAATGCTCGCGCAAAAGATTGTCGGCCCGCTGTTGTGCACTGCGCCTTTGAGTGGTGCCATCAGGCATTTGTTGCTCCTCAAAAAGCCAAATATCCACATCACTGCACGGTCTGTGGCACGGCACAGGATAGTTAAGACTAAGGCCATATCCTTTGAGAATCATCATCTTAATATTGTGCTCAGCGAAGAATCTTGCAAGCTTTGCGATAACCTGCTTTTGACGAGCATATTTCTTCTCCACCTGCTCAGTCGCAAGTGCCCACTGAATCTTCTGGACCTTGGTCGGCTGCTGCTCAGGCTGCAACTCCCCATCCGCCATCGCCTGCTGAATATAATCCCATACGATGGCTGAGATATTCTGCTTAGCCGAAATTGAATATATCTCCGACCAATTTATATTACCCTCCTTACGCATATTTTCAAAAACTGCCGACACAACAGCGTTGCTCGGCAGTAGAGATTCATAAAATCTAGTTATTTTGTAGGAATATACGCCCCATCCTTAGCCTCAAAAATTACAGATGGCTCAATAACATTTACTGTATGCCAAACTCCTTTGGGTATTTGCATACCATACTTACCTTGCTCTGGACATAATAGATGACGACTTCTCTCATTAAACTTTGTTTCTTCGACACCATCTGCTCCAATTACAATATCGGCATCATAGATAATCTCCTCTATTTTACCACACAAGCAAACAACCGTCTCTGATGTCGTTGTATGCTGATGAATAGGAACTATCGTGTCGGGCATCAATGCATTTAGCATTCGTTGAGATGTGTCATCCGAAGAGTTTCTCAAATCATAATTTTGACGCAACCTTGGAGAGTTCTTTGCTTCAATAAACAGACTATCAATAAACTCTTTATCAAATAATTTCTCCATAATTAAATCAATTATTAAGAGACGCTAAATATTCTTCGTGAAGATGGTAATATTTTTTCTTAAATAACACATATACCATAGACAACACAATTATAGCTCCAATTAAATATACCCAGTGTGCAAGCATTGAGTTGGGGCAAAGGTATATAAAGCCGAGCGATACTGCCACCTGCAAAATCATATAAAATAATGATACTTTGATATGGCCAATTTTAAGTTCATTTGCCATCAACTGATATGCGTGCTTGCGATGCGCCTCTCCAAGATTTTCGTGTAATAGAATACGATGACAAATTGTTAAACATCCATCTATACCATATACCAACAAGAAAATTAGATATGTTACATCCTGAGTCAATACCACCAATCGCCCTATTGCAAACAACATTATAAAAGCAATACTGATACTTCCAACATCGCCAGCAAAACATTTTGCCTTACCTTTTGGACGGAAATTGAATATACAGAATACCAACAATCCAATAATTGCAACAATCAAGAATGACTTATCTATAAATACTAGTCTCTCATTTAATAGCATCAATGGCACCAACACAGCTAATGAATATCCTGATGTAATACCATTGACACCATCCATAAAATTGATGACATTTGTAGCACCAACGCATACTATCAATGCTATAAGAACTATCCACCACATATTCCAGTGCATAATTCCCATACTCCAAAACATAAGTGCCATCGCAGTAAATTGCACAACTAAACGCACAGAGTCTGGCAAAGATTTTACATCATCCAAAAAACTAACTCCCGCCACCAACAACAGACCACATAAAAATGGCATATAATCTAGTAGTGTATCACCTCCTCCTGTTAATGCCATCATTATTGCCCATACAACCATCGATAAACTAAAAATCACGCCTCCACCTCTCAGTACAATCGTAGAATGCGAGGAGCGCTCGTTAGGCCTATCGATAATATTGAATTTATCTGCAATCTTGAAATACAAAAGTTCTGCAAAAAAAAGAAGAACTAATATAATTACATATGTCATATAATAAATTTTCTACTTAAAACTATCCAGTGTTACCCTTAAACCCTCTTTGGCGCCCATAGGCATCTTTTCAACACCTAACGCTGTTTTAATTTTAGAATTAGAAGACACATAACTCTCCGTTAATTTCTGTAAACGGTCAAGATTTAAAGGCAAATGTAGCCAACCACCAATCTTAGCTATGCTTGTCATTAAGCCCTTGGATAATTTCCAAATACGGGCCTTTTTACCTAATGACATACATATCTCCTCTATCAACTCATTTGTTGAAAGAGCCTCATCATCTCCAATATTGTAAATACCGGACTCAACATCCTGTGTTAATACACCATTTACAGCAAAACAGGCATTTTCTATGGAAGTAAATGTACGCTTATTTTCAAATGCACCTAACGGCCAAGGAATACCTTTGCGTACAACATTGTATAGCAAATTAAGATTTCCCTTATTACCTGGGCCATGAATCATACATGGTCTAAAAATATAGGCGGTTTTATCTCGGGGTAGTGTCTTTGAAATAATATACTCTTCGGCCTTAATTTTGCTCTCTCCATAGGGTCCTATCGGAGTTGGAATAACATCCTCGGTTAACACACCGTCGACTTTATCAGCTGCGGCCTTAGCTGTACTGAAAAATACAAATTTCTTGGCCCCTGAAGTAATAAAATAATCAAATATTTTCTGAGTAAGTCCTGTATTCACTTTGAAGTATACATCGGCTGCGGACTTATTTTTCGTATCGTGAGCCTTACCCGCAAGATGAATAATAGCATCCATAGGAGGCATAACTCCTGCATCAAGATCATCCCATGAAAATGTCTTAACTATCCCATCCTTTTCAGGGCAAATAATGTCAAGACCATATATTTCATTATCTCTTTTAAGATATTCAACAAGATTTGACCCAACAAAACCGTGAATACCTGTGATTAGTATCTTCATATCTATAAATTCAACAACGATTCACACAAATTCACATACTGAGCAGTCACAATCCCCTTGGTGTATTGAGCATTTATAACACTCTCACCCTTTGCTCCCATCTCGCGAAGTTGCTCACGAGTTGTTGACCCCAACCATATAGCCATCTCATCCGTCTTCTTTTCCAAATCGTGAATAGTCACTAATTTGGCACAACCAATAGTATCTAAGAAGTTCACGATAGGCGTATTATTGCCTGAACACACAACTAGCGGGCGACCACAAGCCATAATAGTATATACCTTAGAAGGAAAGCCCATGCCCTCCATCTCTGGAGTCATAAAGATATACTGGGCGTCACTATATGCAAGAATAGCTGGCATTAAATGCCTTGGTTGATAAGGTAGTATATGCAACTTATCAAGACCTAATTCTCGCTTCTTTTCCTCCACATAATTTTTTCTTACACCTTCTCCAATCAAGAAGTACTCCACATTCAGGTTCTTGGTCTTCTCAGCCAATCGTACCAATGGTTCCCAATCTTGCGCAAAGCCTATATTACCAGCATACAGCAACTTGATACTATTCGTATCAGGGAAGAGCGACTTATCCAATTCTACCATGCTCACACCAGAACGGTATAAATCAGTATCCACAAAATTTGGTATAATATGCAAATGCTCCGGCACATTAAATCTACCAACAATAGTATCATAAAACACTTGGTCGATAGTAGTAACCGCATCACTACTGTTATACACCTTGTGTTCCAGTTTCCTTAAAATATTAAATACCAATCCTTCCTTCTTGCACAAAATATCAGGATATATTTCCTGCACATTGTACACTACCTTACAACCCTTAATTTTAGCCAACCAAAGATTCAGGAGACCAATAGTCAAAGGTGGCGACGGACTCAATATTACATCAACATTCTTAATGCCCAGACCCACAAAGAAACTCACAATATGCCAGTACACGAACCCAATCAATCGAAGTAAAGTACTCTTAAACTTCTTCTGTGGCACATGAAATACCTCAATACCTTTGTAATAACTCTTCTTAAACAAACCCCATATGCCCCATTTCATTGGCTGCTCTGCCAATTGTTCCTGCACAACATTAAAGTGAGGAGTCGTACTGAGTACAACTACCTCATAACCTTTATCATAGAAAGCTAAAGCAATATCATTATACAAGTATGCGGTACTTACTCCATCTGGACTAAAAATCAAACTATGTATAAGTATTTTTTTTTGTTTTTTTTTCATAATTTCCTATTACCTAATATTCCTATGCAAAAGTCCTCATATCAAAATCCTTTTATACAGATCTATATATTTTTCAAAACATTTATCCTTATTAAATTTGTCCACAGCCCTCTTTCTGCAATTATCACTATTTCTTTGCTTAAATTTAGAGACATTGAACTCTTTTATCTTTTCGCAGAAGGTAACAATATCTCCTTGTTCAATTACAGCCCCGGTGTGCTCATCAATAGCTTCTGGGGATCCTCCTGTTCGATAAGTTATAATAGGTGTTCCGCATGCAAGAGCTTCTATGTTTACCGATGGGAAATTATCCTCATATGTAGGATTAATCAAAACATCTGCATTAGAATATAACTGTGCTAATTCCTGGGTATTCTGTGTTCGCTGCACACCTTTTATTCCATCTGGAAGATTCATTACCTGATTAGGTGATAAGCCTACCATTATTATCTCATACTCATCTCTCGGGAGCATAGATCTAAGTTTATAAATATCCAATTCCCCCTTGTTGGGATACCATAAATTTGAAACTGCAATTATGCGAAATTTATCACTTTTTATTTTTTCATGAGGATAAAAGGTGTTAATATCACAACCATTATGGATTACCTCAATATATTTATCTTTTAAATATGATTCTTTAACAAAGTTTGCGATCCAATTTGAACAGGCTACAATTGTTAAATTCTTATTTTTTGAAAATAATTGTTTCTTTAATTCCCAGTTATATCTAGACCTATCTAAAAGTGCTTTAGGATATTCCCCCTTCATTGGGCAATCGTAGCATCCTGTTTTCCAACGATTACAATTTTTTGTTACAAAGTGCATACAATGTCCTGTCATTGCCCAACAATCATGGAATGTCCAAACCACTTTTATGTTTGTATTGTTTAGATATTCAAATAGTTTAATATAATTTAAGTAATGATCATGTATATTGTGCAGATGTACAATATCAGGTTTTATCGCTTCAATTTGTTTTATCAATCTCTTTGTTTCAAATCGAGAACATCGACCTTCATTATCAAAGATACGCTGTTCTACATAATGAAAATAAGGACTAATTTTACATCCAATAGGAATTAACATACTATTGGATGGATTCATACATCTCCCATATGCTATATATGAACACCATCCATTTGATATTGCACATTGTCCAATTTGTTCAGCAATTTTACCCGTTGACCCCCAATTAGCAGAGGCATTTATTTGTAACAATATTGGCATTACTTTCTTTATATATGTACGAGAAACGACTAATCTGTATAATAACTATTTAGAATTTTCAAAAAAAATTCCTTATAAAATCTTAATATCCATAAGTACATTAAAAATGTCTTATCCATCCTAAACATCATTGCGTCAGAAGTCCATAAACAAAAAATATTGGTTATTAAAGTTTTCCAAGATATATTGTACGGCAACTTTTATAAAAATCGTCATACACCTTCTCAATGTCCCAATTCGAAACTTTTTAATATGAGACGATTAAAACTAATCCATACTCAAATCCTCTTGGAATAATATTTTGACATCAATATTGATTCTAACATTTATTAAAAAAACATTATAATCTTTTTTTAAGGCATTAAAACTTAACTATTTTATCAATGACTTCTTATCCTGTATATGAGTAGTTATAAGATGATAAATATTCTTACAGTTACTATTATTTACGCACTCATATAATAGTGAAAGGCCTTATGCATTACTTATTTTTGAAATAGGTACATCCGATTACTCAATTGTATCCACTAAATAGAGAACTTTTAACCAATATCCTTTGCTGCTACAAAACTATCATTAGCTAACATCATACAAAATTATGCACACCATTATTGAATTAAACAAGAACACAATTCATATAGTTTATAGATACAGTAATTACCACCATATTGTCCATATCTATCTTGCAAATACTACCTTCTTCAAAGCATTAAACTTTATATTATGGCTTTTTAGGGCAATCTTATAAGTAATATATAAATTATACCCTATATAAACTCCTTTCAAGATGTCATTTTAGTAGACTTGATTCCCAATAGTACAAGTTTTTAATAGCTTTTGAGGAATTTTACTAATTGCTGAAACTATATATGTGATATTCTAAATATTAGCTACTATCGTATATATAAATTCTATTAAGTCATCGTAAGATCACTCTCTATATTCAAAAGCTTACTCATATAAAAATGAATATACGCAACTGCTAAAGCATAGCATTCATAAGTGACTGCCGTATGTCAACAGCAAACTTTATCTGTCAAATACATCTATTAACAATGATTTTATATAAAATATCTTGACATCTTGATACCTGATATCTTTCTATATATTTTACGATAAAATTTAGATATTAACATTATGATTGATGAGATCATCAAGAAATACTTCAGTTCTTTTTTTTACCATTAAAAAATATTCTTTTAAATGCAATATCAAATAGTTAATATTTGATATTGCTACCTTATCCGATATATTATAAAACCCATTCGGATCTTTTTCTAAATCATATACTACATCAGGTTTAATATTATCGATATTGTCTTTTATATTTATTTTATATCCTACAAAATATTTTTTATCCCGAATGCCTAACCAAAGCTTTTTTGAGAGAATGTCAGGACATCCCCCACCTGGATATTCTAAGATAACATAGTCATTTTGTTTTTGATTTTTAATGATAGATTGACCTCTAAAATTTATATCCTGCCTAATATCCAATAAATCCAAAAGGGTCGGTAAGATATCTTTACTATTACAATATGAATTCACTTCAATAGGCTTTATTCCTGGGTGTCTAATTATCATTGGAATATGATAACATTCTTTATCAAAACAATTTACATGTTGATTGTGAAGTGGATAAAAACTATATGATGAACCATGATCTGAACAAATAAGAATAGTAGTAGTATCCCATAAATTATTATCTTTTAAATATTTACACAACCTTTCTATTTGATAATCAACATATCTAATCGATAATATATATGATAAATCACCTATGAACTCTGTGCCCAAGCTTTCTACATAGCTCTTTAAAATAGCAAATTCTTCCTCGATCAATTTAGTATTATCAGTATCGTATGTAAAAAAAGATAAATAATTATGAGGTTCTTCTATGTGGACTGATAAATAGAATGGTTTATTTGTCTTACGAGTTTCAATAGCTCTTTTTACGGTCTCAAAATGTCGATACGCAGATTGCTCAAACTGCCAATTGGATTTCAGACTAACCTTCTTCATTCGATCAATAGAAGATAAACATAAATAATAATTAACCAAACACATGAGGTGATTAGAATCATGTGTTTTACAAAATTCGGTTAGTGCTTTAATAATTTGCTTTAACTTAGGAGCGTTTTTCCAATAATTGGCTTTAATATTTAAATGTTTAAATCTTTCTAAATCTTTACTAAATTTTTGATATATATTTTTTTTAAGAAAATCTCGATTGATATATGACTCTACATCCATTTTATCTATACTAAAAAGAGGATGATTCATACCTTGTAATAATAATTCGTATATATATGCCTCATTATTATTATTAAACTTGAGAAATTCAGACTTTAGGTCCTCATATGCTTTCTTTACATCACATCCAGTTACTAACTTTTCTATCATTATACTGCATTCTTTATTGGTAAGAATGTCATTGTAGAATTTCAACCATACATCAAACATTAAATTAGTTCTTCTTGTCAGCAATAAAAGATCTACACTAGAAAGTGATTTTGATTCTGCTTTCTTAGTATAATACGAATATAAACCAAACCATTCACTAGTGAATACAAAACCTGATGTATAATATATATGGTCAATGTAGTCAGTGATATTGCGACCAGCAATATAATACGGATAGTAAAGACCTATTGTCTCATATCCATTATTTTTAAAGATCTTATAATGATTTGTTGGAGAAGCACTATATTTGAAATAAAAACTATAATCATCAAGACAATCTCGACCTGTAAATAGACTTTTTGTTGCAGCATCAGTAAAAGGGCCAGGAGAATACATATTAGTAGCTCGTACACTTTCAGTCAACAGAGAATCTATAAAAGGAGTTGGACTGACTTTACAGTTAGTGGTTCCTATATAGTCAGCTATAACAGAGTCTATAACGATAGAAATAACATTATTCATTATATATATTTAGGTAAAAAGGACATTTTATACTTTATATGTTCTACGGTAATTAATAATTCTAACTTGTGATACATTACCCCCAAGAAAATAGTTAATTTTATCGGCTATATGATGTTGTACAACACGATTACACCCACAGAGCAAATAGATATAATATTACAATTTTTCCTATTTTTAGAATACTTATCAAAATAATTCAAAAGAATAGGATATAACATAATAAACATCATTTTATGTCTATGTTGCATCGAAATAAAGGTTACTAAAAGAACCATTATTATAAATATCAAAAAAAGGCTAAATTTATTAATATTCTTTTCCTTACTCCAATAGTACGATCCGATTATTATTCTTATGAAAAGAAAACCATAAAACACAGAAGATATCAACTCTAATATAGATTCAATTCTAAAGCGTACAATAGTATATGAAGGCTCATTTCTTATTATATATGATTCTGTGGTTATGAATGGTCCAACACTTATAGGTGAAATCATATATATAGGTACTGCGATGAAGTTTAATAAGATATTATTACTTCGCATAAGAGAAACTACACCACCTTCACCTTCTAAGAATATTTCTCTTCTATCAGAAATAGAAGAGACTATTGACTCAGTATCCCCTCCTCCTGATGAAAAGCCTCTTAAATAATTATTAATTCCAATAAATTTATCTAATGAAATAACTGTAAACAATAAAATTATAACTGAAATAATTAAACTTTTTTTATTCAACTTAAATTTTGAAATAATGTATTGAATACCGCTATACATTAGTAATATCATTCCATTAGCACCTCTAACTAATCCTGTAAAAAAAGTTAAGATTGTTCCTTTTATATAGTTATGGTTATACAGTCTTTCAATAGATAATATCAAGAGTAGACACATCAGAGGATCCCTATACAAATGAATAGTACCTTCTAAAAATGGTGCACAAAAAAGAAATAAACCAATGGATAAGAAATGAGACTTTTTTTTATTTTCACAAACAATATCTGCGAACTTTATGGATTTAATAATACATAAAGTACCCATTAGCCAATTTATTGGTAATAATAATGTGTGAGACAGTTTCACAAAGGGAGATAGAAACAAGTATATAAATGATAAAAAATATTCATATAATGTAGCTTCTCCATCAAAATTACCTTCAAAAATATTCTTTATATTTAGAAAATAATAGCTATCATCATGATATGGTGCGAAAGTATTTCCACAGAAAACATAGTATGATAGATATGCAATACTACCCCAAAAAGCCAAATAAAAATATATAAACAACTTTTTATGCAGGCTTACTCTTTTCTCGCAAAAATAAAGAACAGAACAGCAGGCAACATAAGTAGTTAATAAATCAATTGAATTAGTATAGATTGCAATAGATATAATTACAAAGTTTAGTATAAAATGTAATAAATACATTAAATTTGAATTTCTTACTTAATGTTTTGATTGAAAAAAAGATTTAATTTTTTGGTATCTATATTCTCCAATAAAGAATCTTATCTTTTTCTTCACTCTATGAGATAATGGCATCCATGAACCAGCAAAGTGATGAATACAATGGGTATTATTTGTTATTTCTATAGTGTTTTTTGTTTTAGGACAGAAATAGTCTTTAGGGAAGAACCAAATAATATCTTTAAAGTTCTGCAATGAGTTATCCAATTTAAATCCCTCATTAACCATTGATTTTGTTATTAAAATAACATTTGTTGTAAGATTAATTGATCCATCATTCAAAATGAAATGCAAATCATCATATAAACTTAGCTGCCATTTTGCCCATGCTCCATTTTTTTCACTTGCCATAATACCAGTAGGAATAGAATCCTCACTCTCAAAACCTGAAAAAGCAGGGTATTTTAAAAAATGATCAAGATTTTTTAAAACTTCAACATCTGTATCCATATAGATACCACCTTCAGTATATAAAGCATACAATCTAACAACATCTGTCACAAAGGCATATTTTTTCTTCTCATATGCTTCTTTAGCATATGGATATAGATCTAAATCAAATGTATCTTCATTCCATTCTTTTATTGTATAGTCTGGTAAATATTTTTTCCAAGAATCAATACATTTAACGGCTAGTTCTGGCATTTTGCCTCTACCAAACCAGCAATAGTGAATAATTTTTGGTATCATAATTGCAATTTTAATATGTTAACTATTCGGTTACAAGATTTACCGTCACCATATGGATTAACAGCCTTACTCATTCTTTCATATGCACTTTTATCCTCCAGCAAAGTACTAACCTTATCGATAATCTTATCATAATTTGTGCCGACAAGACAAACTGTACCTGACTCCAAAGCTTCTGGACGCTCTGTTGTATCCCTCATCACTAGAACTGGTTTACCAAGCCCTGGTGCCTCCTCCTGAATACCACCTGAATCTGTCAATACAATGGTTGATTTTTCCATTAAATACACAAATTCAATATATTGGAGGGGTTCAATAAAGAACATATTACCTAAATTTGTAAGATTCTCTCCAAATATTTCGTGAATAGGTTGACGCACATTAGGATTTAAGTGCATGGGATACACAAAATCAACCTCTGGATATTTCTCCGAAAGATCTTTAATTGCCGTTACCATACGGATGAAACCATCACCAAAATTCTCTCGTCTATGCCCCGTAATAAGTACTAGTTTTTTACCATTTGCAAGACGAGTAACATCATATCCTGCATTTATAAGAACGGTATCCTGCTCTTTTGAAAGCGTTTCATCATTTCTCAATTTATTGACAACAAGATGTAATGCATCAATAACCGTATTACCTGTTACAAATATTTTTCCCATTGCCTTCTCTTCTAGCAAATTCTTCTCAGAGAGTGGGGTAGGAGCAAAATTATAAGTCGCAATACGTCCAGTCACCTGACGGTTCATTTCCTCTGGCCATGGACTACTTATATTGTGAGTTCTTAGACCAGCTTCAACATGACCTACTGGAATATGCTGATAAAAAGCAGCAAGAGCAGCTGCCATTGATGTTGTAGTATCACCATGTACCAAAACAATATCTGGATTAACTTTTTTAAGAACATCCCTCATTCCTATTAAAACTTTGGATGTAACATCATATAAATCCTGCCCTTGTTTCATTATATTCAAATCATAGTCAGGTGTAATGTCAAATATATTAAGAACTTGATCTAACATTTCTCTATGTTGACCAGTTACACACACTAATGTTTTAAAATCATTGGGACACTTTTGGAATTCTTTTACTAGAGGACACATTTTTATAGCCTCAGGCCTTGTTCCAAATACTAATAAGATAGTCTTCATAAAAATTTATATTGTTTTATATTGTTTTATATTGTTTTATATTGTTTTATATTGTTTTATATTGTTTTATATTGTTTTATATTGTTTTATATTGTTTTATATTGTTTTATATTGTTTTATATT
>JAZOPO010000014.1:0-57270 GCA_045655585.1 Alistipes sp. | reverse complement strand
CTCCACATCGGTCATAGGCGCTGTCGGGCTCTGCCAATCAAACTTTACGGGCAACTTTACACGCTCGCCATAGCGCAACGAGTCGGGCGTCATAGTGACAATCTCCACCTCCAAATGCTCGGCCTCAAAATGGCGGTTTATGTGTAGCATTAGGCTTAGGTCGTAGTTCGTTGCGGTGTTGTCGTTGGTGTAGGTGAGGCTCACCTCGTCGCTCCATCCATTAATATCGACATCACCCATCACAACGGTACACTCTGCCGTGCGACACTGAACAAATAGCAACAGCGTTGCTACTACTGTAACTGCTTTTGCGAGGTACTGCATTCGGCTACTGCTCGTTATTTGCTTTATTATCACCAGCCTCAGCTCGCTCGCCATTGTGACGATGGCCATCGTTGCGGCCACGACCGCGGTAGTTGCGGCGGCGGTCACGGAACTCACGACCCTCTCTGTTTTCACGACCTTCGCGCGGTTCGCGACCCTCTCTATTCTCGCGTGGCTCTCGGTGCTCACGATTCTCGTGGCCCTCGCGTGGCTCGCGTCCTGCCTGCGGGGTATTCTCCTGCGAATTATCTACGGCCTGACGATTGGGGCGGTTGTTGCGACGCTGACGGTCGTTACGACGACGCTCCTCGCGGCGCTCCTCGCGCGGCTGCTCGCCCTCTTGGGGTGTCTCTGCGGCTCCCTCTGCTACTCGGGGCTGACGCTGACGGTTATCTCTATCGCGACGATTGCGGTTGCGACGGCGCTTGTTCTGATTGTCAAAGCGTGTGATGCTATCCTCCTCGGTGCGGAATGTAGGCTCCTCTACAACGGGCATATTATCCTTGTCGATGATAGAATCTACCTTGCGACCAGCGCGGTTAGCAGCGATAATCTCGCGAACACGCGATACGGGGATAGTCACAACATTGACCATAGCATCTTTGCTGCTGCTGAACGACATTGTGCGACCCAAAATATCGGTCTTAACCAAGTGATACTCTCCGTCCATTGCTTGAAGCGGCTCGCGTACGCGAGGCAACTTCTGACGAGCATCGGCGTACACATCGTACTCGTACATCAAACAGCATTTGAGCTTCGAACACTGACCGGCCAACTTTTGCGGGTTGAGCGATATATCCTGTACGCGTGCAGCATTTGTCGTTACGCTTGAAAAACCCGAGATCCACGATGCGCAGCACAACTCTCGTCCGCAGGCACCGATACCGCCAATGCGGCCAGCCTCCTGACGGGCACCGATCTGCTTCATCTCGATACGTATGTGGAAACGCTCGGCAAAGACCTTGATAAGTACGCGGAAGTCGACGCGACCCTCGGCAATGTAGTAGAAGATAGCCTTAATCTTATCGCCCTGATACTCAACATCGCCAATCTTCATATCAAGACCCATCTCGGCGGCAATCTGGCGCGACTGAATCATCGTGTCGTGCTCCAAGGCAATGGCCTCCTGCCAACGCTCAATATCGTAGGGCTTAGCCTTGCGGTAAATCTTCTTGTACTCGCCATTAAAGGGGGTAAATCCTGTGCGGCGTATCTGCTTGGCAACCATATCGCCCGTGAGCGAGATGATACCAATGTCGTGACCCGGCGAAGCCTCTACGGCAACAATGTCACCGCGTTTGAGTTGAAGGTTGTTTACATTCTTGTAGTACGAACGGCGGGTATTCTTGAAACGAACCTCAAAAATATCTGTCGGTATATTATCTGGATACTCCTCCAACCACGGTGTCTCGTGGAGTTTGTAGCAACCCTCCGCAGGGCATACTCTCAACTCCTCGGAGCAGTCGCAAACGGTAAATCCACGACCAGGTTCGGGTATATGTTTTTTCGTGCAGTTATTATTACAACTCATCGTATCTTAAAAATTTTTGTAAAGGTAAGAAAATATTTTTAATTTTCTACACTCAATTCCAATCGCCTTATATTCTTTCTTACGCGGCGTATGGTCATCACCGCACAGCACGACAGGCCGACGATGAAACCAATGATAAGACCGTTGGTCTTCAACCCACACTCGAAGGCGAGCAAATATCCCACGGGAATGTTTATCACCACATACGAAACGAATACGATTGGCATCAGCACCTTGACATCCTGCAAGCCTCGCATAATGCTGATTGAGATGGCCTGCAAGCAGTCCGATACTTGAAATAAAGATATGAATATCAGCATCGAAGCTGTGATGTTTATCACCTCTTGGTTGGTGGTAAAGAGCGCAGGAATCTGGTATCTAAACGCTACGAAGAGCGATGCTACGGTGATATTCCACAGCAGTCCCATCTGATAGGCGGCATTCACCGTGCGACGCAGGCGCAGGAAATCCTTGCTGCCATAGATGTGCGAGCAGAGGATTGTGGTCGAGGAGCCGATGGCGATGATAATCATAAATGTCACATTCATCATATTTACACCAATCTGGTATGCACTCACCGACGAAGCTCCAAAGGCCAAAACCATAATTCCCGCCACGACAAATGCGCTCGACTCCATAAACATATGGAACGAGATGGGGATACCCACCTTCAATATCTCCGATAGGCGGCGGAACTTTATCATCGAACGCCTGAATATATCCTCGGTGTAAATCTTGAAGCGTCGGGTGTTGAAGAAGTAGATAACCATCATCAGACACTGCAACACGCGTGCAATGAGTGTTGCGTATCCAGCACCCAAGGCTCCCATAGCCTCGAAGCCACATTTGCCGAAGATGAAGATATAGTTTAAGATTATGTTTACGGTATTCGCTACGATGATGGTAACCATCGCCACGCGTGTGTTGCCAATGCCTTCGAGGAACTGCTTGATTGTGCCCCATATCATCACGGGGAATAGGCTCCAAATCAGCGTGTTGTAGTAGGGTATGGCCATATCTACAACGCCCGTAATCGAGCTGTCGCCACTGTCGCCCAGCATCAGCGAAGCCATCACGGGGAATACGCTTCTCAGTGCAATGAGCAGCAGCGTGGCGGCAATGCCGATAAGCGAAAAGAGCAGCATTCCGTTCTGCAACAACTCGCGTGCGTGGCGGAGGTTGTTCTGGGCATATCGTTCGCCTACGAGGGGCGTTAGTCCAAAGGTAAGTCCTGCCGAGGTGATGAATACAATGAAAAATATATTTGTGGCAAAGGCAACGGCAGCCAGCGGTGTGGGGTCGTCACCTCCGTAGCGACCAACCATTGCGGTGTCGGCCAACTGTACGGTAATCTGTCCAATTTGCGAGAGAATGACGGGCAGAGCCAATCGCAGATTCTCCTTATAGTAGTCTTTATATGTCGAAAAGAGTTTCATAACGAGGCAAAGATACAAAAATTTGCGCTACAAAATACTAATATCGCGTGGCTGTCGTTATTAGAGCGAAGCGTTTGCATACAGAATATAGAATAGTCTTAGCGTGCATTGGTGTAAAAGTGCTCTTTTGAGAATTTATGTTTGAGCGATTGGTCTTAAAGTATACAAAATGTTGTTGAATAAAACTTTTTGACTACTTTTGCTGGTGCATAAGTTGAAAATTAATAATTATAGTGTACAATGATACAGTATTTTGATTGGTTGCCTCAGTTGGAGGGGCTGGATAATGTAGATGGCATCGAAAACGAGATGATTGTTTTCGAGTATTCGGAGGTTGTATCCGACTTGTTGAACGATATGCCTTTCCATCCCGACACGATGACAAACCCGCATAAGTTCGACTTCTTTATGTTTGTAAACCATACGGCCGGCAGTCTTCACTTGAAGGTCGATATGGAGGACTATGTGCTTGATAATCCCTGCAATGCAATAAAAATCGCCCCCGGACAGATTATCTCTATCGAGAGCGTGAGCGAGGATTTCGATGCCATAATATTGTTTATGTCGAAGCGCTTTATCGAGAATCTTATGGTCTATATCAACGGCTCCGTGCCCTTGCGATTCCCATCTACGCGAGGCGTTATCATCGAGCATATGGATATAAACGATAGCACCACAGATATTTTCTATAAGACTGTTCGCTATGTGCTAAAAGACAAGAGCAATCCCTACCGTTTGCAGGTGGTGCAGCACATCATTATGGCTCTGTTCTACTCGTCGGAGAAGATTCGCAATGTGGAAAACAACGAGCCCGTGCGCTCTAATGCCGATGTGCTCACCAAGGAGTTTATGAATCTTGTGAAGGATAATTTCCGCACCGAGCGACAACTGAAATTCTACTCCGATGCGTTGTGCATTACGCCTCGCTACCTCTCGCGCGTTGTTAAGGAGTGTACGGGAGCATCGGCTGCCGAGTGGATTGAGCGCAGCGTGGTGTTGGAGGCTCGTGCCCTGCTCAAATCTACAAATATGACCGTGCAGCAGATAAGCGATGTGCTCAACTTCCCGTCACAGACCTTCTTCGGCAAATATTTCAAGCGCCGTGTGGGTATGTCGCCCAAGGAATATCGTCGCGTAGGATAGGATAAATAATACTTTTTGCTATCTTTGTTATTCGGAAACATTTATTTCGAAAATATTGTCACGCCAAGCAGATGTGCATACATTTTGATAGGGTGCGGACGGTAGATTTTTGTTGTTTACGATAATTGATTGACAGCTATGAGATATTCGGTTATTACTATCCTCCTCATTTCGCTAATTGCGGGCTTCACGGCTTGCAAGCAACGCCCCGCGGAGAGTAATAAACACAACGAAACGGATATTGCAACCACCTCTAAGCCAGAGCGAATTCGTAAGTTTATCCCCTCGTTGCCACCCTCGACGCTCAATCCCGACGAGCATCGCAAATATATGGTGGAGCACTATTGGGATAAGTTTGATTTTGCCGATACGCTCTTTATCGCCGAGGTGGATACCGCGCATATGGCTACGGCCTATGCCATATATGTCTCGGGATATGTTCCCGACTCGTTGGCCTACGACGCTATGTTGCGCCTTATGCAGCGTGCTTCGACCTCGCGTCGTATGTTCGACTACTTTATGATGTTGGCCGAGACGGTGTTGCACGACCCCAATTCGCCTATGCGTGACGATGAGCGATATATCCCCGTGTTGGAGGCTGCTGTGAAGAGCCCGTTCTACGATGAGTGGGAGCGTATGCCCTATGAGAGCGACCTTCAAATGGCAAAGCAAAACAGGGTGGGGCAGCCCGCTAATGACTTTGTGTATACCTTGGCTTCGGGGCGCACAAATAAGATGTATAACATCAAGGCCGACTATCTCCTTATATTTATAAGCAACCCAGGTTGTCCTATGTGCCGCGATATAAGTGAGCAGCTCACCGCCTCGCCCCTTTTGAACGAACTCTCGGAGCGTGGCGACTTCAAGGTGCTGGTGCTCTACCCCGACGAAGATTTGGAGGCGTGGCGCGAGCATCTGGGCGATTACCCCGCATCGTGGATTAACGCCTACGACAAGGGTGGGGTGATAACATCGGAGCGTCTGTACGACTTGAAGGCTATACCTGCGCTCTATCTGCTCGATAGCCAGAAGCGTGTGATGGCGAAGGATTGCACCGATGTGGAGTATATAGAACAACTTATATCGGAAAATGGATTGCTATAAGTTAGGTTTATGGTGCGATAAAATTTTGTGATTAAAAAACTATTGCAAAAGTATAAAAGAGCTATATCTTTGCATCAGGAAAAAACAAGAAAACTATAAAACAAACAAATTAAAACTTTAAAATTATGGCTAAGAAATTTCGTTGTACAGTATGTGGTTATATTCACGAGGGTGATGCGGCTCCCGAGAAGTGTCCGCTTTGCAAGGTCCCCGCAGAGAAGTTCGTTGAGATAGAGGAGAAGAGTGGCGCTTTGGAGTTCGCCACAGAGCATAAGCTCGGCGATGGTAAGGGTGCCAGCGAGGAGTTGTGGAAGGGCTTGCAGGAGCACTTTATGGGTGAGTGCACCGAGGTAGGTATGTACCTTGCTATGAGCCGTCAGGCTGACCGCGAGGGCTATCCCGAGGTTGCTGAGGCTTTCAAGCGCTACGCTTGGGAGGAGGCAGAGCACGCTTCGAAGATTGCAGAGCTCATCGGTGAGGTTGTATGGGATACAAAGACTAACCTCTACAAGCGTATGAACGCCGAGGAGGGTGCTTGCGAGGATAAGTTCCGTTTGGCAGTGATGGCTAAGCAGGAGAACCTCGACGCTATCCACGACACAATCCACGAGATGGCTAAGGACGAGGCTCGTCACGGCGCAGGCTTCCAGGGTCTTTACAACCGCTACTTCAAGGAGTAAGGTTTGAACCTTAGATAAATGTGATAATAATTAGGAGGTTGTTTCTTTCGAAGCAACCTCCTTCTATTTTATCTCTATGCAACTTGTAATGTAACACCGTCGTTGCCATTATCATCTATCCTTACCACTCCGCCAGCGCTGAGCTTGCCATCGATTATCAGCGTTGATATCGGCTCTTCGATATGCCTGAGCAGCGTGCGCCGCAGCGCTCTTGCTCCGTAGCGAGCCTCATAACCTATGGTGGCAAGACGGTGCTTCGCAGCATCGGTTATATCTATATCGTAGCCCAAATCCTGCGTGCGAAGCCTAATCTTCTCCATCTCCAACTCAACTATCTGCTTGGCATCTTCGATGTTCAGCGCTCGAAAATAGATAATATCATCTATGCGATTCAAAAACTCAGGCGCAAACCTTCGCTCCAACGCCTTGCGATACTCGCCCTCGGGCGCGGAACGGATGCTCTCCTGCTTCGATGGTGTCGCATAACCCATCTGTGTCGCCCGCTCTGAGGCAGGGCGTGAGCCGATGTTGGAGGTGAGTATTATCACCGTATTGCGAAAATCTACCTTCCGCCCTGCGCCATCGGTTATATGTCCCTCGTCAAAAATCTGTAACATAGTGTTAAAGACATCGGGATGCGCCTTCTCCACCTCGTCAAAGAGTACAACCGAGTAGGGTTGTCGTCTAACGGCCTCGGTGAGCTGACCGCCCTCACCATAGCCTACATAGCCCGGGGGCGAGCCTATCAGGCGGGCGGTGTTGTGCTTCTCGCTATACTCCGACATATCGATGCGGATAAGTCCCCGCCCGTGGTCAAACATCCACTTCGACAGCTCCTTGGCAAGCATCGTCTTTCCCACTCCTGTCGGGCCTACGAACATAAATACCCCTATTGGGCGATTGGCATCTTTGAGCCCTGCGCGCGAGTGTTTCAACGACTTGGATATTCTCTCCACGGCCTCTCGTTGGCCAATTATGCGCTGTTGCAGGTGCGAGCAGAGTGAGCGCAGACGCTCGGCCTCGTTGCAGGTTAGTCGCTCGGCGGGGATGCCTGTTATCTCCGTTACAACTTGCTCTATATCTGCCACGCCTATCTCTGTCGGCTTCTCCTTTAACTTGCGACTCCATTCGGCCTGCTGCTCGCCAAGCCTTGCTTTTAGCGCAACCTCTTTTAGGCGTGCCGTGGCCGCCCGTTCGTATACAAGTGCCGATACCGCCTCATAACGCTCGCGTCGTGCCTCGGCCAACTGCTGCTCGGTTGAGCGTATTGCATCTGAACTGTGCTGTGTGCGCAGATGTGAGCGCGAGCCTGCCTCATCGAGTATATCTATCGCCTTGTCGGGGAAGTGGCGGTCGGTGATGTAGCGCTCGCTAAGCAGTACGCACATTCTCAGAGCCTCGTCGCTATATCTCACATTGTGAAACTGCTCGTAGTAGGGTGCTACATTGTGCAGTATTTCGAGAGTCTGCTCGGCCGTGGGTGGCTCTACTATGACCTTCTGAAAACGGCGCTCCAAGGCTGCATCGCACTCGATATTCTCGCGGAACTCATCGAGCGTAGTGGCTCCTATTGTCTGCATCTGCCCGCGTGCCAAGGCGGGTTTTATTATGTTGGCCGTGTCAAGACTACCCTGTGTCGCCCCAGCGCCTGCAATGGTGTGTATCTCGTCAATAAATAAGATTATGTCGTCGGCATTGCGTAGCTCCTCCAAAAGTTGTTGCATACGCTCCTCGAACTCACCCCGAAACTTTGTGCCTGCCACCAGCGATGCCACATCGAGCGAGAAAATTCGCTTGTGTTGCAGATTGCGTGGAACATCTCCCGCCACAATGCGTAGGGCTAACCCCTCTACTATGGCGCTCTTGCCAACGCCAGCCTCGCCAATGAGTATGGGGTTGTTCTTTTTGCGACGAGATAGAATCTGTATCACGCGCTCAATCTCCCTCTCGCGCCCAACGACGGGGTCAATCTTACCCTCTCGAGCCAACTGCGTAAGGTCAGCTCCGAACTTATCGAGCGAGGAGTCTTTTGTTGAAGTATTCTCGCGCTGGTCAATATCGGGCAAAGAGAATTGCATTGGCGACTGCATACCCTCGCTGCTATCGGCAAGTTCGCGTATTAAAGAGGATATGGTGTGTGCCGAGATGCCATACTGAGCCAGCACCTGCGAGGTGGCTGTGGTGGTGTCGGCCACAATATCACACAGGGCGTGTGCTGTTGATATGTTGCGTGCTGAGATGTTGCTAAGCATAAGCTCCTTACGGTAGCCTCTTAGAAACTCCTCCGCCGATAGTGTCTCAGTGCTTGGTTGTGAGTTGATAAGGCTCTCTATGCGTGACGGGAGTTGTCGTAATTCCCACTTGTTAAGACTCATCGATAGCGTGCGATTTGCCATAGTAGCATCGTCACGCAGAATCTCTAATGCAATGTAATCCTTGTATGAGCGGTTAATCTTGCTCTTGGTCATATCGAATGCCACACGAGTCAAGATAGAATCCAAAATTTTTGAAATATTATTTCCCATAATTACTCCTTTTTCGGCTATATAACGGAGTAGGGAAGTGTAATATTATGTTAAAAGTTATTCGGCGTGACGAGGCCATTCACCTATCTCCATATCACGAATATCATCTCCGTCGATGGTAAATCGTATGGCCGTGCGCACCCTGTGAAATCCGTATTGGCCTGCGGCTCCTGGGTTTATGTGCAGAAGATTGTATATGGGGTCGTAGATAACCTTCAAGATATGAGAATGTCCTGCGATGAAGATGTCGGGGCGGGCACTCTGTATCATCCTTACGGCTTGGGGCGAATAGTGGCGCGGATAACCGCCTATGTGGGTGATAAGCACGCGCTTACCTTCGCACTCGAAGAATGCAAATTCATTATACGCTCGTCGCATCACACCGCCATCAATATTGCCGTAGACTCCTTTCAGTGGCTTGAATGCCGCTATTTGGTCGGCCAACTCAATTGAGCCGAAGTCGCCTGCGTGCCAAATCTCGTCAACATCTTTTAGGAAGTTGCGTAGCGTATCGTCGAATGTGCCGTGCGTATCGGAAATAACGCCTATCCGTCTCATATCGCGCTCTATTTGCGGAAGTTGGCGTCGATATAATCCATCACCTTGAACTTCGTATCACGCTTTGGCTGCTCGCCATCGCTCACCGCCGTAGTGATGCGCAGAGGACGCTTTTTGATTACAAAGTCGTTGAGGAATGTAGTAATCTCGTTATGGTTGTCGTACATTGGCAGTACGGCTATTGAGTGAGTGTGGTACTCTATGTCGTAGAACCAATATGGCCAATGCTTGTCGTTAAACTCCTTCGCAAGGTGCTTAGAGCCGTAGAAACCTACGCCAAGCATCGTAGCCTTGTCGTAAGGTACCTGAGCGTCGGCACTACCGTGGAAGAGCATTATGGGTGCGGGCTTATTTTTCCACTCGGGCTTTCCGTCCACTGTGAAGATTGCTCCTGCATACGATATTACACCTGCGTAGTTAAAGCCCTGTGGCAGAATAGCAGCCGAGGGCGTACGGTTGCATATAGCATTCTCGGCTTGCAGAACTGTTATTGCACCAGCACTCGAACCGCTTGTGACAATTATTTTGGTGTCTATCTGCAAGCGCTCGGCATTATCCAACACAAATAGTGTTGCACTGAACAAATCCTCTACGGCCATATTTACCGCATTGTTGAGCATCACTATGGTCTCACGAATTGAAGGCATCTCGGGCATTGTAGTCAGAGGTTTTAGACCAAGACGATAGTCTATCGAGAAAACATCGAATCCCTTGTCGTTTAGGAACTTGAAGTAGGGGAGATAGTGCTCGTTGTTGCGCTCGCCACCAACAAATCCGCCACCAAAGACAAACATCATACACGGACGCTTGCCCTCTACGGGTGAGACATAGTGGTCGAGGTAGAGCGAGTCGGTGCCCTTTACAGCGTATAGATAGGTCTGTTTATCCGTAGTTGAGGCCATTGCGCTCACAGCGATAAACAGTGAAATGATAGCAATCGTAAACTTTTTCATAATATTAGCCTTTATATTTTTCTCCCCACAGCATTCCCATTCGCTCGGCAATCTTAGCCTCGGTCGAGTTCTGTGTGTTGGGTGTATAGAAACTCTTTCCAACCAATGTGTCGGGCATAAATTCCTGATTTACAAACCCTCCTGCATAGTCGTGTGCATACTTGTAATCCTTGCCATATCCAGCCTCGCTCATCAGCTTCGTAGGCGCATTGCGCAGGTGTAGTGGCACGGGACGGTTAGTCGTGTCGCGCGACACAAAGTCCAGCGCAGCGTTTATTGCCATATATGCCGAGTTGCTCTTGGGACTTGTGGCAAGATATATCGTTGTCTCGGCAAGCGTGATGCGCGCCTCGGGCATACCAATCTTATGCACCGTATCGAAGCAGGCATTTGCCAATAGTAGGGCATTGGGATTTGCAAGACCTATATCCTCCGAGGCCAAGATAACCAGTCGGCGGGCAATGAAGCGCGGCTCCTCGCCACCTGCCAGCATTCGCGCCAAGTAGTATATCGCAGCGTTGGGGTCGCTACCACGCACAGATTTGATAAATGCCGAGATTACATCGTAGTGTTGCTCGCCATTTTTGTCGTAGAGAGCTATGTTTTGTTGCAGGCACTCGGTTACATAGTTGTCCGTTATGACTATATCGCCATCGGTAGCACCTACGATAATATCCAATATATTCAGCAATTTACGCGCATCGCCACCCGAGAATTTGAACAACGCATCTCTATGCTGAACATCTATCTTGCGCGTTTTTAACTCTGTGTCGGTGTTAATCGCACGCGTGAGCAACTGCTCCAACTCCTCGTCGTTCATCGATTTGAGGATATACACCTGACAACGACTCAGCAGTGGCGATATAACCTCAAACGAGGGGTTTTCAGTCGTTGCGCCTATGAGAGTTACGATGCCCTGCTCGACAGCACCCAACAACGAGTCCTGCTGGCTCTTGTTGAAGCGGTGGATTTCGTCGATAAACAGAAAGGCGGGTGCTTGCTGAAAAAGACTCTGCTTGCGTGCCGACTCGATAACCTCGCGCACATCCTTCACTCCCGAGGTGACGGCCGAGAGTGTGTAGAATGGGCGTTTGAGATGGGTGGCAACCAATTTGGCGAGTGTAGTTTTGCCCACGCCCGGGGGACCCCACAATATAAACGAAGGGACATTTCCCGTGTCGAGGAACTTGCGGAATACACCATTTGCACCGACCAGATGTGTCTGACCGATATACTCCTCAATACTTTGCGGGCGCAGCCGCTCTGCCAATGGTCTGCTCATAGTTTTGTTACTTAATGCAAAGTTAAGGATTTTTTTTGTGTAGCAAAATCTTAGCCATATAGTGATAGGATTTTTTTTAATTGGTTTTGGCCCTTTTGATACAAAAGATGACAAATAGATGGCAATGTGTATATTTTTTCGTACTTTTGCATTATCTATTAAGTTTATAACTGGTTATATATTACTATGGAAAAAAGCGTTTTTGAATATAAGATTGAACCTAAATATGTAGATTTTACAGACCGTGTTTCGGTGTCGTCCATCTGTGATTTAGTTCTCCACGCTGCGGGTTCTGATGCCCATTCGCGCGGCTTTGGTATCGATGCTTTGGCCGATAACAACTACGGCTGGGTGCTCTCGCGTATGGCTATCGAGATGGATTATATGCCCACGCAGTATAGCAAATTTACACTCCACACCTGGATTAGCGATTACAACCGCCTCTCGTCGACGCGTAATTTCACCCTCACAGATGACTCTGGTCGTGAGTTCGGTCGTGCCGTGTCGCAGTGGTGTATGATTGACTACTCGACTCGTATGCCTGTGGATATGAACACTATGGCAAAGGCTCACGAGGGTAATATGGTAGACGCACCCTCGCCTTGCGAGCGTCCTCGCCGCATCGGAGCAGTGACAAGTGAGCCCGTGGCGGAGCACCGTGTGGTGTACAGCGATATTGATTTCAATCGCCATATGAACACTATGCGCTATATCGACATCATCTTCGACTCTATGCCCATCGAGGTGCCCGAGCAGTTGGTAGGCTTCCGTCTCGATATGAACTTTATGAAGGAGTCTCGCTATGGCGATAATCTGGTGTTGATGGCCGAGGAGAGAGATGGCGTAAGAATGTTCGAATATCGCAACGATGCTGGCGATGCTCTGTGCCGTATGGCTTTGGAGGTGAAGTAAATAGAGCGCAATTATAAGTTATTCACAATAAAATTATATCGCAATGACTCCCATTCCGTCATTCATATATAAGAGGTCGAATCAAATCGCAATGATTATATTCGTGCCGATATTTGCGTTGCTCTTTATCACGATTTACAGCCCGTTTGACTTCGATAGGATTGACTCTGAGGCTCATTTCCTCTCGCGACTGAATATCTCGCGCGAGTTGATTGTGCAGTTGGTAACCATCTTCTTGATTCTTGTTGGTATGGCCGTGGCGGCTGTGAGTCGATGGTTTATGTCGTTGTATACGCGCAAACGCCAAATATCGTATATTCACTACATCTTGTGGATTGCGTGCGAGGTGTTGGCTATGACGCTGATATTTACCATCGTGGCGCTCTTTACCGATACTAATAAGGGTGTTGTGACACTTTTTAGGAACTCGTTGGTAAAGACTTTCCTGGTGTTGTTAATCCCATACACGATGTGTTACATCTATTTTATATGGCAGGAGCGTGTGGCGCAGCTGCGCATATTGCGTGAGCGTATTGCCGAAGATGATACAGCTTTGCAGGCTGCCTATGTGCAGATACTCGATGAGAAGGGCGAGATGCGTTTGTCGGTTCGTCGAGAGAATCTGCTGTTGATAGAGTCGGCTGATAACTACATCTGTGTTTGGTATAAGAATAATAACTCTCCCAAAAAGTTGTTGGTGCGCAATACCCTCAAACAAGTTGCCGAGCAATTGGCCTCGACTCATATCCAGCGTTGCCATCGTTCGTACCTCGTAAATCTCGACCACATAAAGGTTCTTCGCCGTGAAAAAGAGGGCGTATATGTAGAGCTTGGTATCGATGGCGTACCCGATGTGCCTATCTCGAAAACATACTCTGGTAATATCCAAAAATGGCTTACAACATCGTCTCTTGAAGCGTAAGTTTTAATATTATAATAGGGGTGAAATTGAGAATTTCGCCCCTATTATGCCTATTTTTATCCCATATAGGGATTTTATCCCACTTTTGGGCACTTTATCACAAAATTTTTATCGTTTGTTAAAATAGACCGATATTCGCATCATAATTGATAATATTTAACAACTACGCACCCCATTTTTTTGGCACAAACCAGCCGCAAAGTGAGGTGTGTTACCAACTAATTTTATGCGACACTACCTATCCATTTTTCAACAATCGGTAAGAAACAGATGGGAGAAACCCGCACTTAGCGATTACAGAGGAGAAACATTTACATTTGCAGATATTGCAACACGAATTGCAAAGCATCATTTCTTGTTTGAGAAGGTGGGCTTGAAGCCCGGCGATAAGGTGGCACTTGCTTCGAAGAACTGCGCTCGTTGGGCTATCAGTTTCTTGGCTGTTGGTACTTATCGTGCCGTAGCAGTACCCATCTTGCCCGATTTCTCGCCCGAGACTATCGGCGATTTGTCGGCTCACTCGGAGAGCGTTATCCTCTTTACAGAGGCTCGCATCTGGGACGCTATCGACCGCAATCGTGTTCCCAACTTGAAGGCAGTTATCAGTGTTGACGACTTCTCTATCCTCTACGCTACCGACAAGTCGTTGGTTGCGTCAATGATAGCAAAGGAGTCTGAGATGCCTAAGGTCTTCCCTGCATCGGAGAAAGAGAAGGTTAGCGACTATCAGATTGGCGACCTCGACGATTTGGCAATCATCAACTATACATCGGGTACAACAAGTTCGCCCAAGGGTGTGATGCTTACAGCAAAGAACATCTCATCAAATATCGAGTTCGGTCTGAATCGTATCCCCGTATGCGATACCGATAAGATTATGTCTATGTTGCCTTTGGCGCATATGTACGGTATGGCATTCGAGTTCCTCTACCCCTTGTGTGGTGGCGGTCATGTATATTTCTTGGGTAAGACACCCACACCGACTGTGTTGATGCAGGCCTTGGCCGATATTAAGCCCTATATCCTTATTACCGTGCCTTTGGTAATGGAGAAGATATTCAAGAACAAGGTTATGCCTACGCTCAACAAGCCTTTGATGCGTATGCTTACATCTATTCCATTCATTAAGCGTGTTATCTACGGTAAGGTACGCTCTACACTGCTTACTACATTTGGTGGTAACCTTCGCTCAATCGTATTGGGTGGTGCTGCAATCAGCCTCCCCGTTGAGAAGGTTATGCGCAAGGTGCGTCTGCCCTATACCGTGGGTTACGGTATGACGGAGTGTGCACCGCTTATCGGTTACTCGCCCTGGGAGAGCTTCAAACTCGGTTCGTGTGGTCGTGCGGTGGATAATGTTATTGTGCGTATTGACTCAGATAATCCTGCCAAGAATGTTGGAGAGATTCAGGTTAAGGGTGACAATGTTATGCAAGGTTACTACAAGAACCCCGAGGCTACGGCTGCAACATTCACCGAGGATGGCTACCTGCGTACAGGCGACTTGGGTATCATCGACAAGGATGGCAACATCTTCATCAAGGGTCGCAGCAAGTGTATGATTCTCTCGCCCAACGGTCAGAACATCTACCCCGAGGAGATTGAGAGCATCCTTAACTCTTTGCCCCATGTGGGTGAGTCGCTTATCGTTGAGCGTAAGGGTGGTTTGGTAGCGCTGGTTGCTTTGCAGGCTGACGAGAAGTGCAGTGCCGAGGAGTTGCGCGAGATTATGGAGCAGAACCGCCTCGAACTCAATACCCGCATGCCGGCATATAGCAAGATTTCGGCTGTGGAGATTATCGAGGGTGGTTTTGAGCACACTCCCAAGCAGTCAATCAAGCGATTCTTGTACAACTAAGATATATTCCGATAATAATTGTAGCATTTAATTATTTTGGAGTTGGGACGCATTTCACGGATGCGTCCTTTTTTTATGCGTATTTTTTGGTGGCTAAAATTGCTATAATCGCAGACAAATACTATTTTTGCAAAAATATATAACCTAATAAATTATGTTTTCTGTCGCAGAACGCGAGGCTATCGTGGCCCTTATTAAACGCGAGGTAATTCCCGCCATTGGTTGTACCGAACCCGTGGCTGTTTCGTTGTGTGTAGCGCGTGCTACCGAGTTGTTGGGTGTGTTGCCCGAGAAAATATCAGTTCATCTTAGTGCCAATATCCTGAAAAATGCTATGGGTGTGGGTATTCCCGGCACGGGTATGATTGGTCTGCCTATCGCCATTGCGTTGGGTGCTATTGTTGGTCGCTCGGAGTATGGCTTGGAGGTGTTGAAAGATGCCAACGAGAGCGCTGTGGCCGAGGGTAAGCGTTATATCGACGAGCAGCGCATTGCCATTGATTTGAAGCAGGGCATTATCGATAAACTCTACATCGAGGTCGAGGCTGAGGCTAATGGCCATCGTGCTGTGGCTACCATCTGCGGTGGGCATACATCGTTCGTATATCTTCAACAAGATGACGAGGTGTTGCTCGACTGCCGTGGTGCGAGTGCTGCCGATGAGTCTTCGGAGGATGTGGAGCTGACGCTGCGCCGCGTATACGACTTCGCAACGACAGCACCTATCGAGGAGATAGAGTTTATTATGGAGTCAAAGCGCTTGAATAAGGCTGCGGCCGAGAGCGCCTTTACGATGGATTATGGTCACTCGCTGGGTAAAACATTGCGTGGCGAGAGAGAGTTGAGCGTCTTGGGTGATAGTATCTTTACCCGCATCTTGTCGTATACCGCTTCGGCGTGCGATGCGCGTATGGGTGGCGCTATGGTTCCCGTTATGAGTAACTCGGGTAGTGGTAATCAGGGTATCACGGCAACATTGCCCGTGGTAGTCTATGGCGAGGAGTGCGGTGCTACGCACGAGCAGATGGTGCGCGCCTTGATTTTGAGCCACCTCACCGTTATATATATCAAGCAGAGCCTTGGCCGCCTGTCGGCTCTGTGTGGTTGTGTTGTTGCAGCGTCGGGCTCGAGTTGTGGTATCACATACCTGATGGGTGGCGGTTACGACCAGGTTGCTATGGCCGTGAAGAATATGATTGCCAACCTTACGGGTATGATTTGCGATGGCGCGAAGCCAAGTTGTGCTTTGAAGTTGGCGAGCGGTGTCTCTACGGCTGTTTTGTCGGCGATGCTGGCTATGGAGAATCGTTGTGTGTCGAAGTTGGAGGGTATTATCGACGAAGATGTGGACCTCTCAATTCGCAACCTTACAACCATCGGCCGTGAGGGTATGAACGAGACAGATAGTCTGATTCTTGATATTATGACAAGTAAGTGCTAAAAATCCCTCTTGTTATATAGTTTTAGGACTAAAAAATAAGGTAATGATACAAAAAAAAGGTGCTAACCGCGTGGTTAGCACCTTTTCTATTTTCGGATAGATTACTTAATCTCGATTGAGTTAAGCATATCGACGCGTCCATCCTTAATCTGCTTTACGATAAGCTCACCGAAGAGTGTGTTCTGCCAAGCAAACCACTTACGAGTAAAGTTCATCGGGTCGTTTACATTGAATGACTCGTGCATAAAGCCTGTGCCTGCATCGGTACGCATCAAAAGCTCGATACACTCCTTAATCTCAGCCTCGTTGTCGCTTGTGAAGGCCTTCATCATAATACTCATAGGCCAAGCCATATCGTAGCCAATGTGAGGACCACCGATACCCTCGCCGCACTCGCCACGGAAGAAGTAGGGGTTGCTCTCGCTCCATACAAAGCGGCGTGTGTTAGCGTAAATCTTCTGGTCGATAACCTCGGGGTTCAAATACTTCATAGCCAAAAGGCTGGGTACATTGGCATCGTCCATACAGTAGTAGTTGCCGAAGCCGTCAACCTCAAATGCGTAAATCTCGCCAAACTCGGGGTGGTTGTAGATAGCGTGCTTTTCGAGTGCCTCGGCAACCTCCTCTGCAAGGTCTGTACACTCCTTAGCCAATGCGTTATCCTTGTTAACCTTAGTCAAAATCTCAGCAGCCTTGTTCAAAACAGATACTGCGAAGAAGTTTGAAGGTACGAGGAACTGCAAAACTGTTGCATCGTCCGAGGGACGGAAGCTCGATACAATCAAACCAACGGGATTTACGGGAGCACCCAAACCATCGTTCGAGAGTGTGTCGAACTGGCGGTCTGTTACGCGGCGGAATGAGTAGGGACCTACGCCCTCCTTACGCTGCTGCTCCTTGAATGTTTTGAGTACATTCTTGATAGCTGCCAGCCACTCCTCACCGAAGATAGAGTCATCGCCTGTAACCAACCAGTAGTAGTAAGCCAAACGAATGGGGTAGCACAACGAGTCAATCTCATACTTGCGCTCGTGCAATTCGAGCTTCATATCTGTCTTGTCAGACTGCCAGCTACCACCCACGGGGCCATCGTTGAATGCGTTTGCATAGGGGTCGATGTTGATTGACTTGAACTGGCGGTTGATAACACCCGCCAACATAGCCTTCAACTCGGCATCCTCGTTTGCAAACTGAACATAGGGCCATACCTGAGCGCCAGAGTCGCGCAACCACATAGCGTGAATATCGCCAGTGTAGACAAATGTATCGTCCTTGCCGTCCTTATCCTTGCGATAGTGTACGGTAGTGTCGAGAGTGTTAGGGAAGCAGTTTGAGAACATCCACGCCAAGCGGGGGTTGGTCAAGAGCTGCTGTACCTTTGCAATTTCGGCTTCGATAGCCTTCGATGTGAAGAGGCGGTCAGCCTCGGCTGGACGCTGGCATACATACTTGCCATCCTGCATAGGAGCAGGCGCGGGTGCTACCTGCGAGTAGTCGGCCATCATCACAGTGTGCTTAGTGCAAGTGTCGCACTGCTTGTCGCACTTCTCGCCCTGCGCAGTGCAGGCAGATGCCACGACTGCCAAGCAGGCAAAAATGAGTGTGTAAAAACGCATAAGTTTCATATTGTTTGTTTTATAATGATTTTTATGGGGTAAAGATAGTGCATTTTTTAGGATATATGCTTGCGCGGAAGCAAATAAATCGCCCAAAAAAGAGATAATCTGCCACCGAATAGTTATCTTTGCTAAAAATTACGCCCTGTGGGTTAAAAACTTGTAATATGAATCTTTCGAAATATTCTCGCCGAGTGGCACACGAAGTGCGTGTAGGCAATGTAAAAATAGGCTCAAATTATCCTATTGCGGTACAGTCGATGACCAACACTCCTACGGCTGATACCCCATCAAGCGTGGCGCAGACCAAGCGCATAGCCGACGCTGGTGCAGGCATCGTGCGTCTTACGGCGCAGGGTCGCAAGGAGGGCGAGAATTTGGAGAATATCGTGGCCGAGTTGCGCCGTGATGGTTATTCTACGGCTATCGTGGCCGATATTCACTTCGTTCCCGAGGTGGCATCTATCGCAGCGCGATATGTCGATAAGGTGCGTATCAACCCGGGTAACTACCGCACCTCGAATGGCGAGTTAGAGGCTCTCATTGCCCAGTGCCGTGAGCGTGGTGTTGCGTTGCGTATTGGCGTAAATCACGGCTCGCTCGCAAAGCGTATCTTTGACGAGTGGGGCGACACGCCCGAGGGTATGGTTGTTTCGGCTATGGAGTTTCTGCGTGTGTGCCGCAAGGAGAATTTTGACCAGGTGGTTGTGTCAATGAAGTCGAGCAACACACGCGTTATGGTACACGCCTACCGTCTGCTGGTCGAGGCTATGCAGAAGGAAGGTATGACATACCCCGTGCATTTGGGTGTTACGGAGGCTGGAAATGGCATCGAGGGTCGTATAAAGAGTGCTGTGGGTATTGGTGCATTGCTGGCAGATGGCATTGGCGACACTATCCGTGTCTCGCTCACCGAGGCCCCCGAAAACGAGGTGCCCGTGGCGCAGATGTTGGTAGATTATTACAAGTCGCGCGAGGGCGAATTCCTCGTTGCTCATCCCGAAAATTACCACCCTACGGAGTATGTGCGTCGTAGTAATGTAACAACTCCAATAATCCACTCGGAGCTTACTGATGAATTCTATGTAATAGAGTCCGTAAGCAATAATCCCACGGCCGAGTTGCGTGCCGCAATCCTGAATATGAACTCCGCTCAGCCCATTGTGGTTAAGCGTCGTTACGAGGATAGTGATGCCGAGGCTGTTGCCTTGAAAGCGGCGGCAGACTTGGGTGTGTTGTTCCTTGATGGCCTGGCCGATGGCGTTTGGGTTGAGGCGCCCGCACTTTCGGAGCAGGAGATTAAAGATATAGAACTTATGATATTGCAGGCTTCGCGTGTGCGTTTCTCTCACACCGAGTATATCGCCTGCCCGAGTTGTGGCCGTACACTCTACGATATCGAGAAGACTCTGGCCGACATCAAGAGCCGTACATCACACCTTAAAAATCTCAAAATAGGTATTATGGGCTGCATCGTAAACGGCCCTGGCGAGATGGCCGATGCCGACTATGGTTATGTGGGCGCGGCGGCAGGTCGTATCACACTCTACAAGGGTCGTGAGATTATCGAGAAGAATATCCCACAGAGCGAGGCTATCGACCGCCTCATAGAACTTATTAAGGCCAACGGCGATTGGCAAGACCCCGAGTAGTATGGCTACGGCGGCGATGAAGCGTTACAAGGCGCGAGGCGTGGTGCTTAACACCGTGAAATATGGTGATAGGGGCCTTATCGTGCAGATGCTAACCTCGTCGTATGGCCGTCAAAGCTATATGGTGCAGGGTGTTGGCTCGCGCGGTAGAGGCTCTAAGCTGGCACACTTTCAGCCTATGTTCGCCTTGGAGTTCGAGGGCTTGGAGTCTACGAAGATGCAGATGCATCGCTTTGGCGAGGTGCACTCGGGTATTATACTGCAATCAATACCCTTTGATGTAAAAAAGTCCACCATAGCCCTGTTTATGGCAGAGGTTTTGCATCGCCTAGTCCGAGAGAGTGAGGCAAATGAGATATTGTTCGATTTTGTTTGGGGCTCTATCGAGGCGTTGGATGTGGCTGAGGAGGGTGTGGCAAACTTCCACCTATGGTTTCTTTCGAACCTGTGCCGATTCTTGGGTTTCTCGCCCGGCAATGAGTATATGCCCGATGCGTGGTTCGATATTGCCGAGGGTCACTATACCTTAACCTGCCCCCCGCGTGAGCACTGTATGTCTCAGCAAAATGCCCTTATTCTCCGCGATATGTTGGAGTGCGATGTGCGATATTTGGCCGAGGTGGGACTCAACCGCCATCAGAGGGTAGATTTCTTGGATTCGTTGTTGGCTTACTACGCCTATCATCTCGATACAATCCACTCCGTGCAGTCGATAAGAATTTTGCAGGAGGTTTTTTAAGGATTGTATTTTGAAGTATTTTATATCTGTAATATTAATCGTTGCGGGGCTCTTCTCGCTCTTCTACTTTTGGCGCTGTGACTCTCCGCAGGTGTCGGCTCAGCAGAGCAATTTGGAGGCGGGGCATAAGAAGCAGGCTGGTGAACTGCTACATCAGTGGCGCAGTGGCGATACGCTGTGGTATGAGATAGACTCCGTGCCCTATATGCCCGCGGTGAGGTTGTTTGTTGACTCGGTAAATCATTGGCGGGTGGGAGAGCCAAATATCCACGATAGAGATATTATATCATCGCCACAGCACGAGCAGTATGCTCCCATAAAACTCGATTACAAAATTCCCTATTGGAGTGTATATCGCCGTTCGATAACCTTTTGGGGTATAACATTCTCCACAGGTCAGCCCGACCCATACCAGCCATATCCCGAAGCGGCACAGAGTGCAGAGGTGTTATCTATGCCGATAAATAAAAAATAGGTTATCCCAATGGAATAACCTATTTTTTATTTAATGAAATATTTCTACTTCGTATAGAACTTCACGCCCTGCAACTTGTTCCACTCGCCACGAGTGAAGTCGGGGAATGCAACGGGCATACTGTTATGCTTAGCAGATATTGCCGAAAGCTCGCCTACGCAAGACCACTCGGCTGCATCGTAAACATCCTGATCCAACGGAAGACCATTCTGCAAGCAGTAAACCAAACGGTAGTCCATAACGAAGTCCATACCGCCGTGACCACCTACCTGCTTAGCCTTCTCCTCAATCTCCTTATGGATGGGGTGCTTGTAAGCATCGAGTACAGCCTGCTTTACAGCCTGTGATACAAAGCCGTGGGGATTAATCTTAGCATCCTTGGGCAATACAGCGTCGGGTACCTGACCGGGCTCGAATGTGAAGCCTGTGATGGGGTACTTGTTAGCAAAACCCTTTGTACCTGTCAACTGATAAAGACGGTTGTAGGGGCGGGGAGTGTATACATTGTGCTGCAACTCGATAGTCTGACCCTGCTCGGTCTTGATAAGAGTGTTGGTGTGGTCGCCATTAGCAAACTCGGTTGAACCCATCTTTGCCTTAGCCTTCTCCAAACCTACAACAGACTTAGTATCCATACATACCAAGTAGTTGAGCTTGTTACCACGGTGGATATTCAAAGCCTGACATACGGGACCGAAGCCGTGTGTTGCGTATACATCGCCACGATTCTTCTGGTTGAAGTCCAGACGCCAGTTGTTGTGGTAGTCGTTCCAGAAGTCAGAGAGGTTGTGAATATATGCACCCTCGGCGTGAAGAATCTCGCCAAACAATCCCTGCTGAGCCATATTAAGGCAAGTGAGCTCAAAGAAGTCGTAAACGCAGTTCTCCAACATCATACAGTGGCGGCGTGTGCGCTCCGATGTGTCGACCAACTGCCAGCACTCCTCAACAGAAGTCGCAGCGGGTACCTCGATGGCTACATGCTTGCCGTGCTCCATAGCGTAAATAGCGATGGGGGTGTGGTTGAGCCAGTCGGTAGCGATGTAGATAAGGTCAATATCGTCACGCTCACAAAGCTGCTTGTAAGCCTCGGGACCTACATAGCTATCAGCCTTGGGGAAGTTAGCCTTTTCGAGCATTGCCTGACACTTGTCTACATTGCTCTGCTCCAAGTCGCACAAACCCTTAATCTCAACACCCTCGATGTGAGTGAAGCGGTTTACAGCACCCGGGCCACGCATACCCAAACCAATGAATCCTACACGAACAACGGGGATAGGCTCGGCAGCAAAGCCCAACATTGACTGCTGACCAGCGGCGCGGGCAGGCTCAACGAAGTGAATCATACCATCCTCGAACTTGTAATTATCGCCAGCGATGGTTGTGGCCTCGCCACAGCAGCAACTCTGCATCATAACGCCCATAATGAGCATTGCGCAGATAGTAAATAAACGATTTAGTTTCATTTCAGTAAAGTTATTTTGTTATTGATTTTTCGTTAGTAATACAAATCATCTTCAAAGTTAGATATTTTTCGCTTGCGTGCCAAATAAAAATAAAGAAAAACGAGATACACGCGGTATCTCGTTTTTATCTATTTATTCAGGAATGGTTGCCATTTGAGATATGTTGCCGAGCGCCATAGCCACTCCAATGGACCATATTTGAAGTAGCGAAGCCATATTGCACTAACAAAAATCTGTGCAATATATATACCTAATCCTAAGAGCAGAAGTTCGGTTGCACCCCAAGCTCCAAATGTTGCCCCCCACGCCCACATTGCAAACAAGCAGGCTCCGATGATGCTTTGTGATACATAGTTTGTGAGTCCCATACGACCATAAGGTGCTAAAACATTCAGGCATTTTCCTATGGTGGGAATGTTATTGAGAATAACAAATGCCATAAGTATTGCGGCTGATGAGAATACCATCTTTATATCGCCCATTGCCGTTGACATAATTCCTGCAACCGAGGGTGGTGCAAACCACTGACCCGGTATAGGTTCGGGTGCAATAGCCTTTGCTATCCATCCAGCTATTAAAGTGCCTCCAATGAATAGGGCAAACAGAGCTACATTGCGACGCTGGTACAGATGCGCAGTCTCAAAGAAACGCAGACGACCTACGATAAGACCAAAGATAAATATCGCAAGCGTGATATAACCACGATTTGACATACGGTATTGATAGCCAATCTTGCCTCGTGTGCCATTCGTTAGGTTGCTTTTTACACTATTGAAGAATGAAGGCTTCACCTGCTCTTGACGGGGACGCTCTCTGCGTTCAGGCATACGGGGTGCTTGCGGAGCACTCTCTACCTGCTCGGTGGGTGTGGGAGCAGTGAGTTTGTCATAAGCGTATGTTGTCAGCTTGGGCGTTCCTGACAAAACCAATACGGCGAGTATTGTAAGTAGCCAATTCTTGCACGGATTAAGCAACAGAAGCACCACGCCATATATCGCATAGAGTGACAGAATATCTCCCGGGTAGAATGCCGAACCAATAATACCAATGGCGAAAAGAATAACCATACGCCATAGGAATCTACCACGGAAATTTATACCTTTCTTTGCGGCACGGTCCATTTGGATAAAGAAACTCATGCCAAACAAGAACGCAAAGATATTGATAAAGCGGCCCATCATTACATTGTTGGTAAGCCACTGCACTGTTTCATTAAATTGTGATAATATTGGCGTATGCTCGTTGAATGGGCCCATCGAAAAATAACTGTAATGTTGCTGGAAGTGTACCCATATTACTCCAAACAGCGCAAAGCCGCGCAGAGCGTCAATAATGGTGATGCGCCCTACATTTGTTTTTAGATTATGTGTCATAACATTATAATTCTTTTATTATCTGCTGATTGCGCGATTGAGGACAAAACGCTCCAACTGCTCGATAGAGAGGTTGTAGAAACGCTTCTCTTGGTCGAGTGAACGCATTGTAGCCATATCCTCGGCATCGAGTTTGAAATCGAAAATCGAGATATTCTCCTTGATGTAGTCGGGGTTTGTTGCGCCTGGAATTACCGAAAAACCCTCCTCGATGTGCCAGCGAATAATAATCTGAGCGATAGTCTTGCCGTGCTTTTTTGCAATTTTTTCGATTGTGGGATCAGAAAGCAGATTCTTGTCGCCGTGACCCAATGGGAACCAGCACTCGGTCACGATACCATAAGGCACATGCTTTGCACGCATAGCCTTACGCTGTGCATAGGGATGGCACTCAATCTGGTGAATGGCTGGTTTAACCTTCATATTCTCTACGATTTCGGTAAATGCCACTTCGCGTGCGTCGCAGTTACTGATACCCAATGCGCGAATCTTACCCTGCTCGTAAGCTTTCTCCATATCCTTCCAAGCACCGATATAATCACCGATGGGCTGATGGATATATAGCAGGTCTAAATACTCCAACCCCATACGCTCTAACATACGGTCAATGGCTTCGAGAGTCTTGCCCTCGCCATACTCGGTAGGCCATAACTTGCTTGTTACCCAAATCTGATCACGAGGAATACCACTCTCAGCAATTGCCTCTCCCACGCCTCGCTCATTGTTATATGCTTGTGCAGTGTCGAAGTGGCGATAACCATTCTTCAATGCTGTAGCTACGGCCTGTTTACAATCTTCGTTTGAAACCGCGTATGTGCCAAGACCAAAGCGGGGCATCTCCACACCATTATTCAGTTTTACATACGGTACTCCCCATTTGTCTTTACGCTCCTGCGCTTGTGCTATTATACACATTGCAACCATACAAATAGCTAAAATTACTCTTTTCATATTTTGTTATTTTTTAGGTTTTTACAAAGGTAGCAACTTTGAGTTGTTATCTTTGCAGCATAAATACGCAATTTCATACCCGAATTACTTTTTTTAGACTCTTCATCGATTTAGTAATGATTATTATTACTATATTTATCAAAATTAAATGATTGGAATATGCAGCAAAAAATAATCAATATGGAGAGGGTGCAGGATTACAATGAGAATCTCGGAGTAGAAACTTTGCACCCATTGGTAAGTGTAGTAGATATGTCTGAATTGAGTGTAATCAAACATTCTCGTAAATATTTCGGATTTTATCTTGTTATTTTGAAACAGATGGAGTGCGGAATGTTACACTATGGTCGTAGTGAGTACGATTATGGAGATGGAACGCTTGTGTGTGTGGCGCCTGGACAGGTTGCAGGTGCAGATGACGGTGGCTCCACAGTGAACCCGAAAGGATGGATTTTGATGTTTCATCCCGAGTTTTTGAGAGGAACATCGCTTGCTAAGGTAATGCGTGACTATTCGTTTTTCTCCTACAAATCGAATGAGGCTTTACATACTTCGGAGGAGGAGCGACAGATAATAATCGGTTGTATGCAGGCAATTAGGGCTGAGTTGCAACATCCTACTTCTATCCATTGCAAGCGTATCATCGCTTCTAATATTGAATTATTACTCAATCATTGTGCTCGTTTCTATGACCGTCAGTTTGTTAGTCGAGAGTTGTTGAACCACGATGTACTGAAGCGCTTTGAGGAGTTATTGATAAAATATTTTGAAACACCAGAACTTTGTCAAGCGGAACTGCCAACAGTGGAGTGGTTTGCGGATAAACTCTTTCTTTCGGCAAACTATTTTGGTGACCTTGTAAAACGAGAAACTAGCATATCTCCACAGAAACATATTCAACGATATATCATTGAGAGAGCAAAATATTTGTTGGTAGATGAAAATATGACTATAAGCCAAACAGCCTACACTTTAGGATATAAATACCCACATCATTTAAGCAGAATGTTTAAGAGAGAAACAGGTGTTTCGCCAAATGATTATAAAATGCAAAATAAAACTATTTGCTGATAATGATGTATACTGGCAGATGGTCGCTCGCGCCACCCGTGTACTCCACGCCTTTGAAGGTGGGTTGAGGGTGACCGTGTTTGTCAAGCATATTGCGGCGGCTGTAAACGGCAGCTAATCTCTTGCCTGCAACAGGTTGCAGTTTTAGTCCCTGCCCGTGCAGAAGATTTGCCGATATAACGATATTGTCGTATCTGTTCCAGCGCCCGTCGTAGACTGAGCTGCCACGGCGAATGTTGGCAAATGGAGTATAGAGGTCGTTTGGCGAGAGTCGCTTTGCCTTGCGCTTTACACCGAGATGGGTTGATATGCTCTCGTCGCGGGGATTATCGTTCATATCGCCCATTATGATAATCTTTGTCGCGGGGTCGCTTTGGCGCACGGAGTCTGTTATCTCCCGTAGCTGCTTGGCGCAGGCTATGCGTCGTGGCTCGGTGAATTTTACGCCACCAATGCGTGATGGCCAATGTACCACGGCGATGAATATCTTTTCGTTGTTGATAGTGCCCCACGCGGTGAGTATGTCGCGTGTGGGGTGGTTTATCGTGGAGGCGATGGCCCGACTACCCTCGATATGGAATATGTCGTTACGATAGAGTAATGCCACATCAATGCCTCGCGAGTCGGGTGAATCGTAGTGGCATATCTTATAATTGGCCGCAGAGAGTGCCGATGTTGCGGTAAGCTCCTCCAAGACGGCCCGGTTTTCTACCTCGGCAAGTCCAATCAGAGCGGGAGCATTGTGTGGTGAGATGCTGGTGATAATGTCGGCTATGTTGCTTAGTTTCGTGCGGTATCGCTCTCCATCCCAGCGGCGGTCGGCAAGCGGTAGCATATCTTCATCGGCTGTGGTGGGGCAGTTGATGGTATCAAACAGATTCTCCACATTGTAAAACACAACAATATGCTCTTGCGCTGCACCCGCCAGAGATGTGGTTAGCAGAAATATTACGGATATGATACGCTTTATCATATATTTTTGCGGAATAGTATTATGGCATTGCCCTCCTCGTCACCAGCCACCGAGCGAAGCAGTGAGCCATTTTTGGCTTTGGGCGAGATGATGAGTTGAACATCTATATCACCCGACTGACGAAGCATAAAACCACCTTCGGGGTGAGTCGAGAATATCCAGTATTCGCTCTTTGTCTCTGAGAATTTCAACTTACCCGGGCCTGCGGCAGTAGCCGTAAGATAACCCTCCTCGAAGCGTATGTAGTAGCCATTGCTTGCAGCCTTTTCGAGAGTTACGACTATCGCCTCCGTCTCGGCCGATGGGGTAAGGTCGCCCGCATCGGTGAAGGTGTACTCTGTGGTGTTGCCGTGGCCGCCCGTTATTCCGCCTGTGGCCAAGTGTAGCGTGCCATCTTGATAGCCACCGATGTAATATTCGCCTGCGGATAACTGCGAGAGGGTATTAATCATCGAATAAGCATCCTTTGTCTGCTCGGGTGTGTTGCCATTCCCTTCGTTGCCATTTTCCTCGTTGCCGTTATTTTCGCTTTCGTTGTTCCCGTTGTCGTTATTTTCGTTATTACCTCCGTCTTCCTTGTTATCCTCGTTCTCGTTATTGTCTTTGTTGTCGTCAGGGTTGTCGGAACTATCGGGGTTATCGGAATTCTCCTCGTTGTTCTCCTCGTTATTATTCTCTTTATTATCCTCTACATCACCGTTATCCTCTTCGGGCTTTTGCTCTGTGTTGTCGTTGTTTTCGTCACCTTCATCCTCTGTGTTGTCTTTGTCTTCGTCCTTCTCTGTATCTTCTCCACCCTCGTTATTCTCTACATCGTCTTTGTCATCGCCATCATTTGGGTTCTGCTCATTCTCGTCATCGGTGTCGTCGCCATCATCTTTACTCTCGTTGGAGTTATCGTCGGGATTATCCTCCTTATCGTCTTCACCCTTGCCATCTTCGCCCTCGTCGCCCTCGTCGCCTTTATTATCGTTGGGCTGCTCCTCCTGAGGCTCAACATATTGAATAATGTCGAACGAGGCTCTAATTTGGTTGAAATCCGTTAGATAAATCTCCACCGCTGCACTGCGTGACTTCTCGGCAGCATCGGCTGTGATTGTGATATAATCATCGCCCCTGCCACTCAGTTTGGAGAGTTGTAGCCAATCAGCATTACTCTTTACACGCCAAGTAGTATTGCTCGCTATGTTGACCGTCATCTTATCGCCCTCTTGCGTGAAATTTACCGCGTGGTTATCCAACTCGCCACCTCCTACGAGCGAGATTGTGAGTTCGGGGATAATCGTATTACTATCGACAATGGAGCAGGCCGAAAATAGAAGTGAAAGAATAATGAGCAGTGTGATAATCATAGTTGTTTTTGTTTGTTCAAATTTACAAAAAAAATCTTATCTTTGTTTTAATACCTTAAATAGAATTGTGATGAAGAGAATATTCGTTTTGTTTGCCCTGCTGAGTGCTATAACGCTCTCGGGGTGCGATATCCCGAAAGTGGAGTTTGAGCAGAAGAGTTACGAGGTATCAGCCGATGGTGAGCAGATAACAATCCCTGTGCTTTCGACAGGTGTAGACCATATAAAAATATCCACGCGCGATGCGGGAGATTTCGAGTGGCAACATTATGTTTGGGGCCCGCACGACGAGGAGCATAGCGAGGGCGAGTATCTCGGTACAGATTGGGTTGAGATGGTGGAGTTTATTGACAACTACAACGCAACACGCGCCTTGGCAGAGTGGCACTCAGCCGTAGTGTTGGACATCAAGCCCAATACCTCCAAAAAGAAGCGCGAGGCGGTAATTCAAATCACCAGCTTCGGAGCAGATGATAAGGTTAGAATTAAGCAAGCTGGTATATAAAAAATGAGGATGCTTAGATTAGCATCCTCATTTTTTATTTTTCATCTGTTATCGTATGCGGTCTAACGAACGGACCAGCATCTCGTCGCGGAATATTGCTCGCAGAGCCAAATAATCAAGAATAATGGCTACCAGCGGGAAGACGATAGCAATATGGATACCCTGCTCGTGGAACTCAAACTGCGAGAACATACGGTTGCTCAGGTAGTAATATATTGCCATAAAAATCTCTGCTCCAAGCAACAACACCAACTCAACAGCGCAAAGGCGAATCTGCAACATACGATTCTTGAATGCGAACAGCGCTACGAGTGGAACGATTGCAGCCAATGCCACGATGATGCCCATATACATAGTTGAATGTGTAGTCTCCGCATTTTTCAGGGCGAAAGCGTAGAGCTTGAACTCCTCAACGCCAGCCACAAAATATGCCAGCGGAGTAAATATCGCCGCAGCCATCAAAGCCACAACAGCCAAAAGGTAGAGTGATTGAATTCTTTGTATCATCTTTGTTTCTATATTTTCTTGTCAATCATATAACTGTTTCTCTCCGGTGCGCGACGATTGATAAGTTCGCCCAAAAATCCCGCCAAGAAGAGTTGCACTCCCAAGATAACGGTCAAAATCGCTACGAAGAAGAGCGGCTGGTCGGTAACAGCGCGCAAGGGCAGGCCGTTTACCTGCTTGTACAATTTGTCGGCTATGACCCACACTGTGGTACATCCACCCACAAGGAACATAATTGTACCCAAGCTGCCGAAGAAGTACATCGGAGAGCGGCCAAAGTGCGACATAAACGACACGGTGATAAGGTCCAAATAACCCTTTACCATACGCTCCATACCAAACTTCGACACACCATACTTACGCTCCTGATGCTGTACTATCTTCTCGCCAATACGCTTGTAACCAGCGTGTTTTGCCAAGATGGGAATGTAACGATGCATCTCGCCATACACCTCGATAGACTTTATCACGCGACGACGATAGGCCTTTAATCCACAGTTGAAGTCGTGCAACTTAATACTCGATACGATGCGAGCTGTCTGGTTGAAAAACTTGCTCGGCAGACGCTTGCCTGCGGGGTCGTAGCGCTTTTTCTTCCAGCCCGACACAAGGTCGTAGCCATCTTCGAGAATCATACGACGCATCTCGGGAATCTCGTCGGGAGAGTCTTGCAGGTCGGCATCCATCGTGAAGACAACCTCACCCTCCGCCTCGGCAAAGCCGCAGTAGAGAGCTGCCGACTTACCGTAGTTGCGAGCAAAGCGAATGCCTTTGACGGCAGGGTAGAGCTCTTTTAGTCGCTCCACCTCGCTCCACGAGCCATCCGTTGAGCCATCGTCAACCATCACAATTTCGTACGAGAGGTTATTCTCGCGTGCCACGCGGTCAATCCACGCGGTCAACTCCGCGAGCGACTCCTCCTCGTTGTAGAGGGGTACGACCACCGATATGTCCACTTTTGTAGCCATTACTCCTCCTCTTCCTCCTCCTGTGAATTGTTATCGAAGATATTGGGCTCACATTTCGTGCCGATAGAGATAAATAATCCGCAGAAGCCGAAATACAACACATTACCGACGATGTTAGACAACAGCGCAGGAATGGGCGAGAAGATGTAGGCACGCATCAGTGATGACATCTGGTCTATCATCTCGTTGTTGTACACGCCCGACTGTTGCAGTGTTGCGATGGTTGTGTTCATCGTCTGCTCGAACATATCGGTGAAGAGGAAGTTGCTGGCAACAATCTGGTATGCACCCGAGATGATACCTGCAAACATACCCATTGCTACGATAAATCCCAACGATTCGCTGTAAGTGTAACCCTCCTTGATGAAGAGCAGCGAACGGCGACGAGTGAAGTGGAACAACAGATATATTGTCACTACAAAATTAACAAGGCTTGTCACAAACGATATTGATGGAATAAACATTCCTAAGGCCGAGAAGGCTACATTGGCCAAACCTACGATAGCACCGCCACGCGAAGCCTCGTTCCAAAAGTTGTTATTTGCCATATCTTCTGAGTTTTAAGCATTACTTAGTCTTATACGCGCAACGGTACTTGCCGTTCGAGAGCTTTGTCATCTTGCCCTTCAACAGATTACGGCGCAGAGGTGTGAGACGGTCGGTGAAGACCTTACCCTCCAAGTGGTCATACTCGTGCTGGATAACGCGTGCGGGCAGGCCATCAATCAACTCGTCGTGCTCCTCGAAGTTCTCGTCCAACCAACGCATCTTGATTGCCACGGGGCGACGCACATCCTCGTGCAGGCCAGGCAACGAAAGACATCCCTCGTTGAAGAGGTCGGTCTCCTCCGAGTGCTCGTAAATCTCGGCATTGATAAACACCTTACGGTAGTAGGCCAGCTCGGGCTCATCGTCAGCCCACGGTGTGCAGTCGACAATAAACAGGCGAATGTTCTTGCCAATCTGCGGTGCTGCCAAGCCTACACCCGATGCCTCGTCGAGCGTGAGAAACATATCGTCGATAAGCTTCTTCAAATCGGGGTAGTCGGGAGTGATATTCTCCGACTTGTTGCGCAGTGTCTGCGAACCGTAAATTACTATTGGATATATCATAACTTTTTTCTTTTTCTTAACTATTGCTGTTGCATCTGCACAGAGTCCATATATGACTGCAAAATAATCGTAGCCGAGATTCTGTCAACCAGAGCCTTGTCGCGGCGTGCCATCTTGCCAATACCACTTTCGAGCATCGTGCGGTGAGCCAGTACTGAGGTGAAGCGCTCGTCGTAGAGTACCACCTGCTTGTCGGGGTAGGCGTGGCGCAGACGGGCGGCCAGAGGCTCGATAAAACGCATCGTCTCCGATGGAGCACCGTTCATCTGCGTAGGCTTGCCAATGACTATAATATCAACGGCATTTTTCGAGAAATAGTCTGCCAAGTACTTTTCCAACTGCTTGGTCTCGACTGTTTCCAGAGCGCCTGCTATAATGCGCAGAGGGTCGGTAACAGCCAACCCCGTGCGCTTTGTACCGTAGTCTATGGCAATTATTCTACCCATTGACTACGCCTGAATCTTCTGGAACAAACGGCGGAATGATACCTCCTCGTCTACCATTGCACGCAGAGCCTCAATCTTGATACGCTCCTGAGCCATTGTATCGCGGTGACGAACAGTTACAGTGCCATCCTCCAAAGTCTGGTGGTCTACGGTCACGCAGAAAGGAGTACCGATAGCGTCCTGACGGCGGTAACGCTTACCGATAGAGTCCTTCTCGTCGTATGCTACAACATAGTCGTACTTCAAATCGTCGATAATCTTGCGTGCTACATCGGGTAGACCGTCCTTCTTAACCAAAGGCATAACGGCAACCTTTGTGGGAGCCAACGCTGCGGGGATACGCAATACTACGCGCTCCTCGCCATTCTCCAACTTCTCCTCGGTATAAGCCGCTGACATAATCTGCAAGAACATACGGTCAACACCGATTGAAGTCTCAACAACATAGGGTACATAGCTCTCGCCACGCTCTGCGTCGAAGTACTGAATCTTCTTACCTGAGTACTCCTGATGACGACCAAGGTCGAAATCTGTACGCGAGTGGATACCCTCAACCTCCTTGAAGCCGAAGGGGAAGTTGTACTCTACATCGGTTGCAGCGTTAGCGTAGTGAGCCAACTTGTCGTGGTCGTGGAAACGGTAGTTGTCATCGCCGAAGCCCAATGCACGGTGCCAAGCCATACGAGTGTTCTTCCACTTGTTCCACCAATCCATCTCTGTGCCGGGCTGTACGAAGAACTGCATCTCCATCTGCTCGAACTCGCGCATACGGAAGATAAACTGGCGAGCAACGATCTCGTTACGGAACGCCTTACCGATCTGTGCGATACCGAAGGGGAGCTTCATACGACCTGTCTTCTGTACGTTCAGATAGTTTACGAAGATACCCTGTGCAGTCTCGGGACGAAGGTAGATAGTGTTAGCACCCTCGGCAGTAGAACCCATCTGTGTTGAGAACATAAGGTTGAACTGACGAACATCGGTCCAGTTGCGTGTACCTGAGATGGGGCAAACGATCTCGCAGTCGAGGATAATCTGCTTCAACTCCTCGAGGTTGCTCTCGTTCAACGCATCGGCAAAACGCTTATGAACAGCGTCACGCTTTGCAGCGATATCCAATACGCGGGGTGATGTAGCACGATACTGCTCCTCGTCGAAAGCCTCGCCGAAACGCTTCTTCGCCTTGTCAACCTCCTTCTGGATCTTCTCGTCCTGCTTTGCCATCCAATCCTCGATGAGAACATCGGCACGGTAACGCTTCTTAGAATCCTTATTGTCGATCAAGGGGTCGTTGAATGCTGCTACGTGACCTGATGCCTCCCAAGTGCGTGGGTGCATAAAGATGGCTGCATCGATACCAACGATGTTCTCGTTGAGCTTAACCATCGAATCCCACCAGTAACGCTTGATGTTGTTCTTCAACTCAACGCCATTCTGGCCATAATCGTAAACGGCACCAAGACCGTCATAAATCTCGCTCGAAGGGAAGATAAAACCATACTCCTTACAGTGAGCGACCAACTTCTTAAACAACTCCTCTTGTGTCATAATATTCTATTTTTTTGTGATTTTCTTTTTCTATCCCACAAAGATAGTGATTTTCTGCGAAATCTCTATTTTATCTACGATAAAAAAACACCAAACCTGTGCGGGTTTGGTGCTATATGTGGCATTTCTATAAAATTCCTTCGCGGTGGAACGAGAAATTACCCTCTCGCGAGATTATTATGTGGTCCAGCAGGCGTATGTCGAATAGCGCTGCTGCCGCCTTAACTTTCTTGGTTAGCTCTTTGTCGGCCACGCTTGGTGTAGCTGCTCCCGAAGGGTGGTTGTGAACCATAATAAGCTGTGTGGAGAGTAGTTCCAGCGCGCGTTTTATTATCAGCCTGTGGTCTACGACGGTTGCCTGCACGCCACCCTGGCTTATCTTTTGGCGCTCGATAAGGCGATTTGACGAGGTGAGGTACAACACCCAGCACTCCTCGTGTGGCATCTCATCGAAGATGGGGCGCATCAGGCGGGCTACATCTTCGTCAGTCTTTATGCACTCTACATCGTTGGCTGTGGCGCGTGCTATGCGGCGGCCGAACTCAGCGGCTACTGTCAGTCGCTCGGCACGACGCAGGCCTATACCCTCGACCATACGCAGACGGCTAAGCTCCGTGTGTGCCACGCCCGTCAGCGAGCCACAAGTGGCGAGAATCCCGGCGGCTATGGCCTTGGGGTCGCGTTGTTCGCTCGTAGACTCCACAAGCAGTGCTAACAGCTCCTCATCGGTGAGGGCTGCTGCTCCGCGTGAGAACAATTTATCGTGCAAATTCTTCATTCGCTTACTCAGCTTGTTTCTCAGTTACAGGTGTTTGAGCCTTGTCTTTGGCTGGGCGACGACGGCGAGGCTTGGGTTTGCTTTCGCTCGGGGAGTCGGCGGTTTTGGGTTTGCTCTCTTTCTGCGCGTTAGCGGGTTTTGGCGCGCTTGCCGGCTCTGCGGCAGTCGTCTTGTTAGGCTCTGCCTCCTGTGCGGGTTTGCTCTCCACCTCCGCAGGTGTCTCTACGCTCTTAACCTCCTTCTTGGGCTTGGCTACTCGTTTGGGTGCGCGCGCAGGCTTTGCCTTTGGCTCTTCTGCCTTTTGCTCTGCCTTGCTATGTGTGTCGAAGTCGTCCAACTTGTCCAACAACTTTGTGCAGTCGGCATCGTTGAAGCCCTGCGACACGGAGAATGCGGCACGCTGCTCAGCCTCCTTTTTCGACTCGCCAGCACCGTGACCCATCTCGATGTTGTCAATCATCACCTTCGAGTAGAAGAAGGGGTGTGCCGACGAGTAGGTCTTGTCGTGCGTAGTAACGAAATCGATTGAGTGATGATTCTTCTGGCACCACTCTATAAGGCGGCTCTTGAAGTCGGTCTCCGACTCGGCAAGTGTCTCTAATTTAAGATATTTGGTGAATATCTTATTGATGAGTAGACGATTTACAAAGTCATATCCCTGGTCGAGATATATCGCACCCATCATCGCCTCGAAAGCGTCACCGTAGATATGCTTCTGCGAAGTGCCACTCGATGAGTTGGTGATGACATAGTCGTCTAAGCCAAGACGCTTAGCTACGCTGTTGAGTGTCTGGCGCGACACCATCTTCGAGCGGAGCTGAGTCAGGAAACCCTCATTCTTGTCGGGAAACTCAATAAAAAGGTAGTCCGACGACACGCTCTCGATAATGGCGTCACCCAAAAATTCAAGACGCTCGTTGTTGATATGCTGGCCATCTTCGAGCACGACCGATGCCGACTTGTGTATGAGCGCCAACTTATATAACTCGATATTGTTGGGAATGAATCCAAACATATCGTCAATAGCTCGGAAATATTTCTTGTCCTCGCCGAAGTTGCGGCGCAGAGGACGAAGAATAAAATCTATCAAAACCGTAAATTTTATATGATTACTAACAAAGTTATGGGTCTGTCGTTAATGCTTCTGACAGGCCCTAAAAAATATAACCACGGCGGTCAACTTCTCTACATCTTGCGGAATATTATCGACGAGTTGTGACCACCGAAACCAAATGTGTTGCTCAAAGCGCAACGCACCTCGCGATGCTGTGCTACGCCGAGCGTAAGGTTTAGATTGGGGTCAATCTCGGGGTCGATGTTCTCGACATTGATTGTCGGCGGGATAACGCCACGCGAAATGGCCATCACACAGGCAAGAGCCTCTATGGCAGCCGTTGCGCCCAGCAGGTGTCCGGTCATCGACTTGGTTGATGATATATTCATCTCGTAGGCGTGACTGCCGAAGAGGTTTTGTATAGCCTTCAATTCGACCGTGTCGCCCAGATTGGTTGATGTGCCGTGAGCGTTAATATAGTCTATATCTTGGGGTTGCAACTCTGCATCGCGCAGAGCCTCGCGCATCGATATCAAGGCTCCCTTGCCCTCGGGATGAGGAGCCGTCATATGATATGCGTCGGCCGACATTCCTCCGCCTACAACCTCGCAATAAATCTTTGCTCCGCGCCTTTGTGCGTGCTCCAACTCCTCGAAAATCAGCGCTCCGCCACCCTCGCCAATGACAAAGCCATCGCGGTCCTTGTCGAATGGGCGTGATGCGTGCTCGGGGTCGTCGTTGCGGGTTGAGAGTGCCTGCATAGCGCAGAAGCTACCCACACCGGGCTCGTTTATCGAAGCCTCAGAGCCTCCCGTGACGATGATATCGGCCTTGCCCCATCGGATGAGGTTCAGCGCGTCAATCATAGCGTGATTTGATGATGCACAAGCCGATACGGCAGCGTAGTTGGGTCCCATAAATCCATACTTTATGGAGATGAAACCTGCGGCCAAATCGGATATTAAGCGAGGAACAAAAAATGGACTAAATCGAGGAGTGAATCCCCCCTCGATATAGCCCTTACTCTCTTCGTAGAACGATGTCGTTCCACCCGTACCGGAAGCCCACACCACACCGACTCTCTCTTTGTCGATATTGTCGTTGTCAACCAAGCAGGCATCTCTCAAAGCCTCGTCGGCCGAAATCATTGCCCATTGCTCAAAGAGGTCGTACTTGCGAACCTCCTTGCGGTCGAAATAGCGGGTCCAGTCGTAATCTTTTATTTCGCACGCTATGCGAGAGCGGAATTTGGTAGCGTCAAATCGAGTTATTTGTGCAGCGGCACTAACACCCTTTTCGAGATTGGTGAAATACTCCTCAATCGACTTTCCCAAGGGGTTTATAGTACCTATGCCGGTAACGACAACTCTTCTGCCTGCCATACCTTGCTCGCTTGTGCGATATTATATGATTGTCTGATTATTTCTTGTGAGCCTCAACATACTCGATGGCAGCGCCAACAGTAGTGATCTTCTCAGCATCCTCGTCGGGAATCTGGATATCGAAGGCCTTCTCGAACTCCATAATGAGCTCTACTGAATCCAAAGAATCTGCACCAAGGTGAGCAGTGAAACTTGCCTCGGGTACAACCTCCTCAGCCTTAACGCCCAACTTGTCGACGATAATCTCGACAACCTTTGCCTGAACTTCTGACATAACTTTAATTTTTTAAGTTAAACAATATTAAATATCGATTGGTTTCAATCTTTTCGCACTTTACTGTGCAAATGTAACACTTTTTTTATTAAATTTGGCATCAGAAACAAATTATTTTATTTCTGTGTAATAGTAGACTATATTTAATACGCTATAAACCAAATTATTATGAACTTATTGCTGATTTCAAACTCAACAAATGCAGGCGAACAATACCTGCAATACCCTATAAAAAACATAGCATCTTTCCTTGATGGCGTAACCGAAGTGGTGTTCGTACCTTATGCAGCTGTAACTTTCTCTTATGCAGCATATGAGGCTAAGGTGCAGGCTCGTTTCAACGAGATTGGTATTAAGGTGCGCTCGGTGCATCGCTCGAAGAATCCTCGTCGTATGATTCGTGAGGCGCAGGCTATCTGTGTGGGTGGCGGCAACACCTTTGCTCTGACGAAGAAGATGCAGGAGCAGGGTTTGATGACTGCCATCTTGCGTAAGATTAAGGAGGGTACTCCCTATGTAGGCTGGTCGGCTGGTAGCAATGTCACTTGTCCTACAATCTGCACAACCAACGATATGCCTATCGTGCAGCCCGAGTCGTTCAAGGCTATCGGCGCTGTTAAATTCCAGATTAATCCTCACTACTTGGATGCTAATCCCGAGGGCCACGCAGGTGAGACTCGTGAGCAGCGTATTCAGGAGTATATCGAGGCTAACCCCCGCCGTTGGGTAGTAGGTCTGCGTGAGGGTTGTATGTTGCATCTGCACGATGGCAAAATGGAGCTTATCGGAAGCCGTCCTATGCGTATCTTCAAGAAGGGCGTGGAGGCCTACGAGGTGAATGCAGGTGACGATTTGTCATTCTTGTTGTAAAAAACTATCTAACAAGGCTCTTTTGGCGTCTGGCTTGCTCTCGAAATGCTCATTTGCGCCCAGCAAACTGCGCTTTCTCGGCCTGCGACCAGCCTCAAAATAGCTCTTGCTATATAGTTTCTATGACGGGAACGGTACATTATTTTTGTTACCCCTTATAACTGATATTCAATATGATGACCAGAGCCGCTACGGGGCGTTTTGGCGAGCAGGTGGCTATCGACTACTTGCGACAAAACGGCTACTATATATGTGCTACAAACTGGCGGCAGGGTCGCTATGAGATAGACATTGTAGCTCAGAAGGCTGGCGTTACTCACTTTGTGGAGGTAAGAACACGAAGTGCGCTGTCGCTGCTGACGCCCGAGGAGTCTATCTCGCCATCAAAAGTCTCTGCTATGCGCCGTGCGGCGTCGGCATACTTGTCGCAATACAGAGTCGTTGGCGAGGTGGAGTTCGACTTGCTGGCCGTGGATATCTTCCCCGATAAGACATTTGATGTGCGTTTTGTTCCAAATGTAGTCGAATACGGCTGGTAGGTTGTTGGATTGGATAAAAAATGATACTTTTGCGGCAAAATCAATAGTGTTATGTTGTTGTATGATTTAGGTATCGCTCTTTACTCATCGCTTTTGAGAGTTGTTACTCTGTGGAATAAGAAGGCGAAGCAGTGGGTTGTGGGGCGTAGAGATATTTTCAAGAGAATGGAGGCGGCCATTGCCCCCACCGATAGGGTTGCGTGGGTTCACGCGGCATCGCTGGGCGAGTTCGAGCAGGGGCGTCCCATCATCGAGCAGATACGCAAGGAGCATCCCGAGTTTAAGATTTTGCTCACCTTCTTCTCGCCCTCGGGTTATGAGATTCGCAAGAATTACGAGGGTGCAGATTATATCTTCTACCTGCCTGCCGATACACCGCGCAATGTGAAGCGATTCTTGGATATAGCGCACCCCGAGATGGCTGTGTTCGTGAAGTATGAGTTCTGGCTCAACTACTTAACACAACTTAAAAAGCGTGGCATACGCTCATATCTGGTGTCGGCCATCTTCCGCAAGGACTCTATATTCTTCCGTAACTATGGTACTATGTGGCGCGAGGCGTTGGATGCTTTCGAGCAGATGTTTGTGCAGAGCGAGGAGTCGCGCGAGTTACTTAACGGTATCGGCTACGACAATGTTATCGTGGCGGGAGATACCCGTTTCGACCGCGTGGCGGCAATCGCCAAGGCTGCTAAACCTGTAGATATTGTGGCTAACTTTAAGGGTGATGCCCGTCTGTTTGTTGCGGGTTCGACTTGGGGGCCCGATGAGGATATTCTGATGTCGCTGGTAAATGATAATCCCGATGTGAAGTTTGTCATTGCTCCGCACGAGATGGAGCAGGCGCGCATTAATAAGATACTCTCTTTGGCAAAGGGTGGTGCTGTGCGTTATACGCAGTGCGATAGTACAACGGATTTCTCCTTGACGCAGGTGCTGGTGTTGGATACTATCGGCATCTTGTCGTCGGTATATGGATACGCTTCGTGGTCGTATATTGGTGGTGGCTTTGGCGTAGGAATACACAACACTTTGGAGGCTGCCACTTTTGGCCTGCCCATAGCGTTTGGTCCTAAGTATGAGAAGTTTAAGGAGGCTCGCGATATGGTTGCGCTAGGGGCTGCCACCAAGGTGGAGAGTGCCGAAGAGTTGAGCGCGTGGTTTGCTCCTTTGCGTGATGATGCCGACCATTTGGCGCGTGTGAGTGCCATTGCAAAAGATTATACTGCCAAGAATCAAGGTGCTACGGCTCTGTTTATGAAGATAGCGTTTAATGAGTAATTATTCTTTGCTTTTGTAGAGACTTTCTATTCGCTATTATAATAAAAAAATAACCTGCTTAACATTCTCGTTAGGCAGGTTATTTTATCCCTTTTTCAATATCCTTTTTGCAATGGAGCATAGCTCGGCAAAGGCCTTCATTCTTGCCATCCAGCTACCCGTAATGTAGACCATAACTCCCGTTGCAATCATCGCCAAAAGTCGCAACAAAATACTCCACTCCTGCGCAAATTCTCCTACCACATATACCGCCGCATACATCGTAGCCGATAGCAGAACGATGGGTAGCAGGGTAGAAATAAATCGCAAAATGCCCACGACAGTGTATCTCTTTGCTGCAACGATGTTGAGCATCATCTCGCACGCTGCGGCCACAACCAATCCCCACGTTACGGCCATCACGCTGTGGGGTATCGTAAGGCAGAGGATAAGCGTCATAATCACCCTCTTGATAATCTCCAAGCGTAGGATTATCGCTCCGTTACTCTTTACCTTTAATACATTGTACGCCACGATGGCAATAGGGTAGAAGAAACCTATGGCACACATCACTTGGAAGTAGGGTATGGCGGGGTGCCAGTCGGGTTTGAGTAGCAGGGTGTATATCTCCTCGGCGGTGGCGATAAGTCCTGCCATCATCGGAAACATAATATAGGCTGTTACCATCACCACGCGACGGTAGCTGTCCGCGAATTTCTCTTCGTTGTCACTAATCTTTGCCAGGGCAGGAAAGGTTACACTCTGTATAGATTGCATCGTGGCATTCACAGGCATATCTTTCAGCTTCTGCGCTTGATTGAAATATCCAAGTACGCTACCCGAGTACATCTTGCCGATGAATAGTTGCGCTACATTATTATATAGTGCCGTAATCAAGTCGGTAGTCATCAGCCTTAGGCTAAATGGCGCCATTTCTCGAAGAGTACCTCTCCCCTCACCGCCCGTGGGACGCCACGAGCTACGCCACCACAGCAGTGCCGCTTTTGAAGCCATCATACTCACCCTCTGTCCCACAAGACTCCAGATGCCAAAACCTGTCAGGGCCATCACTATGGCGATAATGCCGCTTATGGTAGAGCTTAGGAATGTGATAGTCGATAGTTGAGCAAAACGGAACTCACGCACCATAATGGTGTTCTGTATCACACACAGTGCGTTGAGTGGCAAAAGCAGGAACAATACGGGCGCAACCTGCGTGAGTATGGGCCAGTCGTAGTAGCGTGCCACATAAGGCGCAAGTGCTGTAAGGATTGCATATAGAGTGAGTGATGATACGATATTAAATCGAAAGACAGCCTTGTAGTCTGCCTGCGAGGGTGCGGCCTTGCGGATAAGTGTCTGCGAGAAGCCGCTATCCACGACAACTTGCGCGAGGGTTGTGAAGAATGTAAGCACAGCCATAATGCCCATATCCATAGGCATTATTCTGTTGGCCACCACGATACTCACCACAGCCTGCAATAGCGCCGAGCCAACCTTTTCGGTTATGCTCCACGCCACGCCAGAGGCTACGCGCTCGATGAGTTGTCGCTCTTGTGCCATTGTGTGGGATTATTCGAGCAGAGCCTCTACGCCCAGACGATATGAGTCCAGGCCAAAGCCCATAATAGAACCCTTGGCAACGGGGGCAATCATCGATATATGGCGGAACTCCTCGCGTGCCAGGATAGATGAGATGTGTACCTCAACAACGGGTGTTGCAACGGCTGCAATAGCGTCGCGCAGGGCTACCGATGTGTGGGTATATCCACCTGCGTTGAGCACGATGCCGTCGTAGTTGCCTACGCTTGAATGTATTGCGTTAATAAGTTCACCTTCGATATTCGATTGAAAGTAGTCAAACTCCACGCGGCTCGCATATCGCTCGGCAAGCGACTGTGTGTACTCCTTGAAAGTAGTTGTGCCGTAGATGTTTACATCGCGCTTACCTTGAAGATTGAGGTTAGGGCCGTTAAGGATTAGTATCTTTTTCATATTGTTTATTCGTAAATTTTTGCCTCACTAAGGCCTTGTAGTACGCGCATAGCATTTATAGCCAATGCCTGCAACTCGTTTTCGCCCGCATAGACCTCTATCGGGGCGATGAAACGGCAATAGTCGCTGATGCTATCTGTGATATGTTTGCTGTGGGCTATGCCACCTGTAAGTATTATGGCGTCAACCTCGCCGTGCAGGGCGATGGCCATCTGTCCGATATGCTTTGCCACGCCGTAGCACATAGCTTTAAGTGAGTCTGCGGCTGTTTTGTCACCATTGTCGGCACGCTGAATAATCTCTATAACGGAGTTAGTGCCTGTGAGTGCCACGAGTCCGCCACCTCCGACAAGAAGTGCGCGAGCCTGCTTGTGGGTATACTCTCCCGAGTAGCAGAGGTCGATAATATCTCCTGCGGGTATTGTGCCTGCTCTCTCGGGTGCGATAGGACCCTCGCCATCGAGGGCGTTGTTGCAGTCTATGACACGACCTTTGCAGTGCGCTCCCACCGAAATACCACCACCCAAGTGAGCTACGATTAGGTTTAACTCCTCGTATGGGCGGCCAATATCGTCGGCATACTTGCGTGCCATAGCCTTCTGGTTGAGGGCGTGGAATATCGAACGACGACGAATCTGCTTGATGCCCGTAATCTTTGTTATCTCGTCCAACTCATCGACAACGACAGGGTCGGCGATGTAGGCTTTTACGCCACACTCTGCCGCTATCTCGTTGGCGATGATGGCTCCGAGATTTGATGCGTGTTGAGATTTGGTGTGTGTAAGCTCGTCAATCATCGCCTGATTAACCTCATACACACCACTCTCAATAGGACGCAACAATCCCCCTCGGCCTATGACAGCCGAGAGGGTATTGATGTCGAAATTATTTTCGGCAAGGGAGTTTAAAATCAACTCTTTGCGCCACTCATACTGCTCGATGGGAGAGTTGAAGCGGGCCAATTCCTCAGCCGAGTGTCGCAGTGTGAGTTCCACCAAGGTTTCGTCACCGCTGTATACGGCAATCTTTGTAGAGGTAGAACCCGGATTTATCGCCAGCACCGTGTAACGGCGCACGAGCGCAGTGTCAAATACCAATGCATCTTTATCCTGCGCAGGATTCTTGGTGATACGAGTGAAATTAATTCCCATAATGCCTTCTTTTTGTTATCGTGCAGCCAAACAAGCGAGCGCGATAGAGTACTTCTTTGTAAGTGCAGAGTCACCGCGCGATGTCAAGACGCAGGGAACCTTTGTACCCATCACCATAGCTGCCAACTCTGCGCCACCGATGTGTGTAGCTGCCTTGAAGAATACATTAGCAGACTCGATGTTGGGGAAGAGTAAGCAGTCGGGGTCGCCCGCAACGCTTGAACCTGTAACCTTCTTGTGCTCGGCAACCTCCTTGTAGAGTGCTACATCCAACGACAAAGGACCATCAACAATCACCTTGCCCAGCTGACCGCGGTCGCCCATCTTTGCAAGGATAGCACCCTCGGTAGAGGAAGGAACTGAGGGCAACACCTGCTCCGAAGCTGTGATGCAAGCAATCTTGGGTACATCAACGCCGAGAATCTTGGCAGTCTGTGCAAGGTAGCCGATGAGCTTCTGCTTCTGCTTGAAGTCGGGAGCGGGGATAACCGCTACATCAGAGATTGAAATTAGTTTGTCGCGGCCAGGAAGCTCGATAACAGCTACATGGCTCAACACACCCTTCGTGGGGAACAAGCCAGCCTCCTTGTTCAAGATGCCACGCATATACTTGTCGGTAGATACCAAACCCTTCATCAAGACATCTGCCTGACCGTTTACCACAGCCTGAACAGCCAACTTAACGCAGGTTACATCGCTGGTCTCGTGAACGATGTTGAATACCGAGCTGTCGATACCCAACTCTGCACAAGCCTCCTCGATAGTAGCCTTGTCGCCATAGAGTGTAGCCTCTACCAAACCCTCTTTCCAAGCGTTGTAAACCGCCTCGATGGTGTGTGTATCCTGACCGTAAGCGACAGCCAGGCGCTTTCTACCGCGCGCTACGGCTGACGATACGATTTCGTCCAATTTTGTAATCATCTTTGTCTTATTTATGGTTGTTTTTACAAATTCTTTGTCAAATTGTAAGTGTCGGTAGCGATAACCAACTCCTCGTTTGTAGCAATAACGGCAACCTTAACCTTAGCCTCAGGAGTTGAAAGCAGGGTGTTTGTGCCACGAGTCTTGATGTTGATGCTCTCATCAATCTCGATACCCATAAACTGCATATTCTCGCAAACATAACGGCGCAAGTCAGCTGAGTTCTCACCTACACCTCCTGTGAAGATAAGCAAATCAACACCACCCATCTCGGCTGCGTACTCACCTACGAACTTCTTAACGCGGTTGTAGTACATATCACGAGCTACGATAGCCTTCTCGTTGCCAGCATCGTAAGCGTCGTCGATATCGCGCATATCGCTCGAAATCTCCGAGAGAGCCAACACGCCCGAACGCTTGTTCATCATAGAGTTCAACTCTGCGTATGACATACCCTCGTTCTCGCCGATGTATGTGATAGCACTTGCATCAACCGAGCCACAACGAGTACCCATCATCAAACCATCGAGCGGTGAGAAGCCCATAGATGTGTCGAACGACTTACCATTCAATACAGCAGTTACCGAGCCACCGTTACCGATGTGGCAAGTGATAATCTTTGAATTCTCAATATCCAAGCCAACCATCTCGGCACCAATCTTAGCTACATACTTGTGGCTTGTGCCGTGGAAACCATACTTACGCACGCGGTACTTGTCGTAGTACTCCAAAGGCAGAGCGTAGAGGTAGTTGATTGCGGGAATGCTCTGGTGGAACGATGTGTCGAATACTGCCACCTGAGGAATGCCGGGCAACACCTTCTCGATAGAGAGAACGCCCTCCAAGTTTGCGGGGTTGTGCAGGGGAGCAATCTCAAACAGAGAGCGGATATTCTTCTTAGCCTCCTCGTCAACGATAACGCTCGACTTGAAGAACTCACCACCGTGAGCTACGCGGTGACCTACGGCCTTAACCTCTGTGAGGTCGGCGATAACACCGTGCTCGGCATTTGTGAGAGCCTCCAACACCAAGCTGATACCTGTTGTGTGGTCGGGGATGTGCTGTTTGAGCTCGAAGTTGTTTTTGCCCGAAGGCTTGTGAGTAAGGCTTCCCTCGGGAAGACCGATGCGGTCAACCAAACCTTTGGCCAACAACGCATTGTTCTGGTCGTCAATGTCAATTACCTGATACTTGATTGACGATGAACCGCAATTGAGAACTAATACAATCATTGTGTTTGAAATATTTAATTTTATGTGTTTGTCGTCTATTGAAATCCTGTTGCAAAAGGCGAATCTTGTTTGCAATCCCAAAGATACAAAATAAAGTGGTATGATGTATGAAAAAGGGCGAAAAAATCTTCGCCCTTAACTTTTTGTGGTAAAATTTACTCCTGTTTTGTGTTGTAGAGTATGATTCGCTCTATTGCTCGCTGGCATACGGGGCAGAATTGTGTCGCCTCGTTGTCGCGCATACGGCACACTACGGCAGGGCGATATACTCCCTTGGTCATATAGCCGCCACCCTCGTACACACCCACAGTGTACTCATTCTTGCGCTTGTCGGTTGGCTCAGTGGGAATCTTGGTGCGCTTGTCGAGCATGTCTTTCCACTTGGAGTCGAAATTCACGAGCGTTGTGATATTCTGCTCCCACGGCTCATATTCGAGTTTGTAGGTATTCTCGGTGTGGTCGGCGTGCTCGTAGAAATATTCGTCGGCCAAAGCTCCAAATGAGTGTCCGAACTCGTGTACAACTACGGGCTTGAACATCGGGTTGTGGGCCGTGGTGAGGGTGTACGAATTGTAGATACCTCCACCTCCGTATGTATCTGTGTTGGCGAGGATTATAAGATGCTCGTAATCTATGCCAACGAGCGAGTCGTGGATAAGATGCACGCTGTTTGTAGTAAGATAACGCGGTGAGTAGAAGGTGTGGAAATTTGAGTTCAGCGCAGTCTGTCGCCATATTCCATCTTGCGGTACGCTGACATCGCTCTGCTTAGATGGAATCTTCACTGCCACGACATTGAACTTCTCCTTGTGCGAGGCAAATGGCTCATAGCGGAAAATCTCGTCGCAAGCGGTGCGGGCGTCACGCATAAAAATCTCCATATCCTGCTCTGCGTATCCCTCGGCTACGATGGCGATATCGATGCACTCCTCCGCAGAACCACTCTTTAATAGGTATTCGTGTGACGGGGCTGTGCGCGAATTCATATTGCGGATAAGTTTGTCCTCGGGGTCTACTGCGTGGCGCAGTGATGTCTGTTTTTTGCCCTCGTTGTTGAGTAGTGTTATCTCGACAAAAACCTTCTGTTTGGGAAATGGAACGAGGAATGTAGCCTCGAAACTCTTTGTGGTTTGCGAAGCCTCGTCTGTTACCAGCCACTCTTGGAAAAGACTTGAAAAAGTGGTGCGGTAGATGCTTTTGCCACTCTTGGGGTCGATGATTTTTAGCTCTCCATTGCCCTGTACTGGGACTTTGTCGAGGTTCACACGGCGACCAGCCCAGCCATCTGTTGTGGCTAACTCGTCGAGCGCTACGATTTGGCTGTCGGCATTGCCTGCAAAAACATAATCTATGCGAAGTGTTCTATCTGAGAACCACTCGGAAAAATTTTGCGCCGACACCATATTGACGGCAACGGCGCAAAAAAGTGTTAAAAATATCTTCTTCATCTCTGTTGTTTTACTCCTGTTGTTCTTTGTCGGCCATAAACTTGTAGCCCACGCCCTTGACGGTGATGATGTGCTCCTCGCCAATCTTCTGACGCAGTTTGCGGATATGTACATCGATGGTGCGGTCGCCCACAACAACCTTGTTACCCCATACGCTTGCGTAAATCTCCTCGCGGGTGAATAGTTTGTTAGGCTGCGAGTGTAGCAACTCCAACAGAGCAAACTCCTTGCGGGGCAGGATGATTGTCTCGTCGCCTTTGAGCACCTGATAATGCTCGCGGTCGATTTTTATAGAGGGCTTGTTCTCCTCATTGACGGGCGTGATGCGTTTGAGAATGGCCTGCACACGGCTACGCAGGATATTCATCTTGATAGGCTTGTTGATGTAGTCGTCGGCGCCAGCATCGTAACCCTGCAACTGAGTCTCCTCGGTACCTACGGCCGAGAGGAAGACAATCATCACATTTTTCAGCACGGGCGAACTGCGCAGTGCCTTGCAGGTCTCAATACCGTCCAGCACGGGCATCATCATATCGAGCAAGATAAGATGTGGCTTGACTTTAAGCGCAGTCTGCAAACCCTCGGCTCCGTTCGAGGCGGTGAATACTTCGTATCCGTCGCGTGCGAGATTGTATTTAATGAACTCCAAAATGTCGACCTCGTCGTCTATTAGTAGTATGCGGTATCCCATAATCAGTGTTAATTTTCTACAAATATACTAAATTCCCACAAAAAAAACAGATAATGAAGAGATAAATTTGCTATATTTGCACATCTATATACCTAAGTATTGCGTTTAACGCTAAAACAAGAGAATGATGGCTACTGAAAATTCTAATTATGCGACTCCCGTGGAGTCAGTCGGTGCTGCCGACGATGCGCTTAATGTAACTGCCGTGGAGGATACAGCTGAGGCTGATGTTGCTCCCAATGATGTTGATGTAGCAGCCGTAGATGCTGCCGCAGATTTTGCCGAGGAGGACGCCGCTCTGGATGCTGAGCAGGCTGGTCTTGCCATCGGCGAGGAGATGGCCGAGGAGGAGGCTGCCGCTGATGTCGATAAGAACGATTTGAGCGGTAAGACAAAGCAGGAACTTGTCGATATGTTTGCTGCGTTGCTCGACAGCGAGCCCGTGCAGACACTTCGCAAGAGTGTTGAGGCTATCAAGATTGCATTCTACAAACTACACCGTGCCGAGGTTGAGGCTGCCCGCAAGGCGTTTGAGGCTGAGCAGGGCGAGGAGGCAGAGTTTATCCCCGCTGCCGACGCTTTGGAGGCTCGATTGAAGGATTTGTTCAAGGAGTACCGTCGCCGTCGTGACGAGTATATTGCAAATCTCGACTCAATCAAGGAGGAGAATCTTGGCGTGAAGCTGGCAATCATCGAGGAGTTGAAGGAGTTAGTAAACTCGGACGAGACCTTGAACAACACCTTCACTAAGTTCCGCGATTTGCAGCAGCGCTGGAAGGATACAGGCGTTGTTCCGCAGGCTAAGGTTAAGGATTTGTGGGAGACATATAATCTCCATGTAGAGAATTTCTATAATTTCATCAAGATAAATAAGGAGCTTCGCGATTTGGACCTTAAAAAGAATTACGAGCAGAAGGTTCAGCTTTGCGAGCAGGCCGAGGCGCTGATGGTAGAGCCCTCTATCGTTGAGGCGTTCCACAAGTTGCAGAAGTTGCACGACGAGTGGCGTGAGACAGGTCCCGTAGCCAACGAGTACAAGGAGACTCTGTGGGAGCGTTTCAAGGCAGCTTCGAGCCGTATTAACAAGCAGCATCAGGAGTATTTCGATACAATCAAGCAGGAGCAACTCAAAAACCTCGAATTGAAGAAGGAGTTGTGCTCTAAGACCGAGGCTTTGGCCGAGCAGCCCTACACATCGCGTAAGGAGTGGAACAAGGCCAGCGAGCGTCTTATCGAGATTCAGAAGATGTGGCGCACGATAGGTTTTGCCCCCAAGAAGGATAATACACGCATCTATGAGCGTTTCCGCACGGCTTGTGACCGTTTCTTCGAGGCAAAGCGTGAGTTCTACGCAGGCGTTAAGAGCGAGATGGAGCACAACCTCCAACTCAAACAGGAGATTTGCGAGGCTGCCGAGGCGTTGCAGTCAAGCCAGGAGTGGAAGCGCGCAACCGAGGAGTTGATTGCTTTGCAGGCTCAGTGGAAGCAGGTGGGTGCCGTGTCACGCCGCTACTCGGAGCAGGTGTGGAAGCGTTTCCGCGCAGCGTGTGACAACTTCTTCGAGCGCAAGGCTAAGTACTTTGCAAGTATCGAGGACGAGCACGATGCTAACCTGAAAAAGAAGTTGGCTCTTATCGACGAGATGATGACTGCCGACATCAAGGAGGGTGGCTACGATATGATTAAGGAGTTCCAGCGCCGTTGGAGCGAGATTGGCTATGTGCCCATCAAGCAGAAGGAGGCGGTGCAGAAGAAGTATAAGGAGGCCGTAGACCATATGTTCGGCATATTGCGAGGCTCGGAGCGTGACCGCTCGATGAATCGCTTTAAGGAGCGTTTGCAGGGTATGAAGGGCGCCGGTGATAAGCGTTTGAAGAACGAGCGCGAGCGTCTCTACAACAAGGTTCGCCAGATGGAGCAGGATATTGCTCTGTTGGAGAATAATATCGGCTTCTTCTCAAAGTCAAAGAATGCCGATGCTATGGTAGCCGACATTCGTGAGAAGATTGCAAAGGCTAAGCAGGAGTTGCAGCTCACCATCGAGAAGGTGCGTATGATTGACGCGCGTTCATCGGAGGAGAACACCCCCAAGGAGTAGCACATATAGGTTGGAGAACGATAAGGTCGGACTCGCGGTCCGCGCCGCGAGCCCGACCAATTAGGTTAATGAATAAAATATAAAGTTAGATAATTTAATAGCTATACGATTATGAAACTTAGCAATCCAAAATACATCTTCGTCACAGGAGGTGTTGCATCGTCATTAGGCAAAGGTATTATTTCGGCCACTGTTGCTCGTCTGCTTCAAGCGCGCGGCTACTCGGTGACAGTTCAGAAATTCGACCCCTATATCAATGCCGACCCGGGTCGTTTGAATCCCTATGAGCACGGTGAGAGCTATGTGACAGAGGACGGTACAGAGTGCGACCTCGATTTGGGCCACTACGAGCGTTTTACATCTATCACTACAACCAAGAACAACACCGTAACTACGGGTAAGATATACAAGGAGATTCTCGAAAAGGAGCGTCGTGGCGACTATATGGGTAAGACCGTGCAGGTTATCCCTCACATCACCGACGAGATTAAGCGCCGTATCCAGCTCTTGGGTGCAACCAAGAAGTACGATGTTATCATCTCGGAGATTGGTGGTACGGTAGGTGACATCGAGTCATTGCCCTATATCGAGTCTGTTCGTCAGTTGCGTAACCAGTTGGGTTATCAGAACTCATTGTTGATTCACCTCGCGTGGGTGCCCTATATGGCTGCTGCTCACGAGATGAAGACCAAGCCCACACAGCACTCTGTTAAGGAGTTGCAGTCGGAGGGAGTTCAGCCCGATGTATTGGTATTGCGTGCTGAGCAGAGCTTGGCTGAGGATGTACGCCGCAAGGTGGCATTGTTCTGTAATGTTACCGAGGACGCTGTTGTGGAGTCTATCGATGTTCCCACAATCTACGAGGTTCCCTTGCGTATGCACGAGCAGCACTTGGACGATGTAATCCTTCGTAAGCTGGGTATCAAAGACGCTGACGAGCCCAACTTGAAGTCGTGGAGCGAGTTCGTAGAGAAGATTAAGAATCCTAAGCATAAGGTTGAGGTTGCATTGGTTGGTAAGTACACCGAGTTGCCCGATGCATACAAGTCTATCAACGAGTCGTTCATCCACGCTGGTGCTATGAACCACTGCAAGGTTAAGGTGACTTATGTTCCCGCCGAGCAGGTTACAGAAGAGAATGCTGCTGAGATGTTGGCTGGTATGTCTGGTATCTTTGTTGCACCGGGTTCTGGTGTGCGTGGCTTTGAGGGTAAGGTTGCTGCGGTGCGTTACGCTCGCGAGAACAATATCCCCTTCTTTGGCGTAGGCTTGGGTATGCAGGCATCTATCATCGAGTTTGCACGCAATGTATTGGGTATGGCCGATGCACACTCACGCGAGTTGGACCCCCAGACAAAGTACCCTGTTATCGACTTGATGGAGGAGCAGAAGAAGGTAACAGAGAAGGGCGGCACAATGCGTCTTGGTGGTTATCCCTGCTCGTTGAAGGCTGGCTCAAAGGCTGCGGCAGCTTATGGCTCGGATTCAGTTGTTGAGCGTCACCGCCACCGCTATGAGTTCAATGGTGCATATTTGGAGCAGTTTGAGGCAGCAGGTATGGTCGCTACGGGTATTAACCCCGAGACAGGTCTTGTCGAGGTGCTCGAAGCAAAGAATCACCCTTGGTTCGTGGCTGTAATGTACAACCCCGAGTATAAGAGTACGGTATCAACACCCGCTCCGTTGTTTGTAGCATTTGTTGCGGCTGCAATGGAGTATCAGAAGCAGAATACGGCTCAGAAGGCTGAATAAGTAATATTAACTGTTTAACACCAAGAAATGGATAAGAAAACGATTATTGGCGTTGTACTTATGTCGCTGATTTTTATCGGCTATGTACTTTACAACTCCAAGCAGCAGTCAGAATATCAAGAGTATATGGCACAGGCGCAGGCCGAAGAGCAGGCGCGTGCCGAGGCCGAGGCGGCCAATGATACAGTAGTTGAGATTACAGAGCAGAGTGACGCTCCCGCGGAGGCTCAGGCGGCCGAGGCGCAGATGCAGCGCGAGACAGATATGTTTGGTGCACATCTTGTTGCAGCCAAGCAGAACACGGCGCAGACAGTCACTATGTCGAACGATTACATCACCGTAGATTTCACTACACAGGGTGGTATGATGACCAAGGTGGTACTCAGCGAGTACACCAAGTATGCCCCCAAAGATGAGCGTAACGAGAATGTAGTTTTGTTCGACCCCGAGACCGCAATGTTTGATATGGAGTTCTATATCAAGAAGGGTCTTAATAATGTTAAGGTAAATACTTCGGAGTATGTATTCTCTACCGATGGCGTTAGCCGCGAGGGTGACCGTCTGGTGTTGACTATGAACTTGGAGGTTGCCGCAGGTGCTGTGTTGCAGTACGAGTATGTGCTCTACGACGAGAAGCAGCCCTCGCGCGACTACCTAGTCGATATGAATGTTAAGTTGATTAACCTCTCGCCCATTATGGCTCAGCAGTCTACTTTGGGTGTGATGTGGAGCAACCGCACATTCCAGAACGAGCGTAGCTTCAAGAACGAGAATATGTACACCACACTCTCGTATCGTCTTCCCGAGGAGGATAGCGTAGACGACCTCGGTATGAGCGACAGCAGCAAGGAGGAGCAGGTGCAGGGTGCTGTTAACTGGGTGGCATTCCGTCAGCAGTTCTTCTCGCAGGTATTCATCGCTCACGATAACTTCGCTTATGCCGATATGGGCTTCACAACCGAGGCTGACGGTTCTGGTTACATTAAGAACTATACATCGCGTATGGGCGTGAACTACACACCTCAGACTACCGATTACCACTTCTCGCTTTACTGCGGTCCTAACAAGTATGCAGTGTTGTCAGATGTTGTTGTTGCCGACGGCGAGAATATCTACTTGGAGCGCTTGATTCCGTTGGGAGGCTGGTTGGTAGGCTGGTTTAACCGCTGGGTTGTAATCCCTGTGTTTGACTTCCTGCGCAACTATATCGCAAGCTTCGGTATCATCATCTTGATTCTTACCATTCTCGTTAAGCTCTTGATTTTGCCCTTGACCTATAAGAGTTACCTCTCTACGGCTAAGATGCGCGTTATTAAGCCCGAGATGGATGCCTTGAACGAGAAGTATCCCCGTCAGGAGGATTCTATGAAGAAGCAGCAGGAGATGATGAACCTCTATAAGAAGGCGGGTATCAACCCTATGGGTGGCTGTCTTCCTATGTTGATTCAGTTACCGTTGTTGTGGGCGTTGTTCCGCTTCTTCCCCGTCAGCATCGAGTTGCGTGGTCAGTCGTTCTTGTGGGCTGACGACCTTTCGTCATACGATAGCATCTTGAACCTGCCCTTCACAATTCCTTTCTATGGTGACCATGTCAGCTTGTTCTGCTTGTTGATGTGTGTGGCGATGATTGGATTCTCGTATGTGAACTACCAGCAGAACTCGGCTGCATCGGCTCAGATGGCGGGTATGAAGTTTATGATGGTATATATGATGCCCGCGATGATGCTCTTCTGGTTTAACGACTTCTCATCGGGTCTTTGCTTCTACTACTTCGTGTCGCAGATTCTTACTATGATTATTATGTCGAGTATGCGTCATTTTGTCGATGACGCTAAGATTCGCGCAATTATGGAGAAGAACTCGAAGAAGAATAAGAACAAGAAGAAGTCTAAGTTCCAGCTTCGTTACGAGGAGCTTATGCGTCAGCAGGAGGAGCTTGCTCGCCAGCAGCAGGGTAAGCGTCGCTAATTGACTGAGATATGTTTTAGAGCCTGTCTAACCTTGGGTTAGGCAGGTTTTTTTGTATTCAGATATTGTGCTTGATTTTCGTGCCAAGTTATTATGGCCTGACATAGTGTATGACACACCTTTGTGTTGGGTTCTGCTTTGTGGGAATATATAATGCCCTACAATCAATTATAAACGGTCTAAATCCTCGCGTCTGTATTGCGTTGAGTTATGATACCATTCTGTCTGTTTCTTCGATATATAGGGCCGTAAAATGCGTTATTTATATATGTAGTAAAACTCTCATAGACCTATAAACAAAAAAGAGGAGAGCGCCTCCGTAGAGGCAACTCTCCAATTGACCATTTTGTATAATTTGATTTAGACTACCAAGTCTTCTTCCAACCCGGGTTCTGAACGAGGTTGGGGTTCATAATACCAACCTGAGTGGGGATGGGGTAGAGGTACATCTTGTCCTCCCAGATACGCTTGTTAGGCGCAACATACTCCATAACATAACCACCATTGGGGTCGTCAGCCAACTTCTTCAAAGTCTTCTGCTCAGTAAGCTCAACAGCAATCTTCTTGTTGTCGCCCAACTCATCCCACTTCTTAGGATCAAGGTCAGTGAAGAATGTCTCAGCCTTACCGTCACCGTTCATATCCAACGGAGCGTTGATAGCGGGTACATAAACACCCTCCCAAGGCATTGACTCCCAGTTCTCACCACGAGCCCAACGACGAAGGTCAGTCTTACGGTGACCCTCGAGCATCAACTCGATAGTACGCTCACGACGCACCTCCAAAACAGTTGCGGGCAAGTCGCCATACATCTTCACGAGCAAGGGATCCTTCTCAGTAGGAAGAGTATTCAAACCGCCAGTGATACCAGCACGCTTACGCAAAGCACCGATAGTCTTAGACCAATCGTCAGCAGTGATAGTACCCAACTCAGCCTTAGCCTCAGCGTAGATCAAGAGAATCTCAGCATAGCGGAGCAAAGGATCATCGTATGTACCAGATGACTGGTCATCATAAGCCTGATCGTCATAAACGAACTTAGTGAACTGGTAGCCAGTATAAGTGTGGCTAGAGAAGTTAGCACCCTGAAGTGTGTAAACACCGTTAACCTTCCAAGTGTACTTGGGACCACGAATCATCTGAGCCAAACGCCAGTCACGACCCTCACACTCCTGAACGAATGTCTTGTAAGAACCATCAGCGTTCTTCTCGTTGAAGAAAGAACCGTCGAGGTTCAAGAATGACTGAGCATAGATACGGCTCAAGCAGAGGTGTGAACCATAAGAAGAAGAGTTCAAACGCCAGTTAGCCTCACCTACTGAGGGAGCAGTAATCTCGTAAGCCAACATAACCTCCTTGTTACCGTCAGTCTTCTCAGATGTGAAGAGGTCACGATATGTACCACGACCATCACCCTTTGAACCGTCACCGTTCTTAGTGCTAGTGTAAAGACCGTAGGGGCTCTTTGTCATAATCTCCTCAGCAGCCTTGTATGCTACCTCATAGAGCTTATCAGCAGAAGTAGTGCAACCCTTTACATAGTCAGTACCAGCGTGGTACTTACGCCAAGAAGCCTCGAACAAAGCAACGCGAGCCTTGAATGCAAGAGCAGTCCACTTGTTGATAGCAACATTGTTAGGAGTAGCTGATGAAGTAGTGATGTTGTTGTAAGCATAGTCGAGGTCCTCGAAGATGAAGTTAACAACATCCTCACGAGAGTCCTGAGTAGCATACAACTGCTCTGAATCGGGATCCAAAACATCCTTAATGATAGGCACTGCACCATACTGCTTCAACTTATCGAAGTACTGGTAAGCACGGAAGAACTTAGCGATACCAGTGTAGTTGTTACGTACACTCTCTGCAATACGCTCGTCAGTGTTGTACTTGATGAAGTAGTTGTTGGTTCGGATGTTACCCCAGCTCCAAGATGTTGAAGCGTCCTCGTGGTAAGCACCCTGCTCGTATGTACCGATAGAGTTGTTTACACCCCAGTCGCTAAGCTCCTCATCAGAGTAGTGAATCTGACCCGGCAACTGGCCGTAAAGACCATCAGTATACATCTTCAAACCTGTCTCCGAACCGAAGATCATATTACGGTCTGCTGCAGCCTGCTGGAACTCGTCGAGGTTACAAGAAGTAACCAAGAGAGCTGAAGCTGCCAATGCAAATATACTTAGTTTTTTCATTGTCGTAAAGATTAGAATGTTAAGTTAAGACCAAAGCTATAGCTCTTAAGTGAAGGATAGTTGTAACCATCACCGCTTGAACCCATCTCCTGATCCTTACCGTAGATGTTAGCAGTAACATCGAGGTTGCGAGTCAACTTGTACATAGGAGACCAAGTCCAGAGGTTCTCACCAGAGAAGTAGATAGCAGCCTTCTTCAAACCGATCTTGCTGATCCACTTAGTAGGAAGATTGTAACCAACCTGCAAGTTCTTCAAACGGATATAAGATACATCCTGCATGTAGCGTGTGTTAACACCACCTGCGTTGTAGAACAACTGCTGGTAACCAGCCAACAAGGGCATATATGCATCGGGAGTCTCGGGAGTCCACATGTTACCTACCATCCAACCCGGCATCTTAGCGTAAGGACGGTTGTACATACCCCAGAGAGCACCAGCCTCTGTAGAAGGATACCAATCCTGCTTACCAACACCCTGGAAGAATGCAGAAACGAAGATACCGTTCCAGTCAGCAGAGAGGTTAGCAGAGTAGATGTAACGAGGCTCGCGGTTACCGATGATACGGCGGTCACCCGGATCCTCTACTGTACCCTTACCACGGTCGATGTAACCGTTACCGTTCAAGTCCTCGATCTTAGCAGTACCAACTACGCCATAGTAACCAGTGTAGTGCTGCTTAACAAGGTTGTTGTAGAACTTCTGACCAGCAGCCTTAGCCTTAGCCTCAGCAGCGTCGATCTCCTCCTGTGACTGCCACATACCGTTGATAGTCCAACCCCAGATCTCACCGATAGTCTTACCCTCGTAGTGGTTGGGATCCTGACCTGTACCGATTGTGTTGTTCTGGTTGTTGTACTTGTCGATAGTAGAAGTGTAGTCAGCCAAAGTAGCACGGATGCTGTAGTTGAAAGGCTTGCCACCCATCTGGAACTTATCGCGCCATGAAACAGACAACTCGAAACCAGAAGTTGTCATCTCACCGAAGTTACCCTTAGGAGCTGTAGCACCGTATACATCGGGCAACTTAGTACCAGCGATGTACATATCAACAGTCTTACGCTGATACCAGTCAGCATTGATACCCAAGCGGTCGTTGAAGAAGTTCAAATCAAGACCTACGTCCAAAGTCTTAGAAGTCTCCCAAGTCAAGTTATCAGGAATAGGAGAGGGAGCAGATGTAGTCTTAGGCTGAACACCGTTGAACCAACGGCCAGAACCGATTGAGAATGTCTCATCGAATGAGTAGGGAGAGATGTTAGAGTTACCCAACTCACCATAAGAAGCACGAACCTTAATGTTAGAAATCCACTGAGGATCAACATTGAACCAAGGCTCCTCAGTTACACGCCAAGCACCTGATACAGAGGGGAAGAAAGCCCAACGACCAGCTGAACGGAACTTAGAAGAACCATCGTAACGGCCGTTAACCTCCAAGAGGTAGCGATCGTCGAATGAGTAGTTAAGGCGGAAGAATGCACCAACATTACGCCACTTAGAGTAAGAACCGCCAATCTCGCGAGTCTCAACACCAGTAGTAAGCTGCATGTTAACAACATCGTCAGTCAAAAGACCCTTGTTCATAACTGAGCTCTGCTCGTAAGTGCTCTGCTCGTAGTTGTAACCAGCCAAAGCCTTGAAGTAGTGCTTGCCCCAAGTGTTCTCATACTCAGCAAATGCGTTAGCAGCCAAGTACTTAGTAGAGTTACGGTACTCCTTCAACTCGTTAGTAGTCTCGGGATCCTTGATGTACTCAATCTTGCCCTCGTAACGAGAATAAGGTGAACGAACCCACTTGTTCTGCTGGAACTTGCGGCGATCCTGATAAGTGAAGTCAGCGTTTACGCGCAAAGTGTTGTCGAAGAACTTAGTGTTAAGACCAATAGTGTTCTTGTACTGGTCGCTAACATAAGTCTTGCGGCTGTTACCATAAAGAAGGTCACCAATAGAGTAAACAGCTGAGTAAGTCATTGTACCATCGGGGTTGAACAAGGGAGAAGATGTGTGACCCTCGTCAGCGATGTTACGGTAAACGTTACCAGAACCCTCAGAGTGAGTCATGGGGTTCTCATAGCGAGTGTTGCTGATGTCGAAGTTGTTAGTAATCTTCAACCAGTCAGTTACCTGATAACCAATCTTTACACGAGTGTTCAAAGATGTGTAGTCATCAGAGTCCTGCATGTTGAACAAACCGTTAGAACCGTAGTAACGACCAGAGAGGTAGTAGTCGAACTTACCCTCGCTA
>JAZOPO010000013.1:0-2489 GCA_045655585.1 Alistipes sp. | reverse complement strand
CAGACGCCGCAGGCGGATGCCCCCAATCCTTTTGTTTCTTTTTTGAATATCTTTTTTCTTTGCTTCAAAGAAAAAAGTATTAGTGTATGTATTACTGTCTTATACTATATTCTTATACTCATTGTACATTTCAGCAAATCGATGTACAAGCAATTTGCTAAAAATAACACACCCTTTGCTCATATCAGCAAATATAAAAGTCTTCCATCCACAGCCATCTTCAAACCTTTTCCTGAAACACCATCTACTCTTAAAGTGATAATCGATTATAAACATAGTTGGGCACAACATCCCAGCCATTGTGTATAGAATGATGTGGCACAATTTTGGGAATATAATGATAAATACTTACAAATTTCGATATGAAACAGAACGATAAAAAACATCTAACGGCCGAGAATGGTCGCCCTATTGCCGACAACCAGAACACACAAACCGCAGGCGTTCGTGGGCCTATAACTTTGCAAGACCCATGGCTGACCGAGAAACTCGCCCACTTTGACCGTGAGGTAATTCCCGAAAGGCGTATGCACGCCAAAGGGTCGGGAGCGTATGGCACATTCACCGTTACGCACGACATTACAGCCTACACCCGCGCCTCGATATTCTCGGAGGTGGGCAAAAAGACCGACTGCTTTGTTCGCTTCTCGACCGTTGCGGGCGAGCGAGGTGCAGCCGATGCCGAGCGAGATATTCGTGGCTTTGCGATGAAGTTTTATACTGATACAGGTAATTGGGATTTGGTTGGCAACAATACGCCCGTCTTTTTCCTGCGTGACCCGCTGAAATTTCCCGACCTCAACCACGCCATCAAGCGCGACCCTCGCACCGGTATGCGCTCGGCAAACAGCAACTGGGACTTTTGGACACTGCTCCCCGAGGCGCTACATCAGGTGACTATTACGATGTCGCCACGCGGTATTCCCGCCTCGTTCCGCCATATGCACGGCTTTGGTAGCCACACATATAGCTTTATCAATACCAACAATCGCCGTACTTGGGTGAAGTTTCACCTGCGCACCTTGCAGGGCATCAAAAATATGACCGACGAGGAGGCGGAGGCTGTGATTGCCAAAGACCGCGAGTCGCACCAGAGAGACCTGTTCGAGGCAATTGAGCGTGGCGACTACCCACGTTGGTTGATGCAGGTGCAGCTGATGACAGAAGAGCAAGCGAAGGAGTATCACATCAATCCCTTTGACCTTACGAAGGTGTGGTATCACGGCGATTTTCCGCTGCACGATGTCGGCATCTTGGAGCTTAATCGCAACCCCGAGAACTTCTTTGCCGAGACCGAGCAGGCGGCATTCAACCCGATGAATATAATAGATGGCATCGGCTTCTCGCCCGATAAGATGTTGCATGGCCGATTGTTCTCCTATGGCGATGCGCAACGCTACCGCCTGGGCGTAAATCACCACCTAATACCCGTAAACAAGCCTCGTTGCCCATACCACTCCTACCACCGTGACGGACAGATGCGCACCGACGATAACGCAGGTCGCACGATAGGCTACGAGCCAAATAGCTATGGCGAGTGGAAAGACAAACCCCACCTCAAAGAGCCACCTTTGTCGGTCGCGGGCGAGGTATATAACTACGACGAGCGCGAGTTGGATAGCGACTACTACACGCAGCCAGGCAAGCTGTGGCGACTGATGAGTGACGAGGATAAGGTTGCCACATGCGAGAATACCGCTCGTGCGATGGGCGATGCGGAACTCTTTATCAAACAGCGACATATCCGCAACTGCCACCGTGCCGACCCGACATACGGCGAAGGCGTCGCCAAAGCCCTCGGACTCTCCCTTTCCGAAGCCCTCACCGCTGTCGACCCCGCCCACCCATCCTGGGATTGGAGGTAGCATAAAAGAAATGGAGCCTGCGAATTTACAGGCTCCATATTCTATTAGTTTGATTTCACAACATCGGCAGGGTTTTCCGTTGCAGCTCTCCACGAGCGGAGGGTTACAAGGCCGACCGTTACGGCGAGGACGATCACGAGGGCAGCGAGATAGAGCCACCACGGCTGTGCGATGCGGTTGGCGAACTGCTCCAACCAGCGCGAGGTGATATACCACGCCACGGGTGCAGCCACCACAAAGCAACCTCCGACAATCCACACATAGCGCAGGTTCAGCATCTCGACAATCTGGCGTGTCGTTGCGCCATAAACCTTGCGAACTGCAATCTCCGAGCGGCGGTGCTGTGTCTCGAACATCACGATACCGAATACTCCCATCAGTGCAATGACGATTGCCAAGACGGCGAACAGACCGATTAAGACCATATCTTTCTTGGTCTGCTTATAGAGGCTCTCGACCCACTCCTCCAAGTAGTAGAGTTCGGGGTCATCGGCAGCAGGTGCCAACTCCTTCGATAAATTCTTTACATATTCAGCAAATGCTTCGACATTTGCTCCTGCACGCAGACGGATGTAGAAGTGACTCATTCGGCTATCCGCTTCGGCGCAGTAGAATGCGTAGTAC
>JAZOPO010000012.1:0-44892 GCA_045655585.1 Alistipes sp. | reverse complement strand
ATATCTTCAAAGAACTGTATTCTTATTATGCTGTTGCCAGCATCTCAGAACTCTTATTTACCATTCCGCTTTGTGGCGGAAATCGGTTGCAAAGGTAAAACCATTTCTTCTAATCTCCAAATTTTTTTGGAAGATTTTTTTTGTTTTTTTTCAGAACCTCGCTCGCTCGATGAGCATTTCCTCATCTAAGCGGGTGCAAAGTAACGCCTTTTTCTTCAATTATGCAAATTTTTTAATAACTTTTTTACACATTTTTTCACCCCTTCTTCTCATAACCCTGAATATCTGTCATTTGACTATATGGGAGCATCAATGGACACTCTTGCCATAGGATATAATATATAGGTATAGACCATAACGACCAAAACCAACAAATTCTGTGCAATTATAGAGTTTCGTTTTTTTTGCTATATTTGTAAAACAATTTGTCGCACCACGGCTCGTTTTACTATTTGACAAGGGTTAAAATGACGAGATATTTAGCAAAGAGCGGTGCGCCAAAATGCAAAATTTATTTATGACACAAGTAAAAATTATGGAAAACATACACCCCAAATGGAGTTACTCGGCTGTTTTATATGAGATGAATATACGCCAACTGACTCCCGAAGGCACACTTCGTGCTGCCGAGCAGAGATTGGAATTTCTAAAATCGATAGGTATTGATGCCATTTGGCTGATGCCGATATACCCTATTGGCGAGGAGGGACGCAAAGGTTCGCTCGGTTCGTACTACTCAATCAGCGATTATTGCGCGATAAATCCCGAGTTCGGCACAATAGAGGACTTCGATTCATTTGTTGACAAAGCTCACTCGCTAGGAATGAAAGTTTTGCTCGACTGGGTGGCAAATCACACAGCGCGCGATGCGAAATGGCTGAGAACAAAGTCGGCAGATTGGTACGAGCGCGAGGCAGATGGCTCGGCAAAGGTGCCGTGGGATTGGACCGATACGGCAAAACTCAACTACGCCAACCACGATGTATGGCGAGGTCAAATTGAGGCGATGCGCTATTGGGTGGAGAATCACAACATCGACGGATTCCGTTGCGATATGGCTATGCTCGTGCCGATAGAGTTCTGGCAGAAGGCTACGGCTGTGCTGCGCGCGGTGAAGCCAGACATCTTTATGTTGGCCGAGGCCGAGGAGTTAAATCTTTTTGACAAGGCCTTTGATATGTGCTATGCGTGGGAGATTCACCACATAATGTGCGCCATTGCCAAGGGCGAGCGTCGTGTATGGGACCTGCGTAATATGATGTACAGCGACCGCGAGCGTTACCCGGGATACGCTATGAAGATGATGTTCACATCAAACCACGACGAAAATTCGTGGAGCGGTAGCGAGTTCGACCGCTTTGGAGCGGCACGCGAGGTGATGACAGCGCTGACATTTGTGTGGGAGGCGGCTATGCCACTCATATACACAGGTCAGGAGGTTGGTTACGACCACTCGTTTGAATTCTTCGAGCGCGACTATATCCCCACCGAGAGATACAAGGAGTGTGGCGACACCGAGTTATACCGCAAGCTTACAGTCTTGAAACACTCGCAGGCTGCATTGCAGGCTGGCGAAGAGGGTGGTCGCACAATTGAGATAGAGAACAATGCCAAAGATTGTCTGATGACATTCATCCGCGAGAAGGGCGATAGCCGCGTGATGGCGATAATGAACCTCTCGCCCTACACCATTCACGCTGACTACAACAACGGCATTTATGCGGGCGAGTACACCAATGCCCTAACAGGTGAGAAGGTTATTATCCCGACACACTTCGAGCAGGATATTGAACCGTGGGGCTATACCTTATTATATAAATAAGAGAAAATAACTTTGATGAAACGACTATTAGCCATAATCCTACTATTTATCGCCTGCCACGCGACAGAGGCTCGACCTTACAGCGTGGAGGAGATACCCAATGTGCAGATAGGCAACCGCTATCGCTTCACATCTAATCCCGATGGGATATTATCGCAGGGGGCAGTTGCGAAGATAGACTCTATATGCTACGACCTGCGTCATCGCGGGATAGCACAGACCGCCGTGGTGGCCGTGGCGGAGATAGATTCGGACGATGTGTTTGAGTTTGCATACGAGCTATTCTCGAAGTGGGGTGTAGGAAGTAAGAGCGACAGTGGAATAGGTATTCTGCTTGTCGAGCAGGCACGCGAGATTCGTTTCGTGACGGGTTATGGCGTGGAGGGCGTGCTGACGGATGCAATGTGCAAGCGCATTCAGACGCAGTATATGCTACCCTACTTCCGCGATGGAGATTATAGTGGCGGTATGGTCGCAGGCCTTGAAGCTCTGCGCGCGGTGCTAAATGGCAGCGAGTTGGATGCTGGCGGGAATGATGATTTTATCGAGAGTGGTGACGAATCCGTATTCGGAATGATAGCCTTCTTCACCCTTATAATGTTTGGCGGAATGGGAATACTCTTTCTGGCGGTACGCGAATCACGAAGATGCCCCAACTGTAAAAAGATAACATTGCAGAAAGAGTCGGCAAGGGTCATAAGCCACAACTTCGGCGCAACAACCTACGAGGATACCTACATCTGCACGAAGTGCGGAAGAGTTGTGAAGCGCAAACGCCAGGACTACGACTCCACACACAACAATCGTCGTGGTGGCGGAGGCCCGATAATTATGGGTGGCGGCTTTGGCCGAGGCGGAGGCTCATTTGGAGGAGGCTCGTTCGGTGGCGGCTGGGGCGGCGGCTCATTTGGCGGTGGCGGCGCAGGCTCACGATGGTAGCGAAGGAGAATTCAAAATTCAAAATTTAGGATTAGGAATAACAATAAAAACGACAATACTATGAAAAAGATTATTTTGGTGGCAATCGTTGCCCTGTTTTCATTAACCTCTTGCTCGACCTACAACAAGATGGTTACTATGGAGGAGGCTGTAAAGAGCTCTTGGTCGAATGTTGAGACGCAATACCAGCGTCGTGCCGACCTTATTCCCAACCTCGTATCTACGGTGAAGGGATACGCAGCACACGAGGAGTCTACACTCGCGGCTGTTGTTGATGCACGCTCGAAGGCCACTTCGGTAAATATCTCTATGGACGAGCTCACGCCCGAGAAGCTGGCCGAGTTCCAGAAGGCTCAGTCGGCTGTAACATCTGCCCTTGGTCGTCTTATCGCCGTATCGGAGAACTACCCCGACCTGAAAGCAAACCAGAATTTCTTGGAGTTGCAGGCCCAGTTGGAGGGTACCGAGAACCGCATAACCGTAGCTCGCAAGGGCTTCAACGATGCTACCAACGCCTACAATGTAACCGTAAGACAGTTCCCCGCAAATATCGTTGCGATGATTTTCGGCTTCGACCAGAAGCCATATTACGAGGCTGACGAGAGCGCATCACAGGCCCCCAAGGTTGAGTTTTAGCAGTTTTTCAGAATGAAAAAGGTTCGTTTCGGTGTTGTCGGCACCAATTTTATCACCGACTGGGTTATCGCGGGTGCACGCGAGGATGAGCGCTTCGAACTTGCTGCCGTATGCTCTCGCACGCGCGAGCGTGGTGAGGAGTTCGCCGCAAAGCACAACATACCACACATCTTTACCTCGCTCGAAGAGATGGCCGCGAGCGATAAGGTGGACGCAATCTACATCGCCTCACCCAACTATATGCACGCCCAGCAGAGTATTTTGGGTATGAGCCACGGCAAACATGTCCTATGCGAGAAGCCGATGGCATCAAATGCTCGCGAGGCGGCGGCGATGATTGCCGCATCCGAGAAGTATGGCGTAACGCTGATGGAGGCTATGAAGAGTACGCTCAGTCCCAACTTCCTGTCGGTAAAGGAGAATCTGCACCGCATAGGCACGCCGCGCCGTTACTTCGCATCGTTCTGCCAATACTCGTCGCGTTACGATAAGTACAAGGAGGGCATCGTGCTCAACGCCTTCCGCCCCGAGCTGTCGAATGGTGCAATGATGGATATTGGTGTCTACACCATCTACCCGCTGGTTGCTCTGTTCGGCAAGCCGAAGTCAATAGCGGCGCAGGGCATTGTCTTGGAGAGCGGTGCCGATGGTCAGGGCGCAGTGAATATGCAGTACGATGGTATGAACGCCACCGTGCTCTACTCGAAGATTGCCAACTCGCACCTCCCCGCCGAGATTGAGGGTGAAGATGGAAATATACTTATCGACCGCATACAGACCCCCACCGAGGTGCGTTTCTACCCGCGTCAGGCTCCCGCCTCGGGTCAGGAGAAGCGCGCAGAGGGCGAGATGCTCAGCAAGCAAGACCCACACAACGAATACTACTACGAGGTGGCGGAGTTCATCGACCTCATTCTCGCTGGTCGCCGCGAGTCGCAAATCAACAGCCACGCGGTGTCGCTCTCAACGATGGAGATTATCGACGAGGTACGCCGCCAGCTGGGTGTTCACTACCCTGCCGACGAGGAGTAATGAATAAAAAAATGGCGAAAAATATCCAAAAAAAATCGCCAACACCGCATTCACAAAACAAATATTTATGTATATTTGTAAACGATGAGATGCGCTATCTACATATCGCCACCACCTAACGCTCTCTGCAACTCGCTGAGGGGGGGGGTATTTACGCGCGTACAGCAGGTAGCTGCTCCACTCATTGTGTGATTTAATAGGGATAACCGTTCTTCACGGACGGTATCCCTATTTTTTGTTTTAAGCATATTAACAAAAAAAAACGAAGAGATGAATAAGAAACTTTACATCGCTCCCGAAATCGAGGTGCTCGACATTCAGATTGAGAAAGGCTTTGCCATATCTACCGACCCAGCAGACTACGGCTACGGAGGCTGGTAATAGAGTATTAACTATTAAATGAAGAACAGACGATGAAACAGAGATTTTTCGGTATAGCACTCCTCGCACTGACGATGTTTATCACATCGTGCACCAAGAGCGAGATTGACGATATTACCAGCACCCTCGCGGGCGAGCAGATAAGCGTGACAGCCACCATAGCTGGCAGCGACGCTACACGCGTGAGCCTCACGCCCTCAACTGACGATAACAACCCCTACATCAAGGTTGCGTGGAACGAGTCGGGCGAAGAGTTTGCTGTAATTAACGGAGAGGCAAAAACAATATTCACTCAGACCGAGGGCAACACCTTCACGGGCACGCTCCCTGCGGGAAAGGCAAAATATTCTGCTTTTTATCCCGCCTCGGCTGCTACCGACGCTGGCGGATTCGCCATAGACCTTACAACGCAGACGGGTAAACTGGACGAGAGCAAGACATATATGGTTACGGAGGAGTCAACCGATGGTCTTACCTATGAGTTCCATCACGCCACTTCGCTGCTCCGCCCCACATTCAAGGTAGATGATATCACGCTCTCTAACGCAGAGATTAAAAAGGTTGTGGTAAAGAATACCTCTATCGTGCGCAGTTACTTATACAAGGGCTCATCTTCTGCTAATGTTACCTATGGCGACATCACTATCGAGCGCACCCCCGAGGCTGATGATATTTATATCTACCTGAACAAGGCCTACGATGCCGGTGAGAGTATTGATGTGTGGGTCACCACCAGCGACAACAAGTGGTACAAAGGCTCAATCACCGTACCCGAGGGTAAGGAACTGCGCGCGGGTAATCTCTACACCCCGACGGTAGTACTCACCCAGATGGCAACATCGCCAGATACTATTATCTACTATGCAGATGAAAAAAAGAAAGTCTACACCGGTGGCTATAATGTTGAGCACACCTTCGCCGATGGTGTTGGTCGTATCACAAGAGCAGAAGGAGAGGCTTGGACAACACTCCCTTCGACTGCATTTAAAGATTTTACAGTTACCAAAGTTATTCTTCCTGAGACAATTACCAATATTGATGCTAATGCATTTTATTCTTGTCCGAATCTCGTAGAGGTTGTTATGCCCACAACAGGTGCAGGGTATACAATTAGTTCAGGTGCATTTAATGGTTGTTCAAATCTTAGCACTATTGACCTAACAAAGGCTATAAGCGTAGGTCAAAATGCATTCAGAGATTGCACCAGCCTTGTATCAGTTGACTTGGCAAGTGCTACAACCATTTACCCCGATGCTTTCAATAACTGCTCTGCACTTACCACAGTGAATATACCCAATGTAACAGACATTACAGATGATAATGACAATACAACAGTCGGCATAGGCCAAAGTGCATTTAGAAACTGCACCAACCTTGCAAATGTTACTATGCCATCGGGCGATAGTTATACTGGCGCAGGTTACTCAGTAATGAACAACGCATTTCTAAACACAGCAATCACCACTATCGACCTATCGAAGTTGATAACCACAGGTGCAGGTGCATTTAATGAATGCAAGAATCTACAAAGTGTAATTATGCCTACAACTGAATACACTCTCGCAAGTCAAACATTCTGGAATTGTACAGCACTTGCGAATATTGACCTCTCAATGGCTACGGAGTTAGGTTATTATTGCTTCAATAGCTGCACTGCGCTTACCGAAGTAGATTTATCATCAGTAACAACAGTAGGAGGACAGAGTTTTCAGAATTGCAGCAGTCTTAAAAGTGTATATATGGGAGAAAATATTTCTCTAATTAAATATAGAGCTTTCTCTTCGTGTAGCTCACTTACATCTGTTACAATCAATCGCACTACTCCTCCAGCAATAGACGGAGGAGATAATGGATATTATCACCATTGTTTCGGAGGTAGTTCTACGGATTTAAAGATTTATGTACCCTCGTCAGCAGTAGATACTTATAAAGGAGCTTGGGCAACTTATCCCTCTTCTGGAAGCTCTACAAAATGGGGCAATGGTGATATTAACTCTATAATACAGCCAATACCAGCAAACTAAATAAGTAGCAAGAGGTTGTCCTGCGGGGCAACCTCTTTTTGTACATCTATACGCAAACAAAAAGCGACTACCCGTTGGGATAGTCGCTTAATTTGACAGCCGCAAGCGGCTATCGGCTATTTTACTGCGTTAACAATTGCCTCGAATGCCTTGGGCTCGTTCATAGCGAGGTCAGCCAAAACCTTACGGTTGAGCTCGATACCCTTCGCGTTAACCTTACCCATAAACTCTGAATATGTCATACCGTAAGCGCGAACTGCAGCGTTGATACGAGTGATCCACAATGAACGGTATGTTCTCTTCTTAATCTGACGGTGTGCATATGCATACTGCAAACCCTTCTCGACAGTGTTTTTCGCAACTGTCCATACATTTCCCCTTGAACCAAAGTTACCCTTGGCAAGTTTCAAAACCTTCTTTCTTCTTGCGCGTGACGCAACAGCGTTGACTGAACGTGGCATAGTAAAATAAGTTTTTGATGGAACTCATAGCGGTGTGATTCTCTCACACTCTTTGGGGCTATTTTGTCCCGTGTGTTAATAAAAAATAATTTGGCGAATCGAGGTTAATTATTTAACCAACAAATTCTTAATCTTAGCCTCATCGGCTGCTGAAACTGTTGAAGAATAACACAAGTTACGCTTCTGCTTCTTAGTCTTTTTTGTCAGGATGTGACTGTGATAAGCGTGCTTACGCTTGATCTTACCTGTGCCGGTGAAAGTAAAACGCTTCTTTGCAGCGGCATTAGTTTTCATTTTTGGCATTTCTCAAAATTGTTAATTAGTTAAACATAGCGCGCAAAGATACGCTTTTTTTCTCAAATACCACACATTCACACAAGATTTTTTACTTATCCGCCCATTATAGCCCACAAAAAACGGGCAACCTCCAATGAAGTTGCCCGCATATCACGCGTTATTTGTCTGACTAATTAACTACTATAAAGCACTCCACAAACAACCCGCTGCAGGAGTTACGCCATCACCCTGAAGAGTCAAAGGAGGCAAAAGGTAAGCAGCCTTCTCTTCCAACGGAGCAAATGGTGATGGAGCATATTCAAATTTGTAATATTTTGTTTTAGTGACATTCTTTAATACAAAGACATATTTTTTTGTAACCTCATTATCATCAAAAGTTCCAAAGAACGAACGGTCATCTCCATTTACAACATTTGACATCCATTCGTTACTATATGTTCCTAAAAAACCGCCATCGGTTCTATAAATAACTTTACCAGCGTTATATCCTTGTACTGGAGAAGCTGCGTCACCCGAATATTTATAATCACCGCCTTTATCATCGTAGGCTACCCACATTTCCCAAGTATCACTATTAGACGCCAAGCCCTGCACCGAGAACTGAACTGCATCATTGCTCAATTTTAGAACCAATGTTCCCAAGTCCATCACACCATCGGTTATTGTATATGAGCCAGACTCCATTCGAAGCACTTCTCCTGCTGCATAATTAAACAGATAACCAATTGAGCCTGCCTCTGTACCCAATGCCATATCGCCTCTGTAATGAACAGCAAGAAAATTTCCATTTGTACTATTTAACAATGTCTCGCCCCAATTATTCTTAGTCAGGCTCCAAGTACCAGTACTCTTCTTATATTTTAAAGTAATGGTATTATCCTTACTATTCTCTGCGCCAAGCCAAGCACTGCCGTTGGGCTGAAACAAAACTAAAATCTGGTCGCCGTCGGCCCAATCGCTTTTAACGGCGCGCGTTGTAATGAAAGAGTCCTTACTCGCAACCGAAAACTCAACCTTAATATCTTTATTCACGGGCGCATCGTCACTCTTGGCACAACCCATAAAACCTGCCGCAAAAAGAAGTGTAGCGGCAATCAATAATCTCTTCATAATTCTATTTCAAATTTAGATGTTCAACATTTAATTCTGTAAATTAAGGCCAAAGAGGTGTTTCTGAGCCAAAACCGTCGTAAGTACCTCCATCACCTGTTGATTGAGCAAAACCCTGCTCAACTGCAACCTCGAGAATCTCCAACTCGGGTGCAACATAATTCATTCTCTCCATAGTTTTAAGTGTTATTTAGGTTATACAATAAGATACGACAAAACCCCCGCACGAAACCGCGCAGAGTTATTATCAAGCCAAAATGCTGTATATCTGATATTTACATAATAAGGGGGGGGTAGGTCTTGAAATGACTTACCAAACAAGATTGTGTTGTATATACCCCTGCTCTCATAGCCGACAATTAGTGATACGCAAATATACAAAAATAAATCAAGAAAACCTATATCACTTTGTCTTTTTTTAGAAATTCACAACCACGCTTTGCCGAGCCGCGAGGAAAGGACGAGAAATTTTTATAGTAATTTTGAATTATGAATTTTGAATTATTCGTATATTTGTCATTATGATTAAGGCTATCGACATACATAAGAGTTTCGGCTCGCTGGAAGTATTAAAGGGTGTTTCGCTCGAAGTGAAGCGCTCGGAGGTGGTGTCAATCGTGGGCCAGAGTGGCGCAGGAAAGACCACCCTACTGCAAATTATCGGCACACTATCGGCAATGAATAGCGGCTCGCTCACAATTGACGGCGTGGAGGTTGGCAAGATGAACGACAATCAGTTATCGGACTTCCGCAACCGCCACATTGGCTTTGTTTTTCAGTTTCACCACCTGCTGCCCGAGTTCACGGCGTTGGAGAATGTAATGATGCCGGCGCTAATTGCTGGTCGCAGCAGAAGTGATGCCGAGCAGGAGGCCGTAAAGTTGTTGAAGATGATGAATCTGAGCGACCGTACAACACACAAGCCCAGCGCATTGTCGGGTGGCGAGCAGCAGCGTGTAGCCATTGCACGCGCCATCGTCAACCATCCCGCCCTGCTGTTGGCAGATGAGCCCTCGGGAAACCTCGACACAAAGAATCGCGATGAGATACACTCGCTCTTTTTCCGTCTGCGCGATGAACTGGGACAGACAACGGTTATCGTAACGCACGACGACGGCTTGGCTTCGATGGCCGACCGCAAGATTACGATGCGTGACGGTTTAATTCTGTAAGAGTATGGAGAGAGAAGAGCTGCGCGACCTGCTTGAACATCTGCACGATAAGTACAATCGTCCAGAGTTCATCGAGCCCGACCCGATAAGCATACCCCACTCATTCAGCGACCGCCACGACCGCGAGATTGCAGGATTCTTGGCCGCCGCCATAGCGTGGGGCAACCGCAAGGCCATTGTCAAGAGCGCCCGCCGTATGATGAACTATATGGACGATGCACCAGCGGATTTTGTTCGCAACGCATCCGATAAGGAGCTTGCGCATCTGCAATCGTATGTACATCGCACATTCAACGGTCAGGATTTTACCGATTTTGTACTCTGTATGCGCCACATCATCGAGCGCCACGGAGGTATAGGCGAGTTTTTCGAGAGCCAATATGAGGCTACACAGGATATGGCACAGGTATTGTCGGATTTCAGAGCCGAGTTTTTCGGCTGTGACCACACACCTCACTGCGAGAAACATCTCTCATCAATAGATAAAGGTGCAGCGTGCAAGCGCCTAAATATGTACCTACGCTGGTTTGTGCGTCGCGATGAGCGCGGCGTGGACTTCGGCCTATGGCGCAAGATACCGATGTCGGCACTCTACCTGCCGCTCGATCTGCACACAGGAAATATGGGTCGCGCATTGGGTCTGCTCAATCGCAAGCAGAACGACTGGAAGGCTACGGCCGAGATTACCGCCGCACTGCGTGAGTTTGATGCCGAGGACCCCGTGCGATACGACTACTCGCTCTTCGGTGCAGGCATAGATGGATTCTTAAAGGATTAAAGATGGGCGGCAAGGGATTTACATTCAAGCAGTTTCATATTGACCACAGCCGTTGCGCGATGAAGGTCGGAACGGATGGCACGCTTCTGGGCGCGTGGGCATCGCTCCCGCAGAGTGGATGCGTGTTGGATGTGGGCACAGGCACGGGACTCATAGCAATTATGGCGGCACAGCGAGCCGCAGAGATTAAAATCACAGCCATAGATATTGACGAGGAGTGCGTTCTACAAGCGCGAGAGAATGTCGCCGCGTCGCCGTGGGCAGAGCGTATAGAGGTGGTAAACAGCCCTTTGCAGGAGTTCGGGCCAGAGGAGAGGTTTGATGCGATAATCTCCAATCCGCCATATTTCATTGACTCACAACTTTCGCCCGATGCAGCACGCAGCACGGCACGCCATACGGCCACGCTTCCGTTCGAGGAGCTGGTGGATGGGGTCGTAAGATTACTAAAAGAGGACGGGCACTTCGCCCTGATACTCCCCACAACGGAGATGGAGCGATTTCGTTCAGCGGCCCGCGGAGTGCTCTTCACCGTAAGGGAGTGTCATATATGGTCAACACCAACGAGTGGCACACGACGCATAATGGCTGAGCTGAAAACCCAGCCGCCTGCCGAGCCACCCGCCATAGATAAGATTGTAATTGAGAATAACGGTCGCCACGGTTATAGCGCCGAATACCGCGAGCTGACGAAGGATTTTTATCTTAAATTTTGATATATCACACAAATAGATTATATTTGCTGAATATAGATTAAAGATTTTGCTATGAAGCACATTTTTTCAACATTGGCGCTCCTCGTGATGTTTTGCACAGCAGCGTCGGCACAGAATAACAATTATCAGGTAGTAGGTCCATATCAGGCAGCTGACGGTAGTATCGTTGTGGCTGACCCCTCGACAACACTCGTTGTGGAGCTTACAGTGGAGAAGGAGCAGGTAATCGTTGGCCCTTATGCTCGCTATGCGCAGAAGTATTTGGATGTGCGTGGCTCACTGGTGGACAAGACAACATACACCATCACCGATGCCAAGATTTCGATAATGACTTGCCGCGAGGCTTCTCAGGGTAGCGCGATGGCACCTGCAAGCACAGCGGTTGAGTCGCATATGAATACCATCAACGAGTTCCCGAAGGTTTTGCCCGACCGCCTGAGTATGTCACCCATAACTGTGGAGAATGCGGCATCGCAGGCTGCGCAGTCAATCTTCACTATCCGCAAGAAGCGTATGGAGTTGATTACGGGTGATGCTGGTGAGAATGTATTTGGTGGCGGTTTGAAGGATGCATTGGAGGCCTTGGCTGCACAGGAGCAGGCTTTGTTGGAGTTGTTCTTGGGCAAAAAGGTTGTATCTACTTTCAGCAAGCGCGTGGTTGTTCCTATGACAGGAGCTGAGAGCTTCACCATTGCAAAGATTTCTAATGCAGCAGGCTTGGTTTCGGCATCTAATGCTAACGGCACCGAGGTAAAGCTCAACTTGAAGCACTCGGGCGAGGTTCCCAAGCTGAACTCAATCAAGGAGGTTGACCCCAACAAGGATAAGACTGCGCTTATGGTACGCGTGGCCGACAACGCAACCTGCACTGTTGCAGTTGGCGACAAGGTTGTAGGCGAGGCTGTACTGCCCATCTTCGAGTTGGGTCGCACGGTTTACATCGCAAATCCTCTAATCAAGAAATAATAACTCTAAAAGAATAAGGGCTGTCCCCGAGGCAGCCCATTTTTATTATGGCTGACAACAAAACTTCTCAGATGATAGCCCTGCTGGGCGCTATGCGCAAGCAGATGAATGGAGCCGTGGCAGATGCTATGTACTACTATGGTGCCGACTATGGACTTAACTATGGTGTCAGCCTGCCCACCGTGCGCCAGATAGCAGGCGAGGTGGAGAAGGACCACGACTTGGCTCTGTATCTATACAAGCAGCAGGTTCGCGAGTTGCGTTTGGCAGCTCTACACATTGCAAAGGCAGAAGATATAACAGCCGAGGAGATGGGCCTGTGGGCTGAGGGAGTGATAAACTCGGAGGTTGCCGAGGAGATGGCATTCACACTGCTACCCCACACCCCAATCTTCCCCAAGATATATTCGGCGTGGAGCGAGGTCGAGAGTGAGTTTTGTGCATACGCGGCATTGATGGCGGCGGCACGAAGCGAGCTTACGAAGCAGGGCGATGTAGTTCTTGGCGTGCAGTCTATCATCGAGCGCTGGCCCTCATCTCGCATCATAGCGCAGGGCGCTGTGGCTTTGCTCGCGGCAGCATATAACAACGAGCAGGTGCGTAGCGAGGTAAAGAGCGTGGTTGACTACGCAGAGAAGCGTGCCTCCGACTCACCCGCAGCGAGCTATCTAGCCGAGGAGATGAGCTGGCGAATGGAGTTTTAATAGACCTCCACCCTATCGAATCGGCGGATAACATCTGCCAATGTTTCAAGTGTAACCATACCCGTATTGCGCCACAGCATACGCCCACGGCGGAAAATCATAATCGTGGGCACGGACATTATGCGGTAATGTTCAACAAGAGCGACACTCTCGTATTGGTCCACATCGACACGCAATATATCCACCGTACTACCAAACTGTCGTTCGATGGTATCTATAATAGGTCGCAAGGCGTTGCAGGGCCCACACCACGAGGCGTAGAAGTCGACCAGCACCAAGCGATTGCGAGCCGTAAGAGAGTTTAATTCGTTGACTGTCATATATAAAAAAATAAGGTTGCCGATAATCGGACAACCTTATGCAAATCGTATACCACTTCTATATCTCCTCGCAGAAAAGCGCTCGTGGTAACTCTCCTATATTATTTATATATACGACCTCAATTCCCTTGGGCATCTTAACACCCTTGCGCAGAAATCCCGAGACTACAATGCGGCGGAAACCAAGTCGAGCAGCTTCGCTCACTCTCTGCTCTGTTCGTGGTGCGGGGCGCACCTCGCCTGAGAGGCCAATTTCGCCAGCACAGCATACTCCATCGGCAATAGGTCTATCATAATACGACGATATAACAGCCGCCACGATAGCTAAGTCCAAACCCGGGTCTGCCACGCGGAAGCCACCTGCGAAGTTCAAAAAGACATCTTTCTGAAACATCTTCAAACCCACTCGTTTCTCCAACACGGCCAGCAACATACCCATACGGCGCGGGTCATAGCCCGTAGCGTTGCGTTGCGGTGTGCCATAGGCAGCGTTGCTCACCAACGCCTGCACCTCGATAAGGTATGGACGAATACCATCTACCGAAGCACCCACAGCAATACCACTCAGCGGCTCCTCGTAGTGCGACAAAAGAATCTCCGAGGGGTTCTCCACGGCACGCAGGCCATTGTCCAGCATCTCGAAAACACCTATCTCGAAGGTTGCACCAAAGCGATTCTTTATGCCACGCAAGATACGATAGATATTATTTCCATCGCCCTCGAATTGCAACACCACATCGACTATATGCTCCAAAATCTTAGGGCCAGCGATAGTTCCGTCCTTTGTGATGTGGCCAATGATAAAGATTGAAGTGCCCGTACTCTTGGCATACTTCAACAATGCTGCGGCACACTCTCTAATCTGCGATACACTACCAGCCGAAGAATCAACAGTGTCGGTAAAGATAGTCTGTATAGAGTCAATCACCACAACATCGGGCTTATACTCATTCATCTGCGTGAGGATATTTTCGAGCGAGGTCTCCGAGTAGATGTAACACTCCTCGTTACCTATGCCCAATCGCTCGGCACGCATACCAATCTGCTCGGCAGACTCCTCACCCGAGACATAGAGTGTTTTGAGCGAGTGGCTGGTAAGAGCTATTTGCAGGCTAAGTGTCGACTTACCAATACCCGGCTCACCTCCCAGCAGGATAAGTGACCCCGGCACCAAGCCACCGCCAAGCACACGATTTACCTCGGCATTACACAAATCCAGTCGCTTATGTGTCGAGCGCTGTATCTCGCTCACACGCTGCGGGGGTGCGGCGGGCGTAGCAACAGCTGCGGCAACCGAAGAAGTATTACTGCTCTTGGCGATAATCTCCTCGGTGAATGTATTCCACTCGCCACACGAGGGGCAGCGACCCAACCACTTGGGCGCCTCAAAGCCGCACTCGCGACAGAAATATGCCTTCTTAATCTTTGCCATTTTACTTTGTAAAGAGGCGATAAATATCGTTTCCGTTGGCGTAAATCAGCAGTGCAAACAGAATCGCAAAGCCGATATACTGCATAATCTCCAGGAACTTATCGCTCGGCTTACGGCCTGTAATCATCTCCCAGAGGGTAAACAGAGCGTGACCGCCGTCCAAGCCCGGGATAGGCAGGATATTCATCACAGCCAAGATAATCGATAGGAACGCTGTCATTGTCCAGAACTGCAACCAATTCCACTCCGAGGGGAAGATATTACCGATAGCGATAAAGCCGCCCAACTCCTCGTACATCTTGGTCTTGGGCTGGAAGATAAGTTTCAACTGCTGCCAATAGTCGGCAATAGTATCAAAAGCGAGCGACACACCTGCGGGGATAGCCTGCAAGAATGTGAAAGAGCGTGTACGGGGCTGGAAGATATCGGCCTTGAACATCACGCCGATTTTACCCTCCGCGTTGATGGGCACCAACAAATCATTCTCAGCACCACCACGCAACACGGTAAGTGTAACGGTATCACCCTTATGCTGCTGCAAGAGCTCTGTTATCTGCGATGCACCAATGCTCGGCGTGCCGTTAAGCGCAACCACCTGGTCGCCAACCTTCAAACCTGCATCGATAGCCGAGGCAGAAGCCAATGAGTCGATAAAGAAGGGCAGGCACAACATATAGAGGTCCTCGTACTCGCGATTACGACGCATCTCCAACAACTGCTCAAAAGGAATGGTGAATGCCACCTGCTCGCCATCGCGCTCAACGATAATGGCTCTATCCTCCTTGGTAAGCAACAACTTAGAGCGCACCTCGTTTACATCGTCAACCTCCACGCCATCAACCGATACGAACTTATCACCATCGCGGAAGCCCATCTTCTCGGCTGACTCGTTGAAGACATAACCCCACTTGGCATCCTCGTTGGCCATATACGACTCGCCGTAGGCGTAGCGGATACCTGTGTAAATCATCATCGCTAACAAGACATTCATCACAACGCCCGCAACCATCACGCAGAAACGCTGCCACGCAGGCTTGGCGCGGAACTCCCACGGCTGAACAGGAGCCTGCATCTGCTCCAAGTCCATACTCTCGTCAATCATACCTGCAATCTTGACATAGCCACCCAAAGGCAACCAGCCAACACCATACTCGGTCTCTCCACGCTTCCACTTGAAGAGCGAGAACCACGGGTCAAAGAAGATATAGAATTTTTCGACACGAATCTTAAAGACGCGTGCCATAATAAAATGACCAAACTCGTGAATTGCCACCAAGAGTGACAAGCTCATAAAAAATTGTAGAACCTTGATTAAAATTTCCATTATATAACTTTTTTGTTTATTTCAATTTAAGATACTCGGCAGCAAGCGCACGCGACTCCTCGTTTGAGGCCTCGTAATCGGCCAGCGTAGGGCAAGCGACGAACTTAGCCTTGCTGAGGGCATACTCGATAGATGCGGTGATATCCGTGAAACGGCACTTGCCAGCAAGGAATGCCGCCACAGCAACCTCGTTAGAGCCATTCATCACGCACGATGCAGTACCTCCACGGCGCATACAGTCGTATGCAATATCAAGCGCCGGATACTTCACCCTGTCGGGCTCGGCAAATGTAAGGGTAGGATTTGCCAGGAAGTCAAAACGCTCCTGAGGACGCGATGCACGCTGAGGGAACATAAGTGCGTAGCTGATAGGCATATGCATATCGGGCGTGCCGAGCTGCGCCTTGATAGCGCCATCCTCGAACTCCACCATAGAGTGTACGATAGACTGGGGGTGAATCAACACCGAAATCTTATCGGCATCAACACCAAACAACCAATGCGCCTCGATAACCTCGAAGCCCTTGTTCACGAGCGTAGCCGAGTCGATGGTAATCTTCGCACCCATACTCCACTGCGGATGCTTCAACGCACGCTCGGGCGTAACAGAGGCCAACTCCGAAGCAGGGACATCGCGCAGAGCGCCACCACTACAAGTAACAATCAAGCGACGAATGGGCGACTGCTCACCCGCAAGACACTGAAAGATAGCAGAGTGCTCGGAGTCAATGGGCAGGATAGGCACCTGCTTCTCGACAGCCATACGCATAACCAAGTCACCTCCAACAACCAGCGTCTCCTTGTTTGCCAAGGCAATCTTCTTACCCGCCTCGATGGCTGCAATCGTGGGGTGCAGACCCGCATAGCCCACCAAAGCATTAACTACGACATCGACCGTAGAGCTGCGCACAACTTCGCATATAGCGTCGCTACCCGTATATACCTTTATGGGGTAAGCGGCAAGCGCCTCTCGCAACAGCTCATATTTAGACTCATCGGCAATAACAACACTGTCCACATCAAACTCCACAGCCTGACGCGCCAACAGTTCCCAATTACGGCCTGCTACGAGCGATGTAACCTCAAACATATCGGGATTTTCGGCCACAATATCGAGAGTCTGTACTCCGATAGAACCTGTCGAGCCGAGAATGGATAATCGTTGTTTCATTGTGATAAAATTCAGATTTAGAATACAATATAGGCTTCGGGGTCAACGGCTCTACCCTCATTCCATATCTCCATCTCCACGATGGGGTTAGTACGGTCGCCAACCGACGGCATAGCGTTATAGCCAATAACCTGACGGCTCTTGATGCTCTCGCCCTTGGATACAAGCACCCGCGAGAGGTTGCGATATATCGACACGAAGCCGTTGAAATGCTGCACAGCAACAACTGCTCCCTTCTCGCCGTGGGTCGCAACATCAACAACTACACCATCGTCTATTCCTGTTACGGGAGCGTTGGGGGCAGCCTGAATACCTACGCCAAGATAGTTATCCTCGCGCGAGAAGTGGCGTGTGATGATACCCTCGACGGGTGCCGCAAAGATAAGTTTACCGCCCTGCTGACGGCTCTGCAAGGTGCGAGCCAGCGAGTAGTCGCCATCGCCCTCCATCTGCGCGCGCAACAATGAGTCGAACTGCGAGGGAGGCACCAGAGTCTTGTCGAGTTTTACGGTATCGCCATCACTCAGCGGGGTGCGCACCACGGGGGTACGGCCTTCGAGAATCATTGCGATATTCTCGTTATAGGTGAGCATATCGTTCATACGACGCTCCAACGAATCCAGACGCATAACATTCTGCACCAACTCGTCGTGAGTCTTCTCGGCAGCGGTGCGATAACCCGGGAAAATATCAAGAATGGGCGTGTAGGCAACCAATACAAGCACCAACAAAAACAGCACCAGACAGAAAGCGGCCAAACTACCCAACAAACCAATAGGCGTAATATGCTGACTCCACTCCTCCTCGTGGCTGATGGGGTCATTTACGCTGAATCGCATCTTGCGAAACAGGTTCTTTATTTTTACTCTCCTCTCCTTCATACTTTGAGTTGCTATAATCGAACAAAGATACTCAAAAAATGGGTAAATCACCCTTTTTAGTGGCCATTTTTTACCTCACCCACGGGCAAAGTTCCTCATTGAGAATAAAACGCCACCAAATGGGCTATTATTTTTGGGAATACGGGTATAAATCAATGATTTTTTACTACATTTGCATAATTACAATTTAACAAAAAGCAATTATGGTAAAACCTACACTACTTGTTTTGGCTGCCGGCATGGGTTCACGCTACGGCGCCTTGAAACAGATGGACGGAGTGGGCCCCAACAACGAGGCTATCATCGATTACTCTATTTATGATGCCATTCGTGCCGGATTTGGCAAGGTGGTATTTGTTATTCGCCACTCATTTGCTGATGCCTTTACTGCGGTATTCAACAAGGAGCGTTTTGGTGGCAAGATTGAGGTGGAGATTGTATATCAGGAGTTAGACTACCTGCCCGAGGGCTTCACACTTCCCGAGGGTCGCGAGAAGCCGTGGGGAACAAACCACGCTCTGCTTATGGCCAAGGATGTAATCAAGGAGCCTTTTGCTGTGATTAATGCCGATGACTTCTACGGTGCTGATGCATACAAGGTTATTGGCGAGTATTTGAGCCAGCGTGGTGGCGAGTCAAACCACTACTGTATGGTAGGTTACGAGGTAAACAAGACTCTCTCGGAGAATGGTACCGTATCGCGCGGTGTATGCTCTGTTGATGAGAACAACTTCCTCTCATCGATTGTTGAGCGCACAAAGATTGAGCGCAACGCCGAGGGTACAATCGTGTTCCACGACTTGGGCGAGGACGAGGCATTGGAGGAGAATACTCCCGTATCGATGAACTTGTTTGGTTTCACACCCGACTACTTCACATACTCAGAGGAGTATTTCAAGAACTTCTTGGCAGACCCTGCTACACAGGCAAACCTCAAAGCTGAGTTCTTCATTCCGTTGATGGTTAATGAGTTGGTTGGCAGTGGCACATCGAAGTTGAAGGTGCTCTCAACTACCGCTAACTGGTTTGGCGTAACATATCAGGCAGACAAGCCTCAGCTCGTAGCAAAGATTGAGGAGTTGATTGAGGCTGGCGTATATCCTCGCAACTTGTGGGGCGAGTAATAGCCCAAACATAACGCAAAAGGTTGTCTACACAGACAACCTTTTTTTGTATTCATTAAACAGTCTCACTACCTGAGAAGCCTCGCGAGTATCGTGAACTCTAAGTATTGTTGCACCCTGTCTCAGCGCCTCCCAATTTAGGGCCGTCGTGCCATTTAGTGCCTCGTCGGGCGAGATTCCCAACAATTTATATATCATAGACTTGCGCGACACTCCCGCCAGCACGGGATAACCCATAGCACATAGGCTATTAAGACCTGCGAGTAGTTCATAATTCTGCTCCAAACTCTTGGCAAAACCAAAACCCGGGTCGAGGATTATGCGCTCCACACCACGCCTCTTCAACTCCACGCATTTGCGCTCGAAATATTGGCACACCTCGGCTACCACGCCATTCTCGTAATGCGTATCGGATTGCATAGTCTGCGGCGTACCACGCATATGCATTGCGACATAGGGCAGCCTGTACTGCGCCACAACATCAATCATCTCGCTATCCAACTCGCCCGCAGAAATATCGTTGATTATCAACTCACCAAACTCCTCCACAGCACGGCGTGCAACCTCCGAACGGAAAGTATCAACCGATGTAGGAACATTTGCGGCAACACTACGCACAGCCTCCAAACCCACTCTGACACGGCTCCACTCCTCCTCCACGGATAGCTCCTTAGCTCCCGGGCGCGACGAGTAGCCTCCGACATCGAACATCGTAGCACCCGCCTCCAAAGCTTGCTGGACACGAGTTACGATAGCCTGCTTGTTGATTGTGCGGCTGCCGGCAAAAAACGAGTCATCGGTTACATTGACAATGGTCATCACCTGCGGCTGCGACAAATCCAAATCACTGTCGCCCAGCCTCATAGCAGTACATCTTATGCAACTGTTCTACATCGCTCTCCAAATAATCCATACGCAGGTTCACCAGCGTTCTGCTTGCTCTCTTATGCAGTTCGTCATCGCTCATCTGATGCGCAATGCGCTTCAAGACCGTCTCGCGGTCAACGCCATCACGCTCGGCAGTACGGCGCACACGCTCCTCCAAGGGTGCAAGGACAACAAGTGTAGCGTCTACCTCGTTTTCAAAGCCAGCCTCGAAGAGTATCGCACTCTCCAAAACGACATATTTACTACTCTGCACTGACGCCCACTCTCTAAAATCTACTCGCACAGCGGGATGAACAATAGCATTGAGCTGTGCAAGAGCCTCGGCATCGCCAAAAACACGGCCTGCGAGGTAGCTTCTATCGAGTCCATCAGCCGTATAGCACTCCTCACCAAAAGTCTCTACGAGAGCCGCACGCAACGACTCGCTCTCGTTCATCAGGGCTTTGGCACGCGCGTCCGAGTCGTAGACAGCGACACCTCTATCTGCCAAAAGGCGGCAAACAGTACTCTTTCCGCTACCGATGCCACCCGTAATACCTATTTTATATATAGAAGGATTTTCCATTATCTACTTTTTATTTACCCTCCGCCGACTGCAAGTCGTGCATACTCAATGGCGGAACATCTCCCACCGAGATAACTTTAATATCGCTAAATCGAATCGAGATAGCACTGTGCATAGATTGCGGGTCGATGATGATGCTATCGACAACCGTTGCAGCCTCTACGCTGAGCTGGCTATCGATGGTGTATTTAAGGTCATTCAAGGGAATCTTTATCTCTCGGTGTGTTACTCTATAAGCCAACAGATTAGAACCCTTGCCCTCGATAACGCAGGGAACACGCAGACGCTCGCCATTGATATTAACCAATACGGAGTAATCTGTGGTATAGGTGTATTGCAGCTTCAAGATATACCACATAATAAACGATGCGCACATCAACATAATGAACGCAGGAGAGATAGAACTCTTTGCAAATCGACCAAAAGCTTTCAATTTATTCATAGCACCACTCATATCTAATGCAAAGTTATAAAAAAATAGGTTGCTACCATAAGGAGCAACCTATTTTCTCATATTTACGAATAAATATTATTACTTAACCTTCTTGTCAGAACGACGCAAGATGTCGTATGCAATAGGTGTAGCAACGAATACTGATGAGTAAGTACCGATAATGATACCCAACAACAACGCGAATACGAAACCACGCAAGTTCTCACCACCGAAGATGAAGATTGCAAGCAAGGTAACAAGAGTTGTTGCTGATGTATTCATAGTACGCGACAAAGTCGAGCAGATAGCGTTGTTGATGTTCTCCTTGATATCACGCTTGGGATAAAGAGCGATAAACTCACGGATACGGTCGAAGATAACCACTGTATCGTTGATAGAGTATCCGATGATAGTCAAGATAGCCGCAATGAACGCCTGGTTAACCTCCAAGTTGAAAGGCATAATGTGGTACAACATAGAGAAGATACCAATAACCAAGAATACATTGTGAGCAAGTGCAACGGTAGCACCTGTTGCCCACTGCCAACGCTTGAATCGGATAGTGATGTAAAGACCGATAGCGATGAGTGAGAACAACACAGCGTACATAGCACCGAAAATCATATCCTTAGCGATAGCGGGACCAATCTTCTCAGAAGAGATGATACCATTAACATCCTCCTGTGTGCTTGAGAACTGGTCGAGAGTGATAGGATATGAATAGAAGCCCTTCAATGCCTCGTAAATCAAAGCATCTACCTCTGCTGTTGTCTCCTCTGATGTATCGTCATACTTGTACTGAGTGATGATACGCATCTGGTTCTCGCCACCGTACTGCTTAACCTCAACAGAAGACTTAGCAGCGTCGTCGCTAACCAATACTCCATCCAAAGCTACGCGAATATCCTCAGCAGATACATTCTGGTCGAAGCGAACTACATAAGTACGACCACCTGTGAAATCAACACCTGTGTTCAAACCGATAGTAGCCAATGAGATGATTGACAATACTGCCAACGAACCAGAGAGGATATATGAGCTCTTACGCTTAGAGATAAAGTCGAACTTAACATTAGCCAACCAGTTCTCTGACCAAGGACGAGAGAATGAGAGTGTACCCTTCTTCTCAACAACCTTCTCAATCAACATACGAGTGATGAAGATTGCACAGAATACTGATGTCAAGATACCGATTACCAAAGTAGTAGCGAAGCCCTGAACAGGACCGTTACCGAATACAAACAACACGATACCTGTGATGATTGTTGTCAACTGACCGTCGATGATAGCCGAGTAAGCATTAGAGAAACCGTCCTTGATAGCAAGTGCGATACCCTTACCACCACGCAGCTCCTCCTTGATACGCTCGTAGATAATCACATTCGCATCCACGGCCATACCCATTGTAAGTACGATACCTGCGATACCGGGCAATGTCAATACTGAACCGAATGATACCAATACACCCATCAAAAGGAAGATGTTAAGTACCAATGCAATATCCGCCAACCAACCTGCGGTCTTGTAGAACAAGCCCATATAAAGAAGTACCAAGCAGAATGCCAATACGAATGAAATCATACCTGCGTTGATAGACTCCTCACCGAGTGAGGGACCAACCACTGTATCCTGAATGATACGAGCAGGAGCGGGAACCTTACCTGACTTCAATACATTAGCCAAGTCCTGAGCCTCCTGGATAGTGAAGTTACCAGTAATAACTGAGCTACCACCCTCAATCTTGTTCTGTACATTGGGAGCAGAGTATACATAGCCATCCAATACGATAGCGATAGGCTTACCGATGTTCTGACCTGTAAGCTGAGCCCACTGAGAAGCACCGTTAGCGTTCATCATAAGGTTAACCTCAGCGGCAGAACCACGCTGTGAGTAGTTCTCCTGAGCAGTTGATACTGCGCTACCGTCCATTGCAGGCTTGCCGTCAATAGAACGCAAAGCGTACAAGCATACGCGGTTATCGAACATAGGCTCACCCTTGATACCCCACATCAACTCGAGGTCTGCGGGCAAGAGGTTCTGAACCTCGGGAAGAGCAAGATATGCGTTGATAGCGGGCATATCGGCTGTTGCAGCAGCACCTACTACACAGTTACCTGCGAATGAGGGGTCGAGAAGTGCGAACAAGGGATTGTTTTCACGAGAGAAACCTGTTGCGCTCTGCTCTGCTGTCTCAGATACCTCAGCAGCCAAGCCAGTAGCCTGCTCTGCCTGCTCAGCAGCAGCGGGAGCTGTCTGCTTAATCAACTGGTCAGCCTCAGCCAAGATAGGAAGAATCTCAGCAGCGTCGTATGTCACCCAGAACTCCAATGAAGCAGAACCCTGCAAAAGCTTACGCACACGCTCGGGCTCCTTAACACCCGGCAACTCAACCATAATACGGTTAGAGTTGGGCATACGCTGGATATTGGGCTGTGTTACACCGAAGTGGTCGATACGGCTACGGAGAATGTTGAACGATGCAGCGATAGCAGCATCAGTCTCCTCGCGCAAAACCTTGATAACCTCAGCATCTGTTGAGTTGGGAGTAATGTCCTTGCGGTCGGGGCTAACGAAGATTGCAGCCAACGAAGCGCCGTTAGAAACCTCCTCATAAGCCTTTGCAAACTCGCCGATGTAGTCGTTGGTACCAGCCTTCAAAGCTGCGTTAGCGCGAGCCAAAGCCTCCACGAAAGCGGGGTCGTTCTGGCTCTCGCCTGCCAATGACTTAACCAAATCCTGAACCTCAATCTCGAGCATTACATTCATACCACCCTTAAGGTCCAAACCGAGGTTTACCTCCTTCTCCTTACACTCCTTGTAGGTGAAGTCCTTCATACCAAGGAGGCTAAATACGGGCTTATTCTGGATTGAATCCAAGTAATAAGCCTCCATTGCTGCCTGCTCAGCCTCATCGTAGGCTGCTGCATACTCGACAGCGTCCTTCTCTACGCTTCGTGTGATGAACGAGAACGCGAGCTGATAAATGCACCCAATCACTAAAAGGATTGTGAATAATTTAAGTGCGCCTTTACTTTGCATTGTTGTTAAAATTTTTGTTTGTATTATAATTATTTACGCTTCTTACACGCACATTCGGATACACTCCGAATTTTAGCGTACAAAGATAAGAAAAAAAGTCTGAAAAGCGAATTCCAACGACCGATTTTCAGACTTTTATGTAAATATTTTATAAAATTTCTTAATTTGGCTACAAACTTAGCCAAAATCGAGCACCTCGGGGGCTAAAACTACTTCAATGCGGGCAACAGATATTTCCACACCAAGTTAATCTCGGCCTGCATATCGCCAATGTTAGCAGTCATAGCGATAACGGCATTTTGGTCGGGCATAACGATAATATACTGTCCCGCAGCACCATCGGCACGCACGGCATTATGGCGGCAACGCCACATCTGGTAACCATAACCCTGCAACCAGTCGCTATCCTTAGGCTTAACGGTCAAATTCTCACGACGCACACCCGCTGGCAACGACGCAATGTGCGATGTAGTAGCCTCGTCAATCCACTCAGCAGGAATTATTTGCTTACCGTTCCACTCACCGCGCTGCAAGATAAACTGACCCATCTTTGCCAAGTCCTCGGTTTTGAGGTATAAGCCCCAGCCGCCAACATTTATTCCGGCGTTGCTCTCCTGCCAAGTAGCACCCACGATACCCAACGGACGGAACAGTCGGGGATAGAGGTAGTCGATAACCTTCTCGCCCGTAACCTTCTGTACGATAGCCGAAAGCATATATGTTCCCAGCGTATTGTAAACAAAGAATGTACCCGGCTCGTGAACTATGGGCGCAGCCAACCACTCCTTAATCCAGTCGGCATCCTCGGCCATATTACGACGGCTCGGCTCGACATCGTGACCAGACGACATTGTGAGCAGGTGGCGTACCTCCAACTTCTTCAAATTCTCACTCACCTCAGCGGGCAACTTATCGGGGAAGAATGAGATAACCTTGTCGGTTAGCTTCAACTTGCCCTCCGTTACGGCGAAGCCCACAGCCGTAGCGGTAAAGGTCTTACTTACAGAGTTTAAGACATGAGGCTTACTCTTCTCACCCTCGCCCATCCAATGCTCTTTGATTACATTGCCATCTTTGACAATCATTATACTATGGAGGTCCTGACCTGACTTCTCAACGGCAGCCAGATACTTCTCGAAGGCATCGTTCATCTTCTGCGAAGCCTCTGCGCGTGGCATAGACTTGGTGAGGTCGTTATAACTAATCAACTCGATATTTTTATCCTTCAACGCCTGCTTTACGCGCTCGCTTGTAAACAAATCGGTAACACCCTGACGGTCAATGGCTACATTCTCATAACCGATATGTCCTACGGTCTGCATCTCCTCATTATCCAATGCTGGATGGTCAAGGAAGAGATAATCTTTGCCCGCCTCCAACTTATCCAACATCTTCAAGAAGCTCTCCTCCTTCTGAGCAAATGTTTTGCTCGGACCTCCATAGCCAAAGTGGTTGAGCGAGTACTTCCGCATAGCAACCGCGTGGTCCACGATAGGAAGATTATACTCCTCGGCTAAGCGCTGCATCAACTCACCAACCTCGGGAGCAAAGCTGAGTGAACCCATATGGCCAGATATATGGCTGATGTGGGGTATATGCTTCAACGCCAGCTCAATCTGCGCACGCGCCTCCTGCTCTATCTCGGCTAAGTTCCAATTATTCTCGCTGATAGAGAGGTTGGGATAGGCCTTATTCGGAGTCATCATCGGCAGGAAATAGCCATCGCCATCAACCAAACTCGGGCAGTGAGTCAGCGGACGCCACTTGATGTTATCCCACTCGCTGGTGATGGTAAAGTGCAGACCGACATCTACTCCCGGGTTCTCGCGCAACATACGCGCCGCCTCGGGGAACCACGCCGTCACGGCCATAACCTCGATGGTGGTCTCAATACCGTTTTTATAACCCTCCATACAGGCTATGTTGGCCGCACGGAACGAACCCATATCATCGGCACGAACTATTAATCGCGGATTGCCCTGCTGAGCAAAAACAGAAGATGACAAAGCCATCAGCATAATGCCACAGAAGAGATTTTTAAGGTTTGCTTTCATCGTAGTACTCTTTTGGTTAATAATATACAAATCTAACAAATTGTCGGCAGAAGGCCAAATTATAGGCAACAAAAAAAGTGGTTGTCCAATGAACAACCACTTTTAATTGTATTGCGAGAAAGTATATAACAAGAGCTATTTTTAGGCTTGCTAAGTTTTGAATACCGCAGCATACCGAGCGTATGTGAGGATTTTCAAAACGAGCGTAACGACAAAAGAGTCTTGTTAGATGCTTTCGATATTAGCACTATTTTACCTCCTCGAACTCTACATCCTCAGGCTGCGCCTGTGCACCACCCTGCTGGCCTGCATTGGGGTTCTGCTGAGCGCCACCCTGTGCCTGCTGCTGAGCCTGCTGTGCTGCGTACAAATCCTGTGATGCAGCCTGCCAAGCAGCGTTAAGCTCGTTGATAGCAGTGTCGATAGCGGGAACATCCTGATTCTTGTGAGCCTCCTTCAACTTAGCAAGTGCTACCTCGATAGCAGACTTCTTGTCAGCAGGAATCTTATCGCCATACTCCTTGAGCTGCTTCTCTGTTGCAAAGATATTAGAGTCGGCAGCGTTTACCTTATCTACGCGCTCCTTCTCCTGCTTATCCTTCTCCTCGTTAGCCTTAGCCTCGTCGCGCATACGCTGAATCTCGGCGTCGGTCAAACCAGATGAAGCCTCGATGCGAATCTTCTGCTCCTTGCCTGTACCCTTATCCTTTGCAGATACATTCAAGATACCGTTAGCGTCGATGTCGAATGTAACCTCAATCTGGGGAACGCCACGGGGAGCTGCGGGGATACCGTCCAAGTGGAAACGACCGATAGACTTGTTGTCGCGTGCCATAGGACGCTCACCCTGACAAACATTAATCTCAACCGAAGGCTGGTTATCTGCCGCAGTAGAGAATACCTCGCTCTTGCGTGTGGGGATAGTTGTATTAGCCTCGATGAGCTTAGTGAATACACCGCCCAAAGTCTCGATACCGAGTGAGAGGGGAGTTACATCCAACAAAAGCACATCCTTAACCTCACCTGTCAATACACCACCCTGGATAGCAGCACCGATAGCTACAACCTCATCGGGGTTTACTGACTTGTTGGGAGCCTTACCGAAGAACTTCTCAACAATCTGCTGGATAGCGGGGATACGAGTAGAACCACCCACCAAGATAACCTCGTCGATATCGCTTGCTGACAAGCCTGCGTCACGCAATGCGATGCGGCAAGGCTCGATGGTCTTCTGCACCAAGTGGTCGCACAACTGCTCGAACTTAGCACGAGTGAGTGACATTACCAAGTGCTGGGGAATGCCGTTTACGGGCATAATATAAGGAAGGTTAATCTCTGTTGTAGTTGTTGACGAGAGCTCAATCTTTGCCTTCTCGGCAGCCTCCTTCAAGCGCTGCAAAGCCATAGGATCCTGACGAAGGTCGATGCCGTGCTCAGCCTTGAACGCCTCTGCCATATAGTCAATCAACACATGGTCGAAGTCATCACCACCGAGGTGAGTATCACCGTTTGTTGACTTAACCTCAAATACGCCATCACCCAACTCCAAGATTGAGATATCGAAAGTACCACCACCGAGGTCATATACAGCAACCTTCATATCGGCATCCTTCTTATCCAAACCGTAAGCCAAAGCAGCGGCTGTGGGCTCGTTGATGATACGGCGCACCTTCAAACCTGCAATCTCACCAGCCTCCTTTGTCGCCTGACGCTGTGAGTCAGAGAAGTATGCGGGAACGGTGATAACAGCCTCTGTAACCTCCTGGCCGAGGTAGTCCTCAGCTGTCTTCTTCATCTTCTGCAATGTGATAGCAGAAATCTCCTGCGGAGTATACTGACGGCCGTCGATGTCAACACGGGGAGTGTTGTTGTCGCCACGAACGATGCTATAAGGAGCGCGAGCGATGTCGCTTGTTACATTGTCGTACTTCTCACCCATAAAGCGCTTGATAGAGAAAATCGTACGCTTAGGGTTAGTGATAGCCTGACGCTTTGCGGGGTCGCCCACCTTACGCTCACCACCATCGGTGAAAGCTACGATAGAGGGAGTCGTACGATGACCCTCAGCGTTAGGAATAACAACGGGCTCATTACCCTCCATTACAGATACACACGAGTTGGTTGTACCCAAATCAATACCAATAATCTTTCCCATAATCTTAATTTTTTATTTGTTTTATCTTATTTTCTATTTCTATAATGTCGGCCATCTCGCCCGACGCAATAAATATGAGCAAACGCTATACCAAACACAAAATATGCCGAAAAAGCAAAAATATGACGCAAAATACTGCCAAAACGCCCCGCAAGTCTGCCATTTTGTCTGCCACGCGACAGATTATTTGTGGCACAGTGCTAAATTTTGGACTGCCGAAGTGTGGCACAGAAGAAGATTTTCTAACTAAGCAGAGGATAATTCGGGCTTATTTTGCCCAACAAGTAGCAAAATTAAACTACTTTTTACTAATTTTGCACCTATGAAGAAGATTATAAACCTTATCAAGGTGGCAATCGTTGTAGCCATTGCCAGCCTACCTTTGGAGTCAAAGGCTCAAACATACATTAAGTTGAATGCACCGTACGCGCTTGTGGGTATAATAAATACTCAGGCGGAGTTTGTTATATCACCCCACTCATCTATGGCTGCTGACATCACATTCTCGCCGTGGAGAAGAATCAAGGAGAAGCACTTCCAGTTTGGTATTATGATGAGCGAATACCGATACTATTTCAAGGAGGCAACGCGTGGATGGTATGTAAGCGCCAATGCGGGTATGATGGCATTTGACATAAATCGTCCCCAATTCTTCAAGGGTAACAAACTGGTAAGCCTTCAAAGCGACTACGGAAAGGGATTTGGCATAATGACAGGTATCGGTGTTGGTTGGCAGTACCACCTTTCCGAGAGATGGATTATGGATGTATTCCTCACCTTCGATAGAACTTGGTCGTGGTACAATCGCTACCATATCGACGATACGATTATAATGGACCCGCAGGGTCACGAGCACTATCTAAAACCCGACCCATTCAACGGCTCGGCAGAGTATATGCCAATAAAGGGTGGTATATCATTCGGATACAGAATATTAAACAAAAAATAGCCCCGCAAGAGGCTATTTTTTTTGTTATAGAACATATATCTTTTCTACTGCTGACGAGTCTTAACCAATATAGCGCCATTTGCTCCGCGCATACCGTACATACCACCATCTTTTAATATGGTTACAGTCTCTACATCGTAGATGCTGACCATCGACAAATCCTCGACCTCCGAGCCATCGACCATAATCAAAGGTTTTGAGCTCATATTGATAGAGTTACGACCACGCAGTGTTAGCTCTCCATCGAGCTTCATCAGGCCTGGAACACGCCCGATAAGAACCGACTCCAAATCGGGATTGGCACTCTGGCGCAGCTCCTCACCCGTAATGATATTGTAGCTCGAAGTATACTCACGGCGCTTGACATAACCGTAACCCACATCTACCAACGCAGGGCACTCATCGGCTGCCACGATTCGCTGACCTATAATCATAATACTAAGGCTCTTACGCTGAGCTACGGGCACCTCAACACGGAAATCCCTGCGCGAGAAGACCAGTATATCCATCTCGTCAATATCCAGGAATCCAAATCTACCCTTTTTGTCGGTCATTGTTCGGCGTTCGCTACCCTTAACCCACACATTCACTCGTGACATACCCTTGCCTTCGGCATCGATAACCATACCGTTAAAAGGCGTATTGTAATCGCTTTGCTGCGCCCAGGCACTCGCGCCCGACATCACTGCGATAATACAAAATAGTACAAATCTTCTCATAGCGCCCTCCTTATTTTATGATTAAACTTATCTTCCCCGTAACCTATCTCCGACTACAACGACCTAAGTTTCACAGCAATAGCACCTGCAAAACCACGAAGACCATATACACTACTTCCATCCTTGTGGATAGTAACCGACTCCACCTCCTTGATATTGACACCAGAGAAGTCAGGCACCTGCATACCATCAACCAACAACAGAGTTATAGGCTCGGCATTTACCGAATAAAAACCTCTAATCTGCAAACGACCATCAACCTTCACCAAATTCGAAACGCGGCTCAATAAGGCCGTTTCGAGGTCGGTGTGGTTACTACGGCGCAACTCCTCACCTGTGATAACTCCCGAGGCTGTCTGCTCACGCTTCTTCACATAGAAGAAACCTGCCTCCTCCAACTCCTGCGAGCGCTGAGCATCAACAAGTTGACCATCGGCAACAATAATCTTCAAGCTCTGACGACCCGAGACGGGAATTTTTAAATCATCTATCGTCTTATGCGACAGATTTAGCACCGCATCTTTTGGTAGATTGGTCAAACCAAAACGGCCGTGCTTATCGGAAGTAGTACGCTTATCTTTACCCACAACGGTGATTCTCACCTTAGCGCAGGGATTACCATTACTATCCAATATCAAACCATTAAATGGTATATCTTCCAACTGTTGCGCAAAGGCCGTAGCAACCGAAATCATCAGAAGCATCACAATAGAAACCACTCTCTTCATACTCTCTCAATCTATTTTAATTTTACTATAATCACTCCATTTGCTCCACGCTGACCATACATCGAACCATCCTTATGCACTGTCACTGTCTCAACATCATAGACACTCATATTAGCCAGCGTCGACACCTCTGTGCCATCAACAATAAGCAGCGGAGCAGAACTGTATGACAGCGAGTTATGGCCACGCAACGACAACTCGCCATTGGTTTTGGTCAGGCCAGGCACGCGACCAATCAGAGCCGTTTCAAGGTCCTGCGTAGGATTCTCACGGCGCAACTCATCACCCGAAATCACTCCGTAGCTCGAATTAAACTCACGCCTCTTGACATATCCGAAACCCAAATCTACCAACTCCTGCGACTCGTCAGCCTGCGAGATAGCCTCTCCGATGAGCATTATACGCAAACTACGACGGCCATTAACCTCAACCTCGACCTTCACGCCCTTTCGGCGAAAAACGAGCACCGCATCTTCTGCCAAGTCGGTAAGGCCAAAGCGTCCTTGCTTATCAGTCAAGGTGCGTTTCTCGGTATCCTTAACCTCCACACGCATACGAGCTATACCATTACCCTGACCATCTATCACAAGACCATTAAAGGGTGTACCCGTATTCTCTTGTGCTGTAGCAGTGGTTACAAAACCTATAATCATTATGATTAAACCACACAATCTTTTCATAAAATCACACTCTCGCGTATCGTAAAACAAAAAAGCACCGGAATCCGACGGAATGGTCGGCTCCGATGCTAAACAAAACTCTAAATAAGTAATATTACTTATTCTCGTTCAAAATGCGCATTGCCGCATCGAGAATAGCCGTATCATCCAAGGTAACGACACCGCCATCAGGACCCTGCTCGATGTGAATACCAGAACAAGCCTTGGCATCAAGGTGCTTGCCACCGAAATAGTTGCGTACAGTCTCTACATCAATACCGAGCTCGTCAGCAATACGCTGAGAGCTTCCGCTGGGCAACTTGTCTTTAATACGACGCAATTCGTTAAATGTGATAATCATAATGAAACTATTTTTAGGTTTATGTTTATTATTTTTATGCACGCAGAAGCGATAACATCTCCTTTGCAATATAAAATTACAAAGTTTTTTTCTATCTGCCAAATTTCCACACAAAAAAGTAAAAAAAAAGAGAATTATCCTTGCGGACAATCCTCTTTTGTCATTTTTGAGTATTTATATTCTATTACTCCTGCTTGTCGCGCGGCTCAATATACACCTGCCAGATTAGCGGCGTGAAGGGCTGAACCTCGGTTGTGATAGTGGCAGCACTCTCATCCTCCTCCTCGCTGGTTCCATAAGAGTCGCCATACATACTATTATAATAATAGCTATCGTAGTAGTTGTTGTAATAGCCACCCATACCGCCATACATACCACCCATACCACCATAGTAGTTGTTGTAGTAGTTATTGTAGTAGCTATTGCCGTAATAGCTGTTATAATAGTTGTAGTAATTGTAGTAGTCGTAGTAACTGTTAGATGACGACGAAGATGAACTACCTGTTACACCTGTTGCGCCATAAGCATTAGACGACACGGTCAAGATTGCGTTCCACGCGCCGAGTTTAAGGTGGGGAATAGCAAAATTCCACGCGTCAACATAGCTACTATCCGATGTATCCTCATCAGTGATTGAGACCTCCATTGCCGTAGCATCATCAGGAACTGATGTATCATAATCGCTACCATAGACAATCTTCTTAACCTCGGGGATATTGGTGTCAATCACAAAGCCGTCCAACATACGAGCAACATACCATACATCTACGATAGATACTGAATCTGCGGGCTCAGCCTCCTCGGGAGGAAGACCCTCGCCAAAGCGCTTAATCAACACCTCGTCAATCTCCTTGTTTATCTGCGCAAGACCCTTACCCTCGGGGCCATAAATCTTACCAATCTTATACTCGGTCTGACCTGCATACATCAATGTATCAGAGCGCATACAGTTGTACTCCAAGCTCTTCTTGGGAGAATAAAGATAGTTGACATAAAGACCTGCGATAGTATCTACGGGCATATGCCACTTATCGTCATAAACAAACTCCTCGGCGCTATCACTCGACTCCTCGCCTCGCATAATGGGGCGCATATAAGAGCGACGCAACAGCGACTGCTCATCGGCCTCCTTCTTGGTCTCAGGCAAGGGTGCCAAACCACCGTTAGCCTCAGCAAATGCGCGCACCCACTGGTCCTCGTATGCAACAGGATTAGTCAAGTGTCCCCAAACGCTGATATCAACAATCATTGGGCGATCCTTTTCAAGTGTGTACTGACCCTCATAACCGCCATCGCCCGCGAGTCCGTCTGAACCAGCAGCTACCGACGACGGAAGGTAAAGACGCATCTTTGTACCATAGCGTGCCTCATACTCCTGACCGTTGATATTGAGTTTGTTACGCATTGCCATATATGTACCCTCGGGCAAACCTGATGAGTTCTCCTCGCCACAGAACAAGAAGTAGGGAACATAGTGGGTGTATTCGGTATAAGAGTCCTGCATACGAGCCAACTCCGAGTTACGAGTAAGCACCACATTACCAGCCAAGTCGCGGCAAGTAACATCAAACCACAACCAAGCGTTGTGATGACGCACGGGAACACTATCGGCCACACCCTCGTCCAGCAACTCTACATAATAGCCTCCGTTGGGCTGGTAGTTATTAAGCACCTCGGGGCGGTGTATCTTAATCCACTCTTCCAGAGCGATAGCCTCCATCTCCTCAAAACTGAGCGTCACAGACTTCACACAAGAGCCAAACGCAAAGGCTACGCACAAAATGCAAAATAGACGATTAATAAATCTCATATATTATAAAGTTCGTTTCTATACTTATCTCTTACTCTCCTACTGCACGCCATTCACACTCTCGATGGTGTAAAACCACGCAACAGAGGAGTCTTTGGGCACCACTCCCACCACACTATTATCGTATGCGGCATCAAATGTCATATAGGCCTCCACCTGGTCACCCTGACGACAACCTATTAACGAGGTGGTCACTCCTTTTATTATATTGGTCTCTCCAATTTTTATTACCAATGGCTCAGCACTCCAATATTCGGTATTGAGGCCACCCTTGCTCAGGCTACTGATAACGCTCGGGTCATTGGTAGAATATACCGAAGAGAGCGTAGGTGTTGAGCCTGTGAATACATACGCTGTGAAGGTTAGCGTAACCTCATCTCCCTCTTTGATTTCGGGCTTTTCTGTGCGTCCTTTATCGTAGTAAGTTGCTATATAGCGAAATACCGAGTAATCAATACGCTCATAAAAAGCAGGATTCAACTCCAACGAGTTCTCTACATCCTTAACATTTATCAAACGAGGCATATGTGACGACGAGAGATAACGCTCTATTGCAGTACGCTGATTATCCGCGACATCAACATCATCTCCACAGCCGACCACAAAAATCAGGCTCAGCAAGGCACACAAGCCTATAATCCATCTCAACTTCATATACCCTATAATTGTGCAAATTTAAGCAAAAATATCCATTCGTCAAATTTCGAACGAATATTTTGCCTTAAAAAACCTTTTGAGCACCAAAAAGCGAGATAAAAAACCGACCAAACTACAACCTGCGCAAAGCCTGACGCACGGCCTCCTCGACCGAAATCGTGGGCGACTCGTTCAAGATAGCCTTAACGACCTTCTCCGACGCACCCTTCTGGAAACCAAGCATAACCAATGCTGCCAGCGTCTCATCCAGCACCTCATTGTTTTGACTCTGCACAACAGCGGGCGCCACATCGCGGTCGGCACCCAACTCCAACATCTTGCCACTCAGCTCAACAATAATCTTTTGCGCGGTTTTCAGGCCCAAACCCTTAACATTTTTCAGCAGCACGGCATTCTCCGTGGCGATGATATTACGCAACTCCGAGGTTGTGTATGTCGAAAGAATCATTCGTGCCGTATTTCCGCCTACACCCGAAACGCTTATCAGGTTACGGAACAACTCGCGCTCCAATTTTGTCGCAAAGCCGTAGAGCAGTTGCGCATCTTCCCTTACAACGAAGTGGACATACAGGCGAGCCGACTTCTCGCCCTCGATTGCAGAGTAGGTCTGCAACGAAATATTGATATAATAACCCACCCCACCAGCATCAATTACGGCGTATGTAGGGGCTAAATCGGTGACCAAACCCGAAATATATTCGTACATATTCGTGAATTTTAATTGCTAATAGGACAAAAATAAATATTTTTTTTTACCTTTGTCAATTATTGCTGAATTAATAGTAAAAAAATCTAAAAAAATTAAGCATAGAAATTATGAAAAAAGTTTTATTTACACTGCTCGTTGCCGCTATGGCATTCGTTTCTTGCGAGAATAAGACAACTGCTCCCGCAGCTGAGGGCGAGGCTACTGCAACAGAGACTATCACAGGTGGTGATTTGGCTTATGTACGCGTTGAGTACATTTTGGCCGAGAGCGAAATTTATAAGACAGAGGGTGTAGCTCTTCAGGAGAAGACTCAGAAGGCTCAGAACTCTTGGGCTCAGAAGGAGAAGAACCTTCAGAACGAGGCTGCACAGTTGCAGGAGAAGTACCAGAAGGGGCTTATCACAACTGCCGATGCTCAGAAGCAGTCACAGTCTATCGAGCAGCGCGCAACAAACTTCCAGACTAACACTCAGAAGGAGGCTCAGAAGCTCGACGAGGAGAACTATGTATTCTCTAACCGCACTCAGGACCTTTTGATGCGTGCTATCAAGGAGGTTAACGCCGACAAGAAGTACAAGATGATTTTCAACGCTTCTGCATTGGTTGATGCTGTTGACGCATTGGATATCAGCGACACCGTGTTGGCTAAGGTTAACGAGTTGTACGCAGCTGAGAAGAAGGAGGCTGAGAAGAAGTAATCTCAACACACCTATTACTTATAAGTGGTCGGCAGAAATGTCGGCCACTTTTTTTTATATTTCCTATAATTTTGGAATCAAAACAAAAACTAACCATTATGAAAAAACTATTCTCTTTGCTTGCACTTGTTGCAGGTTTGACACTCATTAACATTCAGGCTTCTGCTGACAACCTTCTCAACAATCCAGAGAAAGCTACCAAAAAGGTATTGGTAATCGGAGCTCACCCCGACGACCCCGAGACTTGGTGTGGTGGTACTATGATTATGATGCGACAGGCTGGATATGATGTTACAGTAGTCTATTTAACAAGGGGCCAGGCTGGCATTAAGGGTAAGTCGCACGAGGAGGCTGCTGCCATCAGAACACAAGAGGCTATCAATGCGTGTAAGGTAATGGATGTACGCCCCATATTTATGGACCACATTGATGGTAATGTAGAAGTTAATACCGAGAGATACAAGCAGATACGCGATCTTATTGAGCAGGAGAATCCCGATATAGTGTTTACACACTGGCCTGTGGAGTTGCATCGTGACCACGGAGCTTGTGCTGGTCTTGTAATCGAAGCGTGGAAAAGACTTAAGTATAGCTTTGAGCTATACTTCTGCGAGCCGATGACAGGTGCTCAAGCACAGTTGTTCTATCCGACTGATTATGTTGATATTACATCCGTTGCGGAGCTGAAGCGTAAAGCTTGCGACTGCCACGTAAGCCAGGGTATGGATCATATCTACGAAGTATGGCACGATACAATGGAGAAGTTCCGCGGTATAGAGTTCCATTGCGATCGAGCAGAGGCATTCGTTCACTTGCGCAGAAATGGTAACGACATCTTCGAAGAGTAAAAAAAATGGCCGACTTAATTGTCGGTCATTTTTTTATTGTTATCTACTTTATTTTTCTTAAATTTGGGAAACATAAAACATAAAACTACCTATACGATGAAAAAACTACTTCTTCTTTTGGCGTTATGCCTTGTGTGCGGCACCATTACGGCGCAAAACACAAAGCCGCAGGCTGTAATCTTTGAGACAGATATGGGTAACGATATTGACGATGCTATGGCACTCGACCTTCTGTTCAAGAATATGGACCAGGGCAATATCAACCTCCTGGGCGTAAGCGTTCACAAGAACAACCCCCACTCGGCTGAGTATATCGACATTATGCGCCACTGGTACGGCTACAAGAAGATGCCCATTGGCGTAAATACCGCCTGCGTAACGGATATGGAGTGCGTGGACTACTGCACAAAGGTGTGCAAACTAACCGACAAGGAGGGTAATCCTCTCTTCAAGCGCTCGAAGAACCCCAAGTACGAGGAGGCTGTGGAGATGTATCGCCGCATACTCTCTAAGCAGGAGGATAACTCTGTTGTAATCATCACAGTAGGCTTCTCTACTACAATGGCGCAACTCTTGCAGAGCCAACCCGACAAATACTCTCCCCTCACGGGCGAGGAGCTGGTTGCCAAGAAGGTGAAGTACTTCTCAATTATGGCTGGCGAGTTCGTGCGCGAGAATTTCCGCGAGTACAATGTATGGAACGATTTGGAGGCTGCGAAGTATTTCTTCGACAAGTCTCCCGTGCCGATGGTGATGGTGCCGTGGACCTTGGGTGACCAGATTAAGTACCCGGGTAGTAGCATAGCCAACGACTTCGAGTGGGCAGCAGCAAATCCTATGGTGGAGGGTTACAAGGCCTACTCAAAGATGCCATACGACCGCCCCACTTGGGATGTTATCTCGGCATTCTACGCCTGCCACCCCGACCACAAAGCATTTACACTCAGCGACAAGGGCGAGGTTAAGGTTGTCGGCAAGGGTGTAACAGAGTGGACGGATAGTGCCAATGGTCGTTATCAGGTGCTTATCCCGAGCGAGGCACAGCGCCAGCAGATTCTCGACTACTTCATCGAGATTTTGACCGCAAGACCAAAGAAAATGAAATAATTACCACAAAAGCCACCCTGCGGGGTGGTTTTTTATTATAGGTGATATTTGCTTGCGTAAAAAATTGTATTATCTTTGCAGTGTCACAAAAATAATCGTTCGGTTATTTTTCAATCATTGAATTAGCAACTAATTATAAGATATATGCAAGATTTAAGTGCACTCGAAGGCAAGACCATAGCGGAATTGCGCGAGATTGGCAAAGTTTTAGGCATCACCGACAGCACCCTCAAAAAGAAGGAGCTGCTCAACGCCATCGTCAATTTTGCCACAGCCAATGGCGACAACACTCCCACCGAAACATCATCTACGGAGGCTACACCCGCTGAGGAGGCTCCTCGCAAGCGTGGCCGTCGTCCCCGTATGAGCCTAACCAAGGTAGAGGAGAATACACCTGCGACAGAGACCGAGAACATCCCTGCAACAGAGGCTCAGGCTACTCCCGTGGCAGAGGAGAGCACCTCGCCCGAGCAGGCTGCACCCACTACCGAGCAGCCTAAGCGCCGTGGCCGTAAGCCCAAGGCTCTCAAAGAGCAGGAGGCCGCATTAGCCGCCCAGCAGGAGCAGGCCACAACGGAGCAAGCCCCCGAGCAGCAAACAACAGAGGAGCAAACACCTGAGCAGCAGGATAACACCCCCAAGGAGGCTCCCGCAACCAGCAACGATGCCACTCGTGCGCATCACCACCATCAGCATAAGGAGCCACAGCGCGAGCCTGTCCGTGAGCAGTTCGCAGGCGAGATTATCGGCGAGGGTGTGTTGGAGGTTATGCCCGATGGATATGGCTTCCTGCGTTCGGCGGATTACAACTACCTGAACTCTCCCGATGATATATATGTATCACCTATGCAGATTAAGCATTTCAGCTTGAAGCCGGGTGATACCATTAGTGGCGTTATCCACCCCCCAAAGGAGGGTGAGAAGTACTTCCCGCTTACCCATGTGAATGAGATTAACGGCTTGAAGCCCGAGCAGGTGCGTGACCGTGTGCAGTTTGAGTATATGACTCCGCTGTTCCCCAGCGAGAAGTTTAACCTTACGGGCAAGGGTCATAACTCGCTCTCGAATCGTGTTGTAGATTTGTTCTCTCCCATAGGCAAGGGTCAGCGTGGTCTTATCGTGGCACAGCCCAAGACGGGTAAGACAATGTTGTTGCAGTCTATCGCCAATGCCATTGCCGACAACCACCCCGAGGTATATATGATTGTACTGCTCATCGACGAGCGTCCCGAGGAGGTTACCGAGATGGCCCGCAATGTTAAGGCCGAGGTTGTGGCTTCGACCTTTGACGAGCAGGCATCGCGCCATGTGAAGGTTGCCGAGATGGTTTTGGAGAAGGCAAAGCGTATGGTTGAGTGTGGTCACGATGTTGTTATCTTCCTCGACTCTATCACCCGTTTGGCACGCGCCTACAACTCAGTTCAGCCCGCATCGGGTAAGGTGTTGTCGGGTGGTGTTGATGCCAACGCACTACATAAGCCCAAGCGTTTCTTCGGTGCGGCACGAAACACCGAGGAGAAGGGCTCGCTCACAATCATCGCCACGGCTCTTATCGACACAGGCTCGAAGATGGACGAGGTTATCTTCGAGGAGTTCAAGGGTACGGGTAATATGGAGTTGCAGCTCGACCGCAAGCTCTCGAACAAGCGCGTCTACCCTGCTGTGGATGTCATCTCGTCGGGTACACGCCGTGAGGATTTGCTCCTGCCACGCGATGTGATGAACCGCACTTGGGTTATGCGTAAGTATCTCTCGGAGATGACAACCGTCGAGGCTATGGAGTTCCTGCAAAAGCAGATGGGAATGACCGAGTCGAACGAGGAGTTCTTGGCAACAATGAATCAGTAATAAGTCGCATAACAATAAGAAAAAAGGATTTGCAAAAAGCAAATCCTTTTTCTTTCTAATCTCAAATCCTCGGGCTACGCACCATATCTGCTATGGTAACTACCGCATAGACAATAATGCTATAAATCGGCGCTATCAAAGCTACCTTAAATCCACTGCAATATACCGAGAATGGTATTTTATTACCTACTTTCGCGCAACAATCAGCCATATCCTGCACGCCCATCAAAAACGACAAAACACCTACGGCAAGAACGACCTTACCCAACGGCTTCACCCACGCGGGTGCTTTCCACGCGGCAAACAGAGCACATACCAATACTAATGTAATGATTGCCATATAGAACCATCCACCCGCCATAAATGTCTGCGAAAGGCTCATACCAGCTTCGGGTTCCATAATAATAGGTTCTGATGCTTGTAGTAAATCAAATAACATAACTAATCAATTTTTAGGTTTAACATTCAGTTTTACATTTCAGTTGGAATTCCAATGCAAATATAGCATCACCACCTCTCAAACCCACAATTTTTGCGTTGTTAAAACCCTCTCTACATCGGTCAAAAGCATCTCTAACGCCTACAAGGGGATTTGACTCGCTTTCGAGGGGTTGCGGATATATATTTTTTCGTATTTTTGTGTACAGAAACATTTTTATTATGCGTTACTTGGCGATTATCGGATATTGGTGTGTGGCAATTGTGGTCATAGCGGCAATCTTTGTCAGCTTCGGCTACACATTCTCGCATACCCTTTTTATGGGGTCACTCTACCTGCCCGCCCTGCTGTGTCTGCGCATAATGATTCCACAAGTAAATTTCAGAAACAAAAAAGAGGGTATACTCAATGCTACATTTATAATATTAGGTGTTTTGATTCTCACCATACTTCTTATGTTGCTCGCAAATATGAATACCGATGTTTATCCCTCTTGCAATGTGCATAGTGCGATGATTAACCCTCTATTTATAGCTCTTGTCCTTACCGCCATCACGCTCCCGCAGATATACCTCGAACGCTGGCTCTCGCAACGCGCAAAGCAGACGCCACAAGAGATAGATTTCATCTCCGACCGCAAGCGCGTGAGCGTTATGATGGACGATATAACATATGTCGAGAGCAACGACTCGGAGGTATGGATTCATACTCTTTCGGGCGAGAAATATCGCACCAAGACAACTATCACGCAGTGGTCGTCGATACTCGACAATGGTAATTTTATCCGTATTCACCGCGCCTACATCATCAACCGTCTTCACATCACCAGCTCAAATAGCGACTCGCTCCGCATTGCCGAGAGTGAGATTCCCATTTCGCGCAAATATCGCAATCAGGTACGAGAGGAGCTCGCATTGAAGGCCGAGTAAAAGCAAAATCATCTCGAAAAGATTGCAACTATCGGCTGGTGTTTGTATCTTTGCGTAAATAGCCAAGCAATGAAAAAGAGTAATATACTTATGCTCGTGGCCCTCGAAGCCGAGTTAGGAAAAGAGAGCATAGCCCTGCTATCCGAGCAGTGCGATGTGCGAATGACAGGAATGGGTAAGATTCTCTCCTACGAATCGACACTCGCCGCCCTGCAAGCGGGGGATTACGACACCGTAATAAACATAGGCACCTGCGGCTCGTTCCGCCACGGCTTTGCCACCGTTCTGCGACCAAGCGAGGTTGCGCAGGGCGATGTGTATATCGACCCCAACTCAGTATTCTACTCTGCGCCCGAGATGCTCTCAACGGGAGACGAGGGTTGCAGGATAGCCTCGTCAGACAACTTCATAGGGGCCGACACACCCGACACACTACGCCGCCTGATTGAGCCCTACGACTGTATGGATATGGAGTCGTATGCCATAGTGCGTGCTGTGCGCTTCCACGCAAAGCAGACAGGGCAACCCGAGCCTAAGATTTATATGATAAAGGTGGTTAGCGACGGCTGCGATGGCTCGGTGGAGGATTGGCAGACACGCATCGAGCGCCTACGCCCCACCCTACTTGCCGCTGCACAAGAGTTATTAGAAAAGATAAGCAACCAATAATATGGAAATCAAAGCAAACTGCAAGATAAACATCGGACTGGATGTATTGCGCCGCCGCGAAGATGGTTACCACGACCTTTCGACGGTGATGGTACCCGTAAAGGGTCTGTACGATGTTTTGACGATAACACCCTGCACGACCTCGCGCCTTGAAATACTCGGTATGGAGATAGATTGCGACCCAGAGCAGAATATATGTATGAAGGCGCTACGCCTGATGCAGCAGTGCTACGCCGTTGGCGAGGTGAGCATCACGCTCGACAAGCGAATACCCTTTGGTGCTGGCTTGGGCGGTGGCTCGGCAGATGGCACGGCTGTGATAGTTGCTCTTAACGAGATATTCGCCTTGGGACTCGATGAGCCGACACTCATTGCGCTTGCCGCCGAGCTGGGTAGCGACACAGCATTCTTTGTTCGCAACTCTCCGCAGCTGTGCGAGGGACGTGGCGAGATAATGACACCCATTGCGCTCGACCTTGCGGGATACTGGTTGGTGCTGGTAAAACCCGATGAGAGCGTCTCCACGCGCGAAGCATACGCAGGTGTGTGCCCCGCCATACCCGAACTATCGCTCTCCGAGCGACTGCAAAAACCTATCGCGGAGTGGCAGGGGTGTGTAAAGAATGATTTTGAGAAGTCGGTTTTTGCCACACACCCTATCATCGCCGATTTTAAGCAGAAGATGATTGACGCGGGAGCTACCTACGCCTCGATGTCGGGCAGCGGCTCGACGGTGTTCGGATTATTCCAGAACAAGGAACAAGCAGAAAGGCTGGCACAATATACGCCATACATATTTGAATTATAACAAAAAAGGTTGCCAAACGGGGCAACCTTTTTATTCATTTAATAATTATAATCTTAATTAGCCTCGGGAACAAGTGTAGTTACCTGCAGTTTAGTAATCTTACCACGCTCAACTACAAGATTTGTTTGATAATGCTCTTCATCTGTTTCTCGATTTGTTTCATCACCCAAGTTATAGTATACATTTATGTTTGTGTATGTATCAGGCAATACGGGGATAAATATCGACTGCTCGGTAGTAGTCAATGAAAGCTCACCCTTCCAATCAACATACTTTGTTGTACCTATTGAACCATTATTATACTTTGCAACAGTCCAATCAGGCGTAGCAGACGGAGATACGCTAACCCAACCACTCATTGTATTTGTACCTGAATACAAACCAAACAAAGTCATTTTTTGCGTACCATCTGCGACCTTAACAGGAGCCTCTATCACACCTGCCATGTGATGCATTGTAGCGATTGTGCCATCTGCTGTACAAGTAAATACCTCGCTAATCATTGGAAGCCAAGAAATACTTGTAGTTGCATTAACGGCAGAAGACAAATTAAGAAATGCTCGAATCTGACTCTCAGAGTTAAAGCCCATATCATCGCGAGCATATTTTGTACCATATACAGCATAATACTGCTTACCAACCTCCATTGGTGTACCACCATTAGAGAATTCAAACGTACCGTTAGACTTATAAATATACAATCCATAATTATAATTACCAGCTTCTGCAGGTACTACATAGATTGCATCAGCCGCATCCCAATTAAACTTAAGACCAGCTGCAGAGTGAGCTGCACTCAAACGAGTATCATTACTACCCTCAATATCTACGGTCAATGTATTAACAATCTTACCAACCTCATTATTAGCGGTTATATCCTTGCTACAACCTACTGTAGCAAGAACCAATGCTACACTTAAAATGGAAATAATTTTTTTCATTGTTATTTGTTTTTAATTGTTACTAAAATATTACCACTCGTGGGTATTTCCATAAGGCATATCGTCAATACCTGATGCAGCAAAACCCTTCTCTACTGCAATCTCCAATACCTCTACCTGAGGTGCTTCATAAATTTTCTTCATAATTGTTTGTGTGTTTTATTAGTTAATAAATATGTATTTAACAAAAAACGCTTACCGCAGGGCACAAAAAAGCCCACGCAGTAAGCGTGATAATTCATTCAAAAAATAATAACAAGGTAATTCGCTAACTATTAGCGCATTAGAATTTATAGGGGGGGGGTACTATGCCTGCATTTAGTACAAAGGCACAAATACGCATCGAATCAAACTGAATTCTACAAAACTCAGCCACCGATACAATATTTATATTATTGCACAACATCTTTTTGAAATTTACCCCGTAAAACTAAATCTTTGTGAGCGATAAAGATACATTTTTTATCCACAAAAACGAAATAATATCCATAAAATTTAGGCGGACTTTGATTTTCGCTTGCGCGGAGCGTCATTCTTGATAAAGTGCTTCGAGATGGTCTGTGCAAGATTCTGCGGAGCGACATTGCGTTCGATATTTCCACCAAAGGCAACGGATATTCCACCCGTCTCCTCCGACACCACGACAACTACTGCATCCGATGTTTCGGTGATACCGATTGCCGCTCTATGACGCGTACCATACGACTTGGGCACGGGCGACTGCGTAACGGGCAAGATACACTTGGCAGCCACAACGCGGCCATCCATCACCACTACGGCACCATCGTGCAACGGTGCATTCTTGAAAAATATATTCTCCAACAACGCAACAGTCATCTTAGCATCGAGCGTGATACCACTCTCGACAATATCGGCCAAGTCGCTACGCTGCGAAATGACAATCAGCGCACCTGTCTTCGTTACGGACATCTCCGAGCAGGCAGTGATGATGGGCTGCAACGACAACTCGGCACCCGCGCGGTTGTTGAATATGTTATTTATAAACTTAAAAGGACCCTGACGACGACCTATGGCCTGCAAGAAGGTACGAATCTCGGGCTGGAAAAGAATAATCAGCGCAATGACACCGACGCTCACCACCTGACCCAAGATGGCTTGCAGCAGCTCCATATTCAATGCCTGCACAACCACCCATACGAAGTAGATTACAATGATTCCCGTAAAAATATATGGGGCATTGGTGCCGCGTGACATTCGATAGATACCGAACATAAACAGCGCCACAAGCAGAATATCAATCAAGTCGATAAATGAAAAGGGTATAAAATCCATAATCGTCGAGAATTATTATGCAAATATAATATTAATTGGGCATCTCCCAAGACAAAATATTCAAAAAAACTCTATTTTCGCCAATATAGCGCACACTCGGCACACAACACGCTCCGAAGTGAAGATATTTTGAATTATTCGACAATAAATTATCATCTTTGATTGCTATTGCTGGAAAATCTTATTATATTTGCGTTGGATTTTTGCGCGCCGAGTTGTTTTCGGCCACGAATTTTGCGTAGAAAGACTGTTATAGTAACAAATAAACTCTTCTAAATTATGATTTATTCACACGA
>JAZOPO010000011.1:0-12611 GCA_045655585.1 Alistipes sp. | reverse complement strand
TACTTTCGAGGTTGAGATTACTGTTCCCAACGGTAAGGAGTTGATTAAGCCCGGTATGTACGCTCGCGTAACGATGAACTACGGTAAGCGTCAGAATGTTGTTGTACCCGACCAGTCAGTTGTTAAGATGTTGGGCTCTGGTGACCGTTATATCTATGTTTACAAGGCTGATGGTACCGTTTCATACCAGAAGGTTGAGCTCGGTCGCCGTATGAACGACAAGTATGAGATTTTGAGCGGTATTGCCGACGGTGACGAGGTTGTAACCTCTGGCCAGATTTCATTGAAGGATGGCATCGCCGTAGAGCGCGTAAATGAGTAATAAGTTGAACTCAAAAAAGTAACAGACGATGAATATTTATAAAACATCGGTCAATAACCCAATTACCACCATCATCCTCTTCGTAGCGATTATGATTTTTGGTGGTGTGTCGTTGTCACGATTGGGTATCGACCTCTTCCCCGATATTGAGTCTAACTCAATGATGGTGATGACCACCTACGCGGGAGCAAGTGCCGAGGATATTGAGAACAATGTAACACGCCCCATCGAGAATGTGTTGAACGGCGTGGAGCACCTCAAAGATATCACCTCACAGTCTAAGGAGAATATCTCTGTTGTAACACTCGAATTTGAGTGGGGTTACGACCTTGATATTTTGGCCAACGATGTGCGAGATAAGCTGGATATGCTCTCGACTCTGCCCGATGGCGTGAGTCAGCCTATCATCTTTAAGTTTACATCAGATATGATGCCCGTTGTTATGATGGGTGTTACTGCCAAGGAGAGTATGTCGGGACTCTACAAGATTCTCGACGACCAGATTGTAACTCCTTTGGCGCGTGTCGATGGTGTAGGTACCGTATCTATCGCAGGTATCCCCCAGCGTGAGATTCAGGTATATTGCGACCCCAATAAGTTGGAGGCGTATGGCCTTAGCGTTGAGCAGATTTCGTCTGCTATTGCAGCTGCTAACCGCAACACCCCCGCAGGTTCGTTCGATATTGGTTCTAACGCCTACTCGTTGCGTGTAGACCACGAGTTCGAGGACCCCAGCGAGATGTATAACCTCGTAGTGGGTTATCGCAACGGTGCGCCTATCTTGCTGAGCGATGTGGCTACCATCAACGACTCTGTTCAGGAGCGTATTCAGGAGGCTTATAACAACGGCGGTCAGGGTGGTATGATTATCATCCAGAAGAAGTCAGGTGCTAACTCTGTGCAGATTGCCAAGGGTGTGCAGGAGTATATCAACAATATCAAGGGTAACCTTCCCTCTGATGTTGAGCTCTTCACCATTATGGATACATCGGACAACATTATCGCTACCGTTCACTCTTTGCGCGATACCATTATCACAACCTTTGCGCTGGTAATGTTGGTGGTATTCTTGTTCTTGGGTCGTTGGAGAGCAACCATCGTGGTTGTGCTTACAATCCCCATCTCTCTGTTGGCGGCTATTATCTACATCTTCGCTACGGGTGATACCTTGAATATCATTACAATGTCGTCGCTCTCTATCGCCATCGGTATGGTCGTGGATAATGCGATTGTGGTGTTGGAGAATATCACCTCGCATATCGACCGCGGTGCTAAGCCCAAGCAGGCTGCTATCTTCGCAACCAAGGAGGTGGGTATCTCGGTTATGGGTGGTACGCTTACCACTATCGCCGTGTTCTTGCCCTTGACTATGGTGACAGGTATGGCGGGTGTGCTCTTCAACGCGATGGGTTGGATGGTAACCATCACACTTACAATTTCTACTATTGCGGCCGTAACCTTTACACCGGTGTTGTGCTCGATGATGATGAAGCTCAACCCCAAGAAGGCTTGGTTCCAAGGTAAGATTGATGCCATTATGGAGCGCTTCAACAACTTCTACGGCGGTATCTTGCGTTGGTGCGTAAATCACCGTAAGAGCGTTATCCTTGGCTCTGTTGCTATGTTTGCAGCTATTGTAGGATTGTTGGCTCCCTCTTTGAAGTCGGAGTTCTTCCCCGTGCAGGATAGTGGTTCTATCTCGGTTACTATTCAGTTGCCCGCAGGTACTCGTCAGGATATTACTCGTGATTTGGCTTTGGAGCTCAGCGACCGTATCCAGAAGGCTTACTCTAACGAGTTGCTTAATGTCGGTGTTCGTGAGGGTCAGGCCGACACCGATAACATCTTCGCTTCGTTGCAGACCAACGGTACACACATCATCTCTATGAACCTCCGCTTTGTTAAGAAGACCGAGCGTGACTTGGGTATTACAGAGATTGGTGACGGTATCCGTAAGATGCTTAGCGAGTACTCTATTATCCGTAAGTTCATCGTGACCGAGGGTGGTCAAGGTGGTATGGGTGGTAAGTCGTCAGTAGATATTGAGCTTTACGGTTACGACTTCGATACTTCGGACGCCTTGGCTGAGCAGATTGCACAGATGTTCCGCAAGATGGAGGGTTGTTCGGAGGTTACCATCTCGCGTGATGAGTATACTCCCGAGTATCATGTAGATTTCGACTTGGAGAAGTTGGCTCGCAGTGGTTTGGATGTAACAACAGCTTCGACATACTTGCGTAACCGCATCAATGGTTCGGTAACCTCATACTACCGCGAGGATGGTGATGAGTACGATATTCGTGTGCGTTACGATAAGAAGTTCCGTGAGTCGTTGGAGGATATCGAGAATATCACAATCTACAACCAGATGGGTCAGGGTATCAAGATTCGCGATATCGGTGTTGTTAAGGAGGCTGCAACTCCTCCCGCCATCACTCGTAAGAATCGTGAGCGTTATGTAACCATCTCGGGTGTAGTAGCTTCGGGTTATGCTCTTAGTGAAATCGTTGAGGCTGCACAGATTGGTATGAAGGAGATTCCTATGCCCTCGGGCTTTATGTGGGAGATTGGTGGTACTTACGAGGACCAGCAGGAGACCTTCGGTGACTTGATTCTGCTTATGGCGTTGATGGTAATCTTGGTATTCGTGATTATGGCATCGCAGTTTGAGTCACTCACATACCCCTTCGTTATTATGTTCTCAATTCCCTTCGCCGTTGTGGGTGTTGTAATCGGTTTGGCGATTACAGGTACAGCTATGAACATTATGGCATTGTTGGGCGTGTTGATGCTTGTGGGTATTGTGGTGAACAACGGTATCGTGTTGGTGGATTACACTATCCTCTGCCGCGAGCGTGGTATGGGCGTTTTGGATGCTGTTGTTACAGCAGGTAAGAGCCGTCTGCGTCCTATCCTTATGACCACTACGACCACCGTGTTGGGTATGATTCCTATGGCGGTAGGTAACGGCGTAGGTTCTGAGATGTGGAACTCGCTCGGTATGTCAGTGGCTTGGGGTCTGTCGTTCTCAACATTGATTACACTTATCCTTATCCCCACGCTCTTTGCAGCGTTTGCAACTCGTGGTGAGAAGCGTCGTGCAAAGTTGGCGCTCAAAGCACAAAATAAGTAAAAATAGTTACTATGAAAGCAGTATTTATGGCTTGTAACCAGTCTATGTACGACTCGGTTATGGATATAATGAATGATATGGGTCTGCGTGGCTTCACAGGCTGGGAGGAGCTTATGGGCCGTGGCTCAAACGATGGCGAGCCTCACCTCGGCAACCACGCGTGGCCAAGTATGAACTCTGCCCTGATTTCGGTTATGGAGGATGAGCAGGCTACAGAGTTCCTCGCGCGCTTGAAGCAGCTCGACGAGGAGAACCACAAGCAGGGTATGCGTGCCTTTGCTTGGAATGTGTCGGATATGATTTAATTTGAAAACCGATAGGGGCTACTGTGTGTAGCCCCTTTTACAACCTAAAACTTTATATAATATGAAAAAACTAATTTTTGCAGTGTTGTTCTGCGTGGCTGCGCTGTGTGGCGCACAGGCTCAGGCTCCTATGAAGTTTGAGGGTATCATCGTTGAGTATAACGGCGATGATGCAAAGACTAAGCAGGCTGTCGAGACTTTGAAGAGCTACATCCCCGCAATCACAAAGAAGTTTGGCTGGGAGGCTGGCCGCGAGACAATCAAAATCGATGGCTCGGGCTTCTTCTCATTCACAGCAGGCGAGAAGGGCGATAAGGTTGCCGAGGGTAATGTTTACGCCTATGACCCCGCTGATGATATGATTAATCTTGGCTTTACTGTCGAGATTCAGAAGGCCGACTACTCGTTCGATGTGGTTATCTACTTCCGCAAGGATAAGGGCGGTGCCGACATCATCTTCAAGACTGATCAGGTTATCGATGCAGTGGCAAATGTAATGCCCGAGGTGGGTTACGAGAACGCCTTCTTGCAGGCGAACGACATCTTGATGCAGTACCCCGAGATTAAGCTCGGAATGGCTGTTTCGGCTGAGCAGCAGTAACCCAAGATGTTGTTCCCGCGAGGGAAATTTAATTAAGAGCCTGTCTAATCGTTGATTGGACGGGCTCTTTTTGATGATATATTGTAAGGCGCGCACCTTGTGAGCCTCTATTTGAATACCATAAATGTCGTGCTCTCGGTCATACAATGCGGGCAGTAGTACGATGCCAGCTCCCCGTCGGTGATGGCTCCGCAGGTGGGGCATACACGATATTCGTAGGGCGGGGGCGTAGTGTGGCAATTGATGTTATCTATCTCGCGTTGCAGAATCATTATCTGCTTTATGTCGCTGGCGTCGCACCAAGTAATTAGGCGTGCTACATATCTATTTCCATCCTCCATTGCGCGGTGTATGCAGGGCGTTGTGGGGCCGTTGTGAAGCTCATATTTGTCGCTTAGGGCGTGGCGGAGATGTTCACGCGTATGTTCGTGCTCGGAGGGGAACAGTACGGGCGTGTGAAAGCGACCTCCCAGCGACTCGATAGCCTTGCGGCAGTTGTTGCACTGCACATTGTCGGCATAGGACAAGGCTCGAAACATCGTTGCTATGCCGTATAATGAGTCACGCTCGGCACGGTGGGCATACTCGCCATAGCGGTGGCTCTGGCGGTACTTAGCACGGCCCAATTCGCCGAGTTGTTGTAGCGACTCGTACCAGATGTAGTCGGTAGGCTCGGCGGGGTATCGCAACCCTATCAAAAAGACAATTATCAAGGCCAATAGGCCAATGGTAAATGCCGCAATAAATGGTGTTCTCAGGTGTCTCATACCCCAAACGGAGCATAAATTGTGCCTAAACAGAGTGTCGATGGCGGATTTTTTTGAGGCAAATAGCGCAAAAAAGTGGTTATTAGAAAATATCTTTTTTGGAGTTTGCATAAAAAATGTTATATTTGCACTGATAAGTGCCTTTATGCACCGCATAGAGGGTATTGTTTAACTAATTATGCGAACTATGGATGATGGTTACCAATGCAAGTATAGCGGCAGTGTCGTATCTCAATACGATACCATTCATCTATGGTATCCAGCACGAGGGTAATCTTCGCGCCGACCTTCTGTTAGCTCCCCCCGCAGGGTGCTACGAGAACTACATCTCGGGTAAGGCCGACATCGCTCTGATGCCTTCGGCTATGGTTCCGACACTCAAATCTTCAAACATAATCACCGACTACTGCATAGGCTCTTTGGGTAAGGTGCGCACCGTTATGCTCTTCTCGAATTCGCCTATCGAGAAGGTGCGTCGCGTCTTCCTCGATGCTCACTCGCGCACATCGGTGCAGCTGGCGGGTTATCTGGCAGCCTCATACTGGAAGATTTCGCCCGAGTGGTACGACCTTACGGATTACTCGCAGGTGGCCTTTGCCGAGGCCGATGACGCCTTCCTGCTTATTGGCGATAAGGTCTTCGACCACGAGGGGTTGTTTAACTACGCCTACGATTTGTCGGAGGAGTGGAATAAGGCTACACGCCTGCCTTTTGCCTTTGCCGTGTGGGTGGCACGCAAGGGGACATCGTACGAACTCATCGACGGTTTGCAGCGTGCACTGACCTATGGCGTGGAGTCCATCTGGGAGGCCGTTGTGGAGTATGGCTTTGACGATAAGCCATACAATGCTTACGAATATCTTACTCAAAATATAGATTTTGTATTTAACGCCGAGAAACATTCGGCACTGCAAAAGTTTTGGAACGCAGGTCTCAAAATAGAGCCTCGATCCAATCCCGGCTGAAGAGGGTAGGCCGCCAGCGTAAATGGCGACGGTACTCTCGTGTGGATGTGTTGCTCATCTGCACCCCTCATAGACAAGGAGTTCAACCCGTTAAATTTGCAGAAAATGCTTACTATCTATCTCAAGCAATACAATAAAATTATACGCAACGCCGAGCCTGAATTGTTGGATAATTTGGGCTATGACGATATTTTGTGGTTAGACCTTCTCTCGCCCACCATCAAGGAGCAGAAGGCTGTCGAGAATTTTATGGAGGAGACGCTCCAAACTCGCCAGCAGGTCGAGGAGATTGAGTCTACATCAAAGTACTCGGAGAATGAGAATTCAATCATCTCAAACACCAACTTCTTTATCCCGCAGTCGGGCGGTTCGTTCTCGGTGGAGCCCGTGTCATTTATCATCTCTAACGAGGGTGTGCTCGTGTCGCAGCGTACGGCCGAGTCGCGTACCTTCCGCGAGACGGAGAAGCGTTTGCAGATGAACTACCGTAGCTATTCGACCGGTTATCACATCTTCATATCGTTGTTGGAGGTGCGTATCGACTTCGATGCCGACCTTGTGGAGATGGTTGCCAAGCAGGTTGCCAAGCTGAGCAAGGATATCAACACCGAGGATACTATCGATAAGGCTGTAATCCACCGCATCAACGCCTTGCAGGAGAGTACGATGGTGCTTCGAGAGAACTTCTTCGACCGCCAGCGTATCCTCTCGAATATCTTGCGAAGCGAGCGCTTCCCGAACGATATTTACCCGCGTTTGCAGCTGATGATTAAGGATGTTAACTCACTTATCAACCACGCCGATTTCAGTTCGCAGCGTTTGGATTATATTCAGGATTCAGCCCTCGGCCTTATCAACATCGAGCAGAACGAGATTGTAAAAATCTTTTCGGTGGCATCGGTTATCTTTATGCCCGCGACACTTATCGCGAGTATCTACGGTATGAACTTCAACTTTATGCCCGAGTTGGATTGGGTGTGGCAGATAGGGGATGCAACCCTGCCGTTGGGATATATCTTCGCCATAGGATTGATGATTCTCGCGTCGGGTATAACCATCTGGTTCTTCCGATACAAGAAGTGGCTCTAAGGGGCTTTTGGTATAGAATAAGAGCCTGTCTGATATTTGATTATCAGACAGGCTCTCTCTTTCTACTATGGGCAGAGGAGTGTCGCCTCGGGATTCTATTTCTTTTCGTAAAATCTTACATAGTCTATATCCATTCTGACGGGCAAATCCTCAGCCTTGATCTCTCCAACCCACTCGCCGCCTAACTGCGCCGAGAGAATGACATAAAATGGGTGGTCGGCAAAGGGGAATTGCGACTCCACCGCAGGGCTTAGTTTTTCGTAAGTGAATGTGTGCTCGCCATTGATGTAGAATATTACAGCATCTTGCTCAATAACAACCGAATAGACATTAAATACCTTCGGGTCAATGGGCGTGTTGCTGCTATTCTGAGTCTTGGGCTCAAGCTTTTTGAGCGTGTGTGGAGAGTGGACTGTCTGATAGGCAATATTCTCGTAGTTGAGGTGCTCCATAATATCTATTTCGCCACCCAACGGCCATCGCAGATTTTTAACATCGGGCATAAGCCATATTGCAGGCCAAAAGCCTGTGCCACAATCAAATCGAGCACGCACATCAATGCGTCCCATCTGTAACGAACGGCGGTTTCGGCTCTGCACGCCTCCCGTGAGAAATAGTACGCTATCCTCTACACTATCGGGGCGATTTATGCCGTAGAGTTTAAGCACTCCATCTTCAACCTCTACGAGCGACTCCAAGTTGGACATATGGCGTCCCCAGTCGGCTCCGTTGCGCGGACAACGCTCCCACGATGAGGTGTCCAACTCATTGCCCTTGAACTCATCTACCCATACCAATCGCCACCCTTTGTGGGCCTTTTTGGCCTGCTCTTTTTTGGGTAGTTTCTCGGTTGGGAGCAGCTTTGCATCGATGCTCTGTTGTGCATACGATAGCGTTATGCTTAACGCGCCAATCAAAAGGCTCGAAAGGGCAAATCTTGCAAATGGTAATCTCATATCGTGAGGAGTTTGGGGTTAAAAATCGTTTCTAAAACAAAATTACGCAAAAAATCACACAAGAGCAAGCCCACGGCAGAAAATGGTTGATATGTAGAGAGTTCTAAATCTTTATGTATGCCCGTCTGAGAGATATTTTGTCGCTTTGGGTTGTTATATGTCCAGAAGGTTGTTTGTGCATAGAAAAATGTTTATGTAAATTTTGTCATCGTCAATAAAAGCATTAACTTTGTCGATACTTTATTTATAAAAGAGAAATCAATAATTAAACAACAATAGAACTATGAGTAATAAACTTCAAGAGTTGACCGATAAGCTCTTTCAGGAGGGTTTAGAGAAGGGTCGTGCCGAGGCCGAAAACCTCGTTGCTGAGGCAAAAATCAAAGCACAGAAGATTGTAGCCGAGGCTGAGGCTCGTGCTGCCGAGATTGTGGCAAACGCAGAGGATAAGGCTGCCGATGTCGAGAAGAATGCTATGACCGAGATTTCACTCGCGGGCAAGCAGGCTGTGGCAAAGATTAAGGCCGAGATTGAGAACCTCATCGTCGCTAAGTCGGCAGGTGAGGGCGTTAAGAGTGCAAACCTCGATGCAGCTTTCATCAAGGATATGTTGTTGGCCGTAGCCAAGGGTTGGAACAACGGTGCTAAGGTTGAGTTGTCGGCTCTCTTGCCCGAGGCAAAGAAGGCTGAGCTCGGCGCGGGTATCGAGGCTGCTGCGAAGGCTCTGTTGGCTGAGGGCGTAGAGGTAGGTTACTCTGCTGATGTTAAGAGTGGCTTCAAGGTAGGCGAGAAGGGCGGTAGCTACTACATCTCATTCTCGGACGAGAGCTTCGAGGCGCTGTTGAGCGGTTATCTGCGCGATAAGGTGGCTGAACTTCTCTTTAAGGCATAAACACTATGTTTGCAAAGAATTATTATAGTCTTGTAGCTGGTCTGCGCGAGTATACACTCGATAGCGACACCAAGGGTTTCGATGCACGAGAGATTGTGGACGAGATTCTGGGTGAGCTCAACTCAGCAGATACAAAGGCGGTGCGTCTGCTCTACGGCTACTATGACTGCGAAAATATCATAGCGGCGCGTGCTGGGCGTGCGGCGTATAACCCGCTGGGTAATCTCTCGCGTGAGCAGATAGCCGAGGAGTTGTCTTCGCCCTCGCTTATGCCCGAGGATGTAGCGCGCGTTATTCGTTTGTATGCCAACCCCGAGAGCGAGGAGGCTGAGGGTCAGGATTTGACTATCGGCTTTGAGAAGGCTCTCTGGACTGCATACTACGATGTGTGCGCCCGCTCGAAGTGTAGCTTCATTCGCGAGTGGAGTGCCTTCGACCGCACGCTGCGTAATGTCTCAGCAGCTATCGTGGCACGCGCCACAGGTCGCAAGGTTGACGAGGTTACGGTTGGCGGTGGCGATATTGTCAAGCAGTTGCAGCGCTCGTCAGCAGCCGACTTCGGTCTGCGTGGCGAGGTGAGCTACCTCGACACCGTTATCGCTGCGGTGAACGACGAGCAGAATCTTGTTGAGAAGGAGCATAAGATTGACCTCGTGCGCTGGGAGCAGGCTACGGAGTTGACCTCTTTTGACTACTTCAATATCAATGCCGTACTCGCTTATCTAGTGAAAATCAATATCGTGGCTCGCTGGGCATTGCTCGATGTTAAGCGTGGTCGTGAGATGTTGAGCCGCATTATGGCGGAGCTGGACGGCAAGGAGCTGATAAATAAACAATAAAAATTATATAAATGAAAACATTAGGACGAGTAAACGGTATCATCTCAAACATCGTGATTGTCAAGGCTGACGGCGCGGTGGGACAGAACGAAATCTGTTATGTATATTGCGGTGATACACGAATGATGGCCGAGGTCATTAAGGTCATAGGCGACGATGCCTATGTGCAGGTGTACGACAGTACCCGAGGCTTGAAAATCGGTGATAAGGTAGAGTTTATGGGTCATATGTTGGAGGCAACATTGGCTCCGGGCTTGCTGTCGCGCAACTACGACGGTTTACAGAATGACTTGGAAAAGATGAACGGCTTGTTCATCGAGCGTGGTTCAATCACCGACCCCATCGACTTCGAGAAGAAGTGGGAGTTTTCGCCCCTCGCAAAGGTGGGCGATAAGGTAACTGCTGCCGACTGGTTGGGTCAGGTTAAGGAGCAGTGGGTGGACCACAAGATTATGGTTCCCTTCATTATGCAGGGCACATACACCGTAAAGAGTGTTGCCGCAGCTGGCGAGTATAAGGTTACCGACACGGTGGCTGTTCTTGCCGACAAGGATGGCAACGAGTACAATGTCACAATGGTGCAGAAGTGGCCCGTTAAGCAGGCTATCCGTTGCTATACCGAGAAGCCCCGTCCCTCACGCGTGATGGAGACAGGTGTTCGCGCTATCGATACATTCAACCCCTTGGCTGAGGGTGGTACAGGTTTTATCCCTGGTCCCTTCGGTGCTGGTAAGACCGTGTTGCAGCACGCTATCTCTAAGCAGGCTGAGGCCGATGTTATCATCATCGTTGCGTGTGGTGAGCGTGCAAACGAGGTGGTGGAGATTTTCGCCGAGTTCCCCGAGCTTATCGACTCACGCACAGGCCACAAGCTTATGGAGCGTACTATCATCATCTGTAACACCTCAAATATGCCCGTTGCGGCTCGTGAGGCTTCGGTTTACACAGGTATGACCATCGGTGAGTACTACCGTGCTATGGGCTTGAAGGTGTTGGTTATGGCCGACTCTACATCGCGTTGGGCGCAGGCTCTGCGTGAGATGTCAAACCGTTTGGAGGAGCTTCCGGGTCAGGACGCCTTCCCTATGGACCTCTCGGCAATCATCTCTAACTTCTACGCTCGTGCAGGCTTGGTTAAGCTCAACAACGGCCAGACAGGTTCTGTAACATTCCTCGGTACGGTATCGCCCGCGGGTGGTAACCTCAAAGAGCCCGTTACAGAGTCTACAAAGAAGGCTGCGCGTTGCTTCTACGCCCTCTCGCAGGGTCGTGCCGACTCGAAGCGTTATCCCGCTATCGACCCGCTGGATTCATACTCGAAGTATTTGGAGTATCCCGAGGTAGCATCATACCTCGATGAGCATATCGGTAAGAATTGGGTTAATGAGGTGTACGAGGGTAAGACCATCGTGCAGCGCGGTAAGGAGGCTAACGACCAGATTAACATCTTGGGTGATGACGGTGTACCCGTAGCATACCACGAGCGTTTCTGGAAGTCGGAGCTTATCGACTTCGTAATCTTGCAGCAGGATGCCTTCGATGATATTGATGCCAACTGCCCCATCGAGCGTCAGAAGATGATGTACGAGATGGTGTTGGATGTATGTCACAAGGAGTTTGACTTCGCTGATTTCGAGGCTTGTTCACGCTTCTTCAAGGGCCTTATCAACCTCTTCCGCCAGATGAACTACTCTGAGTGGCAGAGCCAGAAGTTCTTCGACTACAAGCGCCAGATAGAAGAGACAGTTAATAATCAACTCTCTAAATAGATGTAGCAATGACAACAAGAGCATTTCAAAAAGTATATACCAAGATTGATAATATCACCAAGGCTACCATCACCTTGCGCGCTACGGGCGTAGGTAACGATGAGTTGGCTACCGTCGGCGGTAAGTTGGCGCAGGTGGTAAAGATTATGGGCGAGAATGTAACCTTGCAGGTGTTTGCCGGCACGGAGGGTCTTGCTACAAACTCTGAGGTTGTTTTCCACGGTGAGGCTCCCAAGTTGCGCGTGTCGGATAATCTGGCAGGTCGCTTCTTCAACGCCTACGGTGAGCCTTTGGAGGGCGGTGAGCCCATCGAGGGTGAGGAGCGCGAGATTGGCGGTCCTACCGTGAACCCGTTCCGTCGTATTCAGCCTTCGGAGCTTATCGCTACGGGTATTGCAGGTATCGACCTTAACAACACCATCGTGTCAGGTCAGAAGATTCCCTTCTTCGCTGACCCCGACCAGCCTTACAATGCCGTTATGGCAAATGTGGCACTGCGTGCTAAGGCCGACAAGATTATCTTGGGCGGTATGGGTCTTACCAACGACGACTTCCTCTACTTTAAGCAGGTATTCGAGAACGCAGGTGCTTTGGACCGTATCGTATCGTTCGTAAACACAACCGAGAATCCTCCCGTTGAGCGTCTGTTGGTACCCGATATGGCGCTGACTGCTGCGGAGTACTTCGCCGTAGACAAGGGCGAGAAGGTGTTGGTGTTGTTGACTGATATGACCCTGTATGCCGATGCGTTGGCTATCGTATCAAACCGTATGGACCAGATTCCTTCGAAGGACTCTATGCCCGGTTCTCTGTACTCGGATTTGGCAAAGATTTACGAGAAGGCGGTGCAGTTGCCTAACGGTGGTTCAATCACTATTATCGCTGTTACAACTCTGTCGGGTGGTGATATTACACACGCTATTCCCGATAATACGGGTTATATCACCGAGGGTCAGCTCTTCTTGCGTAACGA
>JAZOPO010000010.1:0-2938 GCA_045655585.1 Alistipes sp. | reverse complement strand
AGTGGAGTTAGGTGTTGAGAAGACTCTCGGCATCACCAAGGAGGATATCGGCAAGAAGATTACCGTCGAGGAGTACAACAAGGCTTGCCGTGCAGATGTGATGAAGTTTACGGGCGTTTGGGAGAATCTCACACGCCGTATGGGCTACTGGGTAAATCACGATGACCCATATATCACTTACGACAATAAGTATATCGAGACTTTGTGGTATCTCCTCAAGCGACTATACGACAAGGGTTTGCTCTACAAGGGTTATACCATTCAGCCATACTCGCCAGCGGCAGGAACAGGTCTTTCGACTCACGAGTTGAATCAGCCTGGTTGTTATCGTGATGTTAAGGATACAACTTGTACTGCTCAATTCCGCATTGTGCGTGATGAGAAGAGCGAGCATCTCTTCGAGGGAGCCGAGGGTGAACTCTTCTTCCTTGCTTGGACAACCACACCGTGGACTTTGCCTTCAAATACTGCGCTCTGCGTAGGCCCATCGATTGAGTATGTTCGTGTAAAGTGCCAAAACCCATACACCGAGGCTCGTCAGACCATCATTATGGCGAAGGAACTCGTTGGTTCATACTTCGGCAAGAAGCAGGAGGGCACATTCGAGGTTGAGGAGCAGACCTTCAAGGGTAAGGAGTTGGAGGGCATTCGCTACGAGCAGTTGATTCCTTGGGTTAAGCCTATGGGCGATGCGTTCCGCGTAATCGTTGGCGACTATGTAACAACTTCTGACGGTACGGGTATCGTGCATATCGCACCTACTTTCGGCGCTGATGACGACCGCGTGGCTCGTGCGGCAGGCATTGCTCCACTCTTTATGGTTGATACAGCAGGTAAGAACTGCCCAATGGTTGACCGTTCAGGTCGCTTCTTCCGCTTGGAGGATTTGGACAAGGGGTTTACAGAGAAATATGTTGATGTTGCACTCTACAACGAGTGGGCAGGTCGCTATGTTAAGAACGCCTACGATGCTGCGTTGGCAGATAGCGACACAACACTCGATATCGACATCTGCGTAATGCTCAAAGACGAGAGTAAAGTTTTCAAAATTGAGAAACACACCCACTCATACCCACACTGCTGGCGTACCGACAAGCCGGTGTTGTACTACCCTCTCGACTCGTGGTTTATCCGCACTACGGCTCTCCGTGAGCGTATGATGGAGTTGAACGACACCATCAAGTGGCAGCCTGAATATACAGGTTCGGGCCGCTTCGGTAAGTGGTTGGAGGGATTGGTTGATTGGAACCTCTCGCGTTCACGCTTCTGGGGTACTCCACTCCCAATTTGGGCTACCGAAGACTACTCGGAGATGAAGTGTATCGGCTCGGTTGAGGAGTTGATGGCGGAGATTGAGAAGTCAATCGCTGCGGGCTTTATGACCGAGAATCCATACAAGAACTTCAAGGTGGGCGATATGTCGGCAGAGAACTACTCGACCGAGCGCATCGACCTCCACAAGCCTTATGTTGATAATATCGTGTTGGTATCGTCGAAGGGCGAGCCTATGCGTCGTGAGAGCGATTTGATCGATGTTTGGTTCGATTCGGGTGCTATGCCTTACGCACAGCGCCACTATCCATTCGAGAATGCCGAGAACTTCGACAAGTTGTTCCCTGCGGACTTTATCGCTGAGGGTGTGGACCAGACTCGTGGTTGGTTCTTCACATTGCACGCAATCGCTACAATGTTGTTTGACAGCGTAGCCTTCAAGAATATCATTTCAAACGGTCTTGTGCTTGACAAGAATGGCAACAAGATGTCGAAGCGCTTGGGTAACGCCGTAGATCCATTCGAGGTGTTGAATAAGTATGGCGCAGATGCAACCCGTTGGTATATGATTTCAAACTCTGATCCTTGGGAGAACTTGAAGTTCGATGTCGATGGCGTTGATGAGGTGCGTCGCAAGTTCTTCGGAACACTCTACAATACCTACTCGTTCTTTGCACTCTATGCCAATATCGACGGCTTTACAGGCAAGGAGGCGGAGGTGCCAATGGAGAAGCGCCCTGAGATTGACCGCTGGATTATCTCGTTGTTGAACACTCTCGTAAAGGATGTAACAACATCGTTGGAGGATTATGACCCAACCCCTGCGGCTCGTGCTATTCAGGAGTTTGTAGGCGAGAATCTCTCGAACTGGTATGTACGCCTCAACCGCAAGCGTTTCTGGGGTGGCGAGATGAACGAGGATAAACTCTCGGCTTATCAGACACTCTACACTTGTTTGGAAACCGTTGCGAAGTTGGCTGCACCATTCGCTCCATTTATCTCGGATAGAATCTTCTGCGATTTGAACGAGTTGAGTGGTCGCCACTCGGAGGATTCGGTACACCTCGCATCGTTCCCTAAATGCGATGAGTCGTTGATTGATGCTCGTTTGGAGGATATGATGGCTATGGCACAGCAGGTATCGTCAATGGTACTCGCATTGCGCCGTAAGGTAAATATCAAGGTGCGTCAGCCACTTGCAAAGGTGTTGATTCCAGTACTTGACGATGCAACAGAGGATCACTTGTCGGCAGTTAAGTCGCTTATCCTCAATGAGGTAAATATCAAGGATATGGAACTTATCCGCGATACTACCGGTCTTATTACAAAGCGCATCAAGCCAAACTTTAAGACACTCGGTCCTCGCTATGGCAAGTATATGAAGCAGATTGCTGCTATGACTGCCGAGTTCTCGCAGGAGAAGATTGCCGAGATAGAGGCTTCAACCGAGATTGTACTCGATATGGGTGCCGAGCAGATTACCGTAACCCCAGCCGACTTCGAGATTATGTCGGAGGATATGCCGGGTTGGTTGGTAACCAGCGAGGGTAAACTCACCGTTGCACTCGACATCACCCTCACCGAGGAGTTGCAGAAGGAGGGTGTGGCTCGTGAGTTGGTAAATCGTATTCAGAATATCCGTAAGGACTCAGGCTTGGAGGTTACC
>JAZOPO010000009.1:0-25721 GCA_045655585.1 Alistipes sp. | reverse complement strand
CCCTTCTTCTTCGATGCTATAATCTGACGTACCTCCTCTACGCGGTCGCCATAACCCAACTCGCGAGCCGAATCGATGTGCTGCATAACAACATCGTCGTGAACAGCCACATTACCCGAAGTCTCATATGCAACGTGTACGTCGTGTCCCTGCTCTGTAAGGCGGATGAATGTACCACCCATTGAGATAACGTCATCATCGGGGTGCGGAGAGAATACAATCACACGCTTGGGGAACGGAGTCGAAGGCACGGGACGTGTCGAATCGTCTGCGTTGGGCTTACCACCGGGCCAGCCAGTGATAGTATGCTGAAGGTCGTTGAAGACCTTGATGTTCACCATATCATACGACATCGCAACCTCGTCGAGCATCTCGCCCAAAGAGTTTTCGATATAATCCTTATATGTAAGCTTCAAAATAGGCTTATTAACGGTCTCGCACAACCACACAACTGCCTTGCGCACCATACGGGGAGTCCAATTGCAGGGACCAACCAACCAAGGAGCCTTCTTTACGGTAAGCATCTCGCCTGCGGGATCATCAACAACAGCCTCGATATTGCTATGATTCTGCAACAACGATGCAGGAATAAGGCGTGTAGCCTCGCCCTCGACAACCTTCTTCACTACATCAGCCTTACCCTCGCCCCACGCCATAATGATGATACGCTTGGCATTCATTATAGTATTGAGGCCCATAGTGATAGCCATACGAGGTGTATTCTCAATACCATAGAAGTTACCCGCCTGCTTCTTACGTGACTGGTAGGAAAGCTGCACCATACGTGTTACAGACTTTGCATACGCGCCAGCCTCGTTGAAACCTAACTGTCCCTGCTCGCCCATACCGATAACCATAAGGTCGAGGTTACGCGCCATACGTTCGTACTCTGCGCAGTATGCCGATACCTCCTCCAAAGGTGTAGTGCCATCGATGAGGTGGATATTCTCGGGCTTGATGTCAATCTTATCCAACAAATCCTCCTTAATACGGCGGCTACGGCTCTGCTGCTCGGTCCACTTGATGGGATAGAACTCATCGAGACCATACACAACAACATTCTTGAACGACACGTCACCCGCCTCATAACGGCGTACCAACTCGTGGTACATACCAATGGGGGTACGGCCTGTGGTGAGTCCCAAAGCAAACAAACTGTTGGGTGACTGCTCCTCGTGAGCCTTAATTGCATCGACAATCTGCTGTGCAACATAATCAACACCCTGACTCTCTATTTCGAAGACGGATGTAGGGATCTTCTCATAACGATGGATGATATCTCGCGGTGTACCCTCGAGAATCAAACCGCCATCCTGTGGCAAAGAGTATTTGCTATCCATAAATATATTTATTTAAATTCGTACCAACGTTAGAAGCGAAAAGTCGCTAATGCAAATTTACAAATAAATTTGATTATTTGTACACCCCAAAGCAATTTGAGATATATTTTTATAAAAATATAGTTCCAAGAAGATATATTGCAAATAAAACCTTATCTTTGCTTTCAGATTTATCCCAAAAGGGAGGAAATGACTACTATTCGACAATTAACACTAAAAAGTAATACAATGAAAAAACTATTGACCTTGGCAGTTTGCCTCTTCTCTGTAACGGCACTCTGCGCACAGACTCAGGTTATCGCTCACCGCGGTTACCACGCAACAAAGAATTCAGTTCGTAACTCACTCTCTGCATTGGTAAATGCTCAGGATGCAGGTGTATATGGTTCGGAGTGCGACATTAACGAGACAGCCGATGGCGTATTGGTTGTTGTTCACGGCCCTATGCACGAGAAGTATCGCGTTCAGGAAACCGATTTCGCAACACTCCGAGCGCAGACTTTGGCCAATGGCGAAATTTTGCCCACATTCGAGGAGTACCTCACTCAGGCAAAGAAGAACACCGCAACGAAGCTTATCATCGAGATTAAGGACCACAACACTCCCGCTCGCGAGACTCGCGTTGTGAAGAATGTGTTGAAGATGGTTAAGAAATTCAAACTCGTTAACGATGTGGAGTATATCGCTTTCCGTCAGTTTGTTTGCGACGAGTTGGTTAAGTGGGGTCCCAAGGGTATCAAGGTTGCATACTTGAACGGCACGCTCACTCCCGAGTACTGCAAGGGCTTGGGCTACACAGGTATTGATTACAGCTTCAAGGTTATGCAGAACAATCCTGACTGGATTAAGGAGAGCCACGACTTGGGTCTTACTGTAAACATCTGGACAGTAAACAAGCCCGAGGATATTAAGTGGTGTATTGACAACAAGGCTGATTATATCACATCTGACAACCCCGCCGAGGTTGCTCGTCAGTTGGGTAAATAATCACTCGTTATACTCCATTTTTATATAAAGCCTGCATATTTGCAGGCTTTTTTTGGCTATTTACTTGTGATGAATTATCTTTGGGCGTTAGCAAAATTAATTTATTATGAATCTAAAATACGGAATTGACTCTCGCCCACCCTTTGGGCAACTGATGCTATACAGTCTGCAATGGTTTGTTTTGGCCATCGCCGTGGTAGTGACATCGCTATTTATAGCCGTGGGCTCGCCCGCCGAGCGTGTCCTGTACGCCCAAAAGGTTTTTGCACTAATGGGTGCTGCAACCATCATACAGGCTCTGTGGGGACATCGTATGCCCATCGTCGCAGGCCCTGCATCGGTGCTGCTGGTCGGCATCATAACTACCCTTGCTGCACAAGGAGATGCCGTGAATACCAATAAGATATACACGGCAATAATCATCGGTGGTCTGGCAGTTACACTACTCTCTATCGGACGCATTTTGGAGCATCTGCAACGCATATTCACGCCCCGAATTGTTGTCGTTATACTTATGTTGATTGCCGTGACACTCGGCCCGACAATCAAGAATCTTATCTTCCCCGCTGGTGAGGAGGCACGCCACGCCTTTGGTCTGTGGTTTGCTATCTTGGGCACACCTCTGATGGCGTTGGCAGCTAGCAAATTGCAGGGCGTGATGAAATCGCTGGTTGTACCCGTGGCACTGCTTATCGGGTGCGTGGCATATTATGTAATATATGGTGGTTTTGGAGATGTTTTTGCACGCTATACCGAGTCCGAGGGGTCTATGCTGCTGCCAAAGTTGGAGTTTGACGGAGGTATTATTTTAGCCTTTATATTTTGTTATGTGGCGTTGCTAATCAACGACATAGGCTCAACTCAGTCTCTGGGTGGTATGCTCGGTACAGCGGATACCAACAAGCGCTGTCGTCGTGGCGTAGGGCTCACTGGTATTCTAAATATTATAGCAGGCGGAATTGGTGTTATTGGCCCTGTAAACTACTCTATGTCACCTGGCGTTATTGCCTCGTCGTCGTGCGCCTCGCGTTATGCACTGTTGCCCGCTGGTGCAGGTCTTATCGTATGTGCCTTCGTGCCGTCGCTTATTGCGGTTATGTCGGCTATTCCCAACACTGTTATTGGTGTGATTTTGCTCTATCTTATGGGAACACAGCTCGCCGCAGCACTTCATATGGTTGTTACAACAAAATCTACCGAGACCTTCGAGCAAGGCCTTATTATCGGTCTTCCTATTATGGTAGCTCTGCTCTTTGGTAATATCCCGATGCAGGTTATCCCCTCAATGTTGCGCCCGCTTATCGGCAATGGCTTCGTGATGGGAGTGATTACAGTGATTATCCTTGAGCACCTGATATTCAAAAAGAAATAAGCAACATACATACAAAAAAAGGTAATGATGCAAAAAGCGCCACTTTTTGCATCATTACCCAAAAAAAAGAGAGAATGACAGCGCGTCATTCTCTCTTTTTTATCGGACCCTGCGAGAGTTCCGAAATATCTTCAAATTACTTTGACAACTCAGCCAAAGCAGCCTTAGCAGCGTCAACAGAAGAACCAGCAGTAACCTTCTTCAAAGCCTCGATAGCCTGAGCCTTGTTCTCCTTAGCGTTGTAAGCAGTACCCAACTGGAAGTAAACTGCGCTCTTGTCAGCCTCGTCAGCCTGAGCCTCAGCAGCTGCTGCGCCCAACTCGATAACCTTGTCGTAATCCTTCTTCAAGAGATAAGCCTGAACTGTAAGCTTCTGAGCCAAAGCCTTATCCTCCAATGACTCAGCCATTGAGATAATACCGTCGAAGTCATTAGCCTGCTGCAACTGAGCAATCTTGTTGTTTGTATACATAGCAACCTTAGCCTTAGCGTCAGCGATAGCTGCATCGTACTTCTGACCAGCGGGCAAAGCTGCGATCTGAGAGCAAACCTTTACACCCTCAGCATACTTGTCCATCTTGAAGTAGCTCTCAGCCAAGTTCAAAGCCATAGCAGTGTTCTTCTTGTCAGCCTCGTAACCCTTAGCGAAAATCTCAGCAGCCTTCTCGTAGTTACCACCGTTGAAGTACTCACCACCCTGTGACTGGTAAACCATACCCAACATACGGCTTGCGTTGTTCTTAACGGCAGTGTTCTTGTAAGTGTTAGCCTTATCCAAAGCTGTGTTCAACATCTGGATAGCCTCAGCATACTTAGCATCCTTAGCCTCAGCAGTAGTAGCCTTCTGTGCAGCAGCGGCAGCAGCACCACCTACGCGGAAGTAAGCAATGGGGAGGTTCTTCTTTGCGCTGTTTACCTGCTCCAAAACTGCATCGTCCTCAGACTCAGCACCCTCGGCGATAACCTGCTCCAAAAGTTTTGTAGCCTTAGCATAATTCTTTGCTGCAAGAGCATCGTTAGCCTCCTGAGCAACTGTAAGTACATCGTTCTGTGCAAAAGCTGCGCTAAAACCCATCAACGCAACTACCAACAAAACTAACTTTCTCATAATTTAATCTGTTTTAATTAGGTTTTTATTTAATATTTATTCTGAATTATTCAATTCGTGTCTTACAACCTGCAAATTTATAGCATTTTTTCTTTACTACAAAATTTTGCAGCCCACCAAATTTCAAACTAAAATAACATTCTCTACCTGAGGGTCTTAAAAAAATCCTTCATCAGCGCCTCGCACTCCTCGGCCAGCACACCGCTCTCAACTACGGTCTTGGGGTGAAAGATAGCTCCGCCCACGCTTCTATAACCTCGCTTGGGGTCTTCTGCGCCATAGACAACTCTATCAATCTGACTCCACGCCAGCGCGCCCGCACACATCACACAAGGCTCAACCGTTACATATAAAGTACACCCCTTCAAATACTTACCACCAAGTGTTGTTGCTGCCGCTGTAATACTCTGCATCTCGGCGTGGGCGGTGGCATCGCAAAGTGTCTCGACCAGGTTATGGCCTCGGCCCACTACCCTATCACCACAAACCACAACGGCTCCGATGGGGACCTCCTGCTCTTTTAACGCTTTACGGGCCTCATCTATTGCCATACACATAAACTTTTCGTCACGCGCGATGTTATTTTTCTCTTTCTCCATAAAAAATGATTGCGAATTTAATAATTTCATAACTAAAAAACAAACTTGATAAAAAATATCCAATTTTTAGTATATTTGCATTCTAATAGAGAAATAATCATAAAAAACGATAAACTATGTATAGAAGTCATACTTGTGGCGAATTGCGAATTGACCATATCGGTCAGAGCGTAACGCTTTCAGGCTGGGTGCAGAAAGTGCGTAACTTGGGTGCAATGACATTTATTGATTTGCGTGACCGTTACGGCATTACCCAGATTGTTGTAGAGGAGAACTCTCCCGAGCAGACCCGCGAGATTGCATCGAAGCTGGGTCGTGAGTTTGTATTGCAGGCCACAGGCCGTGTAATCGAGCGCTCGTCAAAGAACCCCAAGATGCCCACAGGCGATATCGAGGTGGCAGTAGACGAGTTGAAAATCTTGAACGAGGCGCAGACTCCTCCCTTCACTATCGAGGAGAACTCGGACGGTGGCGACGACCTTCGTATGAAGTACCGCTACCTCGACTTGCGTCGTCCTCCCTTGCAGCGTAATATGGAGTTGCGTCACCGTATGGCTCACGCTATCCGCACATTCCTCGACAAGGAGGGTTTTCTCGAAATTGAAACTCCCTACTTGGTAGGCTCTACGCCCGAGGGTGCGCGCGACTTCGTTGTGCCGAGCCGTATGAACCCCAACCAGTTCTACGCCCTGCCTCAGTCACCCCAGACATTGAAGCAGCTCCTGATGGTTGCAGGTTACGACCGCTACTTCCAGATTGTACGCTGCTTCCGCGATGAGGATTTGCGTGCCGACCGTCAGCCCGAGTTTACCCAGATTGACTGCGAGATGTCGTTCGTTGAGCAGGAGGATGTATTGGAGATTTTCGAGCGTTGGGCAAAGTATATGTTCAAGGATGTAATGAATGTAGAGTTCTCGGAGCCCTTCCAGCGTATGCCTTGGATTGAGGCTATGGAGAAGTATGGTTCTGATAAGCCCGATTTGCGTTTCGGTATGGAGTTCCACGACATTACAGACCTCGCTCACGGCCACTCATTCCCCGTATTTGACGATGCGGAGTATGTTGTAGGTTTCGCCGCTACGGGTTGCGCTGGCTACACACGCAAGCAGATTGACGCCCTCACAGATTATGTAAAGCGTCCTCAGGTGGGTGCTAAGGGTCTGGTATGGATTCGTAAAGACGAGCAGGGCAACCTCAAATCATCTATCGATAAGTTCTTCTCGCCCGAGGATTTGCAGGCTATCGCCGAGCGTATGGGCGCACAGAATGGCGATTTGATGCTTATCCTGTGTGGCAAGAAGTTCAAGGCTCTCACTCAGCTCTGCGCATTGCGTCTCTATGTTGGTGAGTTGCTCGGCTTGCGCGACCCCAAGAAGTTCGCTCCGTTGTGGATTGTGGACTTCCCGATGTTCGAGTGGGACGACGAGACAGAGCGTTACTACGCTATGCACCACCCCTTCACATCGCCCAAGCCCGAGGATGTGCAGTACCTCGAAAGCGACCCCGGCCGTGTGCGTGCTAACGCCTACGACTTCGTATGTAACGGTACGGAGATTGGTGGCGGTTCAATCCGTATCCACGACGCTCAGTTGCAGGCTCTTATCTTCAAGATTTTGGGCTTCACTCCCGAGAAGGCTCAGGAGCAGTTTGGCTTCTTGATGAACGCCTTTAAGTTTGGTGCGCCTCCTCACGGTGGTTTGGCATTCGGTTTCGACCGTTTGTGCTCACTCTTCGGTGGCTCAGAGTCTATCCGCGACTTCATCGCATTCCCGAAGAACAACGCTGGCCGCGATGTGATGTTGGATGCCCCCTCGGTTATCGACCAGTCGCAGCTCGACGAGTTGTATCTATCGCTTGTTAAGCCCGAGTAATTCGGATAACACTATAATAAAAGAGGGTGCTAACATTTCGGTTAGCATCCTCTTTTTTGCAAAAATACCCCCGCCGAAATCCGACAGGGGCACTCACTAAACAAATCTTATTATTATCATCACTAAATCTTCTCGAACTCCTCCTTACCTGCGCCGCACAAGGGGCAAGCCCAATCATCGGGAAGATTCTCAAAAGCTGTTCCAGCCTCAATACCATTCTCGGGGTCACCAATTGCAGGATCATAAATCCATCCGCAAGGGTTGCATACATACTTATCCATAATCTTATTGTTTTTGTTTGTTAATGATTTTCGTTTTTCTCTATTGCAAAAGTAATACACAAAACGCGCAAAAACACGCAAAAACGATAAAAAGAATTTACCTTGCTATAAGCCAAACTTATTTTATCCCGAAATACATAAAAAAAGACTGCAACAAAGTGCAGTCTTTAATAGTACGAATACTGAGTCCTGTTACCGCCAAGCTGATTTTGGTGCTGGCTACTCAGTAGCCGAGGCTGTTTTTTACTTTATGCAAATTATTCCAATGTAAGTTCACTAATCTTAGTAATCTTACCACGCTCAACAGTCAATTTCTTACCACCGAGGTCAGAATTGCTAATGTATTGCAATTCAGTATCATCATCAAGCTTATAATCGAGGTCAATAACTGCATTAGTACAAGGCAATACAGGAATGAATACTGAAGTAGCTATTGATTGATTCAAATCAATTCCTGTAGCCGATTTTAGTCTTACATAATTGAAACCACCACTTGGCAAACTGATAGAATAATCAGATACTGGCATAATAAAAGTACCTCCCAAATTTGTATAATCAGTAGCAGTTATCATTATTTCTTTCAATTTTTTACCAGCATCCTGAGACTTAACCGGAATTTCTACCATACCAACAATATGCGTCATTGTAGCAATAGTACCATTTGCATCAGCAGTAAATTCAGTTGATACCATTGGCATATTGTCAGACATGTCACTAATTTCACGAGTTTGCTGACCATTAACTTTAATACCATCACCATATTTAGTCAGCGATGCATTATAAACTGCAATATATTTTTCGCCTGCTTTTAAAGGACTTGAATTATTTCCAGGTTTAAATGTTCCACTTGAAACATCGTATTTGAATTCAGCATTTGCCATCACATCTGATGCTGTACACGATACATAAATCACATCGCCATCCTCCCAAGCGAACTTCAAACCAGCGGCGCTGTGTGATGCGCTTACGCGTGTATCACCCTCGAAGCCAATCTTAATCTCCGATACATACTTTACGTCAGTTGCAGTTGCATCATCCTTGCTACAACCAACCGCTGCCAAAACTAAGGCAGCAGCAAGCAAAAACATAATCTTTTTCATTGTTCTTCTGTCTTTAATTTGTTACTACCAATTATTACCACCATAAGGCATACCATCAATTGGATCCGACGCAGCAAAGCCCTGCTCTACCGCAATCTCAATCACCTCGACCTCGGGTGTTGAATAAACTTTCTTCTCTTCGTTTTTCATAGTTTTGTTTGTGTTTAAGTTATTAGATAATTTATTTAGACATACAAAAACGCTCACAGCAGGGCACAAAAAAGCCCACGCCGAGAGCGTGTTAAGTTATTTTCGTATAATATACTGATTATCTGACGATTAAGCCATATAGGGGGGGGGTAATATTACGCCCGCATTTCGGCTCGACGCAAAAATGCATACCTCACCCGACAGAGTCAACTGCAACACTACCTGCAAGACGATATTTTCCTTATGGCGCAACATCTTTTTGAATTTCACTGAGTTATTACCTCTTGAATAACCCTATAAAATTATGTTATTTATTTTTGAAAAGCAATTTTTATCGCAAAAAAAATTGGGGTAGCACCTATGCGCCACCCCAAAATACTATATATATAAATATATACTATACCAAACCTGAGAATCCCATAAACGCCATCGCAAGAATAGCTGCCGTGATAAGCGCAATAGCATTACCCTTCATTGCCGCAGGCACGCCGTCCAACTCCAAGCGCTCACGGATACCCGCAAACAACACCAGAGCCATAGCAAAACCGATAGCGGTAGCGATTGAGTATGTGAAGCTCTGCAAGAGGTTAAACTCCTTCTGAATCATAAGGATAGCAACACCCAATACAGCACAGTTTGTTGTAATCAACGGAAGGAAGATACCAAGCGCCTGATACAGAGCGGGCGACACCTTCTTCAACACGATCTCCACCATCTGCACCAATGCTGCAATAACGAGGATGAAGACAATAGTCTGCATATACTCAATCTGCAAGGGCACGAGGATAAATGTCTGAATAGACCACGCCACGATAGATGCCAAAGCCATTACGAAGGTTACGGCAGCACCCATACCAAGCGAAGTATTCACCTTAGACGATACGCCCAAGAAGGGGCAGATACCGAGGAACTGTGCGAAAACGACATTATTTACGAATATCGCACCGATGATAATTGCAAAATATGAAAGTTCCATAACTACTTCTTAGCTAATTTGTTAAACAACACCATCATATAACCCAACACAAGGAATGCACCGGGGGCCAAGACGAATACCAACGGCATATAGTCGCTGATACCGAACGAGTAACCAAAAATAGCACCGCTACCCAAAATCTCACGCACAGCACCAATAAGTGTCAAAGCGATGGTAAAGCCCAAACCGATACCGATACCATCGAGGATAGAGTCCAAAGCGCCATTCTTAGAAGCAAAGGCCTCGGCACGACCCAAGATGATACAGTTAACCACGATCAAGGGAATAAACACACCCAAGCTTGCGTAGAGCGAAGGCAAGTATGCCTGCATCAACATCTGGATGATGGTTACGAACGATGCGATAACCACGATAAATGCGGGGATACGCACCTTATCGGGAATGAAATTCTTGATAAGCGAGATAACCAGGTTTGACATAATCAACACAGCCATCGTCGCAGCACCCATACCCAAACCGTTGATAGCTGAGGTTGTTGTACCCAATGTGGGACACATACCCAACACCAACACGAATGTGGGGTTATTTTTAAGAATACCGTTGAGTATAATCTGCATCTTATTCATTCTGACCTCCTTTCTGAGCCTCTGCGCTCGCATTGTCGTTTGTAGCAGTTGCGCCCGATACGCCATCGGCAGAATCGGCATAACCAGCAGCCACGCGATATGCACGATATGCGCGCTCTACGGCATCGTAATATGCGCGTGATGAGATTGTAGCAGCTGTAAGAGCGTCCAACTCACCGCCATCTTTCTTCACCTTGAACTCAATCTCCCAAGCCTTCTTATCCTTGATGCTGCGAAGCAAAGCATTATCCTCGTCAGCCATCTTTGTACCAAGACCCGGAGTCTCAGCCTGCTGCAAAACATTTACATTGAGAATCTGTCCATCAGGAGCAAAACCCACCATCAAGCGGATAACGCCACCAAAGCCATTCTTTGTCATAGACTCCACGGCATAACCTACAACCTCCTCGCCAGAAGTTGCTGTATAAACCACGATAGGCATATCGTCGATAGTCTGCTCGCTAATCTCGGTGTTCTCGAACGCGGGCAATACATTTGATACCGCCTGCTTCGTAGCCGCAGCATTAGCCTCGGCGATAGCATCAGCCGTAATCATATTCACAGCACCCACACCTGCCGAAGCAATGAGGGTAACGATGAACAGGACGACAACCATATTAAAAAGTGTACTCTTCATATCTGCGTCCTCCTACTTTTTAGATGTTACACCGAAGCGACGAGGCTTCACATATTTATTAATAAGAGGTGTAACGGCGTTCATCAGCAAGATTGCGAACGACATACCCTCGGGATAAGCACCCCACATACGGATAATCATTGTAATCACACCGATGCCGACACCATAGATAAGCATACCTTTAGGAGTCATAGGTGATGTTACATAATCCGTAGCCATAAAGATAGCACCGAGCATTGCACCACCAGCCAAGAGGTGGAATGCAGGCAGAGCGTAGAGCGCCTCACCGCCACCCTGTACCAAGGCTACGATGAATGCAAAAGCTGCCATCGAACCCAATACAGCAACGGGGATATGCCAAGTGATAACACGGCGCCACAACATATAGATACCACCCAACAACAAGGCCGCAGCGGCAATCTCACCCATAGAGCCAGGCATCATACCCGAGAACATATTGAGAAGATTTACATCGCCAACCTCGATAGCCTGAGCCTTCAACGCTGCCAACGGAGTAGCACCAGCAAAGGCATCTACATAATCCGCAGACACGGGCTTAGGGAATGAAGTCATCTGCACGGGGTAGGCAATCAACAAGAATACACGACCAACCAACGCGGGGTTGAAGGGGTTGTGACCCAAACCGCCGAAGGTCATCTTCGCAACGCCGATAGCAACCACTGCGCCGATAACGATAATCCACCAGGGTATATCCACCGGAAGGTTAAAGGCAAGCAACATACCTGTAACCACTGCCGACAAATTACCTAAGGTAGAGGGGCCCTTGATAAGGTATTTCTGAATCAGAAACTCCACTACAACGCAGCTCACAACGGCAATAGCCGTAACGCAGAGTGCGCTCAAACCATACACCCAAACCGACACTGCCAACGCGGGCAACATCGCCAAAATCACATCACGCATCAACGACTGTGTCGAGTGCGGATTGTGCATATGGGGTGCAGGTGCAACAATAAATTTATTTGCCATATCTCTCTTCTTTTATTTCGTTATTTTTTAGCAGCGGCAGCAGCTGCGGCACGCGCACGGATGATACCCATAACGGTCTGCTTACCCAAGCGTACATAGTCCAACAGGGCGATACCTGCGGGGCAAGTGTACTGGCAGCAACCGCACTCGATACAATCGGGGATACGCTCTGTCTCCATTTCCTCCCACATCTGCTTTGCGGCAAGACGCTGCAAGAGGTAGGGCTCCAAGCCCATAGGACAAGCTGCAACACACTTTGCACACTTGATACACTCGCTCGAAGGAACGCGACGAACATCCTCGCCATCGAACACAGTGATACCTGAGCAACCCTTAGTTACGGGTGAGTCTACATTAACCATCGCACGACCCATCATAGGACCACCGTTTACAACCTTAACATCACCCTCGGGCAGGCCACCAGCCATTTCGAGCAGAGTCGAGATGGGTGTACCCATACGAGTGAGCAGGTTGCGAGGCTCCTTTACGGCCTTACCTGTAACGGTTACTACGCGCTCGATGAGGGGCTTATTCTTCTGCACAGCCTCATACACCGCAACGGCAGTCGATGCGTTACAAACAACAGCACCTACATGGATAGGAAGTCCCGGAGGAGGGGGTACCTCGCGGCCAGTAACGGCAGCAATCAACTGCTTCTCACCACCCTGAGGGTACTGCACCTTCAAAGGCTCAACCGAGATGGGGAACTTCTTCTCTGCGATAATCTTATTGAGGTTAGCGATAGCATCGGGCTTGTTGTTCTCAACGCCAATGATAGCCTTCTCCACGCCCAGCGCCTTCTTCAAAATCTCAACACCTACGAGCAACTCCTCACCACGCTCCAACATTGTGCGGTGGTCAGAGGTAAGGTAAGGCTCACACTCTACACCGTTGATAATCAAGAACTCAGCCTTGCAACCGTTGGGGATAGAGAGCTTCACATGAGTGGGGAATGTTGCACCACCCATACCAACGATACCAGCATCCTTAATCTTTGCGATGATAGCCGCTGAATCGAGGTCGCACTCGCGCTTAACCTCCTTCGAGAGGTCAATCTCGGGCATCCACTCATCACCCTCGCGCTTGATGGTAATCATCATCTGGCGCAAGCCCTGACCGTTAGGCTGCATATCGACAGCTGTAACAGTACCCGAGATGGGTGAGTGAATATTTGCTGACATAAAGCCAGTAGCCTCAGCGATGAGCTGACCAGTAAGAACCTTATCGCCCTTTGCAACCTTAGCTGTTGCGGGGGCACCGATGTGCTGTCCGAGCGGAATATTTACGACATCGGGGAGCGCCAAAACCTCGATAGCCTTATCGCAGCTCCATTTTTTATTATCCGACGGTTGAACTCCGCCTATGGGAATTGTCTTCATAATCAATACTATTTCTGCTCGTTAACACTCTCTTTCTTCTCTACCGCAGGCTCTGCCTTCACCGCCTCAACCTTCTTAGGCTCAGCTGCGGGCTTCTCTACGGCAGGCTTTGCTGCGGGTACCTTAGGCTCCTTGGGCAGGGGGTCCATACCCTTCAAAACGATAGCTCCTGTGGGACACTCGTTCACGCACTTGCGGCACAACTTACACTTCTGCGGGTCGATGTATGCCAAGCCATTCTCCACTGTGATAGCACCGAATGCACACACTTTAGCACACTTGCCGCAACCGATACAACCAGCCTTGCAGGCCTTCATCGTTACAGCACCCTTGTCCTTCGATACGCAACTTACATACACTGCGCGGTTCTTGGGCCACTTCTTGCGAAGCTCGATGATGCCCTTAGGACAAGCCTTAACGCAAGCGCCACAAGCTGTACACTTCTCTGCGTCAACCTCCGCAATACCTGTCTCGGGATTAACCTTGATAGCATCGAAGGCACAAGCCTCAACACAATCGCCATAGCCCAAACAGCCGTAAGCACAAGCTGTCTCGCCAACATAGAACGAAGCAGCGATAGCACAGCTCTTTGTACCGTTGTACTCGTTGGTGCGGGGACGCTTGCCACATACACCACCACAACGAACAGTTGCTACGGTAGGCTCCTTCTCGGGAGCAACCTTACCGAGGTAGCTCGCCATACTCTTCATACACTCGGCACCACCTACGGGGCAGTACAACGCAGAGATGTCATCACGCAACACCATAGCCTCGGCCATAGCGCGGCATCCAGCAAATCCGCAACCACCACAATTAGCGCCGGGAAGCATCTTCTCAACCTCGTCGATGCGGGGATCCTCCTCCACCTTGAACTTCTGTGCTACGAAGTACAAGATAACGGCAGCAAGAATACCCAGCACGCTGAGAGTCAGAATTGTAGATAATAATACCGTCATTTTGTTTGTTTTATTATTATAAATTTTATTGTATTTTTCACCTTGTTTTTCATCAGAGCCAGCACTGCATAATAGAGTGCTACTCCTCCGAGGGCCGCCAGCACAGCCACGCCCTCACCTGCACCCAGAGCCAGTGCTCCGATGAGCATAGCGGTTAACACGAAAAAAGGTACTACATAGGCCAACACGACCGACTTAGTACCCATAGAATTATCTAAAAGAGCCACTTCCACACTCTCTCCAATCTGAAAGTCGGACGCAGAGGCACAATCCACCTCCACAATCTTCTCGGTGCTCTCCGACACTCCACACACGGCCTTTGCGTGGCAACCGCTACAAGCGCTGTTGACAGTCATACGCACATAGACCCTCTGGCCATCGATGCGCACCACCTCACCGCAATGTTTTACTGCTGCCATAATACTTGTTCGATTGAGTTTTACAACCTATACAAATATTTATTAATAACCATACTTATTCACCAACGGGAACAAGCACTCGTGGCGGAACGAGCGAGTCGAAAGACGCAACACGGGGGGATACTGGTAACGCTTCTTCACATTCTGCATCACCATAGAGTGAATCTTCTCAACAACCTCCGAGTCGAAACCAGCGTTGACAATCTCCTCGCGGTGCTGTCCCTCCTCAATCATACGATAAAGAATGGCATCAACAACCTCGTAGGGAGGCAAAATATCGCTATCCTTCTGGTCGGGACGGAGCTCCGATGTAGGCTCCTTCTTCAAGATAGCCTCGGGGATAACATCGCCAAAGAGATTATTTATGCAACGAGCCAAGTCGTAAACCTCGCTCTTATAGAGGTCGCCCGTCACACTGAACGCACCAGCAGTATCGCCATAAAGCGTACACCAGCCGATAGCGTTCTCACTCTTATTCGAAGAGTTGAGCAACACATAACCGTCCTTATTCTGCAAAGCCATCAACAGCACGGTACGGATACGCGACTGAATATTCTCCTCAGTAGCATCAAACTCGGTACCTCCCGTTACGGGCTTCAATGTATTCACAATTGCTGTATAAGCCTCAGTGATAGGCAAAACGCTATACTCAATACCCAGGTTCTCAGCCAACATCTTTGCATCCTCAACAGAGTCCTCAGACGAGAACTGCGAGGGCATCATCAAGCCCTTGACATTCTCCTTACCCAAAGCACCTACGGCCAGGCAAGCTACAACCGACGAATCGATACCTCCCGACAAACCTACGCAGGCCTTCTTGTAACCATTCTTGTGGAAGTAATCACGCAGGCCAAGACACGCAGCCTTGTAGACGATGCGAGTACGGTCGTTGTAGGATGTGTAGGGAACATCGATAGCAGGATGCTCAACAGCTGTGTCAAATATAACGAAGTCCTCCTCGAAGCTCTTCATAAAGAGCTCAATCTCGCCATTCTTGTTCAGCACGCCCGATGTACCGTCGTACACAAGGTCGCCCGAGCCACCAACCTGATTGATGATTATGACATTACGCGACTCGGTATATGCAATGCGACGCAGAGTCTCCAGACGACGAGTCATCAAGCCCTTACCGTAGCGTCGTGAGTTGATATTGATAACATACTCTGCATCAGACTCCATATCAGAGAGATGAGCCAGGTCGTTACCAACCATAATGGCAACATTCTGGCCACAGATATTGATGGTCTTATATCCCTCGCCCTCAACGATAAATCCCATCTCACGGCGCGCTGTGACATACTGTTTCTCAACAATTGCGTCTATGCGTCCATTGCGCAACACTGCCGCTGCGCTCACTGCACCACGCTCAGTCAAGTAGGGTGAACCTACGATAGCTGTCAGGCGTGTACAAGCTTCGGCAATCTGCTCCAAAGCCTCCTCGCAGAGTGTGAGGAATGTGGTTTTACGCAACAAATCGTAGGCGGGAGTACCACTTATGGCATACTCTGCAAAGAGCACCAAGTCGGCACCCTCGGCCTCGGCCTTGCGAATTGCGTCAATGATTTGCGATACATTAGAGTCGATATCGCCGATAGTATAGTTTAGTTGGGCAAGAGCTATCTTCATTCTCCTGAAATGGTTATAATTACATTACATAAATAAGTCCGCGACAAAGGTAGTTAATATTTTACAAACAAAGGTAAATTTAGCTATTAATTTTACACAAAAAAGGGGAGTAATCGTTAAAGATTTCTCCCCTTTTACCTGTAAGGTAACTAAATCGTCGCTATATGCGTTGCAACCCGACTACTCCTCGTTATCTGCTACAAGGATACGACCGCAATACTCGCACACGATAAGCTTCTTACCCAAACGCACATCGGCCTGACGCTGAGGCGGGATACGGTTGAAGCAACCACCACAAGCATCGCGCTTAACGGTAACAACAGCCAAGCCGTTACGCACGCTGCTACGGATACGGTTGTAAGCTGTCAACAGACGCTCGTCAATCTTAACCTTTGCCTTCTCGGCCTTTGCTTCGAGAGATGCTACCTGCTCGGCAGTCTCAGCCTCGATGCTCTCCAACTCGCTCTTCTTAGCTGCGAGGTCTACATTGCGCTCGGCAACAACAGCCTCAGCACTCTCCAATTGAGTCTTCTTATTCTTAATTGCAGCCGAATACTCCTTCAATCGCTTCTCAGCCAACTCAATCTCCAACTCCTGATACTCAATCTCCTTGGTGATAGCGTCGAACTCACGGTTGTTGCGCACATTGTTCTGCTGCTCCTTGTAGTGTGAGATTTGAATCTTTGCCTGATCAATCTCGCGCTTGCGCTGCTTGGTGAGTGAGTTAAACTCCTCAATCTCGGCATTGATGTTTTCGATGCGGGTGTTCAAGCCCTCAATCTCATCCTCCAAATCCTGAACCTCCAAAGGAAGCTCACCCTTCACTTTGTTGATTTCGTCTACCTGAGAATCAATCTTCTGCAACTCATACAGAGCCATAATCTTCTCCTGCATCGAGTAATCGACTTCAGATGTTTTCTTTTGTGCCATATATCTCAATTTAATTTTAGACAGCTTCTGTTCGCCCTTTATTCCCCTCTTTACGACAGCAAAAACCACTCCTTCAAAGGCCTGACCTCACTATCGCACCAAGTAATTGACGGGGTTACGAGAGCACACACTCTTGCGAACTGCAAAGATAGGTATTTTTTTTGATAAAATATCAAATAAAATTTGAATTACGCAATATTCGCTCTCAAAATGGCCCATATCGGCTAAAATTATTGAATTTTCGTGCCTCATAAAGTCATTATAGCGCAAATCTGCCGTCAAATAGACATCAGCACCCGACTTTCGGGCATCGTCGATGAGCGAACCACCCGAGCCTGTACAGATGGCAACCTTGCGCACCTGCTCCCTGACAATATCGCTACAACGCAACGCCTTCACATCGAAGCGCTCCATAACCTTACGCAGGAACTCCTCGCTCTTCATTGGCTCGGCGACCTCTCCTACCACACCAAATCCTGCACCATCGGCATTGGTAGGTTGCAGCACCTCGACATTCATCAACCCCAGCATCTCGGCCACGCGCCAACTCATACCATTGGGTGCAGAGTCGAGGTTGGTATGTGCTGCATACAGGACAATACCTCGGCGAATTGCCTCCTCCACACAACGCTCAGTCTGCGAGGCGGAGTTAAAGCGCTTCATCGGGTGAAACACTATCGGGTGGTGGGTGATAACCATATCGCACCCCTCGGCCACAGCCTCGGCTATAACCTCCTCGGTTACATCTACGGCTAATAGAGCCTTGTGCACCTCGTCGTCGGCACGGCCAACAATCAAACCCGAATTATCATACGACTCCTGCAACGACAGCGGAGCGAAAGACTCAATAACGGCTGTTATATCTCTGACCTTCATAGGCTAAAAGAGCGACTGCTCGTAGAAGGGGAACAACTCCTTGTTATCATCATCTGTCTTCTTCTTGCGGCGCACAACACGCTTCTTGGGTTGCTCCTCCACAGCCGCAGGCTCGGCCACGGGTTCAATCTTCTCGACAACCTTCTCACGCTTCTTGGGCTGCTCCTCCACGGCCGCAGGCTCGGCATACGACGGCTCGTCGATATCGATGACATTATCTCCGCCCTGACCTTTAAGCTCCTCGCGCACCTCAACCAACGCAGCACGGATACTCTGCAAACGCTCCAAAAGCTCCGTATCGCGGACAATCTCGTTTGTAGAGCCTCTCTTCAACGCCTTGTTAGCACCTTTGAGGGTCATACCGCGCTCCTTGACAAGATGATAAATCTGCTTCAACTTCTCAACATCGGCCTCGGTAAACATACGATTACCCTTCTTGTTGCGGTGAGGCTTGATGCAGTCAAATTGCGACTCCCAGTGGCGCACCAGCGCAGGACTCACATCGAACATCTCGGCAACCTCGCCCATAGAGTAGTAGATTTTTTTTACTGCCATAGTTATATCTATTTTATATTATTTCAAAATCCTTAATGAGTTGGGGTACATATTATTAACTCGCGCGCCAACTCTCTTTACAAAGCCCAGCGGACGGCCACACGACAGCACCAAGTTTATACCCTCCTCAAACTGCGCAGCTGCAATATCCTGCTTACGCAGAAAGGCCAATGCCGTCGACTCATCAACCTCGCAGCACGCAACAGCATCGGTATTCACACCCGCATAGAGCGCCAACGCCCCATCGGGTTTCAGCTTACCCTTAAAGACCTGTCCCATTGCCACGCCCGAGTATATCACGGCCAGAGAGCCTGCCAGCGCCTCTATCTCGTCATAATGCTCTGCACGACAGCCATAGAGCATATCTCCCGCAGCGAAGAATCGCATCTGCTCGGCGCTCTTCACCCAGCGAGACAACTCCTGCGAGGTGCGCTTATCGACGCTCTCCATCACCTTGCGGCGCGACTTTGGCGCACGGCGGCGCGATGTTGCAAGGCCAGCCTTCTTGGCCACAGCCATAAACATACCTTCGCCCGCAACGCGATGCGGGAAGAATCTGAATGTCTGGAATACACCCTCGCGTCCTGTCACAACACCCCAATCATCGCCAACTGCAATATCATCAACCGCCTCGAACTCATCGCCATAGGCTTCCATAGCACGCGCAACAACATCCTCATCCTCGGCACGATTGAATGTACAGGTGCTATATATCAACACGCCACCGGGTTTCAGCGCCCGAAAAGCGTTTTCCAAAATCTCCCACTGGCGCTCGGCACACATCGCAACATTTGCCTCGCTCCACTGTTCACACGCCTCCTCTGACTTACGGAACATACCCTCACCCGAGCAGGGGGCATCGACAGCCACCACATCAAACCACTGCTCAAACTCGGCCACGCGCGAGGAGTCATTACAGCTGACAACCATATTTCCTAAACCCCACTTACGAGCATTATCGGCAAGCACTGCGGCACGGCTACGGTTTATCTCATTAGCAACGACCAAACCACGCTCGCCAACCAGCGTTGCATAGTGAGTACTCTTGCCTCCGGGTGCTGCACACATATCCAGCACACGCAACCCCTTGCAGGCCTCGCTGCCACCCACTGCCTGCTGGAAGATATATCCTGCGAACTGCGAACTCGCCTCCTGCACATAGTATGCACCTGCGTGGAAGTCGGCATCAAGCGTAAAGGCGGGTCGCTCGCTAAGCACAAAGCCATTCTCACTCCACGCCACCCTGCGACCACCCCACTTCTCGGCTGTCATCTTGGCTGTATTGAGTCTTACGGCTGTCGAGGGTTCGGTGCCGAGTGCTGTGCACAAAGCATCAGCCTCCTCTGCGCCCAACTCGCGCTGCATACGAGCTAAAAATTGTTCGGGTAGTTGCATAGCCTTACTTTTTAGAGGTCATTGCGTCCAACTGCTCACAGATTCGGTCCACAACCGCAGGGTCGGCAACGAAGTCGTCGACATCCTTGTCGATAATCAGCACGCGACCTTTATATATATTGGTAATCCACTCTTCATACTTCTCGTTAAGACGCGAGAGATACTGCTCGTCGATATTCATCTCGTAGGCACGACCACGACGCTTAATCTGCGTAACGAGCGTGGGGATACTTGCACGAAGGTAAATCAACACATCGGGCTGAGGAACGAGATTTGTTGTAAGATGAAATATCTTCATATAGGTAGCAAAGTCGCGCGACGAGATGAGTCCCATCTCGTGGAGGTTATATGCAAAAATATGTGCATCTTCGTAGATGGTGCGGACCTGAATAATAACATCGCCCGCACCCGCAAGCATATCCAAGGTCTGCTCTATGCGGCTTCCCAAGAATGAGATTTGCAGTTGGAACGCCCAGCGGTTCATATCATTATAGAAGTCGCCGATATAAGGATTATCGCTCTCCTCATAATAGGCCTTGGCTCCATATCGCTCGGTAAGAATCTCGGTGAGTGTAGTCTTTCCGCTACCGATATTTCCTGCAATTGCTACATACATAATTATATCTCGTTTATATATCCTTACTGCTAATTAAAGAAGTCGCCCACCTTGGCAATTGACTCCGGCATAGAGAAAACAACAACCCTATCGTAGGCGTTGATGCGCGTATCACCCACAGCAATAAACACCTTGTCACCACGCACAATACCGCCAATAATTACATCCTGCGGCAGACGCATATCCTTAATCATACACTTGGTTGCGGGCGAGTTGGGCTTCACGATAAACTCCAACACCTCAGCCTCGCTACCCGACAAGCAACGGATGGCCTGCACATCGGTAGACATCGTAAAGCGGAAGATATTGGATGCCGTAACGCGCTTTTTATTGATGATTGTATCGATACCCACACTCTCGGCAAGGCGTATGTAGTTAAGGTTCTCAACCTCGGCAATAACCTTCTTCACACCCATACGCTTAGCCTGCATAGCCGCCAAGATGTTTGTCTCGCTACGGCCCGTTACAGCCAAGAAGGCATCCATTGACACCAGACCCTCCTCCAACATAGCGTCGAGGTTACGGCCATCTTCGTGAATGATAAGCGTCTTGTCCAACTCCTCGGCAAGGCGGTAGGCCTTCTCGCCATTGTACTCGATAATCTTGACATTCATCTCGTCCTGCAACTCCAACGCAACTCTCACTCCGATACGCGAGCCACCAAGAATCATCAGGTTCTTAACCTCCACACTCTTCTGACCCGAAAGCTCCGTCACGCGCTTGGCGACATCCTTACGGGCGATGACATACACCACATCTCCTTCGAAGAACTCATCCTGACCACGCGGAATGATGGTCTGGCTGCCGCGCGTGATTGCCACGGCACGGAAATCGGTAATAGAGCCATCGTCAGCCAAATCTGACAGACTGCGACCCAGCAGAGGCGAGGTAGGCTCCAACTTAATGACGATAAGCGCCAACAAGCCTCCCGAAAAATCTACATAGTCTGTGGTAGAGGTGTGTCCCAACAGGTTGGTAACCTCCTGCGCTGCCACCTTCTCGGGGTAGAAGAGGTAGTCGATGCCCATATTGATGAACATCTCCTTGTTGTTGGGTTCAAGGTACTCGTTATTATCCACACGAGCGATAGACTTTTTTGCACCCAACTGCTTGGCCATAATAGCGGCAAGGATATTCTGATTCTCGGTGTGGTTTACAGCAATAAAGAGGTCACAGCGTCTTACCCCCGCCTTGCGCAACACGGCAAAGGCTGTGGTATCACCCTCGACGGTTATCAGGTCGGCCAAATTGCTCAACTCGTTAAGAGCCTTGGTGTCGCTATCTATAACCGTAATATCGTGGCCGTTACCACTCAGCATTCGTGCCAAATGGCTACCCATCTCTCCAATTCCTGAAATAACGATTCTCATTGTTGGTATCTTTTTGCCCCTCACTCGCGCAAAGGATTTACACTTTGCTCACAGGAAGGCACATTATTTTGTAAATTAACATACAAATATATAAATTTGTCGAGAGAAATTCAACTAAATAAAAAATTTTAACGCATTAACCACTATGGCAGCATCATTTTCGACAATATTGATAGTAGTTTTAATCTCAATAGGCTTCGTGGGCTTCTTCTTCCTGGGTATGTCGCTCACGCAGATATTCAAGGGCCACGACATCGACTCGGAGATTGCAACCAACAAGAATATGCAGAAGCTCGGCATAAAGTGTGCCGTGCAGGAGTCGCGCGAGGACACGGGCACAGACTGCGCCGACCTTGGTTGCCACGGCAACTGCTCTTCTTGCGATATTGACCACAACGAGCAACATCAAACAGCAAAATAATATGAGACGCCTGCTTACCTTCATTACAGCTTCACTGCTATTTTGGGCCTGCACATCACAGCCTCAGAGTGACAAGAACCACACACTGCGTTTTCGCGATGGCAAATTCAAGATTGCACAATTTACCGACATACACTTCAACCCCGCAGACGAGCGCAGTCATTTTGTTGCCGATACGCTGCTGGCCGTATTGGAGAAGGAGCGTCCCGACCTTGTGATAATGACCGGTGATGTGGTGACAAGTCGCCCCGCAGCACAGGGCTGGAAGTATATTATGGATATGATGGCTAAGGCCAACATCCCCTACGCCGTGACGATGGGCAATCACGACCCCGAGAATATGGAGCGCGACTCGATTTTCGACATTCTCGCAACAGACCCGTTGTTCGTAGGCGAGAAGGGACCGCAGGAGTTGAGAGGCTGCGGAAACTACACACTCCCCATCTTGTCGTCTGACTCCGACAACGTGAGCGCACTCATCTACTGTTTGGATTCGGGCGACTACTCGGATGTTGAGCAGGTGAAAGGCTACGCTTGGATTAAACCCGACCAGATAAACTGGTATCGTGACACGAGCAAGCACTACACCGCACAGAACGGTGGCGAACCCCTGTCCGCATTGGCATTTTTCCACATCGCGACACCCGAGTACCGCGACATAAACGAGAACACCAACATCTACGGCTGCAACAAGGAGGGCTCGGGCGTTGGTGCTCCCGATATGAATAGCGGATTCCTGCTCTCGTGCCTTGAGATGGGCGATGTGATGGGTATGTTCGTAGGACACGACCACGACAACGACTATATCGGTTTGGAGCACGGCATTGCATTGGCCTACGGCCGTGTATCGGGACTCAGTGCCTATGGCGACCTGCCTCGCGGTGCGCGCATAATAGAGTTGACGGAGGGTGAGCGTAAGTTCGAGACTTGGATTTCTACACCCTCAGGTACGGAGTTAAAATATTTGTACCCCATTGGCATTACCGAAGATGACCTCGACAGCAAGGCATTTCTGCCCGCACAGAACGTCACACCGACAAAGAATGGCGTGAGCTACACCTACTACGAGGGTGCATATAAGCATATCGCCGACTTCCCCCACGCTGGCAAGAAGGTCAAGGAGAGCGTGAAGCCTAACTTCGATATTAGCGACTCAGCCAAGGACCACTTCGCGTACGATTTCAAGGCATTGATAAATATCCCCGAGCGAGATGTTTACATTTTCCGCCTCACCTGCGACGACGGCGCGCAACTCTACATCGACGGCAAGTTGATTGTGGATAATGGCGAGGCGCACTCGGTAGATAAGGTTGCAAGCGGCAAGGTGTCGTTGGAGAAGGGTCTGCACGATATTCGCGTTATACACTACGAGAACTATATGGGCGAGCGACTGGATATCACCTTCGAAACACGCAACGTCCCCGCCCAGCCCATCGGAGATAGTATGCTCTTTATAGCAGAGTAGAATTTCTAAATAAACAAAAAAAAGCTGCGCCCGAAAGGTGCAGCCTTTTTTTTGTGATTGATATTTTATTCCTCTACAGATACTTTCAAAAGCTTTGTCTTCTCTGTAAGTTTGGTAATCATACCGCGCTTTACTGTCATAGCTTCTGTTTTAACATATGTAGATTCATCGCTATAATAGAAATTAAAGTAACCCTCGCCATACTCACCCGGCAACACAGGAATGAAGATAGATGTAGCAGTTTCTGAACTCAACTCACATCCTGCAACTGATGATGTATCATACGCCTCTGAAATATCCTTAACATAAGGAGCCTCGGGTGTAGCTTTAAAATCACGGCCCAATTTTGCACCGCTCACAAAAAGGCTGAATATATCTACCTCTGTAACATTAGAACCCTCAGTAAGCTTAACGGGAACCTCTACCACACCTACCAAATGGTGCATAGTAGCAATAGTACCATCAGCATCGGCAGTGAATACATCTGTAATCATAGGAATATTAGAAAGTCCATAAGGCTCTTTGCGCTCAATATTCATCTTCACTACGCTCTTACCATCTTCAACACTCAAAAATATTGAAGTACCTCTTGTGTGGTTCACAGCAAAATAATCTTTGCCAGCTACCATTTTATATGAGTCAGATTTAGGTTTGAAAGACTCGGTAGCAGCATCATATACATAATAGTATGTAAGAGAGTTTGCATTACCATTTTCTAACACAACAATCTCCTCGCCATTTTCCCAAGCGAACTTCAAACCAGATGCAGGATTGTGTGTAACAGCCACACGGCTATCACCCTTACCAAAGTTGAGTTTCAACTCCGATACATACTCTACACCCTCGTTAGCAACATCATCCTTGCTACAACCTACGGCTACCAATGCAAAAGCGGCAGCCACAAAATAGATTAACTTTTTCATCTTCTTATTATTTGAAAATTATTAATTCCAATAGGGCATATCGTCAATAGGACCACCTGACTGAGCAAAGCCCTGCTCTACTGCTACCTCGAGTACCTCGACTACGGGTGCAGAGTACACTTTCTTCTCTTCGTTTTTCATAGTTTTTCTGTTTAGGTTATTAGTAAAATTTATTTAGACACAAAAAAAACGCTCACAGCAGGGCACAAAAAAGCCCACGCCGAGAGCGTGCTAAGTTATTTTCGTATAATCCATTGATTATCTGGCGATTAAGCCATATAGGGGGGGGGTAGTATTACGCCCGCATTTCGGCTCGACGCAAAAATGCACACCGCGCCCGACAGTGTCAGCGGTGACACGGTCTGCGATACGATATTTTCCTTATGGCGCAACATCTTTTTGAATTTCAAGCGGTTTTCACCTTCTTGTAATACACAAAGATAGTATTTTCCCAAAAAAGCAACAAACATTTTGCACAAAAAAAATGCGGAACCCGATGGATTCCGCATTTGCCTTAATTGGTGCAAGTGTTACTCTGCAAGGGGAGTTACGCTTACATAAGACTTACCTGATGACTTCTTGCAGAACTCAACAGTACCGTCTACCAATGCAAAGAGAGTGTGGTCCTTACCCATACCCACGTTGTTACCGGGGTTGTGTACAGTACCTCTCTGACGAACGATGATGTTGCCAGCCTTAGCGAACTGACCACCGAAAAGCTTTACACCGAGTCGCTTGCTCTCTGACTCACGGCCGTTCTTTGAACTACCTACTCCTTTTTTGTGTGCCATT
>JAZOPO010000008.1:0-78784 GCA_045655585.1 Alistipes sp. | reverse complement strand
ATGCCCCATTTATAGATATTATTTCATCCTTATCGCGAAATCCATAATTTACAATATGCTCCTCGGGTGTACTGATAAACAATCTATCTTCAACTGCAGTTGGAATATATGCACAATGATGTTTCTTAAGAGATACCCCAGCGTGACCAATATTCAAAGATGCAAAATACTCACAAAGCATTAACCCATAATCTGTTTTTGTCTTCACATCTTGCCCGATGCGGCTTGCCAATGATGAGTAAAGAGAATCAATGTCATACTCTTTCTGCTTGTAGAGAGAACATTTTTCTACGACTTGTTCGTGGATATTCCTAAAATCCTCTGCAAAATTTTCGAGTTCGACGGGTAGTTCTGATGCAAAGTAGGCTTTTATGTCGCTTTGCTCTTGTCTCTCCTGTTCGGTTAAGTACTCTGTTAATTCCTCTTTGAAGACGGTAGCAGAGAGTAAAATGGTTAAACCTAACAACCCTACGATAGATAGGATTGCAATTGCAATACACTTTAATGTTTTCATAATTGTAATAGTTGTTTGTTATAAAATATAGATGATATATGCTTAAAAAAGGCTCTCCGAAGATAGCCTTTTTTGTTACATCGTATAATCCTCAATATTTCTGAATCCCAACAAAAGGTCTTTGTTGCTCATTCGTTTTTTGCCAGCCATCTGCATCGAGCGAATCTCGATTAATCCGTCGGCGCATACAACGGCTATCTGCTCCTTGCCATCGGAGATAATCTCTCCTATATTGCCATTACCCTTGTTGGGAGAGAATCTAACCTCGAAAATCTTAGCCGAGCCCTTCTCCTCACCATTCAGGTACATAGGAGTCCACGCTGCAGGATAAGGCGACAGACCTCGCACGAAATTAACAATGCGCTCTCCCTCCCACGACCAATCAATCTTGCAATCCTCCTTGAAAATCTTTGGGGCAGGTTTAAGCGTCGCTTCGTCAATGTGCATCTGCTCGACGGCGGTATAGTCCTCTGCCGCAATGCGTTCTACGGTCTCTACTACAAGGTCGCAACCCTTTGTCATAAGCTTGTCGTACATCGTACCGATGTTATCCTCGGGCAAAATAGGCTCTTTCAACTGACCTATAATCGCACCCTTGTCAATCTCGTGGTTTAGCAGAAATGTAGTGATTCCCGTCTCCTTTTCGCCATTGATGATAGCCCAATTTATGGGCGCAGCACCACGATATTGTGGCAGAAGTGAGGCGTGTAGATTGAATGTGCCGTATTTGGGCATTGACCATATAACCTCGGGTAACATTCTAAATGCGATTACGATGCCGAGGTCGGGGTTGAGTGCCTGCATAGCCTCCACAAACTCGGGGTCGCGCAACTTCTCAGGTTGTAAGATATGGAGTCCCAACTCGCGAGCGGCAAGCTTCACATCGCTCTCGTGTATCTTCTGTCCGCGGCCTGCGGGTTTATCGGGGGTAGTAACTACTGCTACAATGTTGTAACCCTCCTCTACCAAGCGACGCAGTGATGCTACGGCAAATTCGGGTGTACCCATAAATACTATGCGTAAATCCTTTCCTTTCATAGTGTTATGCTCTCTGTTTTTTACGATTGCCGACACGCTTTACTGCGTCGGTTATCTTTTGCCATACGGCTGATGATGTAATCTTGTTGCGAATGGGTTGCCAATATGGCGCAATCTTCTCCTCGGCCTGCTTGAATTTTCCGTAGTACCAATCGGTATCGAGCAGCGACGAGTCGTTGGTTGCTTTAATGAGCAGATAGATGGCTACGGGTGTCAGCACAATGGTCGAAATCCACATACCCATAAACGATGTCCAACTACCCTCCTCGGCGGCGTTCTTACCTGCTGTGCTCATTACATAATATATCACAAAGAAGAAGACCGATATAACGATGGGTGTACCCAATCCTCCTTTGCGGATGATTGCGCCAAGAGGTGCTCCGATAAGGAAGAAGATAACAACCGATACGGGGATAGCTAACTTGTTGTGCCAATCGTTTTTGCTCTTATATAGCTGTGTAAGAGTATTTTTCGTAAGTGTCTCGTCGAAGGCAAAGGCGTTGCGAGAGTTTAGTGCCTCTGCGCGTGCCGTGTTCCATACGCTATTGCGCTGACGCAGTGGCAGGTTGGCTATTGAATCCAAAATTATCATATCGTTATACGCTATGCGGTTAACCTCCAAAGAGTCTGTGTCGCGCATAATATCAGCATCTTTCTTGAAGATATTATCGCGCATAAGAGGGTCGTATGAATTTGCCGTAGATTCGGCCACCGAGCGCGATAGAGAGTCTATATCGCGCTGCAACTGAGTGATGTTCTTACTCTGTGAACCGTTAATCATCTCGTTGTTGTCACTGCGCTGGAAGTCGAAGCCCTCCATCGGAATTGATATATCCTGCACATCAAATTTATCGTTGCGAAGGACATTGTCGGTGTACCACTTTGCGTTGCGAGTGTGCTGGTAATTATTGCCGTTATAGAGCGTTACGAGCAGGAATTTTTTGTCATCAGAGAGACGAATAAAGCCACTCTCGGCGATGGTAGTAGTCATATTTCCTGCTGCCGAACGGTTGTCGTATATGAGAACATTATCCAATCGGCCCGTTACGGGGTCTTGGTGCTCGACGCGGATACTCATATTGTCTATGCCGTTGAAAAACAGTCCATCTTGAAACTCCAACACCTGCTTTTGTCGGCGGATGTCGATGATGATACTGTTCATCTTTCTGTTCGAGTACGGCACCAGATTGTTCACCACAAAGAAACTGCCGATAGCAGCAAAGCCTACAAAGATAATCAGCGGCTTCATAATGCGCATCAGCGACATTCCAGACGACTTCATAGCCTGCAACTCGAAATTCTCACCCAGATTACCCATTGTCATAATAGCCGCCAGCAACATAACCAATGGCATACCCAGCGGAATGAGGTTGATGGTGGCATAGAAGAGTAGCTCTATAATCACATCGGCACCCAAACCCTTTCCTGTGAGTTCATCAATATATCGCCACAGAAAGTTCATCATCAACACGAAGAAGATGATGAAGAAGGTCATAACCAGAGGACCCAAAAATGATTTTAAAACTAACTTATGTACGGTCTTAATTCGCATTCGTCTCTTTTTTGCTTCGCAAAGATAGCAGTTTTGCGACAATAAGCATCACGGTGAGGATAAATATTATGCAAGTACCGGGCGGAATTTCCCAATTATAGCTCATCATAAGTCCTCCAACGGCACCTATTACAGCTATTATGGCCGCCATAATGGTGATTTTTGCATATGACTTTGAGAGCGTGTTGGCTGTAACTGCGGGTATGGTGAAGAGCGATAACAGAAGCACGATTCCCATTATTCGTATGGCCAGCACGATGGTTATGGCAATGATGACGGTTAGTATGTATGACGCGGTGCGCGATGCCAATCCCTGACTTGCTGAAAAATCGCGGTCGAAAGCGAGGTACATCACGGGTCGCCACCATAATAACATACCTAAAACACAAAGTGAAGTAAATATGCCTAATATGGTAATATCCTGGGTGGTAACAGTTACAATACTGCCAAACATATAACTCGCTAAATCACCCGATGTGTATCCGGGTGTGAGGCTCATAAACAGTGCTCCTATGGCCATACCAATAGACCAAATTATGCCTATGGCCGAGTCCTCTCGTATCTTGCCTTTATCGCTTGCCCACTCAATGCCGATGGCCGATAGTACAGCGAAAATCATAGCACCCGAGATGGGGTTTACGCCCGCATAAAGTGCTATGCCAAGACCACCGAACGAGGCGTGTGTTATACCTCCACAGAGGAATACCATACGGCGAGTGACTATATATGTGCCGACAATTCCGCAGGTTATTCCCGCGAAAATGGCCGCCAATAGTGCATTTGTCAGGTATTGATACTCGAATATATCGTAAAAAAACTCCATTTTGCGCAATAAAACAAGTGCAAATGTACTTTAATTATCGTATTGTTTCAAAACTTTTTTCTGATTACGCCAAGTTTTTATAACTTCGCACGATAAATTCGATTAAATTTTCGATTATGAAGCGTCGAGTAAGTTTTCATACATTGGGTTGTAAACTCAATTTTTCGGAGAGTTCCACTCTGGCTCGCCAGTTCGAGGAGGGCGGCTTTGAGCGCGTGGGTGTGAACGACGAAGCCGATATTTGTGTGATAAATAGTTGTTCTGTAACGGAGCACGCCGATAAGAAGTGTCGTAATATAATTCGCAAGTTACACCGCCGTAATCCGTCGGCAATCATTGCCGTGACGGGTTGCTATGCACAGCTAAAACCGCAGGAGATTGCGGCAATAGATGGTGTGGATATTGTATTGGGTAATAACGATAAAGGCGATTTATATAAACGAGTAGTTGATATAACTTCTCGCGGTGCAGCACAGATTTACAGCTGCGATTGTGAGGATATAACCCGCTTCTTTGCGGCCTTCTCAACGGGTGACCGTACTCGCTCATTCTTGAAGGTGCAGGACGGCTGCGACTACAAGTGTGCATATTGTACTATCCACTACGCTCGCGGTTCAAGCCGCAATATGCCTATCGCCGAACTTGTAGCCGAGGCTGAGAAGGTGGCCGAGTCAGGCTTGAAAGAGATTGTTATCACGGGCGTGAATACGGGTGATTTTGGTCGCACGACGGGTGAGAAATTTATCGACCTGTTGCGTGCGTTGAATGACGTGGAGGGTATTGAGCGTTACCGCATCTCGTCGATAGAGCCAAATCTTATAACTGACGAGATTATAGAGTTTTGTGCTGCGTCACCTAAATTTCAACATCACTTCCATATTCCCTTGCAGAGTGGCTCGGACCATATCCTCGGTTTGATGCGAAGACGATATACATCTGCGAAGTTTGCCGACCGTATTGAGAAGATTCGTTCGCTTATGACCGATGCCTTTATCGGAATAGATGTGATTACGGGTTTTCCGGGTGAAACGGAGGAGGATTTTCAGCAGACATACGACCTGTTGGCACGCTTGAAGCCATCATTCCTGCATATTTTCCCCTTCTCGGAGCGCGCTGGAACACCTGCGGTCGATATGCCCAACAAAGTACCCTCGTATATCTCTACGCAGCGTGTTGCAAAGTTGGAGGAGTTGTGTGATGAGTTACATTATGATTTCTGTGCGCAATATGTTGGGCGTGAGGACGATGTGCTCTTCGAGAGTACAATGCGTGGCGGTATGATGTATGGATATACGGGCAATTATGTGAGAGTGAAAGCACCCTATCGTCGAGATTTGATTAACCGCATAAGCCGTGTTAAATTGGTCTCAATAGATGATGAGCACGATGTAATGGCCGAGATTTTGGAATAATTTTAAGATTATAGAGCCATTAAAAGTCGTTTTGATAAAATTTTATTACTATATTTGCATTAATTAGCATTATTAGTAATCGTTATGACTGGTATTCGCAAAAGAGTCACCATTGGTTTTTTGAGTATCGTAGTGTTGCTTTTCTTTTCGGGATTGGTATCACTCTTCGAGCTAAACCATATGAGTGCCGATATTGATATAATTCTGTCAAGTAATCGTAAAAGTGTAGAGGTCACAGATGGACTGCTCAATGCTATCCAAGCTAACGACCGTGCTGTTGTTCGATACGCCGTGTTGCGCGATGTATCCTACTCGGATTCGTGCCGTATGCGTTTTCTTGACTTCTCAAACGAGATTGTACGGGCGCGTCAGGCTACATCTAACTCAGCGGCCGTGCTTTTCGATTCGCTAGATGCTTCGGCTGGTAGTTTGAACGGAGCCATCGAGCAGCTTAGAGCAAGTAAGGTTGTGGAGAATAGTCTGCTACCCGACTCTCTGCGTGTTGGCGTGATGCCTTATGACGGCAATGAGTGGTATGTGCAGGTTTATATGCCCATCTACGATGAGGCCAGCAGACAAATCACACAGTTGTTGTCCTATTCGCAGAACTCTCTTACGCCGCGTGCCGAGCGATTGAGTCGTAATGCCTATCGTGCTGTGACACCGGTGTTTATCTCGCTGGTGGTGATGATTGTCATCTTGCTTATGTTCTACTACTTCATTATGATTTACGCCCTGAATCCTATCATCGAGATGAATAAGAGTCTAGGCGACTGGTTGCGCTACAAACTACCGTTTACAATAAAGACGGAGTGCCGTGACGAGTTGGAGGAGTTGAAGACTAAGATAGAATCGGTAACCAATAACGCTAAGTTATCCAAGTAGTTATGCGATTTAGTGTTGTTATAAGATATATTGGTATGATGCTGTTGGTATTGGCGGCATTTATGCTGTTGTCGGCAGGTATATCTTATCTCAACAATGTTGATTCGTCATACTCGCCATTGGTTATGTCGTCGTTGCTGACGCTGTTGATGGGTTGCTTCCCGCTTATATTTGTGCCTCGCTCGGACCGTATCTCGCAAAAGGAGGGATATTGCATCGTTGTGGGTGCGTGGGTCGTATCGAGCGTTGTGGGTATGTTCCCATATCTTATGTGGGGCGGAGAGTTCACGCTTATAAATGCTTGGTTTGAAAGTGTTTCGGGCTTTACTACTACGGGTGCATCTATCCTAAATGATATCGAGGCGTTGCCGCGAGGCTTGCAGTTTTGGCGTATAGCGACGAGTTGGATTGGAGGTATTGGAGTAGTAATGTTTGCGCTGGTCATTATGCCCTCTATCGGCAAGAGTAAGATGATGCTCTCTCATTTTGAGCTATCGTCGTTGGCTAAGGATAATTTCAACCTCTATCGTACTCCCACGGTTGTGCGTATCGTGTTGTCGGTGTATGTCGGTATGACGGTGGTAACTACCCTGCTGCTGAAACTATGCGGAATGACTTGGTTTGATTCTGTGTGCCACGCAATGTCGGCATGCGGAACTTGTGGATTTAGCACTAAGAATCTGAGTATTGCGTGGTTCGACTCGGCGTGGATAGAGATTGTGTTGATGGTGGCTATGGCAACTTCGGGTATCCACTTCGGATTGATTTTCGCTACGCTGACACGCCAGAAAAATAATATTTTCCGTTCGGAGATTACCAAGACATACTTTTCAGTTATCGGAATTTCGGCTCTGTTTATTGCCGTTAGTCTGTGGCTTGCAGATGTATACCCTACTATTTTTGAGTCTGTTCGTCGTGCCTTGTTTCACACAGTGTCGTTGATTACAACAACAGGATTCGCCACGGCCGATTGTAATACTTGGACTTCGTTTGCCGTGATGATTCTTATCTTCTGCTCGGTTGTGTGTGCCTGCGCAGGCTCTACATCGGGAGGTTTGAAGATGGATCGTTTGTTGCTGGCTGTAAAGATGTTACGCAATAGACTCAGTTCACAGCAACACCCCAATGCAATTATCCGTACTAAGGTCGATGGCGTACCTCAGGATAAGGAGATACTCAACGGTGTTATGGTGTATATCGTGGCCTATATGATGCTTATTTTGATAGGAGCATTTGCCAATACATTGTACGGTGCTGACCTGCTGACTGGCTTCTCGTCATCGGTAGCCTGCGTGAGCAATGTGGGCCCGGGCTTTGGTGAGGTGGGTACTATGGACAACTACTCGCTGATGCCCGCTGTTACGAAATTTAATTTGACGGCACTGATGCTTTTTGGCCGTCTTGAAATATTTGGATTGATTCAACTTTTCTTTATTAGATGGTGGAGATGATTATAAAAAGTAAACTTATCGTGTCAGGTTTGTTGTTTGCCCTCGTGAGCATTACTACTGCGCAGGCGCAAGAGGTAACGGCACGAATACCCGAACTTGAAGCAAATGAGAACTATATGTCGCTGGTGCGTAGCGATGCGCGTCTGCGAGTTAAGAGTGATTCGTTGTTGAGCGTTGTGCGTCAGTTGCGTGGCGAACTAAATCGTAATGCCGAGGCCCGCGACTCGTTGGCACAGCAGCGTATGGACTCTATATCGGTGATTTTGTCTGATGTCGAGGGTGCTATCTATGCAATGCGTTCGCAGAAGATAAAGCTCATAGACCAGATAAATACAATCGAGCAGGAGCATGTTCTCTCGGCGTTGGGTAATATCGGCGATGCGCAGGCTGCAAGCTCGTCTGGTTCGATATTTACAAATGCCTATTTCCGCAATAGTATCGAGGCGGACGACTTCAAGGCTTTGATGGCGTCACATTCAAACGAGGCTACTGCCAACAACCACGCACAGGCGTATGTCAAGAACTACACCCGAATTAAGGAGTTGTACGACAAATATGTACAGGCGCAGACCGAGGCTGAGGCTGAGAATATCTACACGGAGTTGTCGGCTGTTGTTGACGAAAATATGGTTTTGGAGCGTCAGCTGACCAAACTGTGGAACGAGATTTACGACCAGAAGAGTTATGTCTACTCCTACTTCCTCGAAAAGGAGGGCCGTGAAGATGTGTTGGAGATTACCGAGAATATGATGTCGGAGGCGCAGCAGGAGAAGTTGCAGTCAATTGATAACTGCGTCTCGGAGCCTCTTGCTGACTATCGCTTGCAGAAGCCTATTGTGCTTAATTATGAGGTATATGTGGCCAAATTGCTCAACCTCACCTCGGCTATCGACTCTCTGTCAAATGCATCGCGTGTAGTGCGACAGATTGATTATCGAATGCCCAAGATTGATATTGAGCGCCGTTCGTTTGTTGATTATCAGGCCATAGAGTTCAGTCAGCGCAGCCCCTATACAACTTCGAATCCTATCCCCGATTGTGTTGTGTATGAATATGGTACAATATATCGTATACTGCTCGGTACATTTAAGTATAAGCAGGCTGTGTCAATCTTCCGTAACGCTTCTCCTCTGTTTGTAGAGACTCTTGAAGATGGCCGATTCAGCTACTATGCGGGCGGTTTCCACTCGCGTTCGGAGGCTGAGCGTGCCGTGGAGGTGCTGAAAAAGAAGGGATTCCGTAATCCGCAGATTGTTGAGTGGTGCGATGGCTATAAGACCAATATCTCGGAGGGTGGTCAAACTGTGTCATTCCGCTTGGTGATTAAGGGTGCGGCCCTTGATGATACGGCGCGCGAGATTATCGCAGAGATGGCGCCCGATTGCCAACTTTCGCGTCTTTCGGAGGATACTTTCATTGTTGGTATGTTCGCAAGCCGTGCTATGGCCGACCGTGTGGCGCAGGCTGTTGGCAAGTGCGACCCCGATTTAGTAATCAATATTGAGAATATCGAGCCTGAGGGTGATGACGAAGAGTAGATGTTAAACCAATAAATATTTGACTATGGGACTTATTGCATTTCTTGTTTTGTTGGGAGCATTTTTCCTCGTTGCCGAACTTGTGTTCCTGCCCGGTTTGACTTTTGGATTGGTGTTGTCGCTGCTCGGCTACGGAGCCGCTATATATCTCGGATTTGTAAAGTTGGGTTTCACGGGTGGTGTTGTTACCATCGTGGTAGTTGTGGCTCTATCGTTGCTTGTGACTATCATCTCGTTGCGAGCAAAGACTTGGCAGCGTTTGGCTCTAAACGACAAGGTCGAGGGTAAGAGTATGGAGACTCCGTCAATCAGTGTAAATATTGGTGATAAAGGCTATTGTATCTCGCGCCTCTCGCCTATGGGAAAGGTAAGTATCAATGGTGAGGTATATGAGGCTAAGTCGGTGGATGCGTATGTAGACCAGCGTAGCAATATTGAGGTTGTTGGTTTCGAGAACTTTACGGTGATAGTAAAGCGTGCAGATTAAGCGTTGTATTAGATAATTTATGTAAAACCTTAAAACTTATAATATTATGTCAGAATTTCAGTTAGGCTTTGGTGCAATTGTAGGTGTGCTGGTCATAGTCGCTATTTGGATTATATTCTACTTTATCCCCGTAGGATTATGGTTCTCGGCATTGGTGTCGGGCGTGAAGATTAACCTGTTGCAGCTCTTCCTGATGCGTTGGCGTCGTGTACCTCCCGGGGTTATCGTGTCGTCGATGATTGAGGGTACAAAGGCAGGTCTGCACCTCGATGCAAATGAGTTGGAGGCACACTATTTGGCTGGAGGTAATGTGACCAATGTAGTACATGCCTTGGTGTCGGCGCAGAAGGCAAATATCAACCTCGACTTCAAGATGGCAACGGCTATCGATTTGGCCGGCCGCGATGTATTTGAGGCTGTGCAGATGTCAGTAAATCCCAAGGTTATCAACACTCCCCCTGTGGCTGCTGTGGCAAAAGATGGTATTCAGCTTATCGCCAAGGCGCGTGTTACCGTGCGTGCCAATATTAAGCAGTTGGTTGGTGGCGCTGGCGAGGAGACCGTGTTGGCCCGTGTTGGCGAGGGTATTGTGTCGTCTATCGGTTCGGCTGTATCTCATAAGGTTGTATTGGAAAATCCCGACTCTATCTCGCGCGTAGTGTTGGAGAAGGGTCTTGATGCGGGTACTGCATTTGAGATTCTTTCTATTGATATTGCTGATATCGATGTAGGTAAGAATATCGGTGCACAGTTGCAGATGGATCAGGCTGATGCTGATAAGAATATCGCACAGGCTAAGGCTGAGGAGCGTCGTGCTATGGCTGTGGCTTTGGAGCAGGAGAATCGTGCTAAGACTCAGGATGCGCGCGCAAAGGTTATCTTGGCAGAGGCAGAGGTGCCGTTGGCTATGGCGGAGGCCTTCCGTAATGGAAATCTCGGTATTATGGATTACTACAAGATGAAGAACATTATGGCCGATACACAGATGCGCGATGCTATCTCAAAGGGCGATAAGAAGTAAAAACCGTTGAACCTAAAATTATTACTATATGATGAAGAAGATTAGTTTATGGATTACGCTGTGTGTGCTCACCTTCGGGTCTGCATTTGCACAGACCGTTGACAAAGTAGAACCACTATTCTGGTGGGCGGGAATGAAGAATCCCGAGTTGCAGCTTATGGTTTATGGCGAGAATATCGCTGCATATCGTCCCTCGATTAACTATGAGGGTGTGGAGTTGAAGAGCTGTGTTACGCTCGAAAGCCCCAACTATATGCTTATCTATCTCGATATTTCGAAGGCTCAGCCGGGTAAGTTTGATATCGTTTTTCAGGATGGTAAGAAGAAGTTTACATACCCCTATGAGTTGAAGCAGCGCAATGCTTCAACTGCTGATATTCAGGGTTATGACTCTTCTGATGTGTTGTACTTGGTAATGCCCGACCGCTTTGCCAATGGCGACCCCTCGAACGACCAGATTGAGATGGAGGCAGAGTATAAGGTTGACCGTTCTAAGTTCCTCGCGCGTCACGGTGGTGACTTGAAGGGTATCGAGGACCACCTCGACTATTTGGTTGACTTGGGCGTGACAGCCATCTGGTTGAACCCCGTACTTGAAAACGATGCTCGCGGTGGCTCATATCACGGCTACTTCTCAACCAATATGTATCAGGTAGACCGCCGCTTGGGTGGTAATGAGGATTATTGCCGCTTGATTCAGAAGGCTCACGACAAGGGCTTGCGCGTTGTGATGGATATTATCTTCAACCACATCGGCCCCAACCATCCTTGGGTACAAGACCCTCCTGCAAAGGATTGGATTAACGAGAGCCCCTCGCCTCGTGGTAATCACCAGAAGTCAGTTTTCTACGATCCCTATGCGTCGAAGTATGATTCTGATGTGATGAAATATTCTGGTTTCCATGTAGATATCAATCAGGCTAATTCACACATCGCTCGCTATCTTATCCAGAATACAATCTGGTGGATTGAGTATGCTCGTGTTGATGCAATCCGTCAGGATACATATCCTTATGCCGATTACGATATGATGCGTCAGTGGAATATCGAGGTTATGGACGAGTATCCTCAGTTTAATATCGTTGGCGAGGTGTGGACCGAGCACGCTATCGGCACATCTTGGTGGCAGAAGGATAGCCCGTTGAACAAGAATAATACTTACCTTAAATCTGTAATGGACTTCGCGTTGATGGGTATGGCAAGCGATGTATTCAACGATAAGTCTGAGAACGGTAGTCTGGGTCGTATCTATGACCATATGGGTTACGACTTTGTCTATGCTGATATTAAGAATCTCCTCCGTTTCTTGGAGAATCACGACACAAGCCGTTTCTTGCGCAGTGAGCCCGAGAACCTCGATGCTTTCAAGCAGGGTACAGCATTCTTGCTCACAATCACAGGTACTCCGCAGGTATATTACGGATATGAGATGTTGATGAATGGTTCTACTAGCAGCCCAGGTGGTGATGGTAATGTTCGTTTGGATGTTCCCGGTGGCTGGCCCGGTGAGACTAAGAGTTGGTTTACAGCAGAGGGTCGCTCGGCTATGCAGAACGAGGCTTGGAACTATATGAGCGCACTACTCCACTGGCGTCAAGATAATAAGGTTATATCAGACGGTGAGATGAAGCACTATGTTCCGCAGAATGGCGTGTATGTTTACGAGCGTTATTTGGGTGATAAGAATGTTATGGTATTCATCAATGGTGCCAACAAGGAGGTTAGTATCAAGATGGACCGCTACGCAGAGTCTATCAAGGGTCAGAGCCATGGCGTTGATGTTGTTACAAAGCGCACAGTGCAGATGGGTGACGAGTTGAAATTGGCTCCCAAGGAGGTTCTAGTGCTCGATATGAAGAAGTAGTTCTTTATACCTACAATATTGTTAAAAAGATGGTGTCCAAATGTAATTGGGCACCATCTTTTTTGCATAGTAGATAATAAATTTTGGATAAAATCGTTTGCTATATGGTGCGATTTGAATTTTATGGCAGAAAAAATAGTTATTAATTGCTTAAAATCGCAGGTTTTTTGGTATATTTGCCGATATTTTGAGAACGAATTTAGATAGAATAAATATATGAAGACTCTTTTTCGAGGTATTGTTACTACTGTGTTGAGCGTAATTGCTTGTACATCAATATTTTCATCGTGTGTAGAGGGTGAGGAATATAGTTTGATGTTCGACCTTCCTGGTCAGATTGTGACCGAGTTCGAGACTACTATTACCGTTCCTTTCTCATCACGCAACATTGTGAGTATTACAGTTGCCGATATTCCTGACGGTTGGTCTGTTGAGAAGTTTGATATGATTAACAGAACTATCACTATCAAGACTCCTAAGGCGTATACAAGCGAGGATAAGAAGGTAGAGGAGAATGGAATTCTCAAATTGCGTGGTTATACTCCCGAGGAGACATCTGTTACAGCGACATCGTACCTCTCTTTGCTAAATCAGTATATCGATTTGTCGGATAAGTACTCTAACTGCTATGTTGTATCGCAGAAGAATACTCGTTATACTATCGACCTTACACACAAGGGTGAGTCGTCGGAGACATTCAAGCCCGAGGGTGCTTATATCCTCTGGCAGACTGCCGAAGATTTGATTAAATATTCAAGCTACGATAAGGAGACTGGTAAGTTCACCTTCTTTATCGGTAACGAGGAGATTCTCGATGATGATAACAATGTCATCGATACCAAAATGCCCGATGGCAATGCTGTAATTATTGCTTATGATGAGGATGCTAACACATTGTGGAGCTGGCATATTTGGGTTACAGGCTCGGATGTTGAGTCTACGGCAATTGATACTTCTGTCGGCTCGTTTATGGACCGCAACCTCGGTGCATATCACAATAGCAATGGCTCTGTAAATCATGATGATATCTATCGTTCTTATGGCCTTTATTATCAGTGGGGCCGCAAAGACCCGTTTGCTCGTCCTGTTGATTACAGATTCTCGGGTGATAACGACCAGGCTTTGTACGACTACTCATCGGTGTCGACTAAGCACTACTATGTTAACGCAGAGGATAGTGAGGAGGTTGGTACTGCTGAGTATGCTATGCAGAATCCTATGAATTTTGTTAAGGGCTCGGCTGATAACGCTTACGACTGGATTTACTCTTCACACGACAGTAATTTGTGGACTTCGACAGGTGCTAAGAGTGTAAATGACCCCTGCCCTCGCGGTTGGCGAGTGCCCGATGGTAGCGTATTCGAGGCTTTTGATATTGACGAGGCTGAGGATATGGAGTCTTTGGCAAATGTACGCGATATGTATGGTTGGCACATTGTGGATAAGGCAACAGGCGTGAAGATGTTTATGCCGGGTGCAGGCCGTCGTAGCTTCGAGACAGGTAAGCTTACCAATATTAATAACTATGGCTACGAGAATGTCCCCTTGCCGTGGACAGGATATTATTGGACAGCTGGTGTTGGTACCGAAGATGGTGCAAAGTCTCGCTCGATGTTCTTCGATTTGAACACAACACGCGCGGTGAACAACCGTTACGAGGCTGGCAAGGAGATGTATCGCGCCAATGCAATGCAGATTCGTTGCGTTAGAGATAAGTAATTTTGTTATATATTCTAGAATAGTGAGGGTTTCTTTGTAGAAGCCCTCTTTTTTATTTTGCATCACGCGAACTCAATTTTTATAAATATCACCCTAATTATTTGTAATCAATAATCTGATTTGCTAAATTTGTTAAGTTGTAATGAATTATCATATTTTATCTATTATACTATGAAAAAATTGTTATTCTCCCTATTCGCCATTATGGTATTTGTTGCCTGTACGAAAGGTGGAGCAGGAATTGAAGGAACACCTGAGATAACGGTTCAAACAGACATTAAGGAAATCACCACACCATACAATCATTCAACTGTTATACGATTCACGGCGACAGACAATTGGACTGCATATGTTGTCAGTACTCGTGCTGATGATTGGTGTAGTGTATCCCCGGAAAGTGGCAAAGCTGGTGAAGCCGCTATTACCATAACAACTACTACCAATGACACCTCTGAAATGCGTTCAGCTGAGGTTGTTATTCAATCTGGGGATATAAAAAAGAGTATTAAAATAAAACAAAATATTGCTCCCAAACCGAATCAAATATTCTACACTACAAGCCATAACATGAGTATAATGCCAGTACGATTAGATTTCGGTGCAAAAATTGTATCTAATTTTTATGAAAAGGGCCAAGGTGTAATTACCTTCGATGATAATGTTACTAAGATCGGAGAAAGCGCATTCGCATCCTCTGATTGTAACACTTTGACAAGTATAACTATTCCCGATAGTGTTACTTCTATTGGAGATAGTGCTTTCGGTGGTTGCTGGAGATTAACAAGTGTGACTATACCAGATAGCGTTACTTCAATTGGGCGTTATGCATTCTCTGGATGTGAGAGTTTGTCAAGCATTACTATCCCTGATTGCATTACTACGATTGGACCAGGTGCTTTTTTTGGATGTCTTAAATTGAAAAGTTTTTATGGTAAGTTTGCGTCAGATGATAATCGTTACATAATCTTTGATGGAGTACTAAACTGTTTTGCGTCATATGGATTGGCTACATATGAAATTCCCGATAGCATTACTTCGATTGGAGATCATGCATTCGGTAGTTGTAGTTTGACAAGTATCACTATACCCAACAGTGTTACTTCTATTGGAAATTACGCATTTAGCGCTTGCCTCGGTTTAACAAGTATTACTATACCTGATAATGTTACTTCGATTGGAAACGGTGTATTCGAAATGTGTTATAACTTGACAAGTGTCACTTTCCCTAATAGTATTACTTCGATTGGAGATTATACATTCTATCATTGCGAGAGATTGGAAAGTGTGACTATTCCCGATAGTGTTACTTCGATTGGGACTGGAGCATTCAATGGTTGCAATAAATTAACAAGTATTACTATTCCTAATAGTGTTACTTCGATTGGGCCTGGAGTATTCAATGGTTGCAGTAAATTAACAAGTATTACTATTCCTGATAGTGTTACTTCTATTGGAAATTATACTTTCTACTATTGTTCGAATTTGACAAGTGTATATTGCAAACCTAAAACTCCGCCGACAATATATTCTTCGACATTCAATGACTGCAAGATTTATGTCCCCTCAGAATCGGTTGATGCGTACAAGGTTGCCGATGAATGGAAAAATTACGCAGATAATATCGTAGGCTACGACTTCTAATAAACAAGGGTGCTAACCTCGAAAGTTAGCACCCTGTTTTTTGTTTTGTGTGGTATACCTTAATATATAGTATTCACATACTCCCAATAGTGGTATGCGGCGACGGTCATAGCAATGAATATTACTATTGCTCCGATTACAACAAGTATCTTTTTTGCCTTTTTCATAACTCTACTCCTTAAAACCCTGTGCGCGCAACTTGATATCGCTGCCATCGGGTGTTACAAGATAAGCGCCCGTACTCTCGCGTGTGATATGTCCCACAACATCCACCAATCCAAGACGCATAACCTGCTCCTGCATAGCCAAAGGTACGGTGAACATCAACTCGTAGTCGTTGCCACCATTCAACGCCGCCACAACGGGGTCGATGTGCATCTCCTCGGCCAGAGCCGAAGTCTGCTTGGCAATGGGAATGCGGTCGAGGTAGATACGCGCGCCACACTTCGATGCCTTGCATATCTGCAACACCTCGCTTGCCAAACCGTCCGAGATGTCAATCATCGAGGTCGGTACAATCTTCTCCTCAGCCAGAGCGTCAATAATATCTTTTCGTGCGCGCGGTTTCAGGTAGCGCTGCAACAGATACTCATATCCGGTGAACTGTGGCTCGGGGTTATTCACATCGCGTAAAACACGCTTCTCGCGCTCCAAGAGCTGTAAACCCATATACGCAGCACCCATATTTCCCGTGATGCATATCAGGTCGTTGAATTGCGCGCCACTGCGGTATGTTATCGCCTTGCGCTTTGCGCGACCAATCGTGGTGATGTTTATCACCAATCCTGTCATCGAAGCCGTTGTGTCGCCACCCACGAGGTCTACGCCCAACTCCTTGCACGCAAACTCTATGCCCTCGTACAAATCCTTCAACGCCTCGACGGGTATCTTTGACGATACGCCGAGCGAAATCATTATCTGCTCGGGCTTGGCATTCATCGCCAACACATCGCTCACGCCAACCGTCACGGCCTTGTAGCCGAGGTGTTTTAGCGGGAAGTATGTCAAGTCGAAGTCTATACCCTCCAACAGAGTGTCGGTTGTCACCACGCTTGCATCGTCACGCCCAGCGGCAATAACGGCTGCATCGTCGCCCACACCCCTCAGGGTACTCTTATTTGCGGTTGTGGCATTCTTTGTCAATTCATCAATCAAACCAAACTCGCCCAACTCGGCTATCTCGGTACGCTTTTTCTCACTCATAGAATTAATATTTTTACAAAGGTAATAAAAAATCACCTTTTATTTCGTCTTTTTCGCTAATTTCGAGTCTTATAGTCAAACGCGCGTTCGAAATCAAACCTAAATTTAAAATGAAACAGCAAATAAAGATAACAACAGAACAACTTGGCGAGTGGGTTGATGAGTGGCAGGATTCGCTATTTCGTTACGCCTACTTCAAGACGGGTGACAGGGCCGATGCCGAGGATATTATACAGGATGCCTTCTTGAAGGTGGCATCGTCGGCGTCGGCAATAAAGAATCCCAAGGCCTACCTGTTTCGTATTGTGACAAATGGGTGTATTGACTCGCAGAAACGGAAATCGAAATTTCAACCCATCGAGCAGCGTATGCCCGCACCGTCACAAAGCGAAGAGTTTGAGGCTCAGCAGGAGCAACAACGCATAGCACGACTGCTCGCCTCGCTTCCCGACAAGCAGGCTGAGGTGATACGGCTCCATATACACGCTGGTCTGAAATTTACCGAGATTGCCGAGGTGTTGGAGATGCCCGCCACAACCGTGAAGAGCCGTTTTACAAGCGGCATAGAAAGATTAAAACAACTATTTATCAACTAAAAACTCTCAACTATGAAAACTAATTATAACAACACAGACGAGCAGATTATCCAGATGCTCACACCCCAAGTGGAGGTTAAACCCTCGCCCGATATGCGCGAGAAGATTTTGCGAGAGGCTACATTTGCACCCCGCCGCCCCGCTGCAAAGCGTATAGGTTATTGGCTCGGGGCCGTAGCATCGGTCGCAGCCGTGGTGGTAATAGCCCTTACAACGATGTTTAATACACCCGTTTATGCTGCACGCAAATACTTCTCAAAGGCGTTAATCGCCACGCAGGATGCCAAGAGTATGGTGATGGAGTTGAGCGTGCGCACCATTGCTGATGAGCCGATAGACTACATCAATCCTGCAAACGACTTTGTTCCTGCTACGGTGAAGGTTATCTACGACGAGCCGATGATGTGGAGTATATCGAAAAAGAGTGGCCGCACCGTATTGTACAAGGGTGCTGACGAGGCTGGTGACAATATTTATCAGTGGATTGGCGGTCAGGATGGTCGTACGGGTTGGTTGCAGCCGCACAGGGGTTATGTAGAGGGCGATTTGGCCGTTATGCTCGACCCACGCTTGCTACTCGAAGCCGAGTATCGCACTGCCGAGCGCAACAAGGGTGCGGAGTATGAGATTCTCGACCTCGGCGAGGTGGCTGTTGTAAAGGTTAAAACCATTGCGCAGGGCGACTACTCAAAGAGTGATTATATGCTAAATACCTCGCTTGCCGAGGCCAACACCATTCGCGAGTACACATTTGCAAAGGATAGCGGCGAGCTCTGTAAAGTGCGTATCGCTGTCGTGGTTGACAAAGAGCCTGTGACGGTTGTCGAGAGCGAGAGTATTACCTTCGATGAGCCTTTGATTGCCGATGATTTGTACAATAAAGAGGCGTTTGGTAAGGTGTCATTCGTTAGCCTTGAACCTGAACCTGTGAACTCTTCGCAATTGGTAGGTATCTCGGCTGATAAGGCTGCTAAGATTATCCTTGATGCTATGGCCGACTGGAATACGGATGTTCTTGATACTGCAATGTACTACTTCGGCGATGTAAAGGCTCAGGTGGAGCGTATTTATAAGGGTTTGAAGGTGCAGTCGGTTGGTAAGCCTTTCAAGTCGGGATTGTATCCGGGTAGATTTGTAGAGTGTAAGGTTGTTCTTGCCAATGGAGAGAAGCAGGAGCTGGTTCTTGCTCTGCGTAATGATAACAAACAGAAGGTTTGGTTGCTGGATGGTGGATTGTAAACTTAAAGCATTAATACTTTGTACGAGGGTGTCCTTCGGGGCACCCTTTTTGCCTCTTAGAATAGAGAATTTACGCCTTGTAGAGCCAGCAGAATGAGTAGGTAGCGGACGAATTTGCCGACAAACATTGTTGCGGTTGTGAGATATACATTTGCTCGCATCAGTCCAAGTAGCACGATAATAGCCTCGCCCACCCACGGTAGAACACCAAATACACCCATCCACGCGCCATATTTGCGTGCGAATTTATCCACGCGCTCCATCTTTGTGTGGTCGATTTTGAGCCAGCGCTCAATCCATTGCATATTACCAAGATAGCCAAGCCAATAGCATATCAAACCTCCGATGGTGTTGCCTATTGAGGCAGATATGAGCGACACCGTAGGGTCGGCACCCATCTGTACAAGAATGGTGAGCACCACCTCGGAACTGAAAGGCAGTATGCTGCCAGCTACCAAAGCTGACAGAAACAGGCCAATATAGCCCCATTCGATAAAAAACTCTACTATGGCGTCCATATTTGAAAAATAACGATGCAAAAATAGTAAAAATTTTCTATATTTGCATTGGCACTCCTTAGGGATTGCAGTGAGAGAGTAATGTGTGTTAAACTTGCATCGTAAATAGATGCCCTAAAACAAAAGTAATGAAGAGATTAGTTTGTCTATTTGTGACATTGCTGAGCCTTGCTACTGCTGTGGCTCAGGTTACGACCGCGTCTCTGCGTGGCGTAGTAAAAAATCAATCAGATGAAGTCTTAATCGGTGCAACCGTAGTGTTGTCGCACCCGCAGACGGGACAGTCGTATGCTGTCGCGTCAGATGCTAATGGCCGATACTCTCTGCACGGAATACGCCCGGCGGAGGGTTATCTGCTTGAAGTGAGTTATGTAGGTTACCAGACCTATACAAGTGAGGCTATGACGCTTCGTGTGGGAGATGCGCGTGTGGAGGATATTACACTGCAAGATGCTACGGCTTTGGAGGCTGTTGTTGTGACGGCTACGGGTGTTAAGTCGGGAAATGTTGCAGGGAAGTTCGATGAGGAGTTCATTGCGCAGATGCCTACCGTGTCGCGCTCGCTGTATGATGTGGTGCGTTTGATGCCGCAGGCGGTGGCGACCAAAGGTGGTGGTATGTCCTATGGTGGTGTAGCTAATCGCTATAACGCCTTTATGATTAACGGCGTAGCAAATAACGATATGTATGGTCTTTCGTCGTCGGGAACCAATGGCGGATTGTCGAATGCTAACCCCGTGTCGTTGGATGCTATCGAGCAGATTGAGGTTGTTGTGGCTTCGTATGATGTACGAATGAGCGGTTTTGGAGGTGGCGCGATAAATGCCATTACAAAGTCGGGAACAAACGAGTTTAAGGGTAGTGCCTATACCTATTATAATAATCAGGACTTTTTTGGAACGACCTCGGGACGCAATGTTGCCAATCGTGAGAAGTTAGAGCAGCAGTCTACGCAGGTGTATGGAGTTACATTCGGCGGCCCGATTGTGAAGAATAAACTCTTCTTCTTCGTTAGTGGCGAGTATAATCTCGATATATCACCCTCGTCATATTATCTGGGTTTTGATGGTGTTGCTTTGGATAAGGCAGAGTTGGAGCGCATCTCTAATCGCTATAAGGCCCTCACGGGTTATGATGGTGGCGGTACGGGACGACGCAATGTGCAACAGCATTCGGGCTCGTTGCTTGCCTCGTTGGATTGGCATATAAACGACCATAATAGATTGTCGGCAAGTTATAGTTTCCTGGATGCGCGTGCTGAGGAGTATGCCAATTCGCTCACATCGTTTACCTTCAATGGCTCGGGGTATGCTAATTACAGCGTGGCGCACCACTTGGCTCTTTCGCTCGAATCTCGCACCTCGGAGCATACTCACAACACCCTGCGTGTGGGCTTCTCGCGCGTGGGTGATGGCCGTGACCCCGATGTGAAGGGTGATTTGCCGAGTGTTATAATCCGCAATGCAGGCAGCACGGGTGGTGTTACGATAAATATTGGAAACAACCGTTATGCAGGTGTCAATAGTCTTAAACAAAATGTGTTGACCGTTACAGATGACTTTATCGCAGAACTTGGTGCGCACTCGTTGACGGCAGGTATGCACCACGAGTTTTACGATATTCATAATCGCTATCTTGCCAACTCGTACGGTACATACACCTATAACTCTGTCTCCGATTTTGAGCGTGATATGGCCTCTGTGTATGAGTACAACTACACCGATGCTGATGTTACGGGCACAACCACTTGGGGGCCGAGATTCAAGTCTGCCGAACTTAATTTCTATGTGCAGGATTGCTGGTCTTTGGGGCGTGGCCTGCAACTCTCGTATGGCTTGCGTGCTACCCTGCCGATAATTTTTAACACTCCTACACCCAACGAAGAGTTTAACTCGGGCGATATTGCTCGCCGATACGATGTGCGTATAGGTGATGTTCCTTGCGCGCAGTTGCTCCTCTCGCCGCGTGTGGGTTTGTCGTGGGCGAAGGATTATGAGTCGGGGCGTTTGACCGTAAACGGTGGCGTAGGTGTGTTTACGGGTCAGGTGCCGTTTGTGTGGATTGTGAATAACTACTCAAATACTGGCGTTGAGCAAAAGGGACTAAAACTTATGGGCAAGACCGATGGTGGAACTGTTGTTGAGTCGGCAGCGAAATTCTCTACAAAGCCCTCGCCTACTACGCAGTCGAATACGCAATTTATGCTCAATGCTATGAATCGCCAATTCCGTTATCCTCAAAATCTCAAAGCGAGCCTTGCCGCAGGCTTTGAGACAATCAACGGTTGGGCATTGCGTGCTGAGGCTCTATACACAAAGACGCTGCACAATGCGGTTTTTCGAAATTTGGCTATTGAGAATACGGGCAAGATGCTCTATCTTGTCGAGGGTAATGAGTCGTCCGCACTGCCGCTAAATCGCACTACTACGGCTGATTATTCTGCTGTATATTATCTCGATAATACATCGCGCGGATACTCCTACTCCCTGTCGGGTAGTGTTGCTAAGGAGTTTTCGTGGGGATTGTCGCTTATGGCATCATATATCTTTGGCCACTCGTATGCTGTGTGTGATGTGCCCTCGACCTCTTCGTCGAGCAATTGGAATCGTACATACGCTCTGGATTTGAATGATGTACCTCTCTCGTTTTCGGCCTACGATATTCCGCATAAAATTTCGCTCTCGGCTGCATATCATAAGCGCTACGCACGACTGTTTGATGTAAGTGCGGCGCTGGTGTATCAGATGACATCGGGACAGCGATACTCACTGTGCTTTGGTGAGAGCGTTGATTTTAATGGCGATGGCGTGTTTGGCTCTACGCTTATGTATATCCCCACAGCCTCGGAGATGGATGGTATGCGCTTTGCCGATGCCGATTCAAAGGCTAAGTGGAACAGTTATATCGAGGCAGATGATTATCTACGCCAGCATCGAGGCGGTTTTGCCGAGCGTAATGCTATGCAGGCTCCTGCGGAACATCGTTTGGATTTGCACTTGGCACACGGATTCTATTTTGGTGGGCAGTCGAATAGAAAGATGGAGTTGTCGCTCGATGTGATGAATCTTGGAAATCTTATTTGTCGCCATTGGGGTGCGTATTACAATGTGTCGGGCGTACGCCTGCAACCCGTGACAATTTCGGCTATGGAAGATGGTGTGCCCGTATATCGTTTTACGGGGGCAAAGCCTACCGTCGACGATTTGTTGTCGCGTTGGAGTATGCAGGTGGGAGCGCGTATTATCTTCTAATGATGTGAGATGGCACGGTGTGCTGAATGAGATAAAAAATCTGCAAAAAAAAGTGTGCATTTTCGATGTGAGAATGGGATTTTTTTCTTATCTTTGCACGAAATAATTGTACGGTATGAATAAGCAGAATAACATATCTTGGCAGTCGGCGCAACCTCGCCCGAATCGTCATTTTGGATTTTGTTTTCCCGCTTCTATTACCGTTATTCAAAACGACAACACAACTGTTTTTATTTGTTAATACTATGGGCGACTGTTTGGTCGCCCTTTTTGTAGATAATTATGAATACGAGAATACTTCTAAAAGGTGGCACCTTGGTGCGTAATGGCTTGATAGAGAGCGCTGATGTTGCAATCAGCGGCGGAGTAATCGAGCGCATCAATGCCGATATTCAGCCTCAGTCGGGCGATAAGGTGTACGATTGTACGGGTCTTACTGTGATGAGCGGATTTGTGGATTTGCATGTGCATCTTCGTGAGCCGGGTTTCTCTTCAAAGGAGACCATCGCAACAGGTACAGCAGCTGCGGCACACGGCGGATTTACCACCGTATGCTCTATGCCTAACCTTGCTCCCGCACCCGATAGCGTAGAGAATCTCAAACAGCAGTTGGATATTATCGAGCGCGATGCAGTGATTAAGGTACTCCCCTACGCTACTATCACACGCAAGCGTTACGGTGAGGAGTTGGTGGACTTCGCTGCCTTGAAACCCTATGTTGCGGGCTTTTCTGACGATGGCACAGGCGTGCAGGGCGAGGAGGTTATGCGTGCGGCTATGGTCGAGGCTACAAAGAACAATGCCATCATCGCAGCTCACTGCGAGGTTGATGAGTTGTTGCGAGGTGGATATATCCACGATGGAGAGTATGCTGCAAAGAATGGTCACCGCGGTATCTGCTCGGAGAGCGAGTGGAAGCAGGTGGAGCGCGATATTGAGTTGGCGGCAGAGACCGATTGCCGTTACCACATCTGCCACATCTCAACCAAGGAGACCGTGGAGCTTGTTCGTCAGGCCAAGGCTCGTGGTTTGAAGGTAACTTGCGAGACAGGTCCTCACTATCTTACAATGTGCGATATGGATATTAAGGAGGAGGGTCGCTTCAAGATGAATCCCCCTATCCGTTCGGCCGCAGACCGTGATGCTCTGATTGCGGGCTTGCAGGATGGTACAATCGATGTTGTTGCTACCGACCACGCTCCTCACACAGCCGAGGAGAAGTCGCGTGGCTTGGAGCGTAGTGCAATGGGTGTTGTAGGTATCGAGACATCATTTGCAGTGATATATACCAAGCTGGTTAAGGCGGGTGTAATCTCGTTGGAGAAGGCCGTAGATGTAATGGCTGAGGCTCCCAGAAAGATTTTTGGTCTTGGTGGTGGCTTGCGCGAGGGCGAGGCTGCCGATATTACGGTATTCGATTTGGAGAAGCAGTTTACTGTTGACCCTTCTACATTCCTCTCGAAGGGTCGTAGCACCCCGTTCGAGGGTTGGCAGTTGCAGGGTGAGTGCTGCTTGACTCTGGTTGATGGCCGTGTGGCGTATGAAAAATAGGTAAAACAAATAATATAAATCAAAAGTAAACGAATGAAACCATTTACAAAAAAGTTAGTTCTTGAAAACGGTCGTGAGTTTCTTGGCTATGGCTATGGTGCCAATGTTGAGCGCGTTTGCGACATCGTTTTCAATACTTCGGTGGTAGGTTATCAGGAGATTCTCTCTGACCCTTCGTGTGTTGACCAGATTGTGGTGATGGCCTATCCGTTGATTGGTAATTATGGTATTACGGACGAGGATTTTGAGTCAAAGACTCCTCAGGTTGGTGGTATGGTTGTACGCGAGTGCAACGAGAACCCCAGCAACTTCCGTTACACCAAGACTTTCTCTGAGACTCTCGAAGAGGCTGGTATCCCTTGCATCGCAGGAGTTGATACTCGTATGATTGTTCGCATTATCCGTGACGAGGGTTCACAGCGTGCCGCTATCGTAAATATCGACACCATTTTGGAGCAGGCTTTGGAGATGATTAAGAATGCTCCCCAGCCTAAGGGTCAGGTGGCAAAGGTTAGCAGCCGCAAGCGCTGGTTCTCGCGTACACCCAACCACAAGTACGATATCGTTGCGGTAGATTGCGGTATCAAGCACAGCATCATCAAGCAGTTCACAAGCCGTGGTTGCAATGTTACTGTTGTTCCCTTCGATACTACATTGGAGGAGATTATGGCGTTCAACCCCGATGGTATCTTCATCTCTAACGGCCCGGGTAATCCTGAGGAGCTTTCACAGGTTGTGGAGTTGATTAAGCAGGTAGATGGCAAGATTCCTATGTTGGGTATTGGCCTTGGTATGCAGCTTATCGCGTTGGCTTATGGCGCAAAGGTATACAAGATGAAGTGTGGTCACCACGGTTGCCCTGCAGTACGCACTATCGAGTCTGGTCGTATCGATATGACTTCACAGAGTCACGACTACGCAGTAGATGCAGCTTCACTCGCAGGTACTCGCCTCGCAGTAACTCACGAGAATGTTCTCGATAAGAGCGTCGAGGGTGTTGAGTGTGCAGAGGATAAGATGTATGCTTTGCAGTTCTATCCCGAGAGTGCACCGGGTCCGCAGGATTGCGCCTATCTTTTCGATAAATTCATTAAACTGATGGAGGAGAAACAAAATGCCTAGAAGAACAGATATTAAGAAAGTAATGGTAATCGGCTCAGGTCCGATTGTCATTGGTCAGGCAGCAGAGTTCGATTATGCAGGAACACAGGCGTGCTTGGCACTTAAAGAGGAGGGTTATGAGGTAATTCTCGTAAACGCAAACCCTGCAACAATTATGACCGACACCAATATCGCCGACAAGGTGTATATGGAGCCTTTGACTTTGGAGTATGTGGCAAAGATTGTTCGCTATGAGCGTCCCGATGCTATCGTTCCGGGTTTGGGTGGTCAGACAGGTTTGAACTTGGCCGTGCAGCTCGCTAAGAAGGGCGTGTTGGACGAGTGCCATGTGGAGATTCTTGGTACTTCGTTTAACTCTATCGAGGAGGCTGAGGACCGTGAGTTGTTCAAGGAGTTGTGCCTTCGTATCGGTGAGCCCGTATTGCCTTCGGTTGTTGTAAACAATATGGAGGATGGCGTTAAGGCTGCTGAGGAGATTGGCTACCCTGTTGTGTTGCGTCCTGCGTTTACACTCGGAGGTACAGGTGGTGGCTTTGCAGACAACGAGGAGGAGTTGCGCGAGATTATGCGTAACGCATTGGTTCTCTCTCCCGTACATCAGGTGTTGGTTGAGAAGAGTATCAAGGGCTACAAGGAGATTGAGTTCGAGGTTATGCGCGATAGCAACGATACAGCCATCGCTATTTGTAGTATGGAGAACATTGACCCTGTAGGTATTCACACAGGTGACTCTATGGTTATCGCTCCTGCTCAGACTCTTACCGACAAGGAGTATCAGTTGTTGCGTGGTAGCGCGTTGAAGATTATCCGCGAGCTTAAAATCGAGGGTGGCTGTAATGTTCAGTTTGCGTTGGATCCCCTCTCATTCAAATATTATATCATCGAGGTTAACCCCCGCGTATCGCGTTCATCGGCTTTGGCATCAAAGGCCAGCGGTTTCCCCATTGCTCGCGTAACAGCGAAGATTGCCGTAGGTCTTACTCTGGACGAGATTATGATTTCGGGCCGTCCCGCTTGCTTCGAGCCTGCATTGGACTATGTAGTATTGAAGGTGGCTCGCTTCCCCTTCGATAAGTTTAGCGATGCATCTAACGAGTTGGGTACTCAGATGAAGGCTACGGGTGAGGTTATGAGCATCGGCCGTACTATCGAGGAGGGTATCTTGAAGGCACTCCGCTCGTTGGAGACAGGTGTTTGCCATATCCACAATAAGAAGTTTGACGATTGGAAGACAGACGCTCTGTTGGAGTACATCGGCAAGGGTACTGACGACCGCATCTACGCCATCGCACAGCTTATCCGCAAGGGTGTTGATTTGCTCATCATCTACAACCACACCAAGATTGATATGTTGTTCTTGGAGAAGTTCAAGAATATTGTCGAGATGGAGAAGTTGGTAGCCGCTAATGTGGGTTGTGTAGCAACTCTCAAAGAGGCTAAGAAGATGGGATTCAGCGATAAGTACATCGGCCAGTTGTGGAATATGTCTGAGGCTGAGATGTTCGCATTGCGTAAGAAGGAGGGCGTATTCCCCGTATATAAGATTATAGACTCTTGCGCAGGTGAGATTGATACCTATGTACCCTACTTCTACTCTACTTACGAGGCTGAGAACGAGTCTGCACGCAGCGACCGCAAGAAGATTTTGGTGCTCGGTTCTGGTCCTATCCGTATCGGTCAGGGTGTTGAGTTCGACTACTCTACCGTTCACGCTATCTGGACTATCAAGGAGGCTGGCTACGAGGCTATCATTATCAACAATAACCCCGAGACTGTATCTACCGACTACACCATCAGCGATAAACTCTATTTCGAGCCTTTGACTGTGGAGGATGTAATGAATGTTGTTGAGTTGGAGCAGCCCGAGGGTATCGTCGTATCACTCGGTGGTCAGACTGCTATCAACCTTGCAGAGCCTTTGGCTGATTTGGGCGTTAAGATTATCGGTACAGGTATTCAGGCTATCAACAACGCTGAGGACCGTAAGTGCTTCGAGCGTATTATGAACGAGGTTGGTATTCCTCAGCCTAAGGCTAAGGCCGTAACCGACATCGAGTCAGGTGTTGCTGCTGCAACAAATATCGGCTACCCCGTATTGGTTCGTCCTAGCTTTGTGCTTGGTGGTCGTGCTATGCAGATTGTAGCTAACGAGGAGACTTTACGCCACTACTTGCGTTCGGCTGTTGAGATTAACGAGAAGTCACCCGTCTTGGTTGATAAGTATATTCAGGGTAAGGAGTTGGAGGTTGATGCTATCTGCGACGGTACAGATGTTTACATCCCCGGTATTATGGAGCATGTAGAGCGCACTGGTATCCACTCTGGTGACTCTATCAGCGTATACCCCACTTTCAGCGTAAGCCAGCAGGTTAAGGATACAATTATCGAGTACACTAAGCAGTTGGGTCTTGCTATCGGTATCGTGGGTCTGTTCAATATCCAGTTCATTGTCGACGAGCAGGAGAAGGTATATGTAATCGAGGTTAACCCCCGTTCATCGCGTACCGTTCCTTTCCTCTCGAAGTCTACTGGTGTGCCTATGGCAAAGATTGCTACAATGGTTATCTTGGGCCACTCGCTCAAAGAGCAGGGTATCACAGATGTTTACGGCAAGGAGAGCACTCGCTGGTTTGTTAAGTCGCCCGCCTTCTCGTTCGCTAAGATTCGTGGCGTAGACTCATACCTCTCTCCCGAGATGAAGTCTACTGGTGAGGCTATCGGTTATGATGTAAGCCTTAACCGTGCACTATATAAGTCGTTGCGTTCGTCAGGTGTTGCTGTGGCAAACTATGGTACAATCTTCGTAACTATTGCCGATGCAGACAAGGAGCGTGCATTGCCTTTGATTCGTCGTTTCTACGACCTCGGTTTCAATATCGAGGCTACGGGCGGTACTTGCGAGTTCTTGCGTAGCAATGGTATTCGTACTCGTCACTTGCTCAAAATCAGCGAGGGTAGCACCGAGATTTACGATGAGTTGCGCAAGGGTCATGTAACCTATGTAATCAACACTATCGATGTAAATCAGCACAGCACACGCCGTGATGGTTATGAGATTCGTCGTGCAGCTGCCGAGAATAATGTAACATTGTTCACATCGTTGGAGACTGTGAGCGTGTTGTTGAATGTCTTGGAGGAGATTACATTGGGTGTTTCAACCATCGATGCTAAGTAATATGTACAAAAAGGGAATATATAAAGTTGTTGCTAACGAGCCCCTTACGCCCGATGTGTGGCGTATGGTGCTCGTGGGTGACACGCAGTGGATTACTCGCCCGGGCCAGTTTGTTAATATCAAGTTGGAGGGTTTGTATCTGCGCCGTCCTATCTCTATTAGCGATTGGAGCGATGATACTATCACAATCATCTATAAGGTTGTGGGCCGTGGTACCGAGCAGATGAGCCGTATGAACGCAGGTCAGGAGTTGGATGTTCTCACTGGTCTTGGTAATGGCTTTGATGCCGATGTAGAGTGCCAGAAGCCTCTGCTTGTAGGTGGTGGTGTGGGTGTTCCCCCACTCTATCGCTTGGCTAAGGAGCTTATCGCGCGTGGTCGCAAGGTGAGCGTTGTGCTTGGCTTTAACACTGCAAAGGAGGTATTCTACGCAGATGAGTTCCGCGCATTGGGTGCTGATGTATATGTCTCGACAGCCGATGGCTCGCTTGGTGTGAAGGGTTTTGTTACAGATGCTATTCGTGAGAATGGTGTTGATTTCGACTACTTCTACTCTTGCGGTCCGTTGCCTATGTTGAAGGCATTGTGCGACTGTACCGATGTTAAGGGTGAACTCTCGTTCGAGGAGCGTATGGGTTGCGGCTTTGGCGCTTGTATGGGTTGCAGCTGCAAGACTCTTACAGGTAATAAGCGCATCTGCAAGGAGGGTCCTGTAATGAAACGCGAGGAGATAATTTGGTAACGAAGATGGCTATGAATAACAGATATGATTTGTCGGTTGAGTTGTGCGGTGTAAAACTTGACAACCCCGTGATTCCCGCGAGCGGAACATTTGGTTTCGGTCGCGAGCATAATGAGTTTTATGATATTAATATTCTTGGCTCAATCTCTATCAAGGGTACTACGCGCGAGGCTCGTTTTGGTAACCCCACACCCCGTATTGCTGAGTGTAATTCGGGCTTGATTAACTCTGTGGGTTTGCAGAACCCGGGTGTTGATGCCGTTGTTGCCAAGGAGTTGCCCGAGTTGCGTAAGATATTCCGTAAACCTATTGTTGCCAATATCAGCGGTTTCTCTATCGACGAGTATGCCGAGTGCTGTGCCAAGATTGACAAGGAGGAGCAGGTGGCAATCATCGAGGTGAATGTATCGTGCCCCAATGTTCATAACGGAGGTATGAGCTTCGGTACCCAGCCCGAGATGGCGGCGGAGGTTACACGCGCCGTGAAGGCCGTAACCACCAAGCCCGTGTTCATTAAACTCAGCCCCAATGTTACGGATATTGTAGCCATCGCCAAGGCGAGTGAGGAGGCTGGTGCTGGAGGTATCTGCTTGATTAATACACTTCTCGGTATGCGTATCGACACAAAGCGTCGTCGTCCCGTAATTGCCAACAAGATGGGCGGTTTCTCAGGCCCTGCTGTATTCCCCGTTGCTGTGCGTATGGTATATCAGGTGGCTAACGCTTGTTCTATCCCCGTGATGGGTTGCGGTGGTGTTGAGAGTGCATCTAATGTTATCGAGATGATGATGGCGGGTGCTACGGCTGTTCAGGTGGGTGCTGCCAACTTGAAAGACCCCTACGCTTGCAAGCGCATTATCGAGGATTTGCCTGCCGAAATGGAGCGCTTGGGTATCGAAAGATTGAGCGATATTATCGGTATTGTGAAGTAGTTTAACTACTAACTATATAAGAAAATCCGACTCCACTGAGTCGGATTTTTTGTTGGAATTAATCCTTATCTTGAATATTATTCCTCTGTTAAGGCCTCTTCTATGCCGTTAGATTTCTCATCTGCCAGAGCCAAAGAGTTGAATTTGTCAATCTTCGAAATGAGATTTTTGAAATAATTCTTTGATACGGGAATGGGCTTAATGTCGTCGTGCGACAATACTATGTAGCGAAGCTTGCCACCCTTCTTGATATGGTTAATCTTCATTACATTCACCAAATATGAACGCTGACAACGCACGATGCTTGTCTCTGCAAGATTCTCCTCGATGGTCTTTGTGCGACTGCGAAGCATATACGAGCAGAGCTTACCGTTGTTCTCATAGTGAATCTTTATGTAGTTATCCTGCGACTCCATATAGTATAGAGAGTCGGCATTGATAGTCAGTTTAAGCGTGCCGTTGTAATCGTAGAGATTAATAAGCGATGGATATACCATCGATGGCTCATTTGTGAGTGACACCTTATACTGCAACATCTGCAACTCCTCGGCCTTGGACTTGTACGCCGCATAGAGTGTCAAAATGGTATAAGGTATAGCTATGATTAGCAGGATACATCCAAACGACTTTGCCGTGATGTTTATAACAGGCTCCTCGATTGGCGGTACAAATACATAGGTGAAGTGAGTGTAAAATATCGATATGATAATCACTTCTGCTATTATCCACATAATGTATCTCCAAAGCGTGAAGTTGATGCGGCTCTGTGAGTTATACATTATAAGCTTGCTGATTAGCAATATTGACAACGCTACCAGATAGAACGCAATAGTCATACCGAAGTGTTTCACATCAGTAAGGCTGAACCACGCTGTTGATGAAAACGGCGAATATATAACCATAAACAACACAGAGAAGGTCAAAATGAAGAAAACAGACCCTATCAAGTATCGTTTATCAAGCAAAAATTTTGGAAGTTCTTTATCTTTATATATATTTGTCATAAATCCTCATTGTCTAACTGGTGCAAATATCGTCATTTTACTTCAAAAAACATCGGATTTTACCACTAAAAATGGTCGTTTCGTCACAAAAAGGGGTTTTCGACCGCACATTTGATGGTATGCAATTGCTTTTAAATACATTTGCAACCGACTCGGAAAACTCCGAAATCGAATCGATTGGTAAAAGAAAATGTTGTTTTTTAGTAAACAGATTTAGTCAATGAAGATTATTGGAACAGGAAGAGCTCACCCTGCTACTGTGGTGACAAATGCTATGTTGGAGCAGTTCCTCGACACGAACGACGAGTGGATTAAGACACGCACGGGAATGGCCGAGCGTCGTGTTATCTCGTCGGAGAGGTTGGAGGACTTGGCGGCGGCAGCTTCACTGCAAGCCATTGAGGATGCAGGCTTGAAGCCTTCGGATATAGATTATATCATTTGCTCTAATGTAGTGAACGAGTATGTAACTCCTGCGTTGAGTTGTATCGTTCAGGGCGCTATCGGAGCTAAGTGTGCCTGCGTGGATATTAATGCCGCTTGTTCGGGATTTGTCTATGCGTTGGATATGGCCGATGACCGTATTAAAAGCGGTAAGGCGAAAAATATTTTGGTTGTGGCGGCTGAGGAGCCCTCGCGTATGGTTGATTGGAGCGACCGCTCGCTCTGCGTGTTGTTTGGCGATGGCGCTGGCGCAGTTGTTGTTACTAAGGGCGATGGAATGATTTGTTCGCGTCTTACCACGGCGAGTAAGACCGACTGCTTGTACTATGTGAGAGCATTAGAGCCAACACCCTACATTGCGAAGGAGGAGTATAGTGCTCCTATGTATATGAACGGTAAGGAGGTGTTCAAAACCGCTGTCTTGTCGTCGTCGCGTGATATAAAGCGACTGCTCGACGAGGCTGGCTTGAAGCCCTCGGATATTAAATATTATGTGCTCCATCAGGCCAATATGCGAATAATTGAGGCTATTGCCAATTGGTTGAAGCTGGACTTGTCGCACTTCCCCACCAATGTGGAGTATTGCGGTAACACCTCATCGGCCAGTGTGCCTCTGTTGTTAGACGAGTTGGCTCGCAGTGGTAAGTTGCAGAAGGGCGATAAGATTCTAATGAGTGCCTTTGGCGCTGGCTTTACTACGGGAGCGTGTATTATTGAATGGACAAAATAGAAAGTGATAGATACAGAAATGGAACATAGAGTAGTTATAACCGGTTTGGGAGTAGTCTCTCCGGTTGGAAATAATATAAACGACTTTTGGCATAACATCGTGAATGGCCATTGCGGTATTGATTTTATTAAGGGCTACGATGAGTATGACCTTCCCGTTAGCGTTGCTGGTCAGGTCAAGGACTTTAATCCCGAGGAGAATGGTCTCGACAGGAACGAAACGCGCCGCACAGACCCGTATTGCCAATTCGCTTTGGCTGCGGCATATCAGGCTATGCAGGATAGCGGTTTGGTGAGTGGTGAGAATATCGCTCCCGAGCGCTTGGGTGTATATGTCGGTTCGGGTATCGGCGGTATGCAGACCTTTGTGAATGAGACTACGAAACTCAATAACGAGGGCGTGCGCCGTATCTCTCCGTTGTTTGTCCCGATGATGATTGGCAATATTGCTTCTGGTAATGTGGCTATTAAGTATAATGCGCAGGGCGTATGCCTGCCCGTTGTTACAGCTTGTGCTACGGGTACTCACGCCGTAGGTGAGGCCTATCGTGCCATTAAGCACGGCTATGCCGATGCAATTATCGCTGGTGGTGCTGAGGCCTCGGTTCATCCGCTTGCTATCGGAGGTTTTGCAAACAGTAAGGCGTTGAGTCGTTCGACAGACCCCAAGAATGCGTCTATTCCATTCAATGCAAACCGTAACGGCTTTGTTATTGGCGAGGGTGCGGGTGTGCTTATCTTGGAGTCGTTGGAGAGCGCGCAGAAGCGAGGTGCTAAGATTTATGCCGAGGTTGTTGGCTATGGTAATAGCTGTGATGCTCACCATGTAACAGCCCCCAGCCCCGATGGAGTTCCCGCAGCGCGTGCAATGAAGCAGTCGCTCGATGAGGGTAAGTTCGATGCCGAGAATGATGTGTTGTATATCAATGCTCACGGAACAAGTACCCCACTCAACGACAAGACCGAGACGGCTGCTATTAAACTTGCATTGGGCGAGGAGACTGCTCGCAAGGCGATGATTAGCTCTACAAAGTCTATGACGGGTCATATGCTGGGTGCTACGGGAGCTGTGGAGTTGATAGCAACTACCCTCACGCTTAAAAATGGCGTGGTAACCCCCACTATTGGCCTTAACGAGCCCGACCCCGAGTGTGACTTGGATTATGTACCCAATGTGGCGCGTAAGGCTGATGTGACAATCGCCATCTCAAACTCTTTGGGATTTGGTGGTCATAATGGTTGTGTGGCGTTGCGTAAGTGGAGCGAATAATAAGAAAATACCCCAAACGATATGAAACTTCTGGAAGGTAAGGTGGCACTCGTAACAGGTGCTGGACGAGCAACAGGTATAGGCAAGGCTGTGGCTGTTCGTTTTGCCGAGCAGGGAGCCGATGTGGCAATCACTGTTCGTGCGATTAACGATGTTGTAGAACAGATAATCAGCGAGATGGAGTTCTATGGCATTAAGGCTAAGGCTTATGTCGTGGATGCTGCATCTTTTGAGCAGTCGCACGATGTTGTTAAGCAGGTTGTCGAGGATTTTGGTCGCATCGATGTGCTGGTGAACAACGCTGGCATTACAAAAGATGGCCTTATGATGCGTATGTCGGAGGCGCAGTGGGACGATGTTGTTAATACAAATCTTAAATCGGCCTTTAACTTTATCCACGCCGTAACTCCCGTTATGGCTCGTCAGCGTGGTGGCTCTATTATTAATATGTCATCGGTTGTGGGCGTGTCGGGCAATGCGGGTCAGTGCAATTACTCGGCATCTAAGGCTGGTATGATTGGTCTTACGAAGTCAATGGCCAAGGAGATGGGCCCGCGCGGTATTCGTACTAATGCTATCGCTCCGGGTTTCATAGCTACCGATATGACGGGCGAGCTTTCGCAGGAGTTGCGTGACCAGTGGTGTCAGCAGATTCCCCTGCGTCGTGGCGGCACTCCTGAGGATGTGGCCAATGTAGCTTTGTTCCTCGCCAGCGACCTCTCGTCGTATGTAAGCGGACAGGTTATCAATTGCTGTGGCGCTATGAATTGCTAATTCAAAGCGTATCTAATGGAATATTTAGGTATCTGCCTTTATAATGAAAAAGCCTATCGAAATGCTCGATAGGCTTTTTTTATTTGTGGTTATTCTTTTGTATATACATCAGTGTAAAGGTTATCTAGTCCTTCGTATTTAAAGTAAACAGTTAGACGATTTGATGTATATGTGGCCTTTACATAATATCTACCCCAATATTTATCATATAAATTGTTGAAATATACTGTTTCTCCATTTATGGAGTATATGCCTGAATATGGACCACTTCCATCGGTGTCCCAGATACTCACATTTGTATCATCAACAAATTCTACATAACGAGTAAACTCATTTTTTTCAAATACAGTTACTTCGTCATCAAATGACCATAAAGTACCACTTAAAGAATTGCTGTTTGAATCGTTCTTCTCGCACGAAATAAAGCTTGCTAACATTGCACATGACAATATTAACGATAATAATTTTTTCATAATTTTGATTTTAAGTTAAACAATAAGTGTCAAGCCATCAGATGGCAATCGTTTAACCTAAAAAAAGAGAAACGCGGGTCACGCTTACACCCAGAAGGGACGACCAAGTACCCATACACACATAAGCACAACCCGCGCAAAACAGCGCGGGCATCTATCGTGCCTATTGCTGTGTGTAAATTTTGGTCGTTTTACTGAGTTAGCAATAGCAGCATAAATGCCATCTAAAAAGATTGCGTATTCCGCAATCCAATAACAAAGATAATGCAAAGTTTTCAAAGTGCAAATTCGATTTGCGGTTAATGTTCGTAAATGATGTTTTTTATATACCTATGATAATCTTTTTGAATTTTGCATTTTGAATTTTGAATTTCTATTGCTATTCTCGTAGGAATTTATTATATTAGCACTTTGAAAAGTAAACAATAATTAAAATCATAAATCAATGAGCCAGAGAGATGTAATCATTGCGTGTGATTTCGACAGTGCCGAGACCACGCTCGCTTTCCTTGATAAATTCGTAGATTGTAAGCCTTTCGTTAAGATTGGTATGGAGTTATATTATGCCGCAGGTCCCGCTATCGTTAAGGAGATTAAGGCTCGCGGTCATAAGATTTTCCTCGATTTGAAGTTGCACGATATTCCTAACACAGTTAAGAAGTCTATGGCTGTATTGTCAAAGATGGATGTTGATATGTGTAACTTGCACGCTGCTGGTACTATCGAGATGATGAAGGCTGCGTTGGAGGGTCTCACACGCGAGGATGGTACTCGTCCCCTGCTTATTGCCGTTACACAGCTCACATCTACAAGCGAGGAGCGTATGCAGAAGGATTTGCTCATCAATGCATCTATCAACGACACAATCGTTCACTACGCGAAGAATGCGCAGGTGGCAGGTCTTGACGGCGTTGTATGCTCTCCGTTGGAGGCTGGTATGGTTAAGGAAGCTTGTGGCGCAGGCTTTGTAACTGTTACTCCCGGTGTTCGTTTTGCCGATGGCGAGGTTGGTGACCAGGTGCGTGTTACTACTCCCGAGCGTGCAAAGGAGATTGGCACCGATTATATCGTTGTTGGTCGCCCCATTACGCAGGCCGCAGACCCCGTAGCTGCTTATAAGCGTTGTGTGGCAGAATTTGTAGGATAAATATGAAAAATGTAAAACTCTTTTACCTTAAACATTGCCCCTTTTGCAAGAAGGCTATCGCCTATATTGATGATTTGAAGGCGAAGTATCCCGAGTTAGCAAGCATCGAGATTGAGATGATTGAAGAGTCGGAGCAGGTAGATGTAGCGGATAAATATGATTACTACTATGTGCCGACATTCTATGTTGATGGCAAGAAGGAGCACGAGGGTGGAATATATCCCGAAGAGGTAGAACAAGTTTTACGCAAAGCATTGGAATAAAGATTAAAATTATACGATTATGAAAAAAAGTATTGCAAAAGACCTGCTCTCTATTGGCGCTGTATTTTTGCGTCCTGAGCAGCCGTTTACTTGGGCAAGCGGTATCAAGAGCCCTATCTATTGCGACAACCGTCTAACGCTCACAGCTCCCGCCGTGCGTGACAATGTTGAGAAGGGTCTCTCGGAGTTGGTTAAGGCGCACTTCCCCGAGTGCGAGGTGTTGATGGGTACCAGCACAGCAGGTATTGCTCACGCTGCTATCGTGGCTACTATTATGAACCTTCCGATGGGTTATGTTCGTAGCGGTGCCAAGGACCACGGCCGTACTAACCAGATTGAGGGTAAGTTGGAGAAGGGCCAGAAGGTTGTCGTTGTAGAGGACTTGATTTCTACGGGCGGTAGCTGCATCGAGGTTGTTAAGGTGTTGCGCGAGGCTGGTGCCGATGTGTTGGGCGTTGTTAGCATCTTTACCTACGGTATGAAGAAGGGCTTGGACCGTATGGCCGAGGCTGAGGTTATCAACCACTCACTCTGCGACTTGGACGCTTTGGTAGAGGTTGCTGCCGAGGAGGGTTATATCAAGCAGGAGGATTGCTCACGCATCATCGCTTTCCGCAACAACCCCTCTGACGAGAGCTGGATTAACAAATAATACCTACGCTTATGCGACATTTGATAGATACAACAGATATTTCGGTTGCCGAGGTTGACCATATTATCAATACTGCGCTCGACATCATCGACAACCGTGAGAAGTATAGCGAAGTGTGCAAGGGTAAGAAACTTGCAACACTCTTCTATGAGCCGAGTACTCGTACCCGATTGAGCTTTACATCTGCTATGATGGAGTTGGGCGGCAGTGTGCTTGGTTTTTCGGACGCAGCATCTTCGTCTGTAACCAAGGGCGAGACTGTTGCCGACACGGTGCGTGTTATCGGTTGCTTTGCCGATATTATCGCTATGCGTCACAGCAAGGAGGGTGCTCCGCTGGTGGCTTCGCACTACTCGGATGTGCCTATCATCAACGCTGGTGACGGTAGCCACGCCCACCCCACACAGACGCTGACAGATTTGCTTACAATCCGTCGTGAGAAGGGCCGTTTGAATAACCTTACTATCGGTTTCTGTGGTGACTTGAAGTTTGGTCGTACCGTACACTCGCTCATCAAGGCGTTGTCGCGTTATGAGGGTATCAATGTGGTGCTTATCGCTCCTGAGGAGTTGCGCTTGCCGTCGTATATCCGTCGTGAGGTGTGCGATAAGAATAATGTTCCCACACGCGAGGTTACAACTATGGAGGAGGTTTTGCCTGAGTTGGATATTCTCTATATGACACGCGTGCAGAAGGAGCGTTTCTTGGACGAGGACGAGTTCGAGCGTTTGAAGGATAGCTTTATCCTCAATCCCGAGCGTATGAAGCTCGCTAAGGAGGATATGATTGTACTGCATCCCCTGCCCCGTGTGAACGAGATTACGCAGGATGTGGATAACGATCCCCGTGCGGCATACTTCCGTCAGGTTGAGAATGGTAAGTTTGTGCGTATGGCATTGATTTACACTCTACTCCAATGGGCTAAGGAGCGTCCCGAGTCGAAGCAGACACCACGCTTGGGCGATGAACTTGTGCGCAATGACTGGCGTTGTAGCAACCGTCAGTGTATCTCAAATATTGAGGATGTAAATAAGCTCTTCCACGAGACTGCCGATGGCTATCGTTGTGCTTATTGCGAGGCGCGAGTAAAATAGTAATAAAGAAATACAAATAACAAATAGGAAAATGGTAAAAATTGGAACTCCAATGACCCCCGTTGGCAAGAAGGCTATCTTGTGCGGTTCTGGTGAGTTGGGTAAGGAGGTTGCAATCGAGTTGCAGCGCTTTGGTGTCGAGGTAATCGCTCTCGACAAGTATGAGAATGCTCCTGCTATGCAGGTTGCTCATCGCTCTTATGTGCTCTCTATGTTGGATGGCGCACGCTTGCGTGAGATTATCGAGGCCGAGAAGCCCGATTATATTATTCCCGAGGTGGAGGCTATCGCTACACCTACACTTGTTGAGTTGGAGAAGGAGGGTTACAATGTAATTCCTACGGCTAACGCTACCCTACTTACAATGAATCGTAAGGGTATCCGTCAGCTGGCAGCCGAGACTCTTGGCATCAAGACTTCGCCTTACCGCTTTGCTGCTACACGCGAGGAATTTGATGCAGCTATTGCCGAGATTGGTACACCTTGTGTCGTTAAGCCTATTATGTCATCTTCGGGCCACGGCCAGAGCGTATGTAAGACTGCCGAGGGTGCTGATAACTCTTGGAAGATTGCTCAGGAGGGCGGTCGTGCTGGTGGCGGCGAGGTTATCGTCGAGGGATTCGTGAAGTTCGATTACGAGATTACACTCTTGACAGTTCGTCACGCTGGTGGTACATTGTTCCTCAATCCTATTGGTCACCATCAGGTAGATGGCGATTACCGTGAGTCTTGGCAGCCGCAGCCTATGAGCGAGAAGGCTCTCGCGCAGGCGCAGGATATTGCAAAGAAGGTAACAGACGCTTTGGGTGGTTACGGTATCTTTGGTGTTGAGTTGTTTGTGTGCGGTGATGAGGTTCTTTTCAGCGAGGTATCTCCTCGTCCGCACGACACAGGTATGGTAACAATGATTTCTCAGGATTTGTCGGAGTTTGCATTGCACGCACGCGCGGTGTTGGGCTTGCCTATTCCTTCGATTAACTTCTTCGGCCCCAGCGCATCGAAGGCCGTGGTTGTAGAGGGCGATACCGATAAGGTTGTCTTTGGTAACTTGGATAAGGTGTTGGCTGAGCCTAATGTTCAGGTGCGTATCTTCGGTAAGCCCGAGGTTAAGGGCCACCGCCGTATGGGCGTTATCCTGGCTCGTGGCGAGAGTGTAGAGGATGCACTTGCAAAGGCAGAGAAGGCATATGAAACTTTGGAGGTAGAGGCGTTACCGAGATAGTTCAGATTTTAGTATAATAGAAAAATGGTGTTCTATTTATCGAACACCATTTTTTATTTCCTATTCCTCAAATTGTTTGAGTGCTGTGATTCGTTGCTTGATTTCAGCGATGCGCTCCTTCTCTTGCAGATATCGCCAGCCACCGAAGATTGCCGATACGATAATGGTGAGAATCATCCACAACCACCACTCGGCCGATTGTGCGGAGTGACGTGTGGTAGCCTCGATGATAACATAAGCAAAGACGAATGCCAAGAAGCAAGCTGTTATTATGTTGTTGCGAATAAACAACTTTTCAAATTTCAGCACCATCAGCTCCTGCTCGACGATGTTTGCGTCAAATTTTGCCAAGCGTTTTATAATTCTCCACATCGGGCTGAAGAAAACCACATCCATAACGACAACCGAGCCGATGACTATCCATCCAAACGGATCGTCTTGAATACCCTGCACGAAGAGTATTCCGATGGAGCATATCAATACCAACCATCCGAGATACTTATTCATACGGACTTTGCTCCAATACGATTTTACTCTGCTCTCGGCGAGCATACGCAACTCCTGCTTGCGAAGTACCTCTTTGCGGTCGAGTTTTTCCGAAAGTTTGTCCCAAGATTTTTTCAATTGTTCTAGTTCCATAATTGTAATAGTTTTAAGCGTTAAACATCTCTTTTATTTTATTCTTTGCGCGCATAAGTTTCACTGCTACATTCGATTGCGTGAGTCCTGTAATCTCGGCCATCTCGTCGTAGGCATAGCCTTCGAGCCACAGTAGAATCAGCGCTCGGTCGAGGTGCCCGAGTCGATTTATCACCGAGTATAACTCCTCCAACTGCTCCTTGAGTGTGCTATCCTCCTCAGCCGAGAGGTCAAACGAGAGCGATATGGTTGCAGGCTCCTTGCGACGTATAAACGATATGCAGGTGTAGAGTGCCACACGATATATCCACGTAGAACGTTTGCTGCGACCTTCAAATTGGTCAAAACTCTGCCAAAGGTTTATCAGCACCTCTTGATAATAATCCTCAATCATCCCCTTTGGCGCATAGATGTAGCACACCTTGTAAATTATATTTCGGTGCGCGTGTACTACATCGCAAAATAGTTCTTCTTTTGTTTGAGTTTTCATTGTCTTTTGTTGTTTGACCTATTAGTCGCAAAAAGGGAGTGGAAAATTACAACGAGGGGGGATTTCTTAGAAATAAAAGAGTGTTTATACAAAACAAGGCTGCTAACCAGTAAGTTAGACAGCCTCGTTTTTAGTGGGTAACTACCCTATTACTTCTCCATCTTGCGCACGAAGCACTCGATGGTATTCTCCATAAGGCAGGTGATGGTCATAGGACCTACGCCGCCCGGAACGGGAGTGATAGCTGAAGCCTTGGGCTCGATAGCTGCGAAATCCACATCACCACACAACTTCTTAGTCTCGGGGTCGCGGTTTACACCTACATCGATAACCACAGCGCCCTCCTTAACCATATCAGCCGTAACGAACTTGGGACGACCGATTGCTACTACCAAGATGTCTGCCTTGCGAGTTACCTCGGCCAAGTTCTTTGTGCGGCTGTGAGCGATTGTTACAGTTGCGTTCTCGTTCAAGAGCAACTTCGATACGGGCAAGCCTACGATGTTACTGCGGCCAATAACCACTACATCCTTACCAGCAATCTCCACATCAGCGCGCTTCAAGAGCTTGATGATACCCTTGGGTGTGCAGGGCAATGTGCAGGGCTGCTTGAGCCAAAGATTTGCAACATTCATAGGGTGGAAACCATCCACATCCTTCTCTGCGCTGATGGCTGCGATAACCTTATCAGAGTCGATATGCTTGGGCAGGGGCAACTGCACCAAGATACCGTCAACGCTGTCGTCGTTGTTCAAATCATCGATGATGTCGAGCAACTCCTCCTCTGAAATAGAGGCATCCTTGCGGATTGTGGTATTCTTGATACCAACCTCCTCCGAAGCCTTAGCCTTACCAGTAACATACGATACGCTGCCGGGGTCCTCGCCTACCAAGATAACAACAAGATGAGGTACACGGCCATACTTCTCGGGGAAGGTAGCTACATTTGCGGCCATTTCCTGTTTGAGCGAGAGAGCCAACTCTTTACCGTTTATAATAAAACTCATAGCTGTCCGAAATTAAAATTTGAATGCTTTATCACCAATGTCAGTGCGGTGGAAGAGGTTGTCGCACTTAATCTTTGCAACCTCAGCCGCTGCCTTCTGCTGTGCCTCACGCAATGTGGGAGCCTGACAAACAACAATCATCACACGACCGCCCGAAGTGACATACTTGCCATCCTTCAAGGCTGTGCCCATATGGTAGATTGAGCCGTCAACATCCTCTGTACCCTCGATAGCATAACCCTTCTCGTATGAGCCGGGATAACCCTTCGATGCGAGAACGATGCCGAGTGTCGCCATCTCGTTCCAAGTGATTGTGGGCTGCTTGCCATCAACAACATCGCAGAACACCTGACAGATGTCGCTGGTCATACGAGGCAGGATAACCTCAGTCTCGGGGTCACCAAAGCGTGCGTTGAACTCGATAACCTTGATGCCGTTCTTAGTTTTCATCAAACCTCCGTACAATACGCCACAGAAGGGGCAACCCTCCTCGACCATAGCCGACGCGGTGCGACGCATAACATTCTCCATAGCGTAGTCCAAGTCCTCCTTAGTGATGAATGGAAGCTCAGTGTATGCACCCATACCACCAGTGTTGGGGCCCTTGTCGCCGTCGAATGCACGCTTGTGGTCCTGTGCAACGGGCATAGGATATACATCGTGGCCATTAACGAAGCACAAGAGTGAGAACTCAGGGCCTTCGAGATACTCCTCGATAACCACCTTACCCTTGCCAAACTTCTCGTCCAAAAGCATATCGCGCAACGCCTCCTCAGCCTGCTCCAAAGTCTCGGCGATAACCACGCCCTTACCTGCTGCCAAACCGTCGTATTTCAGAACGGTGGGCAACGAGCCAGCCTTTACATACTCCAATGCAGCATCGAAATCCTCGAATGTTGCATAGGCTGCTGTGGGGACATCATACTTGTGCATAAGGTCCTTAGCAAACTGTTTGCTGCACTCAATACGAGCAGCCGACTTTGTGGGGCCAAACAGACGCAAGCCATTGGCCTTGAATACATCAGCAATACCAGCTTCAAGTGCTACCTCAGGACCTGCTACGGTGAGCTCGATGTTGTTTGCCAAAGCAAACTCTTTGAGCTCCTCTACGGCAGTCTCCTTTATTGCTACGCACTCGGCCAATGCGGCGATACCCGCATTGCCCGGAGCGCAAAAAATCTTCTCTACCTGGGGTGACTTGCTGAGCGCCTCAACGATGGCGTGGCAACGACCACCCGAACCTACTACTAATACCTTCATCTCTATTAGTGCTTAAAGTGACGCATGCCAGAGCAAACCATTGAGATGCCGCACTCGTTAGCCTTCTTTACAGAGTCCTCGTCGCGTACGCTACCACCCGGCTGTACGATAGCTGTAACGCCATACTGTGAAGCCAAAGTTACAGTGTCGTCGAAGGGGAAGAAACCGTCCGAAGCCAATACCAAGCCCTCGGTGAAGCCTGCTGCCTGTGCCTGCTTGAGTGCAATCTCGGCAGAACCTACGCGGTTCATCTGACCTGCACCAACACCTACGGTGTGACCGTCCTTAACAACTACGATAGCGTTAGACTTAACATGCTTAACAATTCTCCAACCGAAGTTAAGGTCTGTAACCTGCTCAGCGCTGGGCTTTGCCTCTGTTACGCACATCTCGGCAGTAACCTCGGCTGTCTTCTTGTCCAAATCCTGAACGAGCAAACCGCCGTTTACGCTTACATACTGGTTTACAACGCTCTCGTCCTTAGTCATATCAACCTGCAAGAGGCGCAAGTTCTTCTTTGTTGAGAGTACCTCCAAAGCCTCATCAGAGAATGAAGGAGCCATAATAATCTCCAAGAAGATAGGCTTCATCAACTCAGCGACCTCGCGATTAACCTCGCGGTTAACGGCAACGATACCACCGAAGATGCTCACCTTATCAGCCTCGTAAGCCTTTGTCCACGCATCAACAACATCGCTACCGATAGCTGCACCACAGGGGTTCATATGCTTCAAACCTACGCAGAAGGGCACGTCGAACTCACGAACGATGCACAATGCTGCGTTAGCGTCCTGAATATTGTTGTATGAAAGCTCCTTACCATTAAGCTGCTTTGCATTAGCCAATGAGTAAGCACCTCCCTCAGCCGAGGCGTAGAACTTAGCCTGCTGGTGGGGATTCTCGCCATAGCGCAAGCCCTGTACGAGGTCAAACTCCAAGAACAACTTCTCGTTCAGGCCAGCAGCCTTACGCATATATGTTGCAATCATTGAGTCGTATTGTGCAGTGTGGGTATATGCCTCTGCTGAGAGCTGCAAACGAGTCTCAACGGTTGTGTTGCCGTTTGCCTTAATCTCCTCGATAATCTTTGCGTAGTTCTCGGGGTTGCAAACAACGGTTACGTCCTTGTAGTTCTTTGCTGCCGAACGCAACATTGAGGGACCACCGATGTCGATATTCTCGATTGCGTCCTCCATAGTTACATCGGGCTTTGCAATGGTCTGACGGAAAGGATAAAGGTTTACACAAACCATATCGATGAACTCAATCTCGTTCTCCTTCAATGCAGCCAAGTGGCTCTCGTCATGGCGACGAGCCAACAGACCACCGTGTACCTTGGGGTGCAGAGTCTTTACACGACCGTCACAAATCTCGGGGAAACCTGTAACATCGCTAATGTTGATTACCTCCACGCCGCTGTCGCGTAGAAGCTTCATTGTGCCACCTGTGGCAATAATCTCCCAGCCCAAAGAACGAAGCTGCTGTGCAAACTCCACAACGCCTGTCTTGTCGCTGACGCTTACTAATGCTCTCATTTTATTCTTTGTTTAATATTTTTTTAATCGTTTCGATATAAAGTTGATGTTCTATGGCGTGTATCTTTGCCGTAATCTCATCTAAGTTGTTGCCGTCATACTCCACAGCACGCTGGGCTATAATCTTACCACCGTCCAACGATTCGTCTACATAATGAATCGTTGCGCCAAAGATTTTAACACCATACTCCAATGCCTGCTCAATGGCGCGCGCACCCTTAAATGCGGGCAGGAGCGCAGGATGGAGGTTGATGATATGACTGCTATATGCCGCAAGCAGTGTCTCGCCCACAATACGCATATATCCTGCAAGGCATATCAACTCTACACCAGAGAGTTTGCAACGCTCAACAATGGCTGACTCGTAATCGGCCTTGCTTGCGTACTCCTTTGCCGAAAATACAAACATCGGAATACCCATCTGCTCGGCTATCTGGCAAGCACGGGCCTGAGCCTTATCGCATACCAACAGCACAACCTCGGCAGGTATCTCCCCTGATTGTGCGGCACAAGCAATAGCCTCGAAGTTGGAGCCGTTGCCACTTGCGAAGACGGCAATTTTATGCTTCGTCATCACTATTACTTGATAGTTACGCCCTCGCCCTCTACGATGCGACCGATAACAGAGGCCTTCTCACCGTGAGCAGCAAGAATCTCGATAGCCTTCTCAGCCTCAGACTCATCAAGAGCGATAACCATACCGATACCCATATTGAAGATGTTGAACATCTCGCGGTGAGCAACGCCACCGTGCTTCTCCAAGAAACGGAATACGGGTAAAATCTCCCAGCTACCCTCGGTAACCTCTACACCCTGACCCTCGGTCAAGATACGAGGAATATTTTCGTCGAAACCACCACCTGTGATATGACTAATGCCGTGAACATCGCAGTTGCGGATTACATCCAAAACCTGCTTAACATAGATGCGTGTGGGTGTGAGCAACACCTCGCCCAGAGGCTTATCGCCCAAGTCGGCGTGGGGCTGGTGCAAGTCGAAGTTGTTGTCGCCAACAATCTTACGAACAAGGCTGAAACCGTTTGAGTGAACACCGCTTGATGCAATGCCTACCAATACATCGCCAACCTTAACCTTTGTGCCGTCGATGAGCTTCTCGCGCTCTACAACACCGCAAGTAAAACCAGCGATATCGTACTCGCCACCACCGTACATACCGGGCATCTCTGCAGTCTCGCCACCAATCAATGCACAACCTGCCTGACGGCAACCCTCGGCAACTGATGCTACGATAGCCTCAATCTTTGCGGGCTCGTTGTGACCAACGGCAACATAATCCAAGAAGAAGAGAGGCTCTGCACCCTGTGCCAATACATCGTTTACGCACATTGCAACTGCATCGATACCGATAGTATCGTGTTTATCCATCTCGAATGCAAGTTTAAGCTTAGTACCTACACCGTCTGTACCGCTAACAAGGATAGGCTCCTTGTAGTTCAATGATGCGAGGTCGAACATACCACCAAAAGCACCGATGTTACCCATAACACCCGGGCGTGAGGTAGACTTTACATGCGACTTGATGCGGCGCACTACTTCGTATCCGGCTTCAAGGTTCACACCGGCATTTTCATAACTTTTTGCCATAGTTCTATAAAAGTTTGAATTATTATTTATTTTGTTATTTCATCTCATAATCCACCAATATCGGAAGATGGTCCGAAGGATAGTGGAAGTTGGTCTTCATATCACGCACAGGGTCCTTTGTCCAAGCATCGTTGACTACATAAGCGTCGATGATGCGCTCGTAGAGTGGAGCTGTGCAGTAGATGAAGTCGATGCGCGACTCTCCTGCGATTGTTGTGTGGAACTCGCCAGAGTAGCGCTCACCTATAATATCTATATAAGGTGTATTGTTAAGAATATAGTCGTGTACCAAAAATCTTGTATCCTGCTCGTCCCACTTATAGAAGTGGTTGTCTACACGGCTTTGAGAGTTGTAGTCACCCGCCATCAACCAAAACTCATTCTCGGCATTCTCAGCCTTCGCGATGGTGTTGTTGCAGATGTACTCCATCTCCATACGGCGATACTTATCTCCCCCATTCTCGGCTTTGCTTGCCTCGTTGTCCTTGGCACGGTAGGCATACTTCTGTGGCCAAGTGTGCAGGGTGACGATATTTACCTTCTTGCCGTTGAACTCCACGCGGAAGTGTCCAGCACCGTGTGTTACCACGCTGTCGGGCTCCTCGCCTACAATCTGGTTTACCACCTCGATGGGTAGCTTCGAGGTTATCACCTGCGGATAGTTGTCGCGGTGACCACCCTTCTCCCAGTATGTATGACCAAAACTGGCCGCTAACTCTCCCCAATTATCTACGAGGTAACGCTCCTCGGGAGCGCACTTCTCGTTGGTGCTACCCTTGTATATGGTCTGTGCTTCGCACCAGATGCATACATCGGGGTCATACTTCTTCACCCAAGTAGAGAAGTTGTTGTAGCCATTGGTCTGGTCGGCCCACATTCCGTTCTGGAAGTTCCAGTAGAGGACTCTTAGAGTTGTGTCTTTCGGAGCATCACATCCAACAGCCACGGCAACCATTAAGGCTGCCGCAGCGATGGTGCGAAATATTTTTGGAACATTCATTCTGTTTACTCGCCTTTGAAATATTTTACAGCATTGGCGAAGATACCCTGCGCCTTGTTGCCGTGGATATTCTTAAAGAGGTTCTCCTCGTAACGCTCCGTGTGGCCCATCTTACCCAAAATTTGGCCATTGGCGCTGATGATACCCTCGATACCATAGCTTGAACCATTGGGGTTGTATGGTGCGCATAATGTTGCCTCACCTGCGGGGTCAACATACTGGAATGCTACCTGACCGTTCGCAAAGAGCTGCTCTGCCATCTCCTCGCTAACAACGAACTTACCCTCACCGTGGCTTACAGCGATAGAGTGCTGCTCACCAAGCTCGAATGATGAGAGCCAGGGAGAGTTAGTTGTTGCAACGCGTGTAGATACGATCTGCGAGATGTGGCGGTTGATATCGTTGCGGAACAATGTGGGTGACTCCTTGACAACCTGACCCAAGCGGCCGTAAGGCAGAAGACCAGACTTAACCAATGCTTGGAAACCGTTGCAGATACCCAAAATCAAACCACCGCGGTCGAGCAATGCGTGAACAGCGTCGGTGATAACCTTGTTGTTAAGTACATTCACGATGAACTTACCGCTACCATCGGGCTCGTCACCCGCAGAGAAACCACCACTCAATGCCAAGATGTGGCACTCGTCGATGTGCTTCTTCATCTTCTCGATAGATACTGTAATATCCTCGGGTGTAAGGTCGCAGAATACGCTTGTAGTAGTCTTTGCGCCTGCACGCTCGAATGCCTTAGCTGTATCGTAGTCGCAGTTTGTACCAACGAATGCGGGCAAGTATACGATAGGCTGCTCAACGGGAGCGCCAGCATACTTGAAGTTCTTCTTCTCGGGCTCGCTCTTGCGAGTAGTGCCACCCTCTACGCCACGGTCGGGATAGATTTGGCAGAACTTCTCAGAGTTAACCTTCTGCAACTCGTTTACGCAGAACTTCTCGCCGTTGAATGTAACCTCGGCAGCCTCTACTGTCTGACCGATAACCTCGGCAGCGTCGAACGAAAGCTCTTCGGCAGCCTCAACAACGAATGAACCGTAAGCGTAGTCGAACAGAGCCTTCTCGTCCATTGTAACATCAGCACCGATGCAGTTACCGAACGACATCTTGGCTACGGCCTCAACAACACCACCGAAGCCTACGGCATAAGCCGCTACAATCTTACCCTGCTCGATAGCCGACGATACGAAATCGAAGTTACGCTTCAACTGCTCGGTGTCGGGCATATAGTTTGCAAGCGGAGTGTGCTTAATCATATAGAGCTTGTGGCCAGCTGACTTAAATTCGGGGCTGATAACTGTGCGAGCATCTACGGTTGTGATACCAAATGCCATAAGCATAGGAGGTACATTGATATCCTGGAATGTACCGCTCATAGAGTCCTTACCACCGATTGAAGGCCAGCCCATCTCAATCTGCATCTTCAAGGCACCAAGCAATGCTGTAAGTGGCTTACCCCAAGATGTCTCGCTGTTCATACGCTCGAAGTACTCCTGATATGAGTAACGCATCTTATCGTAACGAGCACCAGCGGCAACAACCTTTGCAGCAGCCTCGATTACAGCATAGGCCGAACCGTGGTAGGGGCTCCAAGATGAGATGAAGGGGTTGTAACCAAATGCCATAATGCTGGCAGTGTTGGTGTGACCCTTACCTACGGGCAGCTTCTGAACAGATACCTGTGTCTCGGTATTCTGAGTCTTACCACCGAAGGGCATCAAGACTGTCGACGCGCCGATTGTTGAGTCGAACATCTCAATCATACCACGCTGTGACACCACATTGTCATCTTTGAGGTTGTTCTCAACCTTCTCTTTGAGTGTTGCGCCCTCAACCTCGCGGCTGAAAGGATTCTTATCCTCAACGGCAGCTACACGAATCTTTGTATAGTGCTTAGCACCTGCCGAGTCGATGAACTCGCGTGAGAGGTTTACAATCATCTCACCGTTGTAGAACATCTTCAAGCGGTTTGTATCTGTTACATTAGCAACATGAGTAACCTCGATAGACTCCGAGTGGCAATACTTGATGAACTCCTCCTTGTCCTTCTCCTCGATAACCACGGCCATACGCTCCTGAGACTCACTGATAGCAAGCTCTGTTGAGTTCAAACCGCTATACTTTGTGGGAACACGGTCGAGGTAGATGTCAAGACCATCAGCCAACTCACCGATAGCTACGCTGACACCACCAGCACCGAAGTCGTTAGACTTCTTGATGAGCTTCGTAACCTCGGGGCGACGGAACAGACGCTCCAACTTACGCTCCTCGGGTGCGTTACCCTTCTGTACCTCAGATGAGCACTCCTCGATAGACTTAACATTGTGCTCCTTAGATGAACCAGTTGCACCACCGATACCATCACGGCCTGTGCGACCACCCAACATAAGGATTACATCGCCTGCTGCGGGTGACTCGCGGCGTACATTCTCAGCCTTAACAGCACCTACAACGGCACCTACCTCCAAACGCTTTGCGACATAGTCGGGGTGGTAAATCTCGCGTACATGAGTTGTAGCCAAACCAATCTGGTTACCGTAGCTTGAATAACCTGCGGCAGCCTTTGCCGAGATGATACGCTGCGGGAGCTTACCCTCCATAGTCTCAGCTACGGGCTTGTAAATATCACCAGCACCTGTTACGCGCATAGCCTGATAAACATAGCTACGGCCTGACAACGGGTCGCGGATAGCGCCACCCAAACAAGTTGATGCGCCACCGAAGGGCTCAATCTCTGTGGGGTGATTGTGTGTCTCGTTCTTGAACTGCAACAACCACTTCTCCTCTACGCCATCAACATCTACATTGACATAGATAGAGCAAGCATTGTTCTCCTCCGACTGCTCCAAATTGTCCAATACGCCAGTCTTCTTGAGGTAGCGTGCACCGGGTGTCGCGAGCTCCATAAGGCAGAGGCTCTTCTCCGAGCGGCCTAACTCCTCACGAATCTTGTGCATAGACTCAATAGCCTCGCCCAACTCCTCTTTGAGGAATGACTCGTCGATGGTAATCTCGGTAATCTCGGTTGTGAATGTAGTGTGGCGGCAGTGGTCACTCCAATATGTGTCAAGGATACGCAACTCAGTCTCCGACGGGTCACGGCCCTCAACCTTGTAGTAGTTTACAACCTCGCGCAAGTCGTCGGCATTCATAGCCAAGCCGTACTGCTTGCAGTAGTCGGCCAACTCCTCATCTTTGAGGGCTGTCAGACCGTGCAAAATGGGAACGGGCTTAACCTCGGCGTCCTCCATATCGGTGAGTACGCTCAAATCCTTCTTGCGAGACTCTACGGCGTTGATATAATAACGCTCGATGCGAGCCATCTCCTCCTCGGTAATAGTATCGTCGAAGATAATCAACTTAGAAGACTTGATGTGTACATTGGCTGTGGGCTCAATCAAGCGAACGCAGTCAACTGCTGACGATGCGCGCTGGTCAAACTGGCCGGGAAGATACTCAACAGCCAAGAACTTCTTGCCCTCCAACGGGCACTCGTCGCTCACGCAGTCGGTAACAATCTCACCGAAGACAGCGTAGCGGCTCTTCTCCAACAACTCCTCCGAGAAACCGAACAGGTCGTAGACATTGAGCAGGCGCAGTGATGCCAGCTTCAAGCCGAGGTTGTTGTTCAGCTCTTTGCGGAGTGTCTCAGCCTCGACTTGGAATCGAGGGTATTTCTCTACAAAAATGCGATAGTTTTTCATTGTTTGATATTTCGTTGTTTTCAAAAATCAAGTTTGGATATCTCTGTACACTACTACAACTCGGCAGCCAATACAGCCTCGGTCTGTGCCTTGCGGAACTCGATGAGGCGTGACTCCAACTCCTTGTCGGTAAGAGCGAAGATTGAAGCAGCAATCAAGGCAGCGTTCTTTGCTCCGTTGATGGCTGTTGTTGATACGGGAATACCGCCAGGCATCTGCACGATAGAGAGCAATGAATCCAAGCCACCCAAAGCCGATGTCTTGATGGGTACGCCAATTACAGGTACGGTAGTCAATGCAGCGGTTACACCTGCTACATGGGCAGCACCACCTGCGCCTGCGATGATAGCGCCAATACCACGCTCCTTAGCCGACTCGGCATACTCAACCATAAGGTGAGGTGTGCGGTGTGCGCTGATAACTCGCTTCTCGTACTCGATTCCCAACTGCTCCAAAGTCTCACAAGCGGCCGACATTACGCCCCAGTCGCTTGTTGAGCCCATAATAACTGCAACTTTCATATTGTCAATGTGTAATGTTAAAAACGCAGCCGTTGCATTGTTCTGTAACGGCCGCTATTATACTTAAATTCAACTGTTTTCTACTGTTGTGTGTCCGCAATATAGCCCATTCCATCTTGTGCGGATAGAACCCATCGAGGTGTGTATTTTAGATACAAAGTTAGGGCGTATTGTCACGGTAAAAAGCCTTTTAATAGGTTATCTTTGCAAAGATACATTAATTTATTTTAATGTAAAAATTTTTCGCAAACGAAATATTAACAATTTGTTATTTGCTGATATGAATTTTGTGAATATATCGAGGTAGGCAGTTGTAAACAAAAAAAGGAGGGTTGCCCCTCCCTTTTTCCACGCAGCCCATTTCGGTTTATGGCATTACGAAAAAGTGCTGTGTGTTGCCCCGCATTTTGGGGCAGCATATTACTCCACAAGGTAATATGCACCATATTCATAAAACAAACAAAATAAACTCCAATCTATTTGTTGCAAAGTTCGTTATATGAACCAAATTACACAATACCGATAAATGGTTATTAATCATAGCCGTTTCACTATTTGTAGTGATTTGGAAATATGCGAAAAAATTGTATTTTTGCAAGCAAAAATAGTGAGAAATGTTATTATCGGATTTAAATACCGGAGAGTCGGCCGTCATAGTGAAGGTGCTGGGACACGGAGGTTTTAGACGAAGAATACTCGAAATGGGATTCGTGCGTGGTCAGCGTGTCGAAGCGATACTCAACGCTCCGCTGCGCGACCCCATAAAGTATCGTCTGATGGGTTACGAGGTCTCTTTGCGCCGAAGTGAGGCAGCTATGATTGAGATTATAACAGAGCAGGAGGCGCGCGCAAAGCGCTCGCAGCAGGTGGATAGCGTGGCTACCTCGTCCAATGACGATGATATTGAACTTGTTATCAATCAGAAGATTCGCGAGATAAATATCGCCCTTGTGGGTAATCCCAACAGTGGAAAGACATCGCTGTTTAATGCCCTGTCGGGCGAGCACGAGCATGTGGGAAATTACAGTGGTGTGACGGTGGATGCCAAGCGCGGAACCTGCCACTACAAGGGTTATAAAATCAACATCACTGATCTGCCCGGAACATACGCCCTGTCGGCATATACGCCCGAGGAGATATATGTTCGTAATCATCTGATGAACGAGATGCCCGACCTTGTGATTAATGCAGTGGTGGCCTCGAATTTGGAGCGCAATCTATTTCTTACCACCGAGCTTATCGACCTCAATCCCAAGATGGTTGTAGCGCTTAATATGTTCGATGAGTTGGAACAGAGTGGCGCGAAACTCGACTATGGTCAGCTGGGACGAATGATTGGTGTGCCGATGGTGCCCGTGGTGGCGCGCTCGGGCAAGGGCTTGGAGGATTTGTTAGATGAGATTATCCTCACATTCGAGAACGAGAATCCCAAGGTTCGTCACATTCATATCCAATATTCATCGTCAATCGAAACCGAGGTAGGAGCGTTGGCTCGACTGATGAAGCAGCATATTGAGGAGTTGCCCAAGTGCTTCCCGCCACGATATTGGTCAGTGAAGATGCTTGAAAAGGATAGCAGCGTGGAGGCTTTGCTGGCCTCTGCTCCGCACTTTGACGAGTGGCGTACGGCACGCGACAAGGCTGTTGCGCGTATTAAGACTGCGCTGGGAGAGGATGTGGAGAGTGCCGTGTCGAACGAAAAGTACGGTTTTATCGAGGGTGCATTGGCTGAGACATACACGCCAAGCACCAAGGATAGTAATAGAAATACATCGCTTATAGACCGCATAGTGACCCATAAATATTTTGGTATTCCGCTGTTTTTGTTGGTTATGTTCACGATGTTTTGGAGTACATTTACATTGGGAGCATATCCGCAGGAGTGGATTGAGGCTGGCTTTGTGTGGCTGGGTGAATTTGTCGGCGGACTGATGAATGGTGGCCCTCTGCGCGACCTTATCGTAGATGGTATAATCGGAGGTGTAGGCTCAGTTGCGGTATTTTTGCCTAATATTGTGATTCTCTATCTGTTTATATCGCTTATGGAGGATTCGGGATATATGGCTCGCGCGGCATTTATTATGGATAAATTGATGCACTTGGCGGGTCTGCACGGTAAGTCGTTTATTCCGCTGGTGATGGGCTTTGGTTGCAATGTGCCAGCTATTATGGCTACACGAACAATCGAGAGCCGCAGCAGTCGTCTGATTACGATTTTGATAAATCCCTTTATGTCGTGCAGTGCGCGTCTGCCGGTGTTTATTCTGCTGGCGGGAACATTCTTCCCCGAGCACGCAGGATTGGCTCTCTTCTGCATATATATTTTGGGCTGTGTGATGGCAGTGGTGACGGCTCGTGTGTTGCGCCGTTTTATGTTTGGAGCCGACGAGACTCCTTTTGTGATGGAGCTGCCACCCTACCGTATTCCTACGCTCAATGCCACGCTGCGTCATATGTGGGAGCGTAGTGAGCAGTATATGAAGAAGATTGGAGGCTTGATTCTTGTTGCGGCCATTGTTATATGGTTTTTAAGCTATTATCCGCATCAGGACTCTGCGTCAAGTGGCGATATGGAGAGTGTTACTACCGAGATGGCTATGGCGCATTCGGAGAACTCGTATCTTGGTCGTATTGGTAAGTTCTGCGAGCCCGTGATGGAGCCTCTCGGTCTGGATTGGAGAGCAAGCGTGGCGTTGTTGTCGGGTGCGGCAGCCAAGGAGATTGTGGTGTCGACGCTGGGTGTTCTCTACTCGGTAGAGGATGCCGAGGAGAATGGTGCAACACTTTCGCAACATCTGCTAGCATCGGGTAACTATTCGCGTGCGGCGGCGCTGGCGATGATGATATTTGTGCTACTCTACTTCCCCTGTATTGCAACGGTGTCGGCTATCGCTCAGGAGGCTGGTGGCTGGAAGTGGGCACTCTTCTCTGTGGTGTATAATACGCTACTGGCTTGGGTTGTAGCCTTTGCTGCGTTTCATATTGGTGGATTTTTAGGATTGTAGATTATGAATAGTTACAAGATAGATGGAAATAACCGTATCGTCTACTCTAAAGATATGAAACTCATAGAGTTGATTGATACCAACTATGAACTGTTGTCGATACTCCTGCGACTCGATATTCAGTTGCCTTTTGGTGATGTGTCGGTGGAGGAGATGTGTTGTCGATATGATATGTCGCCAGAGCTTTTTCTGATGATTTGTCAGGTGTATGCAGACTCTAAATTCGAGCCAGATGAGACTCAATTGCAGGAGTCGGATTTGCAACATATTATACGCTATCTGCGCGCTTCGCACCGTTACTATTTGGAGCAGATGCTGCCTTCGATTGCCGCGGGCGTAGAGCGAGTGTTGGAGGGATGTGATGCCAAGCAGAATGCGATTCTTTGCAAGTTTTACAACGACTATGCCGAGGAGGTTAAGGTGCACCTGAACTACGAGGAGACTGTGATTTTCCCCTATGTAGACAGGCTTGTTGCGGGCGTGAAGGGCGATTTTAGTATGAGCGATTTTATGGCAAATCATACTGATATATGCGATAAGGTAGACGATATTAAGAGTATTATTATTAAGTATTTGCCCGAATCGTGCACTACGCAGGAGCGTTGCGGGTTGTTGTTTGACCTGTTCCGTATGCGTGACGATTTGTCGAAACATACCCTTGTGGAGCTTAAATTGTTAACCCCCGTAGCTATTGCCGCAGAAAGGAGATTGGAGTAATGAGAAAGGTGCGTGTGGCTATTGTAGAGCCTTCGACGATAATTGCAGAGGGAGTGGCTTCGCTTGTGGGGCGAGCAGGTGAATTTGAGGTGGTCTACTCGGGTGGTGATGTGCGACTGCTTGTAGAGCGTTTTGCCGTTGTTGAACCCGATGTAGTTGTTGTTGGCTCGCAGGCGGTAGGTGGCGGAGCGTTGCGTACACTCTACCCCGAATTGCAGGGCGTGGCACTCGTGCTGTTATCAACAACGGTGTGTGACGAGGAGGTTATGCGTCAGTTTGACGGAATGGTAAATATCTACGATAATCAGGCGCAGGTTCTGCGAAAGCTCCGTGCTGCCATTGAGCAGAGCGATACCAATCCGTATAGCGATAGCCACGATTTGTCGGAGCGTGAGCGCGATGTTTTGATATTGGTTGCCAAAGGAATGGCAAATAAGGAGATAGCCGAGGCGTTGAATATATCGATACATACCGTGATGTCGCATCGCAAAAATATCACGCACAAGACGGGTATAAAGTCTGTTGCAGGTCTTACGGTGTATGCTCTGCTGAATAATCTTTTGGATCAGAGTGATGTCGCCCTATAAAAAAAATGCTGACCTTCGGGCCAGCATTTTTTATGTGTTATAAAGATTATTTATTTGCATCAAACGGGCCATAGATAGCCTGCACTATCATCTGCTCATTTTCGGCAGAGACACGGTAAATCTTATACTTGTTTCCCTTGTCGTACGCCTTGACGATGATGTGACCATCGTACGGGCAAACGCCGTTGTCGTACCACTCTTTGCCAGTGTGCTCTTTGCGAGCTTTCTCTACAATATACTGAGTATAGAACATTCTCTCACCCTGGTATATATCCTGCGAAAGTATACGGCTGATAATCTTCTCCTGAGTGTGGTATTGGTCCCATACAGCGTCGATATAAGCCTTGGCCTTTACACCTCGCAAGAAGTCGGGGTGCATAGAGTCTAAGTATGCGTGATGGCTGCACTTACATATGTCTACTTCACCACAAGCTTCACCTACTTTGCCCTCGATATTTACCGACTCGCCAGCCTCATTTTTAAGATAACCAGCAACATCACCACCAGTGAAGAATGAGAAGGGACCATAATCTAAACGGAAGGCGAGACTCTTTGTGTTCTCGTTGTTGTAACCCTCCATATTGGCAGGATTGAGGTCGTAGTAACGGATGGTCTTTTCGCCCTCGCCTGTCCATATCTCGGCATTTGCAGAGAGGTTGCGGATAGAGAATAAGTCGGCATACTTTTCGGGCTTGTTCTTCATTGCAATCTGATTTAGTGCACCGGGCTTGAATGCCTCCTGTGTTGCGCCATACTGCTGCTTGTGATAGCGGACGAATTTGAGATAGTTGTTGCTATTAATGTCGTCTATGGGGAACGGGTAGTTGTAGTTGGGATAGCCTCTGTCGAAGAACTGCTTGAAGTGAATCTTCTCGCCTACATCGGCCACGCCAACGAGTTTGTAATCCTCGCCGCGACCCTCTGTTACGGGAACATCTAGTTCTACCGAGCCCGAGTGGTCGTCGTGGAAGTGCGAAAGCATAAAGTAATCTACATCTGTGCCGTTGGGATTTACTCGCTCTATGTAGCGTGCAACCCACTCTCCGCCGCGACGCGAGAGGTCGGGCTTGGGGTCGGTCATAGGTACAGATGCCTGATGGTCGCCAGCGTCAATAAGCATAGTTGTAGCGTCGGGCATAATGAAAAAGTTGGCCTCGCCACGACCTGTGTAGATGAAGTGGATGTCCAACTCGCCACTCTTCCAGCCACGGTACGGTTCGCCTACCTTGTCTGCTGGGGTGCAGCCCAAAAAGAGCAGGCAAATCAAAAATGTAAGATTTCTCATAAGTAGTATTGGTTTATTGTTAGTTCTATTTTCTGTAACGAAGGTAGTAAAAATATTGCTCTTTTTTGCCTTTGAGTGGATAATTATGAAAAATATGTATTATATTTGCAGAAAGATAAAAGCAAACTATGACCAATCTTTGCAACATATCGATTATCTTGTCGGCTGAGATGTATATGCCTATGCGCTGTATGCGAATGTGCCGTTAGGCACTGTTTCTATTTGGGCAATTATGCATTGCCGTGTGTCGAAGACACTAAATCCTGTGAAAATAATTGATTAAATGTTCGGCAGAGTTATCGTGCCGAGATAAAATGATATTGATTTATGTCAGATAATAAATTGCGTTTTGAGACAAAGCAGATTCACGGTGGTTACCATGTAGACCAAACAGGCTCGCGAGGTGTAGCCATCTACCCTACTGCGGCCTACCATTTCAAGAGTTGTGACTATGCTGCTCGATTGTTCGAATTGAGCGAGGGTGGTAATATATATACCCGTCTGCATAATCCCACAACCGCTGCATACGAGGAGCGTGTGGCTGCGTTGTACAATGGCGTTGGTGCTTTGGCTTTGGCATCGGGAATGTCGGCTATTTTGATTACCGTAACAGCACTGGCCGAGGCGGGCGATAATATCGTTGCTTCGCCCTATCTCTATGGCGGTACATATAACCAGTTCCGCATCTCTTTGCGTAAGTTGGGCATTGATTGCCGTATCGCTAAGAGTGAGCGCGTGGAGGATTTCGAGGCGTTGATTGACGAGAATACCAAGATGATTTACGCCGAGAGTATGGGTAATCCCACTTGTGATGTGCCCGATTTGCAGGCTTTGGGCGAGTTGGCAAAGCGTAAGGATGTTCCCTTCGTAGTGGATAACACCTTTGGCGCGGCAGGTTTCCTCTGTAACCCATTTGATTGGGGCGCTAATATCGTAGTTGATTCGGCTACAAAGTGGATTAATGGTCACGGTACGGCTATGGGCGGAATTATCGTCGATGGCGGTAACTATAATTGGGCAAATGGTAAGTTCCCGCAGATTGATGGCCCATCGGAGGGTTATCACGGCTTGAATCTTTACGAGGCATTTGGTAATGCCGCTTTTATCATAAAGTGTCGTGTAGATGGTCTGCGTGATTTCGGTTGCTGTCCTTCGTCATTCGACTCTTATCTGATGATGATTGGCTTGGAGACTCTCTCGTTGCGTGTTAAGCATCAGGTTGAGTCTACCTGGAAGCTTGCGGAGTATTGCCGTAACCACCCCATGGTGGAGCGTGTTAGCTTTGTAGGCTTTGAGGACCACGCAGGCTATGAGAATGCCAAGAAATATTACCGCTATGGCTCTTCGGGTGTATTTACCATCGAGTTGAAGGGCTCGCTAGATAGTACCGTGCGTTTTGTTGAGTCGTTGAAGCTGGCTGCTAATATGACTATGATTGGCGACTCTATTACGGTTGTTACTCACCCCGCATCTACTACTCACAAGCAGCTTAGCGAGGCCGATTTGAAGGCCGCAGGTGTTACACCTACCCTTTTGCGTATCTCGCTGGGTTTGGAGAATGTGGAGGATATTATTGATGATTTCGAACAGGCTTTTGCAAAAGCTCAGTAATGGCAAAATTTTATACATACGACAAGCCCTTTGAGTTGGAGTGTGGCGTGGTGCTGCCCTCGTTGAAAATCGCCTATGATACATTTGGCGAGATTAACGACGAGCGCGATAATGTCATTTGGGTATGTCACGCTCTGACAGCGAACTCCGATGTCGCCGATTGGTGGCCTCACACGGTTGAAGAGGGGTGTTTCCTTGACCCAACGAAGTATTTCACGGTGTGCGCTAACTTCCTTGGTTCGCATTATGGTACTACGGGTCCGTTGTCGGTAAATCCTGCGACGGGTGAGCCGTGGTATGGTGATTTCCCGATTGTTACGGTGCGCGATATGGTGCGCGCTCACCAATTGCTTGCCGAATACCTGAATATCAAGCGCGTGAAGTTGCTCATCGGTAGTTCTATCGGAGGCTTTCAGTGTTTGGAGTGGAGTGTTATGCAGCCCGACTTTGCCGAGAAGGCGGCATTTATTGCAACTACACCTCGCACCAAGCCGTGGGCAGCAGCATTTAATGAGTCGCAGCGTATGGCTATCGAGTGTGACCCCTCCTTTGGCGAGCGTTCAGCCGAGGCTGGCCTGAATGGTATGGCTACGGCACGAAGCATTGCGCTGATGAGTTATCGTGGCGGTATGGCCTATGATAAGACGCAGGAGAATGAGAACCCCAACGAGGTAGGCATCGAGCGCCGAGTACATTCGTACCAGCGTTATCAGGGCGAGAAATTGCGCCGTAGATTTAATGCCTATTCATACTACCGTCTTTCGCAGGCTGTCGATTCGCATAACTTGGGCCGAGGCCGAGGTCGTGTGGAGGATGTTTTGCAGCAGATTAAGGCTACAAGTCTGGTGGTTGCCATCACTTCGGATATCCTGTTCCCGCCCTCGGACCATACGGTTATGGTGAAGAATATTCCCGATGTGGAGTATCATATCATCGACTCTGATTTTGGTCACGATGGATTTTTGGTGGAGCATAAGCAGTTGAATAATATTATATTGAGTTTCTTGAATAAGTAAGTAAAAATATGATAAGATTATGAACGGAAAGAAATTAAACATAGGACTTTTTGGCTTCGGTACAGTCGGTAGAGGCCTGTATGATGTTTTGAAGCGTATCGGTTCGAAGAATGTTGAGATTAAGCGCATCTGCGTGCGCGACTTGAACAAGGAGCGTGGCATTGCTGCTGAGTTTACCAATAATGCCGACGATATTTTCAACGACCCCGATATCAATTTCATTGTGGAGTTGATTGATGATGCCGACGCTGCATATGATATCGTTAAGCGCGCGTTGAAGATGGAACTTCCTGTGGTGTCGGGTAACAAGAAGATGTTGGCACACCACATCGAGGAGCTTATCGAGTTGCAGGCTCGCTACAATGTGGCTCTGCTGTACGATGCATCGGCTTGCGGTAGTATTCCTGTAATTCGTAACTTGGAGGAGTATTACGACAACGACCTTCTTACATCGGTTAAGGGTATCTTGAACGGCTCGTCAAACTTCATCCTCTCGAAGATTTTCAATGAGAAGATGTCGTATGCCGATGCCTTGAAGTTGGCACAGGATTTGGGCTTTGCCGAGAGTAACCCCACGCTCGATATCGACGGTTGGGATTCACTCTTTAAGTTGATTATCATCACAATCCACGCCTTCGGTTTGTATGTTCCTCCTCAGGATATTTTCACTTACGGAATCTCTAATATGAACGATGATGATATCCGTTTTGCAAACGAGAAGGAGCGCCGTTTCAAGCTTGTGGCTCATGTGGAGAAGTTGGCGGATAATAAGCTTATTATGAGCGTTATGCCTCAGCTTATCTCACGCAATAAGTATATTTACAGCGTGGAGGACGAGTTCAACGGCGTGGTTATCAAGGGTCTGTTCTACGACAAGCAATTTATGTTTGGTCGTGGTGCTGGTGCTTACCCCACTGGTTCGGCTGTGTTGAGCGATATTACAGCTTGTCTGTACGATTATAAGTACGAGTACAAGAAGCGTAATGACTCGCAGTTGCCTACATATACCACCGACCACTCGTTCCGTGTGTACTACCGTTACTCAGATTACGCAGACCTCGACTTGGTGAAGTTCAATAGCGTTATGGAGAATTATATCTCTGACGAGTACAAGTATGTTGTGGGTACAGTATCGTTGCGTGAGTTGCACAAGATTCAGGACGAGTTGCGTAAGCGAGATGTGTTTATTGCAGCCTACCCCAACGATTAAAGAAATTGCCTAATATGGCTCTTTTGGCGTCTGGCTCGGTGTCGGGATACTCACATACTTGTGTATGCTCCGTTCCCTCCACTCTCGACCAGCCTCAAAATAGCTCATATTATACAATTTCTTGGATAATAACTTAATAATAAATGGTGCTAACATTTCAGTTAGCACCATTTGTTGTTTATTCTATTGGAATCTGAATCACCGATATCCACAATTCGGGATTCTCTTGGTTCCACGCACCGTCTATATATGATGTGCGGATCGGCCCTGCAATCTTGTAGCCTTGCTCCTCAATGTAGGCAAATGCTTCGGTGAATGATTCGTGGAAGTGTTCGTAAGGACCAATGTGCTTCATACATAGCGCTTTGGGAACAGCTGCGAGGCGCTTGAACTGGATGATGGCATTGTCGGTTCTCATCTCTTCCACCTGTTCGCAATACTCGATATCAATGTCGGTGGGGCGATACTTCTTATTGTGCTCAACGGTGAAGCAATAACCTGGAGCCGGGCACTTGCAGCCGAGGCGTTGCATCTCTGGGCCTATTTTCTCTACACACAACGATCCAAGGGCGGCATAATCAGAAATTACTTCCCGATGGCTTGCAACGATGATTTCAGGCAAAGATTGAATACTGAATTTAGATTTATCCATTGTTTTAATTTCTTTGTGAGCATTCACCCAGTTGACCAACTGATTGCGTCGTGCCACTAATAGTTGCAATTGTCGCTCGGTTTTCTCTATCTTTTCGTTCAGTTGTTCGACGCTTGGGGTATGTGCCCCTTCTTCGTACAACTCCTTGATTTCGTCAAGCGAGAAACCTAGTTGCTGCAATTGGCGGATAGTGTTGAGCCGTTGCATCTGCTCAATGCTGTAATAGCGGTAACCTGTCCACTCGTCCACCTCATAAGGGAACAACAACCCTTTTTGTTCGTAGTGGCGCAGGGTCTTCACGGTCACTTGCATCATCTGTGAGAACTCTCCGATTTTTAACTTTATTTTTTCTCTCATAATCGCACGATTTTTTAGTCTGATTTCGAAATCTGTGGCAAAGTTAGTATATGCCCTTAGGTACGAGTCAAGAAAAAAGAGGATTATTTTTCGCAGATAGTACAATAATAAAAAAAGGTGTCAAATGAATTGACACCTTTTCTATCGTAAAATAATAACTTTATTTCTTCAACAAATACTTGATAAACAAGTAACCGCCTACAATCTGCAACAACATACCGGGAATGCCGAGGCGGAAATCCTGAACGGCTGCTGCGAAGCTGCTTGTATATGCCCACTCGAACAAGCCACCTGCAACCTGATATGTAAGAACAACACCAGCCATCAATGCGATAGAGACCTTCTTTGTGTGTGATGCCACATAGCCTGCCGAAAGAGCCAATATTGTAGACTTAACCAAGATGGGTGTCAACACGGCAGCTGCGGGCATACCAAAGAGTAGATGGTTGATGACGGGAGAGAGAACAGCGGTCATCAAACCCACTTTCCAACCATATTTATATGCGCCAATGAGTGTAAAGAAATAGATTGGCAACAAAATCATGCCGCCCTGAGGAACAAGATGGCAAAGCTGAGGCAAAGCAATGTTACCCAAGATGAAGAGTGTTGCAGCAATGTAAGTCTTACTATTGTTGTAATTCAACGAATAGAGTTTAATACTTGATGTTTGCATAATAATTTAATTTTATGTGTTAATTTTCTATTTGTCGTTTCTCAATTATCGGCCCGTCAGTTATGCATCATTGACATAATGGTGTTCGATAAAATCAAACATCGTATCTCTATGCATTTTTTGTGCCGAAATAGTTTTTTAGGTCTATTTGTTTATTAGTGGCATTATCTCGCGCTCGAAAATACCACGCTCGATGATGCGATAGTGTGGCTGATAGTGCTCGTTAAAACGCTGGCTGTGGTGCATAACATAATTACCCCCATCAATCAGCGCCTTTATCTCGGCTCTGTCTTTGTCCATATCGTCGATGCTTATACCCATAGCCCCTATTACGGAGTCTATCTCGCGCCACTCCTTGCGCCACTGCTCGATGCCGATAGGCTGTATGGCATTCACACTGCGAACAAAAGCGTCAAAGAACTTGTCGTAGGGAACGCGGCCGTCGGCAATAACGCCCAAGTTTACTCTGTAAAAATTACCCTCGTATCCCGTAGGCTCGTAATCCATTCCCTCGAAACTCTCGGCCGACTCCAACTCATAACGCAGATATTTGTCGGCTGCCGACTCGTCTGCAATGATATGTCCCGGGCCAAAGCGGTCTTGGAAGAAGTTTTTATACAGGTCGCGCAATGTCGATTCGGGATACATCAAGAGTTGTTGCTCGACGGCACTGCGAATCTTCTCGTGCGTGGGATTTTTCCTCTCGCACGCGAACATAGCACCTGATATAATGGCTATAAATATAAAGTATCGTACAATATTTCTCATCGGCTCATCTCTGCTACGAATTTATCTATCAGTGGCAGGCACTCCTCGGCGCTTTTGCACTCCTTGCATAGCCTCTCCACGGGGCAGATGTCTGTTCCTGCGCGATTTATGATGTTGGGCACAATCTCGTTGTACTCCACCTCTACCCTGCTCGCCTCGAACAATGCCATTGCCGCCTCGCTTATAACATCGGCATAAACCCACTCTACGCCACCTGCTATCATCAGTGCGGCGGCACCCTTGCCAACAACCTTGTCGGCAATGAGTGCTCCGCTGAGTATTTCAGGCTCCCGCGTGAGTAGATGGTGAAGGTCTTTTACTCCGCGCTGATGAAAGGTGCGGGTGTGACCATTGTTGTATATCACGCAAGAGCAGCGCGTGTCGTGTAGTTGGGTTATGAGTAGTTGTCGCATTGGTTAGAACTCGCGGCCTTGTCTTAAATCCTCAATATATTTGTCTATGCGCTGTATCTTCTTGGGTATGTCGATGCGCTGTGGGCAGTGGTGGTTACACTGCTTGCAACCAACGCAGTGGTCTGCCTGTCGCTCCTTCTCCACCGCACGGTCGTAGCCCACAAGGAATGCGCGGCGTGCCTTGCGGTAATTCTCGTCGCGCGAGGTTTTGAGCATATTTCCCTCGTTGATACACTTGTTGTAATGTAACAAGATTGCAGGGATATCCAAACCGTAGGGGCACGGCATACAATATTTACAGTCGTTGCACGGGATTGTGGGATACTGCAACATAAGCTCTGCGGTCTCGAAGAGGAACTCCTTCTGCTCGTTGCTCAGCTCATCAAGCGGGGCGTATGTGCGGATATTATCCTCCAAATGCTCCATATAGGTCATACCGCTTAGTGCTGTCAATACCATAGGATATGAACCCACGAAACGGAATGCCCACGATGCAACACTGCGCTCAGGCTCCTGCTCTTTCAAACGAGTGGCGATGTGATTGGGTACATTAGATAGACGACCACCCAACAGCGGCTCCATAATAACAACGGGAATATTTCGCTTCTCCAACTCTGCATAGAGATATTCGGCATTCACATTGCGGCCGCGTGCACTACGCCAATCCGAGTAGTTCATCTGTATTTGGATAAAGTCCCAGTGCACCTTGTCGTGGTATGCAAGGATATGGTCGAAAACGCTCTTGTAGCCGTGGAATGACCAACCGAGGTTACGAATCTTGCCCTTCTTGCGCTCCTCGATAAGGAAGTCGAGCAGTCCGTTGTCGATAAAACGACGATTGAACGACTCTACATCTCCGCCAATGTTGTGCAGGAGGTAGTAGTCGATATAATCGGTTTGTAGCTTCTCGAACGAGTTTTTGTACATCGCCACCGAGCTCTCGAAGCTTGCGTTCGAGAAGTTTGACATCTTGGTTGCGATGAAATAGCTGTCGCGCGGGTGGCGACTAAGGGCTATACCCGTAGCCTCCTCGGACTTACCCTGACAATATACGGGTGATGTGTCGAAGTAATTTACACCGTGCGCTATTGCGAAGTCAACCAGCTCGTTTACGCCATCTTGGTCGATTTGTGTCTGCTGCTCGCGTGCGCTGCCACCATCTACGGTCGGCCAACGCATACAGCCATAGCCCAAGATAGAGACCTTGTCGCCCGTGTTGTGATTTGTGCGATAGGTCATCTTGTCGGTAGGTAGGTCACCCACTGCCGACGAATCCATCTTCAATCCTCCATTTTTGCAACCGCTAAGAGCTGCTGCCGTAACAAGTGAGCCTGCACCCAGATGCTTCAAGAAATCGCGGCGATTTATATTTTTCTTATTATTCTCCATTGCAAAAATTATTTAGATGGTTCTGTGATTCTTGTATCCCTTAACTCTGATAGCACTGAAAGGTCGTGACGGACAGAGGTTCTCGCACGCTCCGCAGCCGATGCAGAGATGCTCGTTTACTGATGGTATCTTGCGAGATTTAAGGTCTTTCCAATCCGATAAAATCATCGATATAGCTCCCGTCGGGCAGTGGCGCGCGCAGTTGCCGCAATCTACATCGTCGGTGAGGACAACGCAATTCTTGCGTACCCACTCGGCGTGGCCAATCTGTATTGTGGTCTTCTCCTCTACGGTGATGGGTTTGATAGCTCCCGTAGGACATACCTGCGAGCACTTGTTGCACTCGGGACGGCAGTAGCCGTTCTCGTACGACATTACGGGCTGCATAAATGTTGTAAGGTCTGCCGAGGGGCGCAATACCTGTGTGGGACAAACTGCTACGCAGAGCTGACAGCCTGTACAATGTGCCGCCATATTGCGTGCGCTGAGTGAACCTGCGGGCGTAAGAGCGCGATTCTTGAATGGAGGCTCTTTGTCTATGATTTTAGCATAGCCACCGTCTAACTTAATCTCCTGCGCCTTTGCAGCAGATGTAGCCAAAAGACCAGCACCGATGATAAAGTTACGACGAGATGAGTCCTGAGCGCTACCCTTCTGCTCCTTTGTGTTTGTGCGAAGAGCGTATTTGATAGCACCCTTACTGCACGACTCCAAACAATCCATACATACTACGCAACGACTGTAATCAATCGTGTGGTTAGATGTATCGATACAAGCAGCCTTGCACTTGCGGGCGCAGAGCTTACAGTTGATGCACTTTTCGGTGTCGATAAACGGCTTGAAGAGCGAGAATCGAGAGAGCACGCCAAGTACAGTTCCTACGGGGCAGATGGTGTTGCAATATGTGCGACCATTGCGCCAAGCTAAAATGGCGACAACGGTAAGTGTCACTGCGGCAACGCCAAATGTAGCCCAACTGCCAACAACAATCTCAGTTGAGTAGAATGCATAGCTATTCAGACTCTCAGCGAAGTACGAAAGTAGATTATTACCCACCTTCCACAGTGGTGCAAAGATGTTTTGCACGATACGACCAAATGCACTATATGGCGCAACAAGCAGAGCTACGGCGCCAAAGCCAGCTACGAGCGTAGCGATGAATACCACCAAAACAGCATAACGCAACCAACTCTTTGCGGGTGAATAGCTAAAATGATTCTTCTTGCGCTTGCCTGCTGCCCACGAGATTAAATCCTGCATAACACCCAGGGGGCAAATCACAGAGCAGTATACGCGTCCGAATAGGAGTGTTAATGCAACGAGTAGAAGGACGACTCCTACATTTAATGCCAACACGGCTGGCAGAAATTGAATTTTGGCCAGCCAACCAAACCAAGCGTGGATTGTCCCTGTGAAGTCGAGGAACAAAAGCGTGATGAGCGCAAAACATAGCGTGGCGGCGATAATTCTGATTTTTCGCAACATAGTTATATCTGTTTTAGTAATATTTTCGAGGGTAATACCTTATTATATGCAAATATAACAAAATAAATGAACAAATGTGCAGATGATTGCTTTTTTATGCAGTGGAAGTTGCTAAAAAATGATTGATGTCAACCGTAAGTTAGTGTGGGGTCCGAAAGTTGATGCTGATTGGCCTATGGTGGATTACCCTTCTCTTCCCTTGGCATTTGGTGTTTAGGGATAAAAACAAAAAATCCCAAGGTTTTGAACCTCAGGACTTTTGGCGGTGCGTAGGGGACTCGAACCCCTGACCCCGTGCGTGACAGGCACGTATTCTAACCAGCTGAACTAACGCACCATTGCTGATTGCGAATGCAAAGGTAGTGCAAAAAAGTTAATTTGCAAATTTTTTTATAATTTTTTTAAGATTTAATTGCATATATTGTCGTGCTTGGAGGAGTAAAATGTTATTATTTAGAGTATTATGCTCCTGATAAATTTTACTCTTTTTTGCTGTAAATTTTACTGAGGCCTCGCTTGGCAAGGATAAAATAGACGAAGATAAGTAATATCAATGCTCGAATTTCGGGTGCGACATCTTGCAACGAGGCGCCCATAGTTTGTAATTTTATAAATCCGCGTGTGCCAAATGTGCTGGGAAATATATATGATAGCCATTGCAACGGGCGTGGTATGGCAGATGGTGGGAATGACACCCCACTGAGCATAAGTAACGGAATGGAGGCCCAGAGTAGCAACATAAGTGGTGCTTCCCGCTTGCGGAAAAGAGTTGATGTGGCAATGCCGAAAAGAGCGCAGGCTGTAAGATATATCCCCATAAATAGTGCTATGCTCCAAGCGTTGCCGTTTATTGGATAGTGAAACAGGCGATAGTGTACACCGAGCAAGTAAAGCGAGAGTATGGAGTATATAGTGAAATAGGTTATCCACTTTCCTGCAATGATTATCCCGATGCTACAATTTACCTGCGTTGTGACGATTCCTCTCTCACGGCGTGTGCCACCAATCATACATATGCCAATTAGTAGTGTTTGTTGCAGAATGAGTATGATTATGGGCGGCATAACAAAACTTCCATAACCCAAATATGGGTTAAAAAGCGTGTGCGGAGTGTACTTTATTGGCTCTGTTATGGCTTTGGCTGCTGGTATTTGTGTTCCACTATACAACAGACGGTGAAATTCGATAGTTGTTCCCAAAGTACTAATGCCTGCAACAAAATCTTGAAATACCTGTCTGTACATCAGCATATAACTTGCATCGAGATATAATGATACCGTAGCTGCATCGCCTCCTGCAACTTGGTGCTCGTATCCATTGGGAATATACGCAATGCCGTATATTTCGCGGTCAAAAAATAGTCTTTTTGCCTCTTCCATATCTGCGGGCTCATACGCTACGAAGGCATTGGCACCCTCGCCTAAGATGTTTATTAACTCGCGACTTGAAGGTGTTTTGTCGTCATCTATAACACCTATTGGAATGTTGCGTAGCACCTCCGTGCCGTAGGTTGCGGAGTATATTGTTGAGTATATAAGCGGAGCAAAGATGAGTATCAGCATAACCCCTGCGTCACCAACGATAGCGCGAAATTCACGGCGTATGATTGTTATTAATTCCTTCATTATATTCGTCCCCAATAATGGCTGTTACGAGTGATTTTGTTTAATCTTGTGATTATGGTGAGAGGCAGAAGCAGGAATATCAACATATATGATATTTGCAGTAGTGAATTGCCTATCGGTGCGCCCCGCATGGTTTGGTCTATGATTATTTCGGTGAAGTAGGTGAATGGAAATATATGCCCCAACCACCCTATTGCTTTGTGCATTGCCATCGTGGGAAATGTAAGTCCCGAAAGCGAAAACGCCATCACGGAGTACCCTCCGCCCAGCGACATAGCAAGACGCATATCGGCTGTTATGACTGTGATGAAGATTGCTGTGGCCATATAGCTTAAAATAAATACTATGCAACCTGCCGCCAAAACCGTAATGCTACCTCTTAGCGGAACGCCCATAATCTCAAAGAGCAGAATAAACATCACTATGGCGTGTAGTATCATTGCTGTGAAAATTGGCATCAGTTTTCCGATTAGAGCCGTGCATATTGAGTCGTTGGCTGTGGCAAGCCAATCTGCTGCGGTTGAATATCTCAGCTCAGAGCCTATGGCGTAAATCGTAGAGAGCATCGTGAAGATTAGAATCATCATCGGCATAAAACTCGGCGCGAGATAGTAACTGTAATTTGTATATGGATTAAATAGGATATGTTCGTCAAAACGAATTGGTATAGCCTGTTTGATAGCATCGTTTTCACTCAGTCCATTTTGAGTTAAAATTTGTATTTTGATGCCTGTTGAAAATGTTGATATGGCAGTCTGTAAACCTTTGTTTATTAGTCCGTTTTCGAGGATGTTGGTTCCTGATATATAAGCCTCTATGTTGGTGGTGTTTAGCCCCAAAATATCTCTCTCGAAGTGTGGCGGTATTATCACCATCGCACCCACTCTGCCCGAGCGAATCATCTGTTCGCATTCAGGAATATTATCACATTCAAAATCTATACATACCTCGGGCGTTGCATCAATCATCGAGATTACTTTGCGCGATAGAGGTGTGTGACTCATATCTGCTACAACGATAGGCAGGTCGTGAGGTTGCCCCTTGATGAATATTATGGCAAAAAATATATTGGCGCACAGTGGAAGTATGGTGAGCGTGGCAAGATACGGCTTGTATTGCCATATTCGTTGCATCTCTCGCCTTATGACTTTGTAGATTGCGCTATTCATAGGTCACTCCAATTAACAAGTACGCTCATTCCTGCTCGCAAATCATTGGTGGGGGGTGTGGGATACGCTTTTACGGCAAAGGTGCGAATGTCAAATCCACCCTGCGTGCGTGTGGCACTCCAAGTAGCAAAGTCTGCTTGAATGGATATGTATCTTATTTCAAGCTCGATATCTTTGTCCAGCGCGGGAATATAGGCCAAAATATAGTCGCCGACTTTTATTTTGGGCAGAAGCGTCTCCTTGATGTTGAATGTAACCCAAATATCCGAAGTGTCGATTATTGAGATTACGGGATAACCGCTACCTACTAATTCCCCTTGGCGGGCTGTGATGGTTGAAATCTCGCCATTGATTGGCGAATATACGCAAGCGTCTTGTAGATACGACTCCACCTCGTTTACTGCGCCCGCCGCCTGCTCTACCTGCGCCATTGCCGCTCTCTTCTCCTCGCGACTTGCGCCATCTACCGCAAGTTCATATTGAGCCTTGGCGGCGGCCTCTGTTGCAACCATTGCTTGGTAGTTGGCCTCCGCCTCGTCGTATTTCTGCGCGGCAACGACGCCCTCTTGGTAGAGCATTTTGATGCGCTCAAATGTTCTCTGTGCTAAAATTCTACCGGCTTGCGCCTTTTGCCAAAGGTTGCGTGCCTCCTCTATTTGTTGTTTTCGCGCGCCCGCCATAACTTTCTGGTCGAGCGCTGTGGCGGCACTCTTGGCGGCCTCGGCCTGTTGTAACTTGGCGTCTAACTCGGGAGTTGTGAGCGTGTAGAGTAGTTCTCCCTTTTGGACTCTCTGCCCCTCGTGTACGCCCATACTCTCGATGCGCCCTGCGATTTTTGACGATGCTTTATATGTGGTGCACTCCACCGTGCCTTGTATGATTATTGGCTCTGAACGCTTTAACCAATAACCTATTGCCGCAATGATTATTATCACTGCGGTTATGGCTGCTGCTGCTAAAATTATTCTCTTTTTATTCATTGTTACTCAATTATTTGCGCCTTGTTGCTGTGGATGTAGTTGGTGAAATGTGAACTTATGCCAGACGCTTCAAGCAATTTGGCTAATGTTGTGTCGTACTTAAATGCAGCCTCTAACTGTTCGGTGCGAGCCTTTGCGAGGTTTAGTTCGGCATCTATTAACTCCGATGCCGTGGCCAGACCCTCCAAAAATGCTCTCTCTTTGGCTTTGTGGTACTCTTTGGCAAAACGGATAGAGGAGGCTATGGAGAGGTGCTGGTTGTGGTAGTTTTGTAGTTGGGTATAGAGTTTGTCAATAAGCAGATTTACATCGTTGTGAGCCGTGGCGACAATCTGCTCAACGCTACGCGCGGTAGACTTAGCGGCCTTGTATTTATACTCTCGGTTAAGGCCGTTAAAAATCTTAAAGCTGACGCCTACGCCCACAGCCCAGCGTGGTAGTAGTCCTGATAATTGATGGTTGTATATATTTGCCGCGCCCAATGCAGTTATCTGGGGAAAGAAATCTGCACGATTGATGCGAATAGCCTGCTCGGATATCTCCTGTTTTAGTTCTACTTGCGAGATGAGCGGGTTGCTGCTGGCTAACTGCTTGTAGTATTCAATGTCCTCTATTTCGCTTAGTATAAACATTGGCGTTGTTGTGGAGAAATCTTCGTTGGTGGTAAGGGTAGCATTTAGAGCCTCTTTGATTGTCGTCAATTCTCCTTGTGCATCGTGTAGTTCGCGTTCTGCCTCGGCCATCTTATACTCTACATATAGCAGTTCGCTGCGTGCAATCATACCCTGCCGCTCCAATGCTATGGCATCTTGTAGATGTCGGTTGATACCAGCCACGACCTGCTCCTTTACTTTTACGACTCGTGTTGTTAGCGATAGCGCGTAATATCTCTCTATAAGTTCTGAAATAAGAGAGTTTTCGGCTTGCCTACTCTGGTGTCTTGATATTGACTCCTCTATCTGGGATATGCGGTATGCTGCATTGATTTTTCCACCCATAAATATGGGTACGCTGACCTCTGCTCCGATGAAGGCAAAACTGCGCTTTTGCAGGGTGTAACTCCAATTTAGATTTGCCACTTCACTAAGTAGGTTACTGAGTATTGTAGCTGTGTTTTGTGATATGATTTCGGACTGTGTGGCCAAGTTGATAATATCTCCTGCTACGGTGCTTATGTTTTGCTTTAAGTTGTTAGCATTAATTGCTATATCTTTACTTAGATAGCTGTAATTACCTACTAAGTTTATTTGGGGCATAAATAATCCTCTTGTAGCCTTGCGATTGGCCTCTGATACTTGCTCGTTATAATGGGCAGATTTTATGCTTGGATTTTGCGACAGAGCCATCTCTATTGCCTTGTCAAGTGATAAAACACTACCCTGCTGAGCTATCGCTGGTGTAGCGAATAAAAGCATGTTGTATATCGCAAAAATTACTCTTTTCATACGGCGTAATATGGTTGTGATAACGCGGTGTATTCATCTTTCGTGCTTGATTGTGGGAATAGATGAAATATTGCAGTTAAATACCTGAATAGAACATTTCGCTAAAAGTCGTTTTTGGCATATTAGTTGCAAAATGTAATATGCTCGATAGTCGGACAATGCGAAGTGTGGCTGTCGAGGTTATAAAATATTTATGAAAAAAGAATGTTCACTTAAACAGTAAGTCTATGAAAACAATTCGACTTCTTATCTCGTTGATGTTGGTGACGGGTTGTGCGTATGATGTGTCGGCACAACAATACCGCTATGGCAGCCATAGGCAGAAGCCAACAGTTTATATGATGGCATACGAGCAGATAGATACTGTCTGCTGCCCTATGCAGCAGTCACCTGCTTGCAACTCGCTCGTTGCAGAGGGCGTGCGTGAGGATTTTGAGGCTACACGCCGTCACGGATTTCAGCAGCTGCACAATCCTCAGTTTGTATTTGCTACCAAGAATAACCGTTTTTCCCTGGGCATTGGTGGCGAGATTAATTTTAGAACAAGTTATGACTTCAAGGGTGCTGTCGATAATATAGACTTTATCCCTTACGCCATTCCTATGTCGGCTACCTATGCTAATCGTCAGCGTGTGATGATGGACGCTACCACCTCGCGCCTGTTTACCAAGGCGATTGTGAACTCCGATGTGTTGGGTCGCGTTGTGGCCTATGTTGATATGGATTTCCGTGGTGGTAGTGAGTTTAGTTATACACCCCACCTGCGCTCGGCTTATGTCTCTTTGTTGGGCTTCACGGCTGGTCGTGATGTGACTACCTTCTGCGACCTTCTGGCTGCGCCTGAGACCATCGACCACCAAGGTCCAAATGCCTATAATTTACGCTTTGCAACGCTGCTTAGATATGAGACGGATTTTTGGGAGGAGCACTTTAAGCTTGGCGTGGCTGCCGAGATGCCCGTGGTGAGTGGTACTTATGGCGAAAACTTTACGCAGTTGGCTCAGCGAGTACCCGATATTCCTGTCTACTTGCAGTTTGCGTGGGGTGAGAATCGCCAGAGCCACTTCCGTGCATCGGCGGTGTTTAGAAATATGTATCTGCACAACTCGCTGAGTGGTAAGAATACAAGCCTATTTGGTTGGGGTGTTCAGGCGAGTGCTCATATTGAGTTCTGCGACTTCTTTACTCTCTACGGAAATGGTGTGTATGGTGAGGGTATAACACCTTATATTCAGGATTTAACGGGTAGTGGTCTTGACTTTACCCCCAATCCTGCAAATCCCGAGAAGATTCAGACTATGCCTATGTGGGCTTGGCAGGCTGCGGGTCAGGTAAATATTATCCCTTCTCGTTTCTGGGTTTCGGGCGGATACTCTACGGCCTATGTTGAGCGTCACAACGGTTACTATTCTGGCGACCAGTATCGTCGAGGTACCTACATCTTTGGTAATGTCTTTTATCAGTTGACTGCAAATTGCCGTTTGGCTGCCGAATATTTGCACGGCTCGCGTAAGAATTATAATGGAAATATGGGCGAGGCAAACCGTCTAAGTATTATGATGCAGTATAACTTTTAATTAAAAAGTTGTCTAACAAGGCTCTTTTGGCGTCTGGCTTGTCCTCGAAATGCTCATTTGCGCTAAGCAAACTACGCTTTCTCAGCCTGCGACCAGCCTCAAAATATCTCTTGTTATACAACTTCTACAAAAAGAGGGAGCTAACAAGCGTTAGCTCCCATCTTCTTATATAGGTTGTAATCAATCGATTAATAGTTCTCCTTCTTGGGCTCGAAGTATGCCTGAGCGTGTGCGCAAGCGGGGCACTTGATGGGAGCCTCCTTTGCGAGGAGTACATAACCGCAGTTGCGGCACTGCCACCAAATCTCGTTATCGCGGATAAATACTGTGCCGTTAGTTACGCGCTCCAAGAGCTTCAAGTAACGGCGCTCGTGCTCAGCCTCAACCTTTGCAATCTGACGGAATGTCTCTGCGATTTCGGGGAAGCCCTCCTCGTCAGCTACATTTGCAAACTCAGCGTAGAGGATATCCCACTCCTCGTGCTCACCAGCGGCAGCAGCAACAAGGTTCTCGGCTGTTGTGCCAATCTTACCAGCGGGGTAAGTTGCAGTAATTTCAACATCACCACCCTCCAAATACTTAAAGAACTTCTTTGCGTGCTCCTTCTCCTGCTCGGCGGTCTCCATAAATACGCCTGAAATCTGCTCAAAACCCTCCTTCTTCGCTACGCTAGCAAAGAATGTGTAACGATTGCGAGCCTGGCTCTCACCTGCAAATGACTTCAACAAATTCTTCTCAGTCAATGTTCCTTTTACGCTTTTCATAGTTTTTGTCTGTTTTATGTGTTGTTAATTATTTGTTTCGTTTTTTTCTATTGCAAAAATAAGATAATTTTTCGCCTTGTCAAGTAATTTTTGATTATAAAATTTTATAGTGATATAATTGTGTCTTATAATGCGAGTCTCTGCATTGCATTATCAAAGTAATGCGATTGTAAATTTACGAAAAAATGGCGAAATATTCTATATTATAAATATAAATAGTTGTTTGGGGTTGTCTTTTGGCGGATAGTTTTGTATATTTGCGGAATATTATAAAATGTAGTCACGAAAATAATTAAATAGATATATGGCAGACGAGAAAATTATCTTTTCGATGGTGGGCGTCTCGAAGACCTTCACTAATCAGAAAAAAGTATTGAACAACATCTATCTCTCGTTCTTCTACGGAGCGAAGATTGGTATCATTGGTCTTAATGGTTCGGGTAAGTCTACCTTGATGAAGATTATCGCAGGTATCGACAAGAACTTCCAGGGTGAGGTTGTATTCTCGCCGGGTTACACTGTTGGTTACTTGGAGCAGGAGCCTCAGCTAGACGACACAAAGACCGTTAAAGAGATTGTCGAGGAGGGTTGTGCTTCGACCGTGGCTCTCTTGAAGGAGTATGAGGATATTAATATGAAGCTTTGTGAGCCTATGTCGGACGATGAGATGAATCGTCTTATCGAGCGTCAAGGCGAGTTGTACGAGCAGATTGACCATGTGAACGGCTGGGAGCTCGATAGCGTGTTGGAGCGTGCTATGGATGCGTTGCGTTGTCCCGACCCCGACCAGAATGTAGCAGTGTTGTCGGGTGGTGAGCGTCGCCGTGTGGCGTTGTGCCGTCTGTTGTTGCAGCAGCCCGATGTGTTGTTGCTCGATGAGCCTACCAACCACCTTGATGCTGAGTCTATCGACTGGTTGCAGCAGCACTTGCAGCAGTATAAGGGTACAGTTATTGCTGTTACGCACGACCGTTACTTCTTGGATAATGTTGCAGGCTGGATTTTGGAGCTTGACCGTGGTGAGGGTATCCCCTGGAAGGGTAACTACTCTGGTTGGCTGGATCAGAAGACTAAGCGTCTGGCACAGGAGGAGAAGCAGGAGTCGAAGCGTCGCAAGACTTTGGAGCGCGAGTTGGAGTGGGTGCGTATGTCACCCTCGGGCCGTCGTGCTAAGAGCAAGGCGCGTTTGTCAGCATACGATAAGATGCTTAACGAAGATGTTAAGCAGAAGGAGGAGAAGCTCGAAATCTTCATTCCCAACGGTCCTCGCTTGGGCGATGTAGTTATCGAGGCTCACGATGTAAAGAAGGTCTTTGGCGACCGCATTCTCTACGAGGGATTGAACTTCTCGTTGCCGCCCGCAGGTATCGTGGGTGTGATTGGTCCTAACGGTACAGGTAAGACTACCCTCTTCCGTATGATTATGGGCTTGGAGGAGGCTACCGAGGGTACATTCACCGTAGGTCAGACCGTGAAACTTGCCTATGTAGACCAGCAGCACAAGTCTATCGACCCCGAGAAGACAGTATATGAAGTAATCTCACAGAATAGCGACTTGATTACATTGGGTAACCGTCAGGTTCCTTCGCGTGCGTATGTTGCTCGCTTTAACTTTACTGGTGCCGACCAGGAGAAGAAGTGTGGCGTATTGTCGGGTGGTGAGCGTAATCGCTTGCACTTGGCCTTGGCTTTGAAGGAGGAGGGTAATGTACTCTTGCTCGATGAGCCTACCAACGATATTGATGTTAACACACTGCGTGCATTGGAGGAGGGTTTGGAGAACTTCGCAGGTTGTGCTGTGGTTATCTCGCACGACCGTTGGTTCTTGGACCGTATCGCTACGCATATCCTCTCGTTTGAGGGTGACTCGAAGGTCGTATTCTACGAGGGCTCTTACTCTGAGTACGAGGAGTGGAAGAAGATGCAGGGTGAGGATATGACTCCCAAGCGTGTGAAGTATCGTAAACTCACAGAGAACCAGTAAAAAATGTCTAATAAGGTGTTTTCTGCGTTATGCTTGCTCACAAAATGCTCATTTACGATTGTGTAAACTCCGCTTTTGTGTGCTTCGCAGGCCTTGAAAACCCACTTATTATAAAATTTTTATAAGCAACACGGTAAATGGTGTTGTCTGAATTATAATTGAAATTTTTGAGTAGTAAATAATGGCACAGAAACCATCTATACCAAAGGGTACACGCGACTTCTCGCCCGCCGAGATGATGCGTCGTACTTATATTTTCGAGACAATTAAGAGCGTATTCCGTACATACGGTTTTGCTCCGTTGGAGACTCCCGCTATGGAAAACCTCTCTACCCTGCTGGGTAAATATGGCGACGAGGGAGATAAGCTCCTCTTTAAGATACTTAACTCGGGTGACTATGCTGCAAACCTCTCGGAGGAGCAGATGCGTCAGGCTTCGCAGATTTGCGAGAAGGGTCTGCGTTATGATTTGACCGTACCTTTTGCTCGCTATGTCGTGCAGCACCAGAACGAGATTTCATTCCCCTTCAAGCGTTATCAGGTGCAGCCCGTATGTCGTGCCGACCGTCCGCAGAAGGGTCGTTATCGCGAGTTCTATCAGTGTGATGTAGATGTTATTGGCTCACGCTCGCTTCTGAACGAGGTAGAGTTGATTGAGATTGTTGAGCGAGTATTTGCAAAGCTCGGCATCAATGTTACGCTGAAAATGAATAACCGCAAGATTCTCTACGGTATCGCTGAGGCTATCGGTCACGCCGATAAGATGATGGATATTACCGTTGCAATCGACAAATTGGAGAAGATTGGTTTGGATAATGTGAAGGCCGAGCTCGCTGAGCGCGGCTTGGAGGCTGAGGCTATTGCTAAACTTCAACCTATACTTGAATTGAGCGGTACTAATGCTGATAAGTTGAGTAAGTTGCGTGAGGTTATCGGCTGCTCGGAGACTGGTGTTAAGGGTATTGAGGAGATGACCGAGATATTCGGTTATGTTGAGCGTCTTGGCTTGCAGTTGCCTATCGAGTTGGACCTCTCGTTGGCACGCGGTTTGAACTATTATACAGGAGCAATCTTCGAGGTGAAGGCTATGGACTACGCCATCGGTTCGATTTGTGGCGGTGGTCGCTACGATGACCTTACAGGCATCTTCGGTTTGCCCAATACATCGGGTGTAGGTATCTCGTTTGGTGCCGACCGTATCTATGATGTAATGGTTGGTCTCGACCTCTTCCCCGAGGAGGTTAACTTCACAACAAAGGTTATGTTTGTAAACCTCGGTGCCGAGGAGCAGATGGCATCGCTCGGTATTATCCGCACGCTGCGCGATAAGGGTATCGCTGCTGAGATTTACCCCGAGGCTGCTAAGATGAAGAAGCAGATGGAGTATGCCAATCGCCGTATGATTCCCTATGTAGTAATCATCGGTAGCAACGAGCTTGCAGAGCGTAAGGCTACCGTGAAGAATATGCGTACGGGTGAGCAGGCGTGTGTGGCATTCGAGGATGTCTGCGATGCGCTGAATTAGAGAATAGAGAGGCTATATGAAAAGAGTTGTTTTTGCGATATTTCTGTTTGTGGCGGGTGTGTTTCCCTTGTCGGGAAGTGCACAGCAGTATAAGAGTAGCGTAGAACAACTCCAAAAGCTCAACCGCTTCTATCGCTATCTTAATGGAATGTATGTCGATAGTCTCGATATGAAACCCATCGTAGAGAGCGCTATTAGAGGTATGTTGGCAGAGCTTGACCCCCATTCGGCCTATCTCGATAAGGAGGAGATGGATGCTGCTCGCGAGACAATGGAGGGAGAGTTTAGTGGTATTGGTATTCAGTATAATATACACAACGACTCTATCACGGTTGTCAATACAGTGCCAAATGGGCCTGCCGAGAGCGTGGGTTTGTTGCCCAATGACCGCATTGTAGAGATTGATGGCGAGAATGTTGTTGGCATAAAGCGCAATGATGTGTCGCCTCGGTTGCGAGGTAAGCGTGGTAGCTTGGTAAATGTTGGCGTGGTGCGTAGAGGTGTGGATGGCAAGTTGCTTTTTACTATCGAGCGCGATAATATACCCATAAATACCATAGATGCAGCGTATATCGCCAGCAAGGGTGTAGGATATGTAAAAGTCAATCGCTTTGGTCGAACCACTATGGATGAGTTCCGCGAGGCTATGGCAAAACTTGCGGGTATAGATGCTTTAATCCTCGATTTAAGTGGTAATAGCGGAGGCCTGCTTAACCAGGCCGTTGAGTTGGCTGGATATTTCCTGCCGCAGGATTGCGTTATCACATCTGTCGAGGGACGAGCGATGGATACAGAACTTTTGCGAGCAAAGAGGGGCGGAGAGTTTGATGGTCGTATGGTGGTTATCATCGATGAGAACTCGGCCTCTGGTAGCGAGCTTGTTGCTGGTGCATTGCAGGATTGGGATCGTGCGGTTATCGTTGGTCGTGATAGCTACGGAAAAGGTTTGGTGCAGCGAGAGATACCTATGGGTGATGGCTCGGCAGTACGACTGACCGTGGCGCGTTATCATACGCCTTCGGGGCGTGTCATTCAGCGTCCTTATGAGAAAGGCCGTAAAGATGATTATTACAAGGCTCACGCTGAGCGTCTTGGACGAGATGAGAAGGGTGAATTGGGTGACGATAGCCCCGTGTATAAGACAATTCACTCGCGCCGCACGATGTATGGCGGTGGAGGTATTAGGCCTGATGTCTATATACACAGCGATACCACGCGAGTGAGCAACTATATGGTTAAACTTGTTGCGCAGGGGGTGTATAATGAGTTTTTGCTGGATTATATGGACCGTAATCGTAAGCAACTCGAAGCTAAGTACCCTACTTTTGCGAAGTTTGACAAGTCGTTTGATTTCACCGATGACGATATGGAGCGCATCGAAAGAATCGACAGGGACAGAAGCCTTTTCTTCTCCCATACCGATCCGGTCAC
>JAZOPO010000007.1:0-15191 GCA_045655585.1 Alistipes sp. | reverse complement strand
CTGCTTTGAAGCCCGGTGAGGTTATGCTTCTCGAGAACTTGCGTTTCTACGCTGAGGAGGAGGGTAAGCCCCGTGGCTTGGCTGAGGATGCAACTGACGAGGAGAAGAAGGCTGCTAAGAAGGCTCTCAAGGAGGGTCCTCAGAAGGAGTTCGATAAGAAGCTCGCTTCATACGCAGACTGCTACATCAACGACGCATTCGCTACAGCACACCGTGCTCACTCTTCAACAGCTCTTATCGCTGACTACTTCCCCAACGATAAGATGTTCGGTTACGTTATGGAGAACGAGTTGAAGGCTATCGACGGCGTTATGTCTAACCCCCAGCGTCCCTTCGTTGCTATCGTAGGTGGTTCTAAGGTTTCTACCAAGATCACTATCATCGAGAAGTTGATGGAGAAGTGCGACAAGATTATCATCGGTGGTGGTATGACTTACACATTCGCTGCTGCTCAGGGTGGTAAGGTAGGTAAGTCTATCTGCGAGCCCGATATGTTCCCCGTAGCATTGGAGATTTTGAAGAAGGCTGAGGAGAAGGGTATCAAGATTGTTACTTCACCCGACGCTCTTATCGCTGACGACTTCTCACAGGATGCTAACACTCAGGAGGCTTCTGCAAGCAACATTCCCGACGCTTGGGAGGGTGTTGACATCGCATCTGAGGGTAAGAAGCTCTTCGCTGAGGAGATTAAGGAGTGCAAGACTATCCTTTGGAATGGTCCCGTAGGCGTATTCGAGATTGACAAGTTCGCAACAGGTTCTAAGGCTGTGGCTGAGGCTATCGCTGAGGCAACTGCTGCTGGCGCATTCTCGCTCATCGGTGGTGGCGACTCTGTAGCTTGCATCAACAAGTTCGGCTTGGCACAGCAGGTATCTTATGTTTCAACTGGTGGTGGTGCTCTCCTCGAGTATATGGAGGGTAAGGAGTTGCCGGGTGTAGCTGCTATCCGCAAGTAATAAGTTGTCAAGTTTGGCTATTTCGGCATCTGGCTCGTTCTCGAAATGCTCATTTACGAAAAGTAAACTCCGCTTTCTCGAACTTCGACCAGCTTCAACCGACGCTGCGGAGCGAGAGCAGAGTGTGCTTGCATACTTTGCCGAGCCGCGAGGAGGAAAAGCCACCCTTGTGGTGGGTTAAAATAGCTCAAACTAACCAACTTCTTAGAAAAATTATTTCTCGTGGCATCTGCTCACGATAAATGAATTTTCAAATACAAAAACTTCTAAGGGTCGAGTCCGCTCGGCCCTTATTTGATTAATAAACAAATATCGAATTTTATGAAGAGATTGTTTACTCTACTCCTTATGTTAATGGTAACAGTGGGAGTATCTGCACAGGAGAAGGAGAGTCAGGCTGCACAAAAGTCAAAGAGAGTAATGCAGATGGAGCAGACTGTACTTCAACTTTCGCACGACAAGTGGCAGTGGATGTCCGAGAAGGATGCCGACAAGTTGGCCGAAATGTTTCACGATGAGGCTGTTTTTGTCCATATGGGCGGCGCCTGGGGCAAAGAGCAGGAGGTGAATATCATTCGTGGCGGTATGATTCATTACAAGGAGGCGAAGATTCACAACGAATCAATCCGCATAGTTGGCAACACCGCTACAATACTTTGTGATATGGATTTGTTAGCCATTTTGGGTGGTCGCCACGAAGCGAAAAACCACTTTATGGTAACCGAGATATTTGTTAAGGAGGGCAAGGAGTGGAAACTCACATCGTTGTCTTTTACAAAATTAGGTCAATAATTAAACTAATATGAAGAAGATTTTATTAACCCTTTCAACTGTCGTTATTATGGCAAGTTGCAACCAGAAGCAGGCCGAGAGCGTACCCGCCATCAACCCTGCTAACTTCGACGAGAGCGTGGCTCTCAACGATGATTTCTACCAGTATGCCACAGGCGGCTGGCAGGCCAATAACCCCTTGAAGCCTGAGTTTGCACGCTACGGTGTGTTTGATATTTTGCGCGAGAACAACGAGATTCGTCTCAACGACCTCTTTGCGGCTATGACCAAGAGCAAGGCCGAGAAGGGTAGCGTCGAGCAGAAGATTTCGGACCTCTACACTATGGGTCTGGACTCTGTACGCCTTAACAACGAGGGTATGCGCCCCGTGAAGAACGACATCGCTCAGCTTATGCAGGCATCGGAGTTGCAACACATCTCAATCGCCGTAGCTGCTATTCACCAGATGGCAGGCAACCCCTTGTTCGGTATCGGTGTTAGTGCCGATTTGATGGACAGCAATATGAACGCCTTGTATGCCGACCAGTCAGGCTTGGGTATGGGCAACCGCGACTACTACCTCGACGAGGAGCACGCTGCAAAGCGCGAGGGTTATGTTGAGTGGCTCACCAAGGCCTTCACTCTCTGCGACATCGACAACGCTGCCGAGGCTGCTAAGGGCGTGTTGGCTTTCGAGACTAAGATGGCTAAGGCTTTCCGCTCGAATGTAGAGTTGCGCGATGTTACAGCGCAGTACAACCCTATGACCAAGGCTGAGTTCACAAAGCGTTATGACGCTATCGACTGGGCTACATACTTCGGTGGTATGGGCATCGGCGAGTTCGACAAGATTATCGTTGGTCAGCCCGAGGTGTTGGACGCAGTGAATAAGCTTCTGCACACCGAGTCATTGGAGACAGTTAAGAACTACTTGGCTGCCAGCGTATTGTCAAGCGCAGCAGGTTACCTCGGTGACGATATTTACGCGGCTCACTTCGACTTCTTCGGTCGTCAGATGTCGGGTCAGCAGCAGATGCGTCCCCGCTGGAAGCGCGCTATGGCTGTGCCTAATGGTATCCTGGGCGAGGCTGTGGGCGAGATTTATGTTAAGAAGTACTTCCCCGAGAGCGACAAGAAGCGCGTGTTGGAGTTGGTGAACAACTTGCAGAAGGCTTTGGGTCAGCACATCGACGCTTTGGATTGGATGTCAGACGCTACAAAGGCTAAGGCTCACGAGAAGCTCAACACCTTCACCGTGAAGATTGGTTACCCCGACAAGTGGAAGGATTACTCGTCACTTACCATCAACCCCTCACTCTCATATTGGGAGAATATCAAGCGTGCCAATGCGTGGTACACAGCCGACAATATCCGCAAGCTCGGCAAGGAGGTTGACCGCGACGAGTGGTTTATGACTCCTCAGTATGTAAACGCATACTACAACCCCACAACAAACGAGATTTGCTTCCCCGCAGCTATCCTCCAACCTCCCTTCTATAACTCGGCTGCTGACGATGCTGTGAACTATGGTGCTATCGGTGTAGTTATCGGCCACGAGATGACTCACGGCTTCGACGACCAGGGTCGCCAGTTCGACAAGGATGGTAATATGCACAACTGGTGGACAGACGAGGACTCTAAGGCATTCAAGGAGCGCACCGATGTTTTGGTTGAGCAGTTCAACAAGATTGAGATTCTGCCCGCTAAGGAGGGCCAGCCCGCTATTATGGCTGATGGCGCACTCTCGCTGGGTGAGAACATCGCCGACCAGGGTGGTTTGCGCGTAGCTTACACCGCGCTGCACAACTCATTCGAGGGTAAGGGCGAGCCTGCTGCTATCGACGGCTTCTCTGCCGACCAGCGTTTCTACCTCTCGTATGCTACAATCTGGGCACAGAACATCCGCGACGAGGAGGCAGCACGCCTCACTAAGACCGATGTTCACTCACTCGGCAAGAACCGTGTGAACGCAACTTTGCGTAACATCGAGGAGTTCTACAAGGCATTCGGCATCACCGACGGCGCTATGTTTATGCCCGCGGATGAGCGCGTGATTGTTTGGTAAGTTACCGCACTATAATTTTAGGTCGTCAACTGCTCGTTGGCGGCCTTTTTTTTGTTTTTAAGGGGTCTTTTCGCCACAAGAATGGGGTAATTCGTCACCACAGAGCTGTGATTTATACCACCAAGGGGCTCTTAGCCACATAAATTTTGAGGTTCAAAAAAAATATTTGACTTTTGCATTCGAGGTTGGCGAGCATCTCTTCGCCAAATTAATAACACGCATCGGCGCTACTACTATATATATTATTTGCGTGATGCGAAAAGATGAAAAGTATGAAGATTTTTTACAAAATGACATTGGCCCTTGCGGCCGTGATGACCATCGCGACATCAGCTTTTGCAGGTGGCCCTATGACTAACACAAACCAGAGTGCTTCGTTCTTACGTAGCGTTGCTCGCGGTACATCACTCGACCCCGATGCTGTATACTACAACCCCGCAGGTGTAGTATTTATGGAGAATGGTTTCCATATCGGTCTCAGTGACCAGATGGCAACACAGACTCGTACAATCACATCTACATATGGTGCCTTCGCTATGGGCGCTGGTAACAATGGTGTGACTAAGGATTTTACAGGTGAGGTATTCTCTCCGCTGGTACCCAGCCTTCACCTCGCGTGGAAGCACAACCGCTTCGCCGTAATGGCAGGCTTGGGCGTAAATGGAGGTGGCGGTTCGTTGTCGTTTGGCGAGGGCTTGGGCTCTTTCGAGCGTCAGTTCTCTGTACTTCCCGGCGCAATTTCGCAACTCGGCGCAAATATGGGCTTGTCTGCTTCGCAGTACGATATGGATATGGAGCTTATAGGTAAGTCAATGACTTTGGCTTTCAATGTAGGTGCAGCATTCCGTATCACCGACTGGTTGTCTGTGGCAGCTCAGGTGCGTGTGGGCGTAACTAACAACTCATACACGGGCGGTATTAAGAATATCAGCATTAACCCCCTTAGCACTAACCCGATGTTCCCTGCAAATGGTCAGATGTTGAAGGCTGCTGATTTCTTCACAGCTGCATCTCAGATGTTGGGTAAGTTGAATCCTGCATTGGCTACTCAGGCAGCGCAGTACGCAGCTCTTACTGCTGACCATACTCTTGATGTTAAGCAGAGCGGTACATCTATCAGCCCCATCTTGGCTGTCGCTTTGCACAAGGGTAAGTGGGATGCTTCAATCAAGTACGAGTTCAAGATGGCTACCGAGCTCACAATCGAGTCTGCTGAGGTATCTGCTAAGGACCCCGTTATTAACTCTATCTTCGCCGATGGCACAACAGTTAAGTCTGAGACTCCTGCGTTGTTGGCAGCAGCCGTGAGCCGTCACTTTGGTCCTGTTAAGGTTACAGCTCAGTGGCACCACTTCTTTGATAAGAACGCCGAGAACTCATTCACTCCTGCCGTTAAGGGTAACACTAACGAGTACTTGCTCGGTGCCGAGTGGTCAATATCAGAGCGTTGGTTGGTATCTGCGGGTGCGCAGCGCACTCAGCTCAACCTCGATGAGAATGCATACTCTGATATGAACTTCTCAATCTCATCTTGGTCGGTAGGTGCTGGTTTGGCATTCAAGGTTTGTGAGGCGATGCGTATCAACGCTGGTATTATGCCTACCATTTACGATAAGGATATTGTAGCCGTAGGTAAGGTTGCCGACACGGGTTTGGATTTCAAGGATGTTTACAATCGCACCTCATTGGCTTGGGGTATCGGTTTGGACTTTAAGTTTGGTCGCTAATACGGCCAAATAGAGATATGACGCTCGTCCGCAGTTGTACGCGGGCGGGTGGCAGCGGCGGAGCCGAGGGCGGGGGCAACGACCCGACCATCGAGAAAAATCAACAACTCCGTTGTTTTGTGGGACGCGTTCCCATGCTTTCGCAGGCTTGGCAGGGCGCATCACGGCGCCAACGCAGACGAATATCGTGACAATCCGAATAACGCGACAACTCGGATTGACACGGGACCTCGGAACCGTTTTAAGTGAATGAGCTCTGCTCTCCTTGCGAATAGTTTTCTTGTGACCTTACTATTTAATAAGGTTTGATATTTAATGAAAACACTCTTTTTGTAGAATATGGTTTTTTGATTGCTGGTCGGCTGCGCTTAAAGTGGCGTAGCTGTTTCTTGATAGAGAAGGCTGTTAACATCGGTTAACAGCCTTCTCTATTGTTAAATATCCAACTCTCGCAGTTTTATCTGCTTTATGGTAGCATCGCCACCTGCGGTGTAGAGCGTTATGTGCTTGTACGGATTCGTGGGGAATACCAAATCCGATGTGGCGCTTATGTCGGTGAAACACTCCACAGATGCGTGGTCGAGTACGATGGTAAGCCTCTGCTCCTTGGCCGAGGAGATGGGTGCTGACACCTCGCCAGCAAACTTGTGGTGGAACGAACTGTCGCACGCCTTTGTGCGGTCCACCTTGAATGCGTTTGCGGCGTGGTCGAAGTAGATATTTACCTCCTCGTTCTCGTCGTTCGAGAGTTTCACGCCTACGACCTCTGCACCACCGTTCTCGGCCACAAGGTCAATCCATACAGCCTTCTCGCCATTTATCTCTATGGGCAGCCTCTGCTGCGAGGTGAGCGCTATATCGCTCTGAGTGTAGACCTCACGCAGGTAGCTGTCAAACTCCTTCACGGGCTTCGACACAAGTTTCGCCTTGCCCTGCCACTCGATGAGTTGCAACTCGCAGGGCAGACTCATATAACCGCGATAGCCCACCGAGGGGAACTTCTCGCCGCTGGCATACTGCCAGTTGTTCTGCCAGCCGAGCGCCACCTTGCGCCCATCGGGCGCATTGCTCCAAGTGACTATGGCGTAGTTGTCGCGACCGTATCCCACAAAGTCGGTGTACTCCTTGGGTGTGTCGCAGGTGAAGGTGTGGCCGTCGAAGTCGCCCACGAAGTACTGCACCGATGAGCCGTGCTGTTCGTCTCTGGTCAGCGAGCAGAACAGCACCCACTTCGTGCCACCCTTGTAGGGCAACTCAAACAAATCGGGGCACTCCCACACACCTCCGTGGCAACCATACTCCTCGCCAAAGCGACTCTCGAAGCGCCACTCGCGCAGGTCTGCTGACGAGTAGAACTCCATTGCATTGCCGCACGCCAAGGGCATTATCCAGCGCTGTGTAGGCTCGTGCCACGACACCTTCGGGTCGCGGAAGTCGGGCTGGTTGCTCTTCAATACGGGGTTGTTATCGTATTTGGTGAATGTGCGACCGTTGTCGGTGCTGTATGCTATGCTCTGCGTCTGTGCCGCACCTGCCGAGGTGTAGATGGCAATCATAGCGTTCTGGCCAAAGCCTGCGGTATTATTTTTGTCAATCACCGCGCTACCAGAGAATATAGCGCCCAAAGCATCGGGGTAGAGCGCCGTGGGCAGATGCTCCCACTTAACAAGGTCGCGGCTCACAGCGTGTCCCCACGACATATTTCCCCAGCGCGAGCCCATAGTGTTGTATTGGTAGAAGAGATGCCACTCGCCATTGTGGTAGACCATTCCGTTGGGGTCGTTTATCCAGCCAAACTCGGGCGTGAAGTGTGCCGCCTGACGATACATCTGCTGCGGGTTGGGATTATCGCCCACGCAGAGCTTCTCCCACGCTATGGCCTGCTGCGGAGCACCTTCGATTACTATCTCGCGCGTAGTGTCATCGAGGTAGAGGGGCATATAATACTCCACCTTCTCTACGGCCAGATGAATACCCAGTGGCGAGGGAATCTTGTCGCTGTCCACCACGGCCAAACTTACCGACGGCGCCTCATTATCAACGGGCAACCACAGGCACTTCGGCGAGCCTGTGATGTGAATTGTTGCTTTGTCCTCAGGCTCGAACTCCACCTTAAATGGTGCGCTGCAAGCTGCCATCATAGCCGCAACTAATAGCAGGCAAAGGCCTTTTAATCTCTTCATATTGACTGTTTTATCTAATTAATATCGCACCTCGGTCGTATATCTTTCCGCCCTGGGGGAGTGTTATACGCAGTATATGGTCGGTGGTAATACCCTTACCGTTCTTCTTTGCTGACACCCATCGTGGTGCCTCCTCCATCGCCTTGCGTATGCGGTTGAGTAGACGCCTGTCTGTTGCCTCTAAGACATCTTTCTCTTTTACTGTGCCGTCGCCATCCACCGTGAACGACATCACTACGCGCGCCACGCCTTCTATCTCGTTCCACTTTACGCGGTCGGCTATGTAGTTGCTGTAATTTGTAGGCTGGCCATCTACCTCGAAGTGTGCGGGCGTGTCGTAGCGCAGTGTGATAAGAATCACTCCATTAGCCGCATCGTGGCCATACTTCTCGATGACCGTCTCGTCGATGGAGAGTAGCTCGTTGCTCACAATATCTGCGGGGTGAATGGCCTTCACCTCCTCCTCGCTCATACGCTCGCCATTGACGATGTAGATGGGAGGTGTATGTGTAAAAATTTGCGCCGAGAGGTTTTCAATGCTCATCAGCGCAAACAGAGTAAATATCGCAATGCGAAGTTTTATCATAACGAGAATTTATAATCTACACAAATAACATGCGCGCAAACCTTCTCCAAGCCCCACGACTTCAAGTCGCCAGTGGTCGTATCGTAGCGGTTTTTGTACGAACGATTGAGGTTTAGCATATAGTGAAAATCCATCTTGTTCTTGTCGTTGATTTTCATCTCAGTGCCCAATACGATTCGCACTCGGTTGCAGTAGTTGTCGCGCTCCAAGGGGTCTGTCAGATAGTTGGCAACCTTCTCGGGTGCGTTGAGTGTGGCATACACCTCGACATAGGTGTAGGGCTTCCAGCGCGAGGGATTCTTGTATGCCGCCTTCAAGCGTGTGCGCAGCGTGGTGAAGGGATTGGGGTCCTCGTATCTGTTAGCTTCATATCCGCGAAACTCCATACGCACGCGCTCGCGCAACGACAACTCGAAACGACCCACGGTCAGCTTCTCGGTGATGTCTATATTCCAGCGGTGTTTTGTGCGCCAGTTATCACCCTTCTTCTCGTTCACAAAGGCATACTCCGAGCCCACTTCGAGGAACTTCCACGGCGTGTAGCCGAAGCTAAGGCTCGACAAAATCTTATCTATGCTGCCGAATGCGTCTTTGGTACGCAGCTGCTCGCTCCACGCAATATCCCACTTCTCGCCCAACGGAATCTCAATGCCCGCCTTGAAACGACCTTGCAGGTCGCTCGTAGACGAATTGCTGGGGGTAATATCACTCTGCGCAAATGTTGTAGCTGCTAGAAATACAGCGGCTATCAAAGTAAAAATTTTTCTCATCTTTTCTCTCTCTCCTTGATTTTATTGTATTTGCAATCTCTCTAATATTCAGCGTATTATAGCTTGAATTTGTAATCTATGCCTATCACATGGGCGCACTTCTTCTCCAACTCCCACGACTTCAAATCTCCCGCATTAGCCTTGTAGCGAGCATCATACGAACGGTTGAAGTGGCACATATAGTATAAATCCAACTTGCTGCTGTTGCTCAGCTTCATCTCCGTACCCACACCCAAGCGCACACGGTTGATGTAGTTCTTGTACGCCAACGGATACTCCTTGTAGTTGTTTACAACGGCGGGGGCATTCAGCGTGGTGTAGACCTCGGCAAAGGCGTAAGGCTCCCAGCGAGCGTTGTTAAGTTTTACAGCACCTTTCAGGCGCGAGCGGAGCGTGAGTTCGGGGTTGGGGTGCTCGTACTTATTCACCGAGTCGGCACGGAACTGAGCGCGAAATCTCTCGCGCAACGACAGCTTTAAGCGACCCAAGCGCACCGAGCCCGTAACATCTATGTTCATACGGTGGCGTATCTGCCACTCCACGGTTTTGAGGCCTGTGTTGTTGTCGCTCTTCGAGGTGCGCTCGTTCACAAAACCATACTGCGCGCCCACTTTCAGGAAACGCAATGGCTTGTAGCCAAAACCTACACTCGACACAATCTTGTCGAAGTTAGCGAGGTTGTTGTGCAGACGCATCTGCTCGTTCCACTCGAAACTCCACTTCTGACCGATGGGTATCTCTATGCCAGCGCCGATGCGGGCCTGCAACTCTGTCTCCGAAGACTCTGCAAGCGGGATATTCTGCGCCTGCAAGGGTGCGCAGAGCATCAACATTGCAACGGCCGTAAGTATGTAATTTCTAATCTTCATATCTTCATCTGTTTATGCGACAACTCTTACACAAACTGGTTTGGCTTCGAGATGTGGTCCACGGTGTTTGTCTCGCCCTCGGCAAGTTCGTAATATACCTTCACGAAGGCCACATCGCGCAGAAAATCCACGTGACCCACCTCCACCTTGTTTACCTTGTGACCCAGACGCTCTTCGAGGTCGGCAATCATCTCCTCGCGTCGCTCGGGCGTGATGAGCTGTATCTTCTCGTATATGACCAATTTAGCCGATGTGTGGCGCAGGAACACACGGCTCTCCATAGCCCATATCAGCAAGAATATCAGCGTGTTGGCCAATATCAGTTCGGCATAGCTTATATTCAGTGCAAGACCATTTATCACCGATGTAGCGATGATTACAAACAGGTAGGTCATCTCCCTCACGGGCACCGTCTCGGTGCGGTAGCGTATCACGCCAAAGATAGCAAACAGACCCAGCGTGAGACCTATTTGCAGGTTTACATTTTCCATCAGGAAGATGAGCAGGAACATCGCCGAGCTGAACAACATATAGGTCAGCACATAATCCTTGCGCTGGCTCTTGCGGTAGTAGCATACACGCACTATCAGCCACGAGATGAGCAAGTTAAATGCAAAGCGCATCAACAGGTGAAGTATGCTCTGCGTGTCAAACAGAGGCACACCCAAGAAACTTATCTGCGACGAAATCTCGTATCCAAACTCCTCGGCAATCGAGGGGTCAAACTCCAAAAATTGGTCGTTTTGTATCATCTTCGTTTATGTTGGTTATCGGTTAATAATCTTTGTTACTTCGCTTCAAGCTCCTAACATCTTCTCTATCATTCTTATCTTTCGCTTGTAGCGGTTTTGCTTGACATCGGCATCGGACAGCACTGTGCCCAGGCAATATTTGCTCACCTTGAAGGGCTTTACCCTGAGTCGTTGCAGCAGCTCCTTCATCGGCGAGAAGTACATTCCGTCCTGTTTCAACTCCACAATCACCAGCCCCTTCATCTCGGCCTCTGTGCCCTTGCGCACATTGCAGAAGCGGAGATTAAGGTCTATGGTAAGTCGCTCGGTGTGAGCCTTATTCACCAGCGTTATACGCTCAAAGGCTGTGGTCAGCGCGGGGCTAATCTCCTCGGGCGAGTATGCCGCTCTCTCGCGCAGGAAGGCCTCAGCGGGGGCGTGGTCGGCAACCGACGAGAAGGCACTCTCGGGGATTACGATGCGCTTCTTCTTGGTGCGACCCTTGTTGGTCTTGTTCTTTACCTCGATGAAGTACTGCCCGCTCTCCTCGTAGCAGCGCGTGCGTATCTTCTGGCGCGTGAGCTGCTGGTTGTGATGACGCGTATACATATCGTAGTCGGCAGTGTCGTAGTAGAGCGTGTTGTAACGGCAGGCGCGAATATCGCCAATGACCTGCACGGCATACTCCCCAACGGCCATCTGTAACAGCTCTTCGAGCTGCGACTCGTGCATAACAAACTTGGTGTCGACGCGATTCATCAGCTTTATGCCAGCCATCTCGTCGAGTGTAATGGTGGGCATCGTCTCCCACACGGGCAGCGTATTTAGTTGCTCGTAGGTCATCCTCTACTCGTCAAAGACATACTCAAAAATCTTCACCGTGTACAGCTTTCCGCTGGGCAAGTAGTTGTACTGCTTGCACTTGGTGCCGTCATCGTTGTACTCGTATTTGCGTATTCGTGTGGGCTTGTTGCGATGGTCGTACACCACCTCGCGAATAACCATACTTGTGGCGGGGTCGTACTCGCAGGTGACGCGCTCGACCTGTCCAAATTGGTTGTACTCAATCTCCTCAATCTTGCGGCCCTCCTCGTCGTAGACAGTCAGGTGGTCCATCCAGCGGCTCTTCTTTGCCGAGTCGGTGTTCCACTCCTTCACGGTGAGGTTCTTGCGCTTGGCGCGCTTGGCAAGTGTCTCGGGGCTGAGTGCCTGTGCAGCCAATCCCTGCACGAAGAGTATCGCAGTAGCGAGTAATAGTAATCGTTTCATAATCGATTATGGTTGTTATTTTCTGCTTAAAGTTGAGCGTAGTATCTCAACATCACAAAAATAGCATAATTTTAGAAATATATCTCGTTGAAACTATAAAATTTAACTATGCAGCTATAAAAAAAGCTACCCCTTGCGGAGTAGCTTACACTATATATATAATATATATATTACTTGCGCTTCTTGCTCTTTACGATGTCGAGCTCGCTCATAATGTGCTGGCAGTTGGCGAATTTGTCAACAACGAACAACACATAGCGAACATCAACCGCGATACAACGCTGCAACTCGGGCTCGAACGCCACATCGCCCGACATAGCCTCCCAGTTACCGTCGAATGCCAAACCAATCAAGCGACCGTGAGCGTCCAAAACGGGTGAACCAGAGTTACCACCAGTAATATCGAGGTTGCAGAGGAAGCCTACATGCAGGCGACCATCCTCGGCAGCATACTGGCCGTAGTCCTTGTTGCGGTACAACTCTTTGAGCTTCTCCTCCACGGTGAACTCCAACGGGTTAGATGTATCCTCCTTGGCAATCACACCCTCCAATGTTGTGAAGTAGTTGTATGTAATAGCATCTGCGGGGTTGTAGGGCAACACATTACCGTAAGTGAGGCGGATTGTGAAGTTTGCATCCGAGTACCACGCCTTGTTGGGCTGCATACGCATCAAACCTGCAACATACAAGCGGTGTGCCTCGTTGAACTGGGGTGCCAACTCAACATACTTGGGATAGAGTGCGCGGTATGATGCCATAACAGACTCTGCCAACTTTGTTGCGGGGTCGGCCTTCTTCTGCTCGTCGGTTGCAGTCTGAGCCTTCTCCAAAGATGTGAATACCGAGTTGTCGTATACATAATCAACATATTTTGCGATGTTGCCACCGAAATCCTTGTCTACAACCTCTGCGTAGAACGATGGCAGAGCATCAGCCGCCATATTCTCGCGAGCGATGGTGAGCATACGCTTCGCAACCTTGCGGTCCAAAGCAGCGTCGTAGTCCTTGTAGAAGCCTGCCGAAATCTGGCGAGCACGAGCGGGTGTGAGCAACTCAACGCCACGCAAGAATGCCTCCTGAATGTACTGCATAGAGCCCTCGACGGGGGTAATCTCAGCTATAACACGCTTCATATTGGGCAGCACATCCATAAAGCCCTCCTCGGGCAGGGTGTTGGCGTTAGCCCACTTCTGGAATGCAGCCTCCTCGGCCTCCTTCTGAGCCTTCACGCCCAGCTTCTGGATGCCGCGTGACATACCGATTGAGTTCTTCCAGTAGTTAGACGAACCTGCGTACTTCGATGCGTACTTGATGCGAATCTCGTCGCTCGCCTCCATAGCCTCCCAGAGGATAGCCTGACGCTCGCCACGGATGTAGATACGCTGGGGATTGTCAACCTCCAACATCTGGTCAATCTCGTACGAAGTCATATAGCGAGTTGTCGAGCCGGGGAAGCCCATAATCATCGAGAAGTCACCCTCCTTAACGCCGTCGAGCGAAATCTCCAAGTGGCGGGGGGCCTTGTAGGGGACATTATCCTTCGAGTATGCTGCGGGCTTGTTGTCCTTGTCGGCATATACACGGAAGATAGAGAAGTCACCTGTGTGGCGGGGCCACATCCAGTTGTCGGTGTCGCCACCAAACTTACCGATAGACGAGGGAGGAGTACCCACCAAACGAATATCGTTGAAGACCTCATATACGAATGCAAAATACTGGTTGCCACCGAAGAACTCTACAACCTGAGCCTGCTTGCTCTTGGGGAACTCCTTGCTCATCTCCTCGATAAGAGCCTTCTGGTTCTCGGCTACCATCTTCTGACGCTCAACCTCGCCAGCAGTCGAGGGGACATTGCCCAAAATCTTCGCTGTTACATCCTCGATAGAGCGAACGAACTTTACGCTCAAACCGGGGCAGGGGAGCTCCTCGCCGTGTGACGATGCCCAGAAACCGTACTTCAAGTAGTCGTGCTCAACAGACGAGAGTGCCTGAATAGAGCCGTAGCCGCAGTGGTGGTTGGTGAAGATAAGACCCTTGTCTGATACAATCTCACCAGTACAGCCGCCACCGAAAATAACGATAGCATCCTTCAATGCTGACTTGTTGATAGAGTAAATATCCTCAGCAGAAAGCTTCAAACCCTTAGCCTTCATATCCTTGATATTCATCTTTTGAAGGTAGGGCAACAGCCACATACCCTCGTCGGCCATAGCGGTAAGAGAGAGTGCCGCCGCCGCAAGTGTTAAAAGAAATTTTTTCATAATATACTTTAATTAATAAATATTATTCGCGAGTGTAAAGATAGTGCGGCTAATCGAAAAATGCAAAATGATGGAAAAATTTTGCAAAAAATGGTCGTTCTTCGTGCCTCGGTGAGCACGATTTTTGAAGGTTTTCGCCCGCAAATCACCGAGCAAAGATGGTGGCATTTCGTCCAAAAACGGCCTCGTTTTGGTGGCGATATTTTCACCGTTTCTGGTAGAAAAATGCTCCGCTTTTGCTCTCTTTTTGGTCGCAAAAAGTGGTGTCGGAGCAAGGGTCGAATAGGGTGGTGTTAAGTCCAATGTTAAGAAAATGTTAACCCGTAACTTGCTGTAATTTATGGCCATAATTGGTTGTATATAAATAAAACCTTATAACTTTGGAAAATCCATAAGTAAAAAGTGTCGCAAATGAGCTAAATCGCTGAAAAATGCGTAAAAAAGAGTCATATATATAGTGTTATTAAAATTTTTTGTTTACCTTTGTACCCCGAATTAGTCGTTATAGAAGACGAAATTTTTTAATTAACATTAAAGGACAAAGTTTTTAACAATGCCAACTATTCAACAGTTAGTAAGAAACGGTCGAGTAAGCCAGGTGGACAAGAGTAAGTCACCTGCACTCGCAGCGTGTCCCCAGCGTCGTGGTGTTTGTACTCGTGTGTACACTACCACTCCCAAGAAGCCGAACTCGGCTATGCGTAAGGTGGCGCGTGTTCGCTTGACCAACGGTAAGGAGGTCAATGCCTACATCCCCGGAGAGGGTCACAACTTGCAGGAGCACTCAATCGTGCTCGTACGCGGCGGTCGTGTAAAGGACCTGCCGGGTGTTCGTTATCACCTCGTGCGTGGTGCACTTGATTCAGCAGGCGTAGACGGTCGTCGTCAGCGTCGCTCAAAGTACGGTGCAAAGCGACCCAAGGCCGGTAAGAAGTAAAATTGATCTAAAAAAATTTAATTAGGAAAACAAAATGAGAAAAGCTAAGCCTAGAAAGCGAATTCT
>JAZOPO010000006.1:0-239551 GCA_045655585.1 Alistipes sp. | reverse complement strand
CTTGCACTCCTTAATCTCCTCAGCGAAGAGCTTCTTACCCTCAGATGCGATGTCAACACCCTCCCAAGCGTCGGGAATGTTGCTTGCAGAAGCCTCCTGAGTGTTAGCGTCCTGAGAGAAGTCGTCAGCGATAAGAGCGTCGGGTGAGGTAACGATCTTGATACCCTTCTCCTCAGCCTTCTTCAAAATCTCCAATGCTACGGGGAACATATCGGGCTCGCAGATAGACTTACCTACCTTACCACCCTGAGCAGCTGCGAATGTGTAAGTCATACCACCACCGATGATAATCTTGTCGCACTTCTCCATCAACTTCTCGATGATAGTGATCTTAGTAGATACCTTAGAACCACCTACGATAGCAACGAAGGGACGCTGGGGGTTAGACATAACGCCGTCGATAGCCTTCAACTCGTTCTCCATTACATAACCGAACATCTTGTCATTGGGGAAGTAGTCGGCGATAAGAGCTGTTGAAGAGTGAGCACGGTGTGCTGTACCGAATGCGTCGTTGATGTAGCAGTCAGCGTAAGAAGCGAGCTTCTTAACAAACTCCTTCTGAGGACCCTCTTTGAGAGCCTTCTTAGCTGCCTTCTTCTCCTCGTCTGTTGCGTCCTCAGCCAAGCCACGGGGCTTACCCTCCTCCTCAGCGTAGAAACGCAAGTTCTCGAGCAACATAACCTCACCGGGCTTCAACGCAGCAGCCATCTCAGCAGCCTTCTCGCCCATACAGTCGCCAGCGAAGTTAACCTTTACGCCCAAACGAGCCTCGATAGCAGGGATAATCTGCTCCAAAGAGAACTTGGGATCGGGATTCTTCTTAGGACGACCGAGGTGTGACATCAAAATCACTGAACCACCCTTCTCCAACACCTTCTTGATAGTGGGGATAGCGGCACGGATACGAGTGTCGTCAGTTACCTGACCCTCGCCATTGAGGGGTACATTGAAGTCAACGCGGATGATAGCGCGCTTACCAGTGAAATCGTAATTGTCGATTGCAAACATAATTTTTTTGTTTTAAGTTATTTATTGAAATCTTATTGTTCAAATCCAAATGGCGGGCTTCAACCAAATTTGCTTTTTGCGAAACAGCCATTCTGGCTGTAAAGTTAGTGAAAAAAATGTTATCTTGGTCGTTATACGCTCTTTTTTATTCGTTTAGACCACGCACTTTGGTCTAAAAGTGCTATGCGAGGCTCTGCATCTCGATAAGTTTGGCGTAAATACCGCCCTTAGCTATCAGCTCCGAGTGTGTACCCTGCTCGGCAATGCGGCCTGTGTCGATGACGATTATGCGGTCGGCATTGTGGATTGTCGAGAGGCGGTGAGCGATGACCACCGATGTGCGGCCCTCCAACAGCGAGGTCAAAGCCTCCTGCACCAGCTTCTCGCTCTCGGTGTCGAGAGCCGATGTAGCCTCGTCGAGAATCAAGATTTCGGGATTACGCAACACTGCACGCGCGATGCTCAGACGCTGGCGCTGGCCACCCGAGAGCTTTGTACCTCGGTCACCGATGTTGGTGTTGTAACCCGCCTCGCTCTGCATAATAAAGTCGTGAGCATTGGCCACCTTCGCCGCAGCGACAATCTGCTCGTCGGTGATATCCTCGCGGCCCATAGCGATGTTGTTGCGAATGGTGTCGTTGAAGAGGATGGTCTCCTGCGAGACGATACCCATATGGGCGCGCAGGCTCTCCTGCGTGTAGTCCTTAATGGAGCGACCATCGATGTATATATCGCCACACTCGGCATCATAGAAGCGGGGTATAAGTTCGCTCAGGGTAGATTTTCCACCTCCCGATGGACCAACGAGCGCTACGGTCTCGCCCTTGCGCACCTCGAACGATATGTCGTGGAGAATCTCGCGTGTATCGTCATAGCTGAAGCCTACCGAGCGGAACTCAATCTTATCCTTGAACTCCTGCATCTCGACAGCATCGGCCTTATCCTGCACCGTGCTCTGGGCGTCCATAATGGAGAATACGCGCTCTCCTGCGGCGATACCCTGATTGATATTGGCAAACTGGTCGATGAAGGCACGCAGGGGTCGTGTGAGCTGCGAGAAAGCTGCGATATATGCCACAAAACCCGATGCCAAAATTGCTCCGCTCTGCACCAGCGAGCCACCGAAGACCAACACACCCGAGATGGCTGTGATGCCCAGGAACTCGCTCATAGGCGAGGCCAGCTGCTGCTTGCGCGCCATAGAGATTAGGATGTTGGACATCTCGGCATTGATGGCACGGAACTTAGCGCGGATATAGCCGAAGGCGTTGTAGCTCTTCACGGCCTTGACACCCGAGAGCGACTCCTCCATAACGCTCACCATATCGCCCATACGCTCCTGACCGCGCTGTGCGGGGTGGCGCAGACGCTTGACTATGGAGCCGATGATGAGTGCCACCACGGGGAGATAGAGGATTGAAAAGACGGTGAGCTGCCACGAGATATTGACCATCATAACGCAGTAGCCGATGATGAGGAAGGGCTCGCGGAAGGCCACCTGCAAGGTGTTGGTGATGCAGAACTGCACGACCATAACATCTGAGGTAATCTTCGACATAATGTCGCCCTTGCGCTGGTCGCTGAAATAACCCACATTCATACCCATCGTGCGCTCGAACATCTCGTTACGCATACGCTGCAAGGTGCGGGTACGCATAGTCTCGACGGTCATCGCGCCCAGATAGCGGAAGAGGTTGCTGAGCATATTAGAAGCTATGAGCACACCTGCCAGCAGGGCCAGCAGCCAGGTTGTGCGGTACTCCTCGCCAAAGAATGCGGTGTAGATGTAGTTGAGCGCCGTATTAAGACACTCGGTGTTGAGTTCTATTGCGGGAAACTCGTATGTAGGCTTAAAGACATAACCCTCCGAGAAGAGTGTACCCACGATGGGGATAATCATCGTGTAGGTGAATGTGTTGAACAGAGCGTGCAGCACCGAGTAGAAAAAATAGGGTACTGCGTAGCGACTAAGCGGAGCTGCAAAGCCCAGCAGTCGCAGGTAGGTTTTCATCATATGCGTTTTGTTCTGTTTTCTAATTTAATAAGGTTTTAATCTTATCTCTGCAATTCTTTTTTGTCACTTTTTGACAGCAAAAAGTAGCGCAAAAACTGCGCGGTGACAAATTTTCGGGCGCGTTCAGGCTCACGCGCGGGAATTTTTTATAGGTATTATAGGAATTATAGGAGTTATATACCACCTATACTACTTATATCACCTATAATACTTATAAGTCCCACCTACAATCTCTCCTGCGTCAGCCTAATTCTTAATTCTTAATTTTGAACTACAACAGCCCCTCCTTGGCGAACTCCTCAACGGCGGCCTCGAAGCGGGCGATGGTCTCGGCCATAGAGACATACGACTTGCCGCCTGCGGCGTTGTGGTGGCCACCACCCTCGAAGTAGCGACTCGCAAAGAGATTGACATCCACAGCACCACGCGAGCGCAGCGACACACGGATGAAGTCCTTATGCTCGGTGAACATTGCCGACATACGCATCTTCTTGATACTAAGCGGATAATTCACAAAACCCTCGCTATCGCCCTGCTGGAACCAGAAGCGGCGCATCTCATCCTCCGTGAGCGACATATGCGCCACCGTACCTTTGCGCAGGAACTTCATCTTGCGGTTGATGGCGTAACCAAACAGGCGAGCACGCCCCTCAGTGAAGGAGTTGTAGACATTATTATATATCTGCGGGATATTGATTCCTGTCGCCGACAACACCGCAAGTGCCTGGTACAATTCGGGCGTAAGATTCGAGAACGAGAAGTTACCCGTGTCGGTCATCATACCCACATACAAGACCTCGGCCTGCGTAGCAGTAACACTCTGCGCGCCCCACAGCGCCTCGATGAGTTTGTACACGAGGTATGAGGTGCTCGACGACTCGGGGTGCGAGAACATCACATCGAACTGCTGGCTGGGGTCGAGATGGTGGTCGATAAGCACGCGCTTAGCCGTAGTGTTAGCCGCAATCATATCGCCCAGCGAATCCAGACGCGAGAGCGAGTGGAAGTCGAGGCAGAAGATAATATCGGCCTCGGCAACGGCTGTGGCTGCTACACCCTGCTCGTCGCTCTTGAAGATTACAATGTCGCGGATGCCCGTCATCCAATCCAGATAGTAGGGATATTTGTTGGGCACGATGCAGGTAACGCTGTGACCCAAACTGCGCAACGCCTCAGCCCACGCGATAGATGAGCCTACGGCATCGCCGTCGGGGTTGGTGTGCGAGAGAATGACCATCTTCTGCGAAGGCTTGACAAGCAGGTCGCGCAGAAGAGAAAGGTTTGTTTGCGATATATCCATATCGTACTATTTTATAGCTACAAAATCGTAGCAAAGTTACAAATTTCTGGCCGATAGGTACACGCCTATCGGTAGCCTAAGTTGTTTTAATAGGTGCTATCGAAGGTTGTCTTGCCCTCGATATTGACTATTTTCACATTCACGCCAGCCGTGTTCACCGTAACGAACATCGAACTTACATTGTCGTTTACCACAATAGGGAACTCCACAACGCCGCTCTGCTCGGGGAAGATGATATGCTGGTGAAGGTGACCCGAGAGCATAACATCGATGTTAGCCTCGTTGAGAATGGGCAACATAACCTTGCCCAGATGCACCTGTCCGGGCCACGAAAGCAGGCTGCGTACCTTTGCGGTATTCGCCTCCACCTCGGCCATACGCTCCGTAACGGGCGGGATGTGCACAATGACGATGCGGTGCTTAGCCTTGCGGAACTCCTTGCTCTGCACGACGCCACGCAACCACTCGGCCTGTTCGAGGCGGTAGTTGTCGAAGTCCACCACACCTGCATATACGGGGTGGTCATCGTCCTTATCCTCGCCGCTGTCGAGCATCACAACAACCGTGTCGCCAAAGTAGTATACACCGTAGTATTTGCCATCGCGTGTGTTGTGGATAAATCTATCGTAGGTGCGAGCCAGCGGGCCACGGGTCTCGTGGTTGCCGCGCACCACAGCAAAGGGCTTATTCTTGGCGAACTTCTCAACCGACACATCGATAAAACTTGTAAAGGGCTGGTCGGGGCGAGCGAAGTAGCTCATAATATCGCCGTTGTAGAATACCATCTCGGCCTCGTCCAGCGGCTGCACATCAAGCACGGCGCGACACTTGTCGGCGCTGTCGTGAATATCGTTTGCCACAACAAACTTAAACTCCGTTGCCGCGGGGTTGAAGGTGCGGAATGTATACCACTCGCTCTGCACCTCCTCGCCAAAGCGCACATGATAGGGGTCAAAGCGTGTTACTCGCTTCGACACGATGCGGTATTCGTACTCGGTGGCGGGTTTAAGGTTGTTTATCTCGATTACATTGTGCGTATTGTTGGCCTCCAAGAGTCCGTGTTTAGATGTACGGCACTCGCGCACCACATCTGAGCCCTTCTCGCGCAGCTCCACCTTCGAGAAACCCTTGTGCGAGGTGGTGAAGCAGACGATGACGCCATCGTAGGTCAAGCCTTGCAGATAGGGACCGTGGTTTATGGTGTAGGCCTCGGCTGCCGTCTGAGCCGTGGTAGCGCCCTGCGAATAACCCCTTGCGGGAGCTAAAACAGCAAGAGCCACAGCCAAAACTATCGAAACAATGTATCTCATACTCTTTCTATTGTTTATCTACTTACTGCCATCAAATCTTCGCGCTCCTCGGCGGTGAGAGTAGCACCTACCACCTTACTACGCAAGACATCGGGAGTCTCCACAGTCGAGAGGCTGCGACCGCCCGCGCGTGTCACAGCGCCACCGACAGGCTTAAAGCCCTTGGCAACAGCACCCGAGCCACCTCCATTTTCGAGGATAGAGTAACCACAGATTTGCAGAGCCGCCTCATACAGAGCCAAGTCGCGCTGCACATCGGCCCAATCGGCATCGGGTGCGGGGAAGATACGGCAAGCACGCTGCACGCTATTCTCCTCGCCCGAAAGCAATACATACTTTTGAAGATTGACAGAGGGTGTGATGCCGTCGGCATAGTTCGAATCGCCCTTACCATTCTGGTTGATGAAGGTGATGGGGGCATATTCGTAGATGTTGGTACCGATGGTGTAGTTGCTAATGACATCCATACCGCAGTTCTTACCCTCGGTCTTCTTGCCAACCATCTTAACCTCGACATCTAAGCCCTCCAAGCCCTTGATTACCATCTCGCTGGCCGAAGCTGTGTTTGCCGATGTGATAACCCACACCTTTTCGAGATTGAGGTTTGGCAAATCCTTGATTGAGTGTTCGCCGATGCCATTACGCAAGATAAGGCACTCGTCATTCTCGGTAATGCGTGTATTCTTGGGGTTACGCACCAGCGTAGCGTAGGTCTTGCCCACATAACTCTCGGGCAAAATCATACTCGCCAACATAATGCTCGAATTGACCGAACCACCGCCATTGTGTCGCAAATCGAGGATAAGGTCAGTGATGCCCTGCGAGGCGAGATTCTCGAAGGCCTCGATTAGTCTGTTGTCAAATCTATTGTCGAACGAGAGGTATGCCAAATAGCCAATCTTCTTCTCGCCATTGGGATTTACCTCAGCGGCAGTCTGCTCGTCAAACTCCACCACGCCACAATAAGCCACAGCACTCTCCTCGTACGAAGCAGCGGCAAGGGTGTACTCGTACACCTTATAGTCGTTGAGCTCCTCGTCGAAAGTCTCGCCCTTGATGGTTATCGAAGAGCCTTCGTTATTGTTTATCTGCGACCACATCGCATTGAGCTCGATGGTTGATTTGGGAATCTCGCTACCGTTGATATGAGAGATAATATCGCCACGCTTCAAGCCCGCAGCCGCAGCAGGAGAGTTCGGGTAGATGTGCTCAACGGCAAAGGCATAAGAGGTGTCGGTGTAACTCCACACGGTAGAGGCAAGCAGGATACCGTAACCTCTCACATTGCGGTCCTCGGCACGCGTCTTGCTCGATGCACCCGAAGTTGTGCCTGTCTTAGAGATGTACGAGTAGATATAGCGAGAACCATCGCTATTCACGCCACCATCCTCCATATTGGTTGTAAGGCCCATAAGCGATGACGAGAGATACTTGTCGTAAGAGAGCGACCAATCAAACGAAGTGAGCTTCTGCTTATACTCGTCCAACCAATAATACTCATTCTGCAAACGCTCGTCCACCCACTTAGTGACCTCGTCCATAGAGCCTGTGGCCTGTATCACCTCGAAGAGCTTGATGCGCGAGTATCCATCAACAGTGATATACACCTCGCCACGACGCTCTGCACCCGTGATGTTGCGCGATACTTTCAGTGAGATGTTGTAGGTACCCGCCTGCTTAGAGTAGGCGTTGGCCGCAAAGGTGAGCATATTTTTATCACTCACATCAAGCTGATAGCCAGCATCGGTGGTGATTACGAACTTCAACATACCGCCATTGGCTCCCAGACTGCTCGAAGTATTCAGCGGAAGAATGACTCCCTCGACCTTCTCGCCCTCGGGCTTCTCTTCGCTATTCTCGGTACAAGAGGTTAGCAGAGGTGATGCCAACAATGCAAACATCAACACAAAGGTCATCGCTGACTGGCGCGCTATGCGGACAAAAGAAATTATAGCGTTTGATTTCATAATATCTTGATTTGTAATTTTCAAAGATAGCGATTTTTATTTATTTTTCAACGCTTTGGCGCGAAAACTCTTTGCACCACTCCTTAATTCCGCACTCGCCACACTTCGGCGCGCGTGCCGTGCAGACATAACGGCCGTGCAAGATGAGCCAATGGTGCGCCACGGGGAGCAGATGCGAGGGGATATGTTTCTCTAATTGTAGCTCGGTTTGCAGGGGAGTCTTTGCTCCGCGCGAGAGGCCTATGCGAGCCGACACGCGGAAGATGTGGGTGTCGACGGGCATAACCTCCTTCTGCCAGATGACAGCACCCACGACATTTGCTGTCTTGCGTCCCACGCCCGGCAGGCGTTGCAGCGCCTTCAAATCGCTGGGTACCTCGCCACCAAACTCCTCGACAAGCATACGCGCCATACCCGCCAGGTGCTTAGCCTTGTTGTTGGGGTAGGATATACTCTTTATGTAGGGGAAAATCTCCTCGGCCGTAGCCTCTGCCATCGCCTGCGCCGTAGGATAGGCGGCAAAGAGTGCTGGCGTGGTGAGATTGACACGCTTGTCGGTGCACTGCGCCGAGAGGATAACAGCCACCAGCAGCTCGAAGGGGTTGCCGTAGTTGAGCTCGCTCTCGGCAACGGGCATAGCCTGCTGGAAGTATGAGATGATGCCTTCGTATCTCTGTTTAATCGTCATATCTACGTGAATTTATAGCATTTACGTTATCTCGCTAATCACCGCCGACCCTGCGGCCACAGGCCGCATTTACAAGTCTGACCCACCCCCTAAATCCCCCGCCTCAGGCAGGGGACTTTGGTCGCTGACGCTCCGAGAGTGCAGGTCCAAAGGTCGTCGATATTATAGTTTTTCGAGCTTGGCGAAGCGCTCCATCAGCACCTTCTCGCCATAGCCATCGAAGTTGATAGCCAGCTTGTTATCGTCGCCCGCGCCATCTATGCGCGAAATAACGCCCGCACCAAACTTGGGATGCTCCACCCTATCGCCCACCGCATAACGGCTCTTGGCGGGGGCACTCGCACCTGTGCTTACCACGCGGCGCAACCCCTCGGTCGAGCGGGGTTGAATCGGAGCTACAATCTTGGGGTCGGGTTGGCGCTTTACGCCCTGCTCGCGCCCCTTCTGGAAGCGGACATCAAAGCGGCGGCGCAGCTCCTCGATAGCTGTGCGGCCATCACGACGCTCCTCGCCAACGCGCTGACGCGCAGGCTGAGGACCACCAAAGCCTCCGCGCGATAAGTTACCCATTCGGCCTCCCAAACCATCACTCTGGCGTGCGGGGCGCTCCGAAAGCTCCTCATCGCAGTCGATGTAGCGGGGGTCAATCTCTTGCAGGAAGCGGCTGGGAGATGAGAACTCCATATTTCCCCACTTGAAACGCATCTCGCAGTAGGAGAGCAATGCGCTCTGCTTGGCACGCGTGAGGGCCACATAGAACAGGCGGCGCTCCTCCTCCAAGCCATCGGGCGACTCCATAGCACGCTCCGAGGGGAAGAGGCGCTCCTCGCAACCGACGATATATATATACTTATACTCCAATCCCTTAGCAGAGTGGACGGTCATCAGCGTAACCTTGTCGTCGCCGCCCTCTTCCTCTTTGTTGTCCATATCCGTGAGGAGCATAATATTTTGCAACCACTCCTCGACGGTGGGCTGTGCCGACTCCTCGCGCTCGCCATTGCGAATCTCAGCCTCGCACTGCTCCTTGAAGAGCTGCATAGAGTTCAACAACTCCTCGATATTGTCAATAGCGCTCGTTGCCTCGGGGGTATTCTCCAAACGATACTGCGCAAGGATTCCCGTGCGCGATGCCAGCTCCAAACCGAAGTCGTAGAGGTTCTTCTCCGCACGCACCTGCGCCAAGGAGCGGATAAGATTTACAAACTCGGTTACCTTGCGGGCGATGGTCTTCTGCATAGCATCACCCAGCGTGGCAGCCTCGGCAACCAAAGCATCAACGGCCTCCCACATAGAGCGTCCCTGCTCGGCAGCAAGCTGGCTGATGCGACCCACGGTCGTGTCGCCAATGCCTCGCGCGGGGTAGTTCACAACGCGCTTGAAGGCCTCATCGTCCTTGGGGTTGATGACCAGGCGGATATAGGCCAGCATATCTTTAATCTCCTTGTGGTCGTAGAACGAGCTGCCCTTGTAGATGCGGTACGGGATACCACGACGGCGCAGCGCCTGTTCGAGTACGGCCGACTGATTGTTTGTACGGTAGAGGATAGCCGCCTCGCTCCACCCATCGCCCGACTCGCGTATCTGGTCGCGCAGGGCGTTGGCTATGTAGTCTCCCTCCTCGCGGTCGGTGTAGGTGCGCACGATGCGAATCTTGTCGCCCGTATCACCCTCCGAGAAGCACTTCTTCTCCATACGGCGCGAGTTGCGCTCGATGACCGAGTTAGCGGCATTCACGATGGTCTGCGTAGAGCGATAGTTCTGCTCCAACTTGAAGGTCTCGGCTGTGGGATAGTCGTTGCGGAAGGAGAGGATATTCTCAATCTTCGCACCACGGAACGAGTAGATACTCTGCGCATCGTCACCCACAACACATACGCGGCCGTGCAGCTGCGAGAGGCGGCGGATGATGATATACTGCGCGTAGTTGGTATCCTGATACTCATCGACCAAGATATACTGAAACAGCTCCTGATACTTGGCCAGCACATCGGGGCAGTCGCGCAGCAGGATGTTGGTCTGCAAGAGCAGGTCGTCGAAGTCCATAGCTCCGTTCTGCTTGCAGCGGCGGCAGTACTCGGTGTATATATCGCCAAAGTATGGCATCTGCATATGCCTATCCTCGGCAGCGTAGGTCGAATTGGCAACATACGCACCGGGGGTGACAAGACAGTTCTTGGCATAGGAGATGCGCGAGAGAACCTTCGCGGGCTTGTACTTGTCGTCGGCGAGGTTCTTCTCCTTGCAGATGGTCTTGATGAGGTTCTTGCAGTCCGAGGGCTCGTAGATGGTGTACGACTGAGTGTAGCCTATGCGCTCGGCATTCTCGCGCAGGATGCGAGAGAAGACAGAGTGGAAAGTACCCATACGGATATAGCGAGCCACGGGGCCCACCATCTGCTCGATGCGGGTACGCATCTGCTCGGCCGCCTTGTTGGTAAAGGTCAGAGCCAGAATATTATAGGGCTTCACGCCCTGCTCCAACATATATGCTATGCGCGAGGTGAGCACACGCGTCTTTCCCGAGCCCGCACCCGCAATGATGAGCGAGGGCGTCTGGTAGTTGACAACGGCATCGTACTGCGCCTTATTAAGTCCTTGTAATATCTTCGATTCCATACGACAAAGGTAGGGCGTGGAATTCAAAATTCAAAATTATGAATTCAAAATTCAAGGTAAGAGTTGTAGGGGGGATAGGTATTATAAGTATTATAAGTAGTATAGGTGTTATAGGTGGTATAAGTATTATAAAATAAAGTCTCGCCTATAATTCCTATAACACTTACCCCTTAGTAAATAAAAAAAACAGAAAAGAGGGCGCCTAGTAATTTATGTTAGACACCCTCTTTCTTTTTTTTTATATATAATTATGATGCTCCTAAAACAATCATCAATATAATCATTCCTATGATAAGTATTCCGCATATAATAGTGCCGCATCCAATACTATCATCTGGGTTAGATGGAGAAGATTTTCCGTCTGTACTATCAATTATATGTAAATTTTCCACTCCTAAGATTTCACATAATTGGTCGGCCTTAATTCTTTGTAATTGTTCAGGCATATCCATTCCAATTCTTTGGTAGAATGGCATATATTTATCTATTCGTTTTTTTATTATGGTTTCAAGTGAATAAATATAGTCCTTTTGATTTTGCGCTGCATCTACGATTTCTTCATTAAAGTGAGCATTTAGATATTCAAATGCTCCTTGTTTGTGTCAGACAATATAAATTTTGCAACTTCAGCAGAAAGGACTTCTTCTGTTGTAATATGGGCCAATTTACGGGCGGCCTCTTCGCTATATTTTCTTAATCCTCTAATAACATTATTAGAAACAGCGTTCCCTGCAACATATCCAGTGGCGGCATTAATTAAATCTTTTTCACTCATAATTATGTTTGTTGTTAGTATTTGAATAACCAAAGAAAACGCTACATTTCATATGTTCACATTCAAGTATTCTCCTGAATGTTTTACAAATATACAAATAATATCGTTATGGCAATCAAAAAACAAAGGCATTAATCTTACCTCGTATATAATTAATATACTTGTTTCAAAATATTTTAGTTCTACTAAAACCAACCTTTATTTCCCGTTTAAGAAATAATAAAATACTAAATTTTAGTCGTGAGAGGCGATTTTTTTTTGGGGGGGGGCAAAGTTAGTCCCTACATAGTAGGGGAAAATAGATATTATTGCGTTTATTGAATATACTATTTATATAATTCCTATAACTCCTATAATACCTATAACTCCCATCCCACCTATAACTCCTATAACATCTATCCCCCACCACCCTGTCAACAAAAAAACACCGTAACCCACAAGGGTTTCGGTGTTTTTTAACATCTCTACTGCACTATACTATGCGCATTCGTTGCTGCTATCGCTTGAAATCAATCTGGGGAACAATATTGACATATTCGGGCATACACATACCTGTCTTAGCTCCTACATAGGTGGGGTCTGAGATATAGAATCTCTTATTCTCAAACTCATAGCTATGTCCCTCGATAGTCTCGCCCAAATTGACCGACACACTCTCGTGGCCCGGATAGCTAATCAAATGGTTCTCCAAACCGAGCGACATTTTAAGCAGATAGGAGTAGAACATCGAGCGGTCCTCGCAATCGCACTTGGGATAGAACAACATCTCCTCGAAGAAATAAGGCTTCTCGAAGCCGTGCTGCTCGCCATCGGTGGCATAAGCAAAGGCGCTCTGCACGAATTTTAGAAGTTTATCGACAGCCTCCCTCTTGGGTGTAGCTTCGAGCTGTGCGGCAATCTGGCGCGCCACCTCTTTCTGCGTGCTCTGGCTCACCACCGACTGGGCATAGTATGCCATCTTCATCTGAGGATAGTGATAGAGCAGGGGCATCAGGTTAGCATTAACCTCACCCTCGATTTGCAAACCTCCGTAGTTGAATTTGTACGGGTGAGCCACATAAGGGATATTAAGCTCGTCCTGAATGAGCAGATCTATCTCCTTACCGCAATCTACATTGGCAGGAATCTCGCAAGTATAGAATTGCATAGGAGCGTTGGCGTCACGACCCACAAGGTTGTCGAAGAAGAGGTAATACTTCTTGTTGTTAAGCGTAGTAAAACCTCGTCCGTAGACATCTTGCTTCAAGGCAACCAACAGCAAAGGCTCCTTCTGAGCAGTCAGACCAATACGCACATCGAAACCAGCATAGGACAAGAGATAGTGAGCAAGGCTCATACGCTGTCCCGGCTGCATAGATGCCATTACATTGTCGGCATAGCTGCGAATACTCTCGCACAAGAACCAATCATTGAACTTACAATCATTGGCACCCTTGATAATTGCCGGAAGAACAACATCTTGGAGTTTTAGCGCCGAGAACTCTCGCCACAAATTTGCGAAGTCGTCGGGAGTATTACCTGCGGGCAGGCTCTTCCACTCAATCTCGGGGGCCTCCAATGCCACGCTATGGTACATAAATTTGATATTCTTGTACGCTGGCGTCGTGGGACTCAATGCGGGCTTGGGTCGAGCGGGCGAAGGAATGTCGCGCTTTGGGGTAGCTGGCAAAGGTGGCTCGTACTTGGGAGTGATATCCTGCTTGGGAGCGGCGGGCTTAATAGCCTCATCGCCTGTCACAACGGGCTGCGATATAGGCTTTGGCTGAGTGTCGCGCTCGGCACCCTTGAAAGAGTTATACTCCTTCCATACTCCATCTAGAAAATCAGCATAGTCGTCAAGTACTTTTTTGCGAAAAGACTGGAAGTCCTTGTTAATACTCTGGCGAAAATCACTAAACGACTCATTGCCTGTTTGAGCTGTAGCCGGCAATGAGCCGGCTACAACAACAAATATCACTGCAAAAAAGTATCTTTTCATAGTGCTTGCGCTATTATGAAGAGAATCTACTACTTATCGAAACCCTCGCGTACGAAATCAGCAACCTTGTTTGCATAAGCCTGAGCTGCTGCGCTCTCCTTAGCTGCGTTCTCGAAAGCACGGATACGAGCCTTAGTTGCAGCTGACTCGCTTACGATGTAGTAAACCTGCATCTCGAAAGTACCATCACCCAACTCGCGGATAATAGCGTAAGACTCCTGCATCTCGCCCCTAATCTCCTTCTCTACCAAACGCTCGTAAGCAGCGTAGAACTTATCGAACTCCGCCTCAGCAGATACGCCGTCGCCAGCCAAGTCGCTAACTACACGACCCTTAACATAGCTACCAGCCTCCTGAGCGTAAGTGATACAAGCGTTATTGATAGCCATCTGCTTACCTACATTCTTTGACTTGAACTTAGTTGCAAGGCTAACGAGTTCGTGACCATCCTCACCCAAAGAGTTAAGTCTGTCATAGTGCTTGAGCAAAGCAACTTCGAGGCTGTGTGAGCTACCGAAGAGCTTCCAACCCTCCTTCTTGTACTCCTTGATTTTGGCATTGTACTCCTTCTTCTGAGCCTTCTTCAACGCCTTACTTTGAGCTGTTGCCTCAACACATGGAACCATCAAAATGATGGCGAGCATGAACAAAACTAACTTTTTCATACTTTTAAATTTTTATAGTTAAACAATAAATTAAATTAATTACTTTCTGATTTCGATGTGCATCACCTTCACACCCATCTCGGGGTCGTGTGCACGCTGGCGTCCCAACCAATGCGAGAAATCCTCGTAACTAAGCTGCTTGGGCAACGCTTCGCTTATCTTATGGTCTACGGCCTTGGTAAAGGGTTTTTTAGAGAAAATGACATACATCTTATTTCTCTCAATAGCGTCACTGCTCGTGAGCGTATACTCGTCTACCAAATCCTTCTCGGCCTGAGCCTTGTCGATGGAGAAGAATATGTAATCCTTACCGCCTCTAACCTCCTGCTGACCATCTACATCTCTCGAATAGGGCAACAAGCAATAAGCCATAGGAGCCTCGTCTACCAGATATATAGCTACATAGCCATTAGAGGGAGACTGAAATTGCAGATACATATCGTCGCCTGCGCGGAAATGCACCTCAGCATCTTTTAGCTCGGGGTGGTTACGCAACACGACAGCCTCGAACTCGACGGCACGGTTGGTTGTCTCACGCGCGTGGCCACAGATGCTACACTTCACAACGAGCATATTGTCCGTATATGAAATATCATACTTAGGCTCGGTGACATCCTCCAACCACTCGCCCTTCACCTCAGAAGAGTTGAGCTGCGAGAAGAAGCTATGCTCCTCGCCATCGTCCAACGACTCCGACTGCGATGTGCTCTGCGATATTACTGTACCAAATTCGTCAGCTATGGCCTTCATCTTGGCACCCTCCAAAGCCTTCATCTTAGCCTCGTTGATTGACTCGTGGCCCTCGGCGTAATAGGTGTATTCACCACACACCCTCTTCACGCGCTGAGCCGACACAGACATCGGGCAAAGCAAGATGCACAGCAGCACCAATCGAAGAGTCCAGTTATTAATACCTTCTAAATTTACAAATGAACAAATATTCCTAATTGTTTTAATCATCTTACTATATATAATAAAAGTAGATTAAGTCCTTTGTCCAAAGGCTCGGCCCCGCCAAAGGACTTAATAGGCCACTACTATATACATTAATTTCTACCCAGCTTCATCTTCTGCCAATTCTTATCGGCCATAGTAGACGCTGTCACAGTAGGTGTTTGCGACTTGTCGTTGATAAGAATTGACTCGCTTGAAACCTTGCTCTTTACATAGTCGGCAAGCTCCTTCAAGGTAACATTACCCTTGGTCTCCTGCAACTTCTTCAACAAGAAGTAGGTAAACATACCGTGTCCCTTCTCCTCGTAGGGAAGAGCTGTCTCGGCGTCAGACACAGCGCTGAAAATAACCATATTACCAATAGGAGCAGACTCTTTGGGTTTGATGGCAACACCACGAGCCTCGGCAACCATACCTCCATCACGCTTAGCACCGCTAAAACAAGCATCGAGGAACACGGTTACCATCTCGGTATCCATCTGACCCAAGTCGCGGTAGATATCGTTCAACGAGTAGCACACCTTAGTCTGCTTACCGTCAGAGTCCACGGGCAACAGGTATGCGTCCTTGCTCGACTCATCGGGGATACCGTGACCAGCGTAGTAGAAGATAAGCTCCATATCGCCACCGCGTGCCGCAGCGAGCTTCTTCACCTTATCCATAGCGTTGAGCATAATACCAAACGATGCGTCCTTGTAGAGAAGCACATTCTTCTCGGGGATACCGAGTGTCTTCTCGCAATACTCAGCGAACATCTCACCGTCGTTCAAGGCGAAAGGCACGCTCGACACCATATTGTAATTCTCGTTGGCGATAATCAACGCGTAGAGGTTGTCGTGCTTGGTAGATGACTCGGGGATATTAACATCTACATCAGACTTAACACCGCCAATTGTAAGCGCCTGCTTCTTCACGCGTGAAGCCGATGCGTTGTTTGAGTTTGAAGCGATAAGGTCGCTGTTGATGGGGTCAAACGACATATCCACAACAGTCTCGGTGTAGTTCACCTCGCGCTTACCGTCGTAACGATAGGTCGAACCTGTGGGGGTAACGAATGTCAATGCCGAAAGCAACATCTTGTCGTTGCTGATGTAGAACTCGGGGTCCTTCACCTGCATACCGCTCCAGTTGGTCTCGAAGATACGAGCCTGGTTTCTCTCGCGAGGAACGGGAATGATAAGCTCACCATACTCCGACTGAATGAGGAATGCCTGATTATCAGCATCGTAGGGTTTGAGCTTCATATCCTCAACACGCACACGCTTAGCATAAGCCTTGATATAGTTAGCCTCGGCGGTCTTCAACAACTCCTTAACCTTTGCGTCGCGAGTCTGCTCAGATACTCGCTCCTGATACTCAGCAACAGTCTCATAGGGGTCCTTCTCCTGCCAAGCCTTGATACGGGGCTCGACATAATCCTTAGCATATACCGAGAAGAGAGGTACCTCAGCATAATCCTGCTGCTTTGAAGACTGCTGTGCCGCCAACATCTGCAACACATTTGACTTCGACACGGCGCTGTTGTTAGCAGAGCCTGTGCTCTGTGTTGTACCCGAAGTTAGGCCCTTAGCTGCGTGAGTAAGAAGCGTGGGGGTTACATTGGCCTCAACCGTAGCAGCACCCATACTTGCCAGCTTACCATTCACGGTGTCAAAGTCGGCCTTGTTGCCCAAGCAGTCGTATGCCACAGCCAAAGCCTGCATATACTTAACCGAGTTGGGAGTATTGGCCAAGATGAGCTCCAAGCTCGACACAGCCGAGAGGAAGTAGGTGTTGGCACGCTCCGAATACATACGAGCCTCGCTCTCGGTCTCCTGCAATGTAGCCTTGTTGAAGTTGAGCACACCCTGATTGTACTCGTTCAAGGCGATGTGCTGCATAACTGTCAAGTTGTTGGGCTTCATAGTGCTCAAACGCTTGTAGACACCCAATGCCTTGTCAAACTCCTGAGTATCCTCGTAGAGTTTACCCTGAATGTTGAGCAGAGTCTCATCGCTGGGGTTTACAGCGAGCGCCAAAGTAACATAACGCTGCAAGCTGTTGTTATCCTCATTGTCGATACAGCAGTTGATGGCCGTAGTCAGCATATTGTAGCTCTTGGGGTACTGCGAGATACCCTCCTCCAATACCGACATTGCCAACTCCTTGTTCTTAGCACCCAGACACGCCTTAGCCATAAAAGCATACACGCTCTCACGGTTACGCTGGTCGCCTGTGCTTAGGTAGACGGCAAAGTAAGGAATTGCCTGCTCGAAGTTGCGAGCATTGTAAGCGCCCGACGCTGCCAGATAGGCAATCGTAGAGAACTGCTCGTCCTTGACGAATTGGTGGTTCTTGAAGGCGTCCATCAAAGTGACATCGACGTACGACTGAGCAAAAATCTGAGCGTTCTGCTTCACGCCGCGTGTCTGATGATACGCCGCACCGTTGTAGAGATACTGATGAATATCGAGTATACCCTGCTTAGCCTGTTCATAATCGGGGCTTGTGGCAGGCACTGAGTCCAACACACCTACATACTCGGTATAGCACTTATACAGGGTATTATAGATTTCCAACTCCGACGCTTGCGAACCTGCAATACGCATCTGGTTGAATTGTTGCTGCAACTCCTTAGCCACGGTAATGTTCTGTGCAGATACATTACCGTGAGCCAATATGCCACAAACAGCGAAAAATAAGACAACTATCTTCTTCATAATCAAAATTTAGCGCTATTAGAATGCGTCAACAAAAATCAACTGAACATGGATTCGTCTAAACTCACCACCCTTACCAGAAGTTACCTCGATGTTGTAAGTGTAGTCGGTATCCATCTCGCTAACGCCAGCGATATTCTTTGCCAAATAATCCTTAACACCCAAAGCACGCACGAATGCCAACTGCTCGTTCTGAGTGATACCGTCAGCCTTGGTCAATGTAACATTGCTCAACACCTTGCTCTTGTATACGGGCTCGCCCACATACTCACCGTAGCAACCGTTGTAAGCAATCTTACCGTGGATAGGCATTGCGTCGGCCATACCTGTGATTCGAACCAACAACTTCTTGCCGCTCTTAACATACTGAGCAAACTCGCCCTCCAACGCCTGCTTGATAATCTGCAACATTGACATAGCAGCGCCAGACTCCTCTGCCTTGTACTTACCGGGACCGAAATCCTCCTGTGCCGAGAACTCCTTCTCTACAACATATGAGAAGTCGGTTACATAGTTCATAATCTTCTTACCGTCGGCATTTGTATCAGACTGTACATCGGCACGAACTGTGATGTTGGTGTGGTCAGAGATAGTCTTCTGCTCCTTAGCCATATTAACCACAGTCTCCTTAATCTCCTGCAACTTCATCTCCTGCATATTAGACTGCTGGATAACCTCCAAGGGTACGAACTCCTCCTCCAACTTCAAGAAGTCGAGTGAGCGACGCTCCAAGTTGTTGTAGGTATAAGTCTTACCTGAAACCTTGTTGCGTACATCGGCATAGATAAGCTCGAACTTATCGTCGCTGGTAAGACCATACTTTGTGTTCAAGAATTCGAGGTCGTCGGCATTTGCGAAGTCGTTAACCTCCTCTGAGGGTACCTCCAAGAAGATTGTAGGCATATTACCGAAGTTCACGGTCAACATATTTGACTCCAAGTTATAGTTACCCAAAGTAACATCGGTCATTGTAAGCTCAATATCGTCGGCCATACGAGTAGCAATCTCCTGCTCGAACATTCTCATCTGCTCCATACGAGTGTCGTCGTTCACACGAAGCTTATAATCCTCGATAGACTCGTCGGGCATCTGCTTCATCCAGTCGCTCATCTTCATATCGAGCTCATCGGCCAACAACTTAGCGTAGTTGGGCGAGAGGTCGTTCATTCTGCGGAATGTGATGTCAGACTTGGTGTTGTACAAAAGCAAAGTCTCGTCGTTGGTATCCTTCACGAAGTTGAGCTTCACGATACCACCCTGCTCGCTGTCGATGTACTTACGCTCCGAAGCATCCTTCAAGTTGATGAGCGCGATGCGAGTGTCGCTGCACAACACTGCTACATACTTGCCATCGGGGTTGAACGCACAGCTGAGTGCATTGCCCATAGCCTCGTAAGTGCTGGTGGGAAGGAAATCCTGTGTGCCGTAGATTGTAAGGCTACCATCGGCAGTAAGCACAGCCATCATATCGCTATCATCCGAAAATGCTACATCGTTGATGGCGATACCCAACTTAATCTCCTTACGCACGCTCTTTGACTCCATATTCCACACAATCAAACGAGCACCGTCGGTAGCAGCCAAGTAGTAGTTGTTGGGGCTAACAGCCACCTTCTTTGCTACAAGTGTCGAGGGGATACGCTCCGTAACCTCGAAGCTTCTTGCGTCACATACCAACAACTCGGTGGGAGTTGCAGCGATAACATTTCTTGCATCGGGAGTAAAGGCGATAGTAGTTACATTAGTAATCTTTTTAAGCTCACCGAGCTTTCTCTCAGCCTTCCACAAGTCGAAGAACTCAACGCGGGTAGCGTCCTTCTTCTTTGACAACAACGCAAACGAAACACCAGCAGGGCTAATCTTCAAATTCTCCACCACGCCAGAGCTCTCACTTACCATATAACCACGCAAGTTATATGAGTGCTTGCCGTTGTAATAGTATGTGGCAAACATATAGTTATCAAAACCCACAGGGGTCTGCTTCTGAGGGTAGGTGTACACCATCTTGGCGTCTTCGCTCTGCTCTTGTGCGCTAACGGGCGCAACAAAGCAAGCCATCATCACAGTCAACATCAACTGCATAGCAGTGAGTTTGCTGATAAAATTAATTTTTACCATAACTTTTATTTTATTACTTTAATTAAATCTATGCCGAATGATAAAAAAACAACATCTTCAAGTCCATATCCCAGAGGGGTATAGACTCAAAAAACATAAGCATAAGAATTTAAGTGATATACAAAGTTCATAAAAAAAAACGGAAAATGCCAAATATTTTTCTAAATATTTTACTCCAATTTATTAAGCCCAGAGCGCACTACCCCTCGCACAAAATTATATATATAAGTATATATTTCTGTTACTGAGCAATTTTCATCCATTTACACCTCGAACAAAAGCCACAAAAAAAGATTAGGGTGCCGACCCGAAGTCAGCACCCTAATTTACCATTGAAACAGATTAACAACTACTTGCGAGCAGCCTCGTTCAAAGCGGCCTGAGCCTCCTTCATAATCTGCTTCCAAGGCTGGTTATAATCTGTAATCTCTGTGTTGCGAATCTTCTCCAACGCAGCGTCCACAGCTGTCATATCGGCACCAGCGGCACGCAATGCGCGAACCTTCTCAGCAACCTCGATACCGTCAATCAGACGCTCGAAACGCATTGACGAACGGTTGTAGGGATATACGAGGTATGTATCGCCCGACATCCAGTTGCCGAAGCGTGAGTCGTACTGAGGATTCTCAGCCCAAGAGTTGTAAGCCCAACGCAAGAAGCCATCGTAGTCGTGAGCAATGTTCTTCCAACCCAAAAGCTCAGCCTCGTAGGGCTGTGATGTGGTGAAGGTGTTGGGGTATGAGGGGCTGCAACATACATAGAATGTTGTGGTGTAACCCTGTGCACGGCGCATAGCCATATCCTCGGGAGTAACGGTCTGGTGACGCATAGCAGCACATACATCGCGCATCATAGTAAACTTCTCGTATGAGCGGTGGTTGTCGGCCAACGCGAAGCCCATCTCGGGAGCGCAGTCCATCAACACCTTAGCCGCAGCCTGCATAGCCTCGGGTGAACGCTCGTCCATAGCGATGTTGGTAATCTTCAACCAACCCTTAGCCTCCAAGTGCTTCTTAAAGTCCTTCAAGAAGGGCTTCCAGATAACGGGAAAGATGGGGGTGTTAGGCTCTGCCTTAACGGTTACAACCTTACCCTCCTTCTCGTCGAAGTACTCCAACTCGCAGTTCCAAGGAACCATAGAGTAGCAGTTGATATACTTGTTGATGCCGAGGCCGAGCATAAACTCTACCCAGCGGTCGAAGATAGCGTAGTCGTAGCTCCAAGAGCCGTCCTTATGCTTTGTCCACTTAATCATAGGCTCGTAAGCGTCGTAGCACTGATGGTTCCACGGGTCCTTGTTCAAAGTAGCTGTGATAACCTTCTGACCAGCCATACGCAAGCGAGTCATAACGGGCTTCATAGCCTCGAAGTGAGCGTCGCTCCACAACTCCAAGCCCTGAGCGCGTGCCACAGATGTGGGGTGCTGCCACAAGTCGAGGTGGAATGACCACTCGGTGGGGCACTTCAAAGTCTGGTCCAAGACCTCAACCTCCAAGGGGAGCTTAGTCTTGCCCCAGCCGTGGTGGCTGATGGTAACCTCCGACTTGTAGATGCCAGCCTCAACATCGCTGGGGATGGTAAGGCTAACCCACACGGGACGAGTCTGGCGTGCAGCCATATCGAAGCGTGAGAGTGAGTCGAGCATATCGGGAGCGATAACCTCGGGACCACCCTTCTTGAACTTATAAATCTGCTCATCGGCCAAAGTGTAACGCACGAAGCGAGCCTCGGCGATAGAAGCGGGCATTGTGCCTACCGCTGACTTGAAGTCGCCAACCTTGCACTCCACGCCATTGACATCCTCGGCGCTCCACAATACGATTTGAGCCGAAGCACGCTCGCCCTTCCAAACTACGAGCTTGAATGAGTCGTGAGTCTTCTCGGGAACGATGCTACGAGCATACTGCGAGTCGGGGCAACCCCACGCAGCGTTGAGCTTCGAGCCAACAAAATCCCACGCTGCCTCCTGCTCGGGGGTGAGAGCCACGGGGTCCTCAGCCTCGGCGAAGGTCTCAACGGGAACATACTCGCCACAGCAAGCCGTCATTGCGGCAGCAGCCAACAAAGTGTAGAAAAATTTCTTCATATTAGGTATAATTTTGTGTGAATAAAATCGATATTCTCCTTCAACAGGCAAATATACAACAAATATTAAATAATGGAGGTGTTGGTGTCCATTTTTTACATATTATTCATATCTTTGCTTTTACAACGAGATAAAAATTACTTTTTTTGAGCATAAACGATGAAAAAAGAGCTTATTAACACCTTTTCGCTCTCCGTGCTGGCGGGCTTGATGATTAGCTTCGGCGGTATAATATATCTGATGTGTGCAAACAAGATGGTAGGAGCGCTGCTCTTCTCCTTTGGCCTGCTCACAATCGTCTGTCAGGGCTTCGCACTCTACACGGGGCGCATAGGCTACTTCCGTCAGTATGGTCTGGCGAGTATCCTTGTAACCATCGCGGGTAACTTCGTGGGTACTTGGGCGGCGGCTAAGGGCTTTGCCCTCACACGCCACACTGTGGATATTGCAGCCGTGGTTGCTCCCAAGTTGCAGGACTCGTCGCTGAGCGTGCTGCTGCTCTCGATTGGTTGCGGTGCGATGATGTATCTGGCCGTTGACTCATACCGCAAATCGAAGTCGTGGTTGTTTGTCATTATGCCCATCGTGATATTCATTCTCTCGGGATTTGAGCACTCCATAGCCAATATGTTCTACATCTCGCTTGCGGGCGAGTGGGGCTGGGAGGCGATAAGAATCACTCTGATAGCCATCGTCGGAAATGGCATCGGCAGCTGGCTGCTAAATGCAAGTAATTTTCAACTGAAATAGGGGCGATAGGAATTATAAGAGTTATAGGTGTTATAGGCACTGCGGGGGCTGCGGGAGTCGTGGGAGCCTGCGGTAACTACCGTAATTTTCTATAACACTTATAATACTTATACCACCTATAATTCCCGTCAATTTTCCTCCCGCAAGACCTCACCATTTGTGTCGTAGAAAATTTTTACACGCGGTGAAACATTTTTTGAATTTTGAATTTTGAATTTTGAATTCTATTGCGTAACTTTGTGCGCAACAAAAACCCAAGTACAGTTATGTCATTCATAGATGAAAGGGTACAATCTATGGGCCTCACCTTCGACGATGTGTTGCTCGTACCCGCCTACTCAGAAGTGTTGCCGCGTACAGTCTCTACCGAGACTCGTTTTTCGCGAAATATCAAGTTGAACATACCCATTGTGTCTGCCGCTATGGATACCGTAACGGAGGCAAAACTCGCCATTGCGCTTGCGCGTGAGGGCGGTATCGGCGTTATTCACAAGAATATGTCCATCGCCGAGCAGGCTGCCCACGTGCGTCGTGTGAAGCGTGCCGAGAGCGGTATGATATATGACCCCATCACCATCACCAAGGAGCAGACCGTAGGTGATGCATTGCAGCTAATGAGCGAGAACAAGATTGGCGGTATCCCCGTAGTCGACGACGACAATATGCTCATCGGCATCGTAACAAACCGCGACCTCCGTTTCCAGCGCGATATGAACCGTCGCATCGAGGAGGTGATGACCAAGGATAACATCATCACTACTCACTCGACAGAGTTGGAGAAGGCTTCGGAGATTTTGCTCTCTAACAAGATTGAGAAGTTGCCCGTTGTTGACGACAATGGCAAGCTTATCGGACTTATCACTTATAAAGATATAACTAAGGTGCAGGACCACCCCAACGCTTGCAAGGACTCTAAGGGTCGTTTGCGTGTTGCTGCTGGTGTAGGTATCACACCCGATGTGTTGGATCGCGTGAAGGCTCTGGTTGCCGAGAGCGTTGATGCCATCGTTCTCGACTCGGCTCACGGCCACTCGAAGAACATCATCACAACACTCAAGAATGTGAAGGCTCACTTCCCCGAGTTGGATGTTGTTGTTGGTAACATCGCTACTGCCGAGGCTGCCAAGATGTTGGTGGAGGCTGGTGCTGACGGTGTGAAGGTGGGTATCGGTCCCGGCTCAATCTGTACTACTCGTATCATCGCAGGTGTGGGTGTTCCCCAGCTTACAGCTATCTACGACTGTGCATCGGCTATCAAGGGTTCAGGCGTGCCCGTTATCGCTGATGGAGGCTTGCGTTACTCGGGCGACTGTGTGAAGGCGTTGGCTGCTGGTGGCGACTGCGTGATGGTCGGCTCAATGTTTGCAGGTACCGAGGAGTCTCCCGGTGAGACTATCATCTACAACGGCCGTAAGTTCAAGACATACCGCGGTATGGGTTCTATCGACGCTATGAAGGCTGGCTCTTCGGACCGCTACTTCCAGGGTGGCGAGAAGAACGATATGAAGCTCGTTCCCGAGGGTATCGTAGGTCGCGTGCCTTTCAAGGGTGCACTCAACGAGACTGTTTACCAGCTCGTGGGCGGTATCCGCGCAGGTATGGGTTACTGCGGTGCACACACCATTCCCGCATTGCAGAAGGCTAAGTTCGTACGCATAACATCTAACGGTGTGGTTGAGAACCACCCGCACGATATCACAATCACACGCGAGACTCCCAACTACTCTCGCGGTGAATAAACTAATAAGGCTCGCCACGCTCCTTTGCGCGCGAGCCTTTTTTAGCAAGAAAGTTCTCTAATAAGGCTCTTTTGGCATCTGCCTCGCCCTCGGGATGCTCACATACGCACAGTATGCTCCGCTCCCTTGGACTTCGAGCAGTTTCAAAATAGCTCTTATTATAAAACTTTCGGTGGAGGGAAATAATTAAGAGGTTTAAAAGTAAAAATATATTACAAGACGATGAAACAGGATATGATTGTTATTTTGGACTTGGGTAGCCACGAGAATACCGTGCTGGCCCGAGCTATCCGTGCACTTGGTGTTTACAGCGAGATTTATCCGCACGACATCACTGCCCAGGAGTTGAAGGCGTTGCCCAATGTTAAGGGTGTTATCATCAATGGCGGCCCCAACAATGTTATCGACGGCGTAGAGATTGATGTTTTGCCCGAGATTTACGAGGCAGGCTTCCCCGTTATGGCGGCAGGTCACGCTAAGGCACAGTGCGAGGTTAAGTTGGAGCAGTTCACAGACGACGAGGAGGCTATCAAGGCTGCCGTTAAGTCGTTCGTATTCGACACTTGCAAGGCTGAGGCTAACTGGAATATGAAGAACTTCGTGAACGACCAGGTGGAGCTTATCCGCCAGCAGGTGGGTGACAAGAAGGTGTTGCTCGCATTGTCGGGTGGTGTTGACTCATCGGTTGTTGCAGCATTGCTTTTGAAGGCTATCGGCGAGAACTTGGTATGCGTTCACGTAAACCACGGCTTGATGCGTAAGGGTGAGTCGGAGGCTGTTGTCGAGGTGTTCGGCAAGCAGTTGTGCGCTAACCTTGTATATGTTGACGCTACGGAGCGCTTCCTTACAAAGTTGGAGGGTGTTGAGGACCCCGAGCAGAAGCGTAAGATTATCGGTGGCGAGTTTATCCGCGTATTCGAGGAGGAGGCACGCAAGTTGGACGGCATCGACTTCCTCGGTCAGGGTACAATCTATCCCGACATCGTGGAGAGCGGCACAAAGACTGCTAAGATGGTTAAGTCGCACCACAATGTAGGTGGTCTTCCTGAGGATTTGCAGTTCGCATTGGTTGAGCCTTTGAAGCAGCTCTTCAAGGACGAGGTACGCGCCTGCGGTGTTGAGCTCGGCTTGCCTTACGAGATGGTTTACCGTCAGCCCTTCCCCGGTCCCGGTTTGGGTGTTCGTTGCCTGGGCGCTATCACACGCGACCGTTTGGAGGCAGTACGCGAGTCAGACGCTATCCTCCGCGAGGAGTTCGCTAAGGCTGGCCTCGACAAGAAGGTATGGCAGTACTTTACAGTTGTGCCCGACTTTAAGTCAGTAGGTGTTCGCAACAACGCTCGCTCATACGACTGGCCCGTAATCATCCGCGCCGTGAATACTATCGACGCGATGACAGCCACTATCGAGCACATCGACTGGGAGATTTTGGACAAGATTACAAAGCGCATCTTGGACGAGGTTCCCACCGTTAACCGCGTATGCTACGATATGTCACCCAAACCCTCGGCTACAATCGAGTGGGAGTAGTGGCGGATTGAATTCAAAATTAAGAATTCATAATAAAAGGAGTCTTTCGGGGCTCCTTTTTTTTGTGGGTGTTGGGGTGGCTACTGATTATTCAAATCAAATTATTCGATTTGAATAATCGGTTTGCATAAGATTAATGGGTTGCGGCGAGCGGAATTATTCACATTAAATCGTTTTTTCACAGAAAAAGTGCTAACTTTGTAGAAACTAGCCTATTTCTACAAAAAAATCTGAAAAATACATCATATGAAACGAATACTTCTATGTTTGTTTATTGCCTTGTCTGTGGTCGCGTGCAAGAAAAAGCCCGACCCCGACAACAAGAAGTCGTCACTCACGCTCAGCGTGACATCTTTGGAGTTTAACTTCGAGGGTGGAGTGGAGGATATTACACTCACTACAAAAGAGTTGTGGTCGGCCGAGGTTGAGAATGCTGCGGCTAACTCGTGGTGCACGATTAACCCCACAAGTGGAAATGAGAATGACAAAAAGATTACCGTATCTGTAACTCCCAACGACACACCCGACGAGCGCACGGCGAAGGTGGTAGTCACTGCTGGCACGATGTCAAAGAGTGTCACCGTTAAGCAGACACCGATGAAGGGGCCTGATGTATCGGCCACAGAGGTTGAGTTTGCATCAATGGGCGGTGAGGAGAAGATTGCCGTAACAAGCGATGCTTCGTGGACAGCCGAGGTCGAGAGTTCTACACCCGATGTGTGGTGTACGGTAAGCCCCGCGAATGGAGAGGCTGGCGAAACTATGCTTAAAGTAACGGCAGCGGCGAACGACACACCCGATGCGCGCGAGGCGAAGATTACAATCACAGCTGGCACAAAATCAAAGTGTATCACTGTTAAGCAGGCGCAGAAAGATATGATTACTATCCTTACCCCCGAGTTTGAAGTTAAAGCCGAGGGTGGCGAGATAACCGTTAGCGTGGAGTCAAATATCGAGTTTGATATAACATCGAACTCTTGGATTAAAAGAATTGAGACGCGCGGGATGTCGGCAAGCAGCTACACATTTAAGGTCGAGGAGAATGTAAATCCTACCAAGCGCGAGGGCGCCATCGTCTTCAAGTCGAAGAGTGGCGATATTTCGCAGTCGGTGAAGATATTGCAGCAGAGAGGCGACACTAATATCGAGAGCCCCGAGGATGGTGGAGAATATGAATGGCAAAATTAGAAGACTATGAAACGATTATACTTCCTATATCTACTCATCTTTGTGTTGGCGGGCTGCTCAAAGTCGGATAAGATAGACTCTGCGCTCCTGCATAAGTTGTACAGCCCCAAGTTCTATGTAGAATTTGAGGGTGATGCAACGCGTACTTATCTGGATGAAAATATGCATCAGTATTGGAACAAGGCTGATGCCATCTCGGTCTTCACCAGCCTGAATAACCAGAAGTATTGCTTCGATGGCGAGACGGGTGACAACAAGGGTACATTCTCGGCCGTATCACCCGAGCAGAACGCTACGGGCGAAGTGGTCTACTTGAAGCACAATTATGCCCTCTATCCCTACTCAGATATGGCGGCTATTGCAACTAACGGAACGATTATGTTCGAACTCCCCTCCCAGCAGCAGTATGCTGAAAATACATTTGCCGTGGGAGCTAACCCTATGGTGGCTGTGACGAGTGGTCTGAGCGATACAAACCTCTTGTTCCAGAACTTGTGTGGCTTCTTGCGTCTAAGACTCTATGGTGACGATGTGACTATACGACGCATTGACCTATACAGCAACTATGGCGAGAAGATTTCGGGTAAAGCAACCGTTACAGCCGAATATGGCAAAGCTCCGCAGATTGTAATGAGCGAGGGTGATGACTCGTGGGGCCATATAACTCTCTATTGCGGTGAGCAGGGTGTGAAGATTGGCGCGACAGCCGAGGAGGCGACCGACTTCTGGTTTGTTGTTCCGCCCAAAATTTTGGAGGGAGGTTTCCAGTTAAGCGTTTACGATATAGATGATGGTTATGCGTGGAAAGGTCGCTGGGAGAGATTCGAAATAGAGCGCAATGTTGTTAAGTCGATGGCTCCCGTGGAGATTATCCCCAATGTATTAAAAGCTGAGAAGGATACATACTACATCGGTACTGAGGGTGGATTTATAGATATGACTATTAAGCTGACGGGTGATATCTCTGTCGAGGTGCCCGAGGAGTATAAGGATTGGATTTCGTATGTCGACCCAACGCGTGCAACTTACAACGAAAGTATCCGCATTGAGGTAAAGCCCCTTACCGAGGGCACTGAGCGCGAGGGACATATTATGGTATGGAGTACCCTCGAAACAGGAGAAGGCATTGGTCACGGAGTATATATCCGCCAGACCGACGAGATTGTGACTGTCGATAAGCAGATTAACTTAGACCCGTGGGGTGGCGAATTCTGGTTTGAGATTCGAGAGGATATCAACTTCAAGATTACGCCTCCCGATGCCAAGTGGTTGCGTCCTGTGGAGGATAAAGAGTTGGCTAAGCACCAGTTCCGCTATCAATACGACTACAATAGTACCTACGAGCCGCGCGAGGCTAAGTTCTTGGTGACCAACTTGGACAACAATAAGGTCGATACGCTCACCGTCACACAGGCGCAGCGCGATGCTATTGTGTTGTCGCAGACCCGTTATTCGCTCAACAGCAAGGGTGGCGATATTGAGATTGAGGTGGGCCACAATATTGATTTCGAGATTGAGATTTCCAACGATTGGATAACTCAGAAGCAGACGAAGACCCGCGCCTTCACGACCGATAAGCTCATGTTCAGCATTGCGCCCAACCCGACATTTAGCCCCCGCAAGGGAACTATCAAGTTTATAGGCGAGGACCTCTACGGCAACCCGATAACACAAACCGTCACCATCGACCAAGCTATGGGCAACAACTTCGAGCCCTCGGTTGATGATTGGGGCGATGACGACGAGGAGTATGGCGGCTCGGCAGAATAAAACAACGAAAATATTAACTAAAAAACCATATACTATGAAAAACAAACTGTTATTGTTATTAGGAGTTGCGGCTCTTATGGTGGGCTGTATTTCCGAAGTTGACGGCCTTGACGATGGTATCATCTCATCGGGCCCGAGGATTAGCCTTGACGGTTCTATCACCCAGCAGTACATCACTCGCGTAGATGATGGCGGCTTCTGCGACGGCGACCAGATTGGTCTTTATGGTGTGAACTACACCAGCGACAACTCTGTGCAAGGAGCATTGCAGGATGAGGGTAATCAGGTGAACAACGCTCGTTACACCTACGACGAGGAGGATAATGTATGGAACTCTACGGGTTCAATATATTACAAAGATGCCAAGACCAACATCGACCTCTACGCCTACTACCCCTACGGCTCGCCCGAGGATGTGAACAACTACGAGTTTGAGGTTGCCTACGACCAGTCGGGCAACAGCATCACCGATGGTTATGCTATGTCGGACTTCTTGTGGGGCTTGACACAGAATGTAACTCCGTCGAGCAGCAAGGTTAAGATTCGTTTCTCGCACCGCCTCGCGTGCGCCAATGTGATTTTCACCGAGGGCGAGGGCTTTGCTGAGGGCGAGTTCGAAGGCTTGGAGAAGACTGTTATGGTGAGCAACACCAAGCGCACAGCCTCTATCGACCTCTCGACAGGTGTGGCTACGGCTACGGGTGATGTCTCAGCCGAGAATATCGTGATGCGTGCCACCGAGGGTGGTTTCCGCGCTATCGTTGTTCCGCAGAGCATCGCGGCAAACACTACCTTATATATAATTACTATCAACGGCATCTCTTACCGCTTCAAGTCGGAGGTTGATTTCGACTTCAAGGCGGGCAAGCAGTCTAAGTTTACCATCAAGGTAGACAAGAAGGAGATGACAGGCGAATTGGCCTTCACGCTCACCGATTGCGAGATTGTGAATTGGATTGCCGACATCGAGACCCACGCAGGCGAGGCTCGCCAGTATTATGTTGTAAATCAGCAGACTCCGGGCACGCTCAGCGCCCTGATTCGTGCCGACAAGAAGGACCCTGCTAAGATTAAGAACTTGAAGATTTCGGGTAAGATTAACGCCCGCGACTTTGGTTTTATGCGCGACTCGATGAATATCTTGCAGGCTGTAAACTTGAAGGAGAGTAAGATTGAAGATGGCTGGACTCTGAGAATGGGTAACTCAAACAACGAGGAGAAAAAATTCTATTTCTCAGGCAAGATGCCCTCAACAAACGAGGCTCGTATGAGTGCTCTTAGCCAGCAGTACCCCGATTTTGATACAAACGAATGGTGGGAGTGGGGTTGTGAAAGCTACAACGCTCACGAGATACCCGACTACGCTTTTGGTCGCGAGACTTGGAGCGAGGAGTTTAGGTCATACCTTGTCTACTTCTCATTCCCCGAGGTAGTGACAAAGATTGGCCGATATGCATTTAGCGGTACAATGTTGTCGGGTGCATTGGTTCTTCCTAACGATGTTAAGGAGATTGGAGAGTATGCATTTGCTCAGACAAATATCAACTCTTTGGAGTTACCTCACTATTTAAAATCAATCGGTAATTGCGCTTTTGAGAGCTGCGGTTCGTTGTCAGGCTCACTCTCATTGCCCGAGACTTTGGAGAGTATAGGCAGCGGCGCTTTCTCAAATTGTAAAATGCTTTCAGGCCCACTTGCTATCCCCTCTAAGATAAAGGAGATTCCGAGTAGCTGTTTTAGCAGCTGTGGATTTACTGGCGATTTAACTATCCCCGAGGGTGTTACAAAGATTGGAAACAACGCATTTGGATGGTGTGATAAATTAAATGGCAGACTCTCATTACCTATCAGCCTTAGAGAGATTGGCGGTAATGCTTTTAGTGGTTGTAAATTCCAAGGTGAGCTTGCTATCCCTGCCGAGTTGCAGCTTATTCCCGAAAGTTGCTTCTCAGATAATGAGTTTTCAAGCATTGTATTTGCTGAAAATAGCGAACTTTTAAAGATTGGCAGGGGTGCCTTCTCTGGTAACTGGCGCTTGACAGAGCCTATTGTATTGCCCAAGGAGTTGCTTACAATCGAGAGCCACGCATTTGCTTGGTGTCGCACCATTCCAGAGCTTATAATCCCCGCAAATGTAACTACTATTGGTGAGGGTGCTTTCTCAGATGATTATGGTATTACAAAACTCGTTAGCGAGGTTGTTCTTCCTCCACAATTGGGTGCAAATGCTTTTGCAGGCGTAGGTAAGGATAACTTGACATTGGAGGTTCCCGAGGAGTCGGTCGCACGCTACCAGTCTGCTACGGGTTGGAATGAGTTTAGACGCATCTCGGCTCACCACGACTTCTCAATCTCTCGCTCGCTGATGCGCTCGTTGAATGCTGAGCATAGCAGAACATACACACTGCGTGTTCCGTCGGGTCAGGCGTGGAGCATCAAGAGCAAGCCCGATTGGGTAACAGTTACTCCGTCAAGTGGTGTAGGTAAGGCCGATGTTACTGTCACCATTAGCGAGATGCCCGCAACCTACGATAGATTTGAGACTACTTACAAAGATGAGTGGGGTAACCTATGTCCAGATAGTCACGAGGGTCGTGCAGGCGAGATTGTATTCTTACTTGACGATAAGAACTACACCTCTACAATGAAGGTTGAGCAGTATAACTACGACCACTACGATGGCGAGGTTATCACCAACCAGAAGGCAACAAAGGGTGGCGGTGTGAACATTGTATTTATGGGTGACTGCTTCGATGCTAAGGATATTGCTACTGGCAAATATCTTGACGGTATCAACGAGGCGATAGAGTACTACTTCGCTATCGAGCCTTACAAGTCGTACAAAGAGTACTTCAACATCTACACCGTTGTGGGTATGTCTCCCGATAGTGGCGTAGGTACGGTAAACACTGTAAAGGACTCTAAGTTCGGTTCGCAGTACTCTGTTAGCAATGGTGTATGCCCCGACGAGGTTACTACCTTCAACCACGCTATGTTAGCACCTACGGTAGATGAGAATAATATCCACCAGTCGTTGGTTGTTATGGTTGAAAACAGCACCGAATATGGCGGTATATGTTATATGTGGGGCGATGGCTCGGCTATTGCTGTATGTCCTATGAGCCGCGACGCATATCCTTTCGACTTCCGCGGTCTTGTACAGCACGAGGCGGGTGGTCACGGCTTTGCTAAGTTGGCAGATGAGTATATCTACCACAACGCCTTTATCCAGACTTGTACTTGCCCCTGCTGTAAACACTTGTATGGTTGCGACGGTTTCTACGCTGGTAAGGCTCTGGGTTGGTATCGTAACCTCTCAACCAATGGTGATATGAAGACTGTTGAGTGGGCACACCTAATCTTCCACCCCGACTACTCTAATGTTGTAGATATGTACGAGGGCGGTTTCTTCCACTCGCGTGGCATCTATCGTTCGGAGGCTACATCGTGTATGAACAACAATATCCCATACTACTCGGCTATTCAGCGTCAGGAGATGGTGGAGCGCATTATGAAGTATGCTGGCGAGGAGTTCTCGTTGGAGGAGTTCTACGCAAACGATGTTCGTGACGCGTCGAACAATGTCGTAACAACCCGTGCTGCGGCAGAGCCCTCGGCAAGCGAGCTGGCATCGGCAAGCAAGCAGATGCATCCTCAGTTTATGGGTGATAAGCCGAAACTTAAATAATTAAATGTGGAGTATTATGAAAAAGATATTATTCTTCGTAGCAGCAATTCTTGCTGTTAGCTGTAACAATACAGGCCTCCTGCCCGAGACGGAGAGCCGAGAGATTAAGGTGTTGGCCTCGATGCCTACACGAGCAACACTTACCGCATTTGAGCAGGGTGACAAGATGGGATTGTACGCCGTGGAGTACGATGGCGACCAAGTGCGCCCCTTGCAGATAGGCGGTAACTATCTGAACAACGAGCCGATGGAGTACGACGGTGCGGAGTGGAAGTCGTCGCGTGCGCTCTATTGGAGCGAGAATGCTTGCGACTTCTACGGAATATACCCCTACCAGCAGATGAAGGCTGTCGAGGAGACTCTCTTCGACATCGCCACCGACCAGTCTACCGTAGAGAGTGGCTCGGAGCTTGGCGGCTACGAGGCCAGCGACCTTATGTGGGCCAAGGCCGAGAAGGTGTCAAGCGCAGATGGCGCTGTTAAGTTGCAGTTTGCGCATATGATGTCGCGCTTGGTGGTAAAACTCGAAAAGGGCCCCTCATTCGAGGGCGAGATTCCCGACGACATCGTAACACACATCTACAACACTGCCACCACAGCCAAGGTGAACTACCGCAAGGGCTCGTTGGAGAAGTACGCTTTGAGTGCGAACAAGACAATCACTATGCGAAAGGTTGATAATCAGACTTTCGAGGCTATTGTCGTGCCGCAGTTCATCGAGCGCAGTACGCCACTTGTTGAGATTACGATGGGTGGTATTGCCTATCTGTTAAATTACTCGATATCGTTCCGCCCGGGTTATCAGCACACCATCACCGTGACGCTAAACACCTCTCCCGACCAGGAGAAGATTGAAATCTCAATCGACGGCGAGGTTGACGATTGGGCGCAGTAAAGGAAATATTATAGTAAAATTGAGGGTGTCTAACAAATTTTGTTAGCACCCTCATTTTTTTGTATAAGTTGTATAACAAGAGCTATTTTGAGGCTGGCCGCAGTCCGAGAAACCGCAGTTTGCTAAGTGCAAATGAGTATTTCGAGGGCAAGCCAGACGCCAAAAGAGCCTTGTTAGGCAACTTTATTTTATATTTATTATTGCCTTATTCTCCAACACCGTCTTTTGCGCTGCCTGCTGAATATACTCGGCTTGCGCGGCCTCAAATCCTGCTGTGAAAGATGTTTGATAAGCCTGCGGGAAGAGGGTTGTGTAGATAACATTTGCCGCGAGATATGTTCCCAATGGCGAGGGGTGCGAGAGGTCTTGATTATAGAGCTGATAGTCGGGGCGCTCCTCACGCACTCGCTGCCACGCCATACCCACAGGTGCGCAGATGGCGTTGTTGCGATAGGTCATCTCCAAATATGTGGTCTTGATGCGCTCCTGCATACCCTCGTAGGTGTAGACCAGCGGGTAGTTCTCAATCTTATGCGTCGTACCGTACTTGTGTCCCCAAGTCATATAGAAGATGGTCTTCGCCTCGGGTGAGCCGATGTGAATGAGGCTATCCAGCTCGCGCGCTGCGGGGTAGATATTCTCTATTACCGTTTCGCTCTGGCGTGCGGGGTCGCTGCTCTGCTCCTGCAAGACGACAAAGTCCCAATGCTCGCCGGTGAGAGCCTTGCGCACCTTCTCATTTTTGAGGTGTCCACGCAGGCGCTCGCCACCCTTGGTGATGCTTCGCACGGCAAGTTTTTTCTTCTGCGTCTTGGCTATTTCGTAGACCATTGCGGGCAGGTCGTTGTAGTAGGTGTAGCTATTGCCGATAAAGAGCAGGCGCAACGAATCCTGCTTGGGTGCAGGTGCGCTCTGGCGAGATTGTGCCGCCACGCCGAGTGGCAAAAGCAACAAAACAAATAGAAGTAATCGTTTCATATAGTTTAAGGTTTTATACAAATTTAAGAGATTTTTTTCAAGAAACAAAAAGGTCGGTATGCAATGGGGATAAGTATTATAGGTGTTATAGGTATTATAGGAATTATAGGCAAGTTCTTATAACACTTATAACTCCTATAACACCTATTTAATAGAATTTTTGTGCAAGCACAAAAATAAAAGGGCACTACCTCACGGCAGTACCCTTCCTCTGTTCATTTAATGCTTAATAGGTTTAGGTTTTTATAATAGCCTCCGCCGTAGCGGGAATAACTATTCACAGTAAATAAACTTTTATTTGTTTTGGACCTTGAACCTGCAATCGTAGCCTACCCTTTCGGCCTTGCCACGCGCAAATCCCAGCCCACATCTCCGCACCTCGCCCAAAAAACAAACCCCGAGGCGTAGAGATTTATATCTCTTACTCTATGATGAAGCGGTAGGGGCTAAGCGTATATACGCCCTCCTTGCCTACCATCTGCTGCACCTGACGATACTCGTCATACAACGCACGCAACTCCGTGGGCAGAGCCAGCTTCTCGCGTACACTTACATTAAGCGAGTTCAACACAGCCATAAAGCCTGTAACCTCGTCCTCAATCTCAACCACTTGGAAGTTATCGCCTAACTCGGCCTTGTCGATAGCGATAGCCAACGCAGCGTTCAAGCCACCACAGGTGTCAACCAAGCCAATCTTCTGTGCCTGCTCGCCACTCCACACACGGCCCTCAGCAATCTCCAACACGCGCTCGATAGTGAGGTTACGACCCTCGGCCACAAGCGATATGAAACGCTCATAGACGCGGTCTACGCTCTTCATCATAGCGCGGTGCTGTGCAGAGGTCAGAGGAGTGAAACCATTACCCAGACCTGCGTTCTGGTTGGTCTTGACGCCATCTACCGTCACGCCCAACTTATTTTTAAGCGCCTTGCCTACGCTGGGAATCATACCAAATACACCAATCGAGCCGGTGAGCGTTGTGCGGTCAGCCACGATAGCGTCGGCGGGAGCCGAGATGTAGTAACCGCCCGATGCGGCATACGAACCCATAGATACTATGACGGGCTTCTTAGCCTTCAACAGCTCCATCTCGCGCCAGATGATATCTGATGCAAGGGCGCTACCTCCGGGTGAGTTCACGCGTACAACAACCGACTTAACATCGTCATCCTCAGCAACCTTACGCAAAGTCTCCGAGAGTGTGTAGCCGTAGATATTATCGTCCGTGCCACTGCCGTCCATCACCTGACCGTTGGCATATACGATAGCCACCTTGGGAGCCGACAGCTTCGATGCATCGGGTGTAAGACCAGAGATATACTCCGACAGAGATACATACTCAGGCTCCTCGATGCCGTACTCGCTCTTGAAGAGCTCGGTCATCTCGTCGGCATACTTCAAGCCGTCAATCATCTTGTGCTCCAAAGCCTGCTGGGGCAGAACAACGGCCAACTCATCGGCCAAGCGGTTGAGCTCCTCAACGGTGATGCCACGCGCCTCAGATACGCCCTCGACGATAACGCCCCAGATCTGCTCAACCAACTCCTGCATCTGCTGGCGGTTGGCATCAGACATCTTATCGAGGAAGTAGGGCTCGACAGCACTCTTATATTTACATACGGTGGGACGCAAAATATCAACATCAACGCCCAACTTATCAATCAGACCCTTGAAGAATACGGTGTTCATAGCCATACCCGACCAGTCGAACGAGCCCTCGGGCTGCATATAAATCTTGTCGGCAACCGATGCGAGGTAGTATGAGCCGTGGGTATAGGTCTCGTTGTAGGCCACAACCCACTTACCCTGCGCCTTGAAGGTCTTGATAGCCTCGCGCAACTCCTCCAAGATAGTGGCATCGGCTGTGCCAGCGCCTGTGAGGTTGATGTAGATACCCTTGATGCGCTCGTCACCAGCCGCAGCCTCCAATGCACGCAGAGCATCGAAGAGTGTAACCTGCGATACGGTGCTCATCGAGGCGAAGTCGAAGCTCGCCATAGGGTCTTTCGAGGGAGCATCCAAGATACTCTCGTTGAGATTGATGTGGAGGATAGCCTCGGCGGGGATAGCCTTAGGCTTCTCGCCAAACATTGCGCCTATGCCCGAGAAGAGCATAAGACTAAGAATGGTAATCACCACGCTGCCTGCAACAAATGCCACCAACGATGCCAAGAAGACCTTGCCGAAGCTCATCGGCTTCTTCTTCGCCTTGCGCGGTGCCTGCTGCACAGGTTGCTGTGCCACCACGGGCTCGCTCTTGGGCTCAGCCGCGGGCTGCTCAGCGGGTTTCTCCTGCTCGGCAGGAGCTGCGGCCTGCTCTGCGGCGGGCTGCTCGGCACCCGCTACGGGCGCTGCTACCTGCTCCAAATTATTGTCTGTACCCTCGGGGTACGAGTTATTCTTGTTCTCTTCCATATTAAGCATTTTTTCTGTTTAACAACCTATCTATGGCCCGATGTCGGGACTCACAGTACAACAAAATTAAGAAAATTTTTCTATGATTATCCTCCGATGGCCAATTTTCTTTCACTATTAGTCACAAAAAAGTCTCCGAAAACTACAAAATAGGCGAAAAAAAATTCATCTCGCCATCAGAAAAAGGATAAAATTTGCTTTGACCGCAGGGTTTTTATATCTTTGCAGGCAAAACAAATAAAAGTATGGCAGACAATTCAATACTTATCCGTCTGGACGGATTGAAACTTAAATACGAGGAGATTGGTCAGAAACTCACCGACCCCGAAGTGATTGCCGATGTAAAGCAGTTTATTCAGCTCACCAAGGAGTACAAGGAGTTGGAGCCCATCATCGAGACTTCGGAGCGTTTCCGCACAGCCATCGCCAACCTCGCCGAGGCGAAGGATATTTTGGCCAACGACAAGGACGAGGAGATGCGCGAGATGGCACGAATGGAGATTGCCGAGCTGGAGCCCGCGTTGGTGAAGATGGAGGAGGATATCAAGCTCCTGCTCATCCCCAAGGACCCGCAGGACGACAAGAACGCCATTGTCGAGATTCGTGGCGGTACGGGTGGCGACGAGGCGGCTATCTTTGCTGGCGACCTGCTCAGAATGTACACCAAGTACATCGAGACAAAGGGCTGGCGCTACGAGATTACCTCATTCTCGGAGGGTACAGCAGGCGGTTACAAGGAGGTTGTATTGAAGGTTACAGGCCAGAGCGTATACGGCACACTGAAATATGAGTCGGGCGTACACCGCGTGCAGCGCGTGCCGCAGACCGAGACTCAGGGTCGTGTACACACCTCGGCAGCGTCGGTAGCAGTTTTGCCCGAGGCTGAGGAGTTTGATGTTGAGATTTCGATGAACGACATCCGCAAGGATATCTTCTGTGCATCGGGTCCCGGTGGTCAGTCGGTGAATACCACCTATTCGGCTATCCGTTTGACTCACATTCCCACGGGTATCGTCGTGCAGTGTCAGGACCAGAAGTCACAGCTCAAAAACTTCGACAAGGCGTTTGAGGAGTTGCGTACGCGCGTGTTCAACCTCGAATACTCGAAGTACTTGGACGAGATTGCATCGAAGCGTAAGACGATGGTATCGACAGGTGACCGCTCGGCAAAGATTCGTACCTACAACTATCCGCAGGGCCGTATCACCGACCACCGTATCAACTACACTATCTACAATCTTTCGGCATTTATGGATGGCGACATTCAGGACTGCATCGACCACCTTATCGTAGCAGAGAACGCCGAGCGTTTGAAGGAGAGCGAGTTGTAGGAGACTCTCGCAGGAGTATACAAAGGACTACCCGATGGGGTGGTCCTTTTTTTTGTTGGCGGGAGGGGCTTATAGGAGTTATAGGTGTTATAAGTGTTATAGGTGGTATATTAGGCTACTTATAACTCCTATAATTCCTATAACACCTATAATACTTACAAAATATTCATTTCTAAAAACTTTCCAATCTGCAACCTTCGGAGCGCAAGCGACCAAAGTCCCCTGCCTGAGGCGGGGGGATTAGGAGGTAATCCGCATACGCGGCTTTTCACCGCCTCGGCTCGGCATAGAGAGTAAACCCTCTCTGCTCTCGCCTTAATGGCGGCGTTGGGTCAGATTTGCAAATGCGGCTGGAAGCCGCAAATTCGGCGATAAGGAGCAAGATGACCTAAAAGTTAGCATAAAAACACAAAATATTTATTATATTTGTATATTGGAAAAACTGCTATGACCGCAACTACGCAACATATCACACTCTCGGAGCTTCAACGCCGCATAAAGCAGGCGGTTGAGGGGGCTTTGCCGCTGCCCGTGTGGGTGGTGGCTGAGGTGGCGGAGTTGAAGGTGAACTACTCGGGGCACTGCTATATGGAGCTTGTCGAGAAGAGCGAGCCAGCAAAGGGTGGAACGCCCACGCCGCGTGCGCAGGCAAGGGCCGTGATATGGCGTTCGCAGTATGCGATGCTCGCATCCTACTTCGAGGCCGAGACAGGCTCACGCCTCGCGGCAGGAATGAAGATTATGGCCAAGGTGATGGTGTCGTACCACGAGCTCTATGGTCTATCGTTGCAGATTACCGACCTCGATGCCTCGTACACCCTGGGCGAGGTGGAGCGACAGAAGCAGATGACCATCGCTCAGTTGCAGCGCGAGGGCGTGTGGGATATGAACCGCGAGCTTACTATGCCCCTGCTCACGCAGCGTATAGCCATAGTGTCGAGTGCCGCTGCGGCGGGCTACCGCGACTTCTGCAACGAGTTACAGCAGGGCGGATATGCCTTCTTAACCACGCTCTTTGATGCCGTTGTGCAGGGTCAGGCGGCCGAGGAGAGTCTCTGCCGTGCCTTGCAGCAGGTGGCCGAGCGCGCCGACGAGTTCGACGCCGTGGTGATAATCCGCGGAGGTGGTTCGGCAAGCGATTTGAGTTGTTTCAACTCTTACAGGCTGTGCAGCTATGTGGCGCAGTTTCCCCTGCCCGTAATCACGGGCATAGGCCACGACAAGGATACCAGCGTTGCCGATATGGTGGCGCACACACCCCTAAAAACACCCACCGCCGTGGCGGCGTGGCTCACCGAGCGTATGGCGCGTATGGACGGCTGGCTGGAAGATGCTCTGTTCCGCCTCTCGGACTTGGCTGTGAAGGCTACGCAGCGCGAGCAGTTGCGCTTGGAGCGTATGTCGGGCGAGGTGTCACGACTGAGTGGAATGTATTGCGAGCATGAGCGGTCGCGCGTGAAAAACTTTGCGGAGTTGCTCTCGACAGAGGTGGAGCGATTCATCGAGCGCAAGCGATTGTTCCTCACAACGGCGGAAGCTGTGGCCGAGGCGCGTGCTCCCGAGAAGATTTTGCAGCTGGGCTTCGCCATCGTGCGTCACGAGGGTCACGCCATAACATCCACCGAGGGAGTGATGGGCCGCGAGGTGGAGATTGAGCTTTCGGACGGCAAGATAAAAGCAAAGGTCACGGGAATTCAGAATTCATAATTCAAAATTCAAAATTGATTATAATTCCTATAACACTTATAACACCTATCGAAAAATGTCAAAGAAAAAACTAACATACACCGAGGCCGTAGCCGAGATTGAGCAGATTCTCGCTCGTCTGCGTGGTGAGCAGATTGATGTTGACACCTTGGCTGCCGAGGTGAAGCGCGCCACGGAGCTCATAGCGCAGTGCAAGGCGCAGCTCACCGATGTTGAGAAGGCGGTAAAAGCCGAATTGGAGGAGTAGTCCCCGAACCGAAACAGACAAAGAATGAAAGCACTGATAAAGATACTGCTAAACCTTATCCCGCGCCCCGTGCTGCAACGCGTGGCCGACTGGATGGTGCCCATCGTGGGACTACTCTACCTGGGCAAGGGTAAGGAGTGCCCGCTGTGCGGATGCAAGCGCCGTAAGTTTATCCCCTACGGCTATGTCACCCCGCGCGAGAATGCACTCTGCCCCAACTGTCTGTCGTTGGAGCGTCACCGCCTGCTGTGGCTGTGGCTGCTGCGCGAGAGCGACTTAGGTCGCGGAGCGATGGCCCTGCCCCGCCTGCTACACATAGCCCCCGAGGTAGCTCTGATGCGTAAGTTCCGCAAGATGTACTCATCGCAACCTGCCGATTATGTCACGGCCGACTTGGAGAGCCCGCTGGCTGATATGCACTTCGATGTGCAGCATATCCCCATCGAGGACGAGTCGTTCGGAGCCGTCATCTGCAACCATATCTTGGAGCATATCGAGGACGACAAGCTCGCCCTACGCGAACTCTACCGCATCTTGCGCCCGAATGGCTGGGGAGTGATTCTCTCGCCCGTGGATTTGGAGCGCTCGGAGACCTTCGAGGATGACTCCATCACTGATGCCAAGGAGCGCACACGCATATTTGGTCAGTACGACCACCGCCGCATCTATGGCCGCGACTACGCTGCGCGACTGCAAGAGGTGGGATTTGAGGTCTACGACATACCCTACAAGGAGGCTTTCACCGCCGCCGAGTGCGAGCGTTATGCACTCTGCGACGACCATATATATGTTGTCCGTAAACCATAAAAACAGAGGCTATTATGGATATTTTACAGAGATACAATTCCTTGCGCCAATATTTGTCCGAGAACTATTCGCCTGCAACACAGCAGTGTGTCGACAAGGCGTTGATATTTGCTGCCGAGCGTATGGGCGAGTATATGCGCTACAACGGCACACCTATGCTGGACCACGATGTAGCTGTGGCGGAGATTGCTACGCGCGAGATTGGCCTTGGCCGTAACTCTACCGTGGCGGCTATCCTGCACGACATTATGCGCATAGCAAGTCAGGAGCGCCCCGAGGAGGTGGATGCCCTCTCGCGCGAGATACGCGAGGAGTTTGGCGCGCCCGTGCTGGGTATCATCGTGGGCCTATGCAAGATTTCCAACATCAAACTCAAAGTATCGAAGGAGCAGGCCGAGGACTTCCGCGATATGATTGTGAGCTACTCGGAGGACCCGCGCGTGATTCTCATCAAGCTGGCCGACCGCTTGGAGGTTATGCGCCAATTGGAGATTTTCCCGCCCGAGAAGCGTCGCAAGAAGAGCTGGGAGAGTATGAACCTCTACGCCCCCATTGCCCACAAGCTGGGACTCTACTCGTTGAAGAGCGAGTTGGAGGACTTGGCATTGAAGTGGTTGGAGCCCAAGGATTATGAGTATATATGCCGCCGTTTGGAGGAGACCGAGAGCGAGCGTCAGACCTTCATCGCCCGTTTTCTTGTACCCATCGAGGAGAAGCTGCACAACATTCACGGCCTGAACTACCACATAAAGAGCCGCACCAAGTCCGTATACTCTATCTGGAACAAGATGCGTAAGCAGAATGTACCCTTCGAGGGTGTCTACGATATCTTCGCCCTGCGCGTTATTATCGACTGCCCGCGCGAGTTTGAGAAGCAGTTCTGCTGGACGGTATATTCGGTGGTGAGCGACTGCTACACGCCCAACCCCAAGCGTATGCGCGACTGGGTGACAATACCCAAGTCGAACGGCTACGAGTCGCTGCACACCACAGTGTCGGCGGGCGAGGGTCGCTGGGTGGAGATTCAGATTCGCACCGAGCGTATGGACGAGGTTGCCGAGCGAGGTATCGCCGCGCACTGGCGTTACAAGGGTGTGAATCAGGGAGCACAGACCTCGGAGATGTGGCTCAGCCGCCTGCGCGAGGTGTTGGAGGAGACCACGCACTCGCTCACGCAGCGTTTCGAGGCTAAGCCCTCGACAAGCGAGATATTTGTCTTCACGCCCAATGGCGATATTCGCAAGCTGCCCGAGGGTGCTACGGTGCTGGACTTTGCTTTTGACATACACACCAACTTAGGTTCGACCTGCACGGGAGGTAAGGTGAACAACCGCGCCGTGCCTATCCGCGAGGTGCTGCACAATGGTGATATTGTGGAGGTTATGACACAGAAGAACCAGACGCCCAAATCGGACTGGTTGAACTTCTGTGTGACATCGAAGGCGCGTGGCCGTATCAAGTCGTTCCTCAGAGAGGAGCAGATGAAGCACGCGCGTATGGGCCGCGAGGAGTTGGAGCGCAAGTTGAAGAACTGGAAGATAAATATCCCCATCGACGAGGCGGTGGCGTATCTTGGCAAGGTGTTGAAGGTACGCACGGGCCGCGAGGTGTACTCGATGATTGCCTTGCAGAAGATTGACTTCCTCTCCATCAAGGAGATTCTCAACCAGTGGATTTCGGGCGAGGCAGAGGAGCAGCGCCGTGTGGCGGCTGCCGAGGCCGAGCGCAAGAAGGAGGAGCAGAAGGCTTCTGACATTGCGCCCACATCGCACCGCGCCGATGCACTTGTCATTGACGAGAAGATTAACAACATAGAGTACAAGCTGGCCAAGTGCTGCAACCCCATCAAGGGTGACGATATATTTGGCTTTGTGACCATCTCGTCGGGCATCACCATTCACCGTTCGGACTGCCCCAACGCGGCACGCCTGAAAGAGAACTACCCCTACCGTGTGATGGAGGCTCGCTGGCGTGGCAATGCCGACGGAGCATTCCGCGCTACGATTGCCGTGGTGGGTGCCGATATGCCGGGCTTGGCAAATCAGGTGACCGAGATTGTCACTCGCGAGATGAAGCTCAACATCCGCGGCCTGAACTTCGTCTCACACGGCGACGGGTCGATGCGCGGCACTATAAGTGTCGAGGTGTCGAGTGCCACGGTGGTGGATATGCTCATACACTCGATTATGCGCATCCGCGGCGTACAACGCGCCTACCGTGTGAATAATTAGGAAGATGGAGAATAGGTGTTATAGGAGTTATAAGTATTATATAATTTCGTATAACACCCATAACTCTTATAATACTTATAGAATTATAGAAAATGCAAAAGCCGCTAAAATTTCTCTACGACCTACTGCTGTCCATCTCGCGCATACCGGGTCTCGGGTGGACGGTGCGACCGTTGAAGGTGGTGATTTACACCCTCGAAGGATTGATGGCGCACGGCACGATGGAAATGAGTGCCGCGCTGACCTTTTACGCCCTGATATCAATCGTACCCGTGCTGGCGTTGGTATTTGCCGTGATGAAGGGCTTTGGCTTTACCGAGAATCTTATCGACAACCTCTACTCGCTGCTGCCGCAGATGCCCGAGGTGGTGGACTACATCGTCGTGTTTGCCAACAAGGCGCTGGCACGCACGCAGGGAGGTCTGTTGGCTACGGTGAGTTTGTTCACGCTCTTCTGGGCGGTGATTCGTATGTTCGAGAGCATCGAGGCCAACTTCAACAAGATTTGGGAGGTGAAGTCCTCACGCAACCTTGTGCGTAAGTACAGCGACTACATCACCGTGGTGGTGGTTGCCCCACTGCTGTGGATTGTGGCGACATCGGTAAGTTCGCACGCCCGCGATTTGTTGGGTATGGAGGCTTCGGTGTGGCTGCAACTCGGCTCAAAGGCCGTCTCGCTAATGCTGGTGTGGGCGATGTTTGCATTCGTATATCTGGTGCTTCCCAACACCAAGGTGCGCCTGCGCTCGGCTATGCTGGCAGGTATTATGGCGGGCTCGGCATTCTTTATCTTTCAGGCGTTATATGTCTACCTGTTGAAGTGGATGACCTCGTACAGTGCCATCTACGGTAGCTTTGCTGCCCTGCCGTTGTTCCTGCTGTGGATGCAGAATTCGTGGAGCATATTGTTGCTGGGTTGTGAGCTCTCGTTTGCCATACAGAACGAGAAGCGCTACGACGAGGAGCGTCAGCTACCCTCTACGAGCCACGACGACAACCGCAAGCTGATGGTGGCCATAACAGCATTCGTAGCAGATGCCTTCCGCCGTGGCGAGGGTGCTGTGTCGATGATTTCGATACGCGAGAGCCTCGGCATACATACTCGCATAGCCAGCAAGCTCGTTCAGCGACTTGTCGCGGCTGGCATACTCAACGAGGTGCGATGTGACGAGGAGGAGTACGATGTGGCCTACGCCCCTGCGCGCGATGTATCTACGCTGCGCGTGTGCGATGTGCTGAATGCTGTGGAGTGTAGCGTGGAGGGAGATACCGAGGATATGTGTCGCGTGATGGTGGCACGCCGTGCCGAGGCGGCTGTGGAGGGCATAAAGCAGGATGCCGTGCAGAGCGAGAGCAACAGATTTATTTTAGATATTTTGGACGATGGCCAGAGCAAATAACATACACTCCGTGGTGGTCGTGGGCAGCGGTAATGTTGCCGAGTCGGTGGCTGTGGCCGTGGCCGACTCCTTCGCCTTGGAGTTAAAACAGGTTGTGGCACGCAACGCCGCGCGCGCCGAGGCTGTGGCGCAGCTGGCTGGGTGCGAATGGACAACAGATTGGGAGGAGGTGGCTGATGCCGACCTCTACATCATAGCCGTGAGCGACCGTGCCGTGGAGGAGGTAGCCAAGGCGCTGGGCAAGCGCGAGGAGGCTATTGTGGTACATACGGCAGGTAGCGTGGAGATGGACGCGCTGGGCGAGGGCGACAGAGGTGTATTGTATCCGTTCCAGACCTTCACCGCGGGACGCAGGGTCGACTTCTCGGCCGTGCCTCTGTTTGTCGAGGGCTGTACCGAGGAGGTTACGCAGCAGATAGAGTATGTGGCCAACGCCCTGAGTCAGAGAGTATACCGTGCCAACTCGAAGCGCCGCCGCGAGATTCACCTAACGGGAGTCCTCGCCTGCAACTTTGTAAATGCTCTCTACTCGATGGCAACCGACCTTTTGGACGAGCGTGAGGGCTTGCCCTTCGATGTGTTGCGCCCGCTTATTGAGGAGACAGCACGCAAGGCTGTCGAAGCGGAGCATCCGCGCACGGTGCAGACAGGTCCTGCCGTGAGGGGCGACAAGGCTGTGGCGGAGCGTCACACGGCAATGCTTACAGATGAAAATCAACAAGAGATATATAAACTATTAACCGAATATATATGGCAAACTTCAAAGAAGAGATAGCAAAAGTTAAGGCCTTCATCTTCGATGTAGATGGCGTGATGACCGACGGAGGCATTATGCCCATTGGTGACGGGTCGGACTTCATTCGTAAATACAACGCCAAAGATGGCTACGCCATAGCCTATGCTGTGCGTCGCGGATACAAGGTGTGCATAATATCGGGTGGCCACGGCAACCTGCTACGCTCGCGTATGGAGCGTCTGGGTGTGACCAGAATGTATCTGGGTTGTATGGATAAGATTACGGCATTGAAGGAGTTCTTTGCCGACTATGACATCGACCCCGCAACGACGATTTATATGGGTGACGACATCCCCGACTTGGAGTGTATGGAGCAGGTGGGAATACCCGTATGCCCTGCCGATGCCTGCGCTGAGGTTATCGAGGCATCGCGTTATGTGTCGGAGTTTGGTGGCGGCAAGGGTGCCGTGCGTGATATTGTGGAGCAGGTCTTGCGCGCGCAGGACGAGTGGGCGAAGGACAGAACAGGTGTGCTGGGCGTGGCTTCGAGATAATTCAGAATTCAAAATTCAAAATTGAGAATTGGATATGAGTGAAAATTTCTTTCGTCGTCAGAAGGTGTATGACTTCCTGGCGGCACACGACATAGAGTACACGGTATACGACCACCCCGAGGCTCCGACCATCGAGATTGCGCGTCAGTATTGGCGTCAGGATGGCTCGAAGCACTGCAAGAACCTCTTCTTCCGCAACCACAAGGGCAACCGTCACTATCTGGTGGTCTTCGACAGCGAGCAGTCGATGGCAATTCACGATTTGGAGCAACGCCTGCGCCAAGGAAAGCTCTCCTTCGCCTCGGAGCAGCGTATGGAGAAGTGGCTGGGCTTGCGCCCCGGCTCGGTATCGCCCTTCGGACTGGTGAACGACGAGGAGAATCACGTGCATCTCTTCCTCGATGCCAACCTGCGCAACGAATCATCGCTGAGCTTCCACCCCAACGACAACACGGGCACGGTGGTAATCTCGCAGGAGATGTTTCAGCGCTACCTGGAAGCGGTAGGAAATAGTTACGAATATATAGAGTTGTATTAGAACAAAGGAGTGTATTCCGCAGATGTGAACACACTCCTTATATTTTGAATATTTGAGGGCGAGCGTAACGACAAAACAACCCAATTAGACGATTTTTAATGTGCTTGGAGCCAGTTATCGCCTACGCCCGCCTCGGAGATTAAAGGCACGCTGAGGTTGGCCACGCCCTCCATCGACTCGCGGACGATGCGGATTACGGCCTCCTGCTCCTCGCGAAGCATATCGACAATAACTTCGTCGTGCACCTGCAAAATCATCTTCGAGCGGATGCCCTCCTCGCGGAAACGGCGATAAATCTCAATCATAGCCAACTTCATAATATCGGCTGCGCTACCCTGAATCGGGGCATTGATGGCGTTGCGCTCGGCCACACCGCGTGCCACGGCGTTGCGTGACTCTATATCGCGTAGGATGCGGCGGCGACCAAAGGCTGTGGTTACATAACCCTTCTCGCGGGCATCGGCAACGGCACAATCCATATACTCCTTGACCTTGGGATAGCTCTCGAAGTAGCCGTCGATAAGCTCCTTAGCCTCCTTGCGCGGGATATCCAGACGCTGCGACAGGCCAAAGGCCGAGATGCCGTATATAATACCAAAATTCGCAGTCTTAGCCTTGCGGCGCTCGTCGGAGGTGACCTGAGATATCTCCTTATGGAAGAGCTTGGCAGCCGTAGCCGAGTGAATATCCTCACCCTGCTGGAACGCCTCGATGAGCGAGGGGTCGCCACTCAGATGCGCCATCAGTCGCAGCTCCACCTGACTATAATCGGCCGAAAGCAATAGATGCTCCTCGTCCGAGGGAACGAAGGCCTCGCGTATGCGGCGACCCATATCGTCGCGCACGGGGATATTTTGCAGGTTGGGGTTTGTCGACGACAGACGACCCGTAGCCGTAACGGCCTGATTGAACGATGTGTGGATGTGTCCCGTGACGGGATTTATCAGCTGCGGCAGAGCCTCCACATAGGTGGAAATCAGCTTCTTAACACCACGGTAGCGCAAAATCAAATCCACAATGCGATGCTTGCCCGCAAAGCCTTGCAGATACTCCTCGTCGGTGCTAAACTGGCGCGTCTTGGTCATCTTGGGCTTGTCGGTGATGCGCAACTTAGCAAAGAGTACCTCGCCAAGCTGGCGTGCCGAGTTGATGTTGAGCGCAGGCTCATCGGCTATCTCGCGTATCTCGGCTTCGAGCTGCGAAAGCTCGGCATTGAGCTCCACGGCATAGTCGGCAAGCTGTGCGGCATCGACCTTGACACCAGCGAGTTCCATAGCTGCCAGCACATCAATCATAGGCTCCTCAATCCTCTGGTACAACTCCACCAGTCCCTGCTCCTCAATCTCGGGCCAAAGGGCCTGCTTGATTTGCAGCGTGATGTCGGCATCCTCGGCAGCGTACTCCTTCACGGCCTCTATATTCACCTGGTCCATAGTGAGTTGGCGCGTGCCCTTGCCGATGAGTGTCTCGATGCGAATGGGCGAATAACGCAGGTAACGCTCCGCCAAGAAATCCATATTGTGGCGCGACTCGGGGTCAAGGAGGTAGTGAAGAATCATCGTGTCGATTTTGCGGCCACGCACCTCGATACCCAATCGCGCGAGGACCATAATATCGAACTTGATATTCTGCGCCACCTTCACGATTGACTCGTCCTCGAACAGAGGGCGCACCGCCTCGGCAAAGGCGGGCGTATTATCGGGCGTAAATGAGATATACCACGCCTTGTGCGGCTCAACGGCAAACGACATACCCACGATGCGGTCGCGGAAGTGGTCGAAGCCCGTAGTCTCGGTGTCAAAACATATCTCTTTATGGCCTCGCAGTTGCTCGACAAGAGCCTGCAAATCTGCGAGTTGTGTGATAAGCGTATATTCGTGTGGCGTGCTTTGCGCCGTGGCCATCTCGCCTGTATCCTCCTCGGGTTCTGGCTCGGCCTGCTGCACGGGCTCGGGTGTCGGGTCGGGCATAACCGTGGCGAACAAATCGCCCTGACCAGCCAACGCCTCGCGCTTCTTGGCTGCCGACTTAGCCTGCGCCATCTCGGTGAGCTGTCGCTGTGGCGCTTGCTGTGGCGCATCGCTCTCGACGATGGGTGCGACATTGTGCAGGTCGCGCAGGAAGGAGGTGAAATCCAGCTCCTGATATAGTGCACGCAGCTCGTCGTAGTTGGGCGGGCAAATCTCCAAATCCTCAGCCGAGAACTCCACGGGGACATCGGTACGGATTGTTGTCAAGGTCTTCGATAGGAGCAGTTTATCACCCCACGCAGCGACCTTCTCGCCCTGCTTACCCTTGATATTCTGTACATTGGCCAAGATATTCTCGCACTCACCCCACTCGCCTACCAACTTGCAGGCACCCTTCTCGCCGATGCCCGGCACGCCCGGAATGTTATCCGAAGCATCGCCCCAGATAGCCAGAATATCGCGCACCAAGATGGGGTCCGAGATGCCGTACTTGGCGCATATATCCTCCGCGCGAACAATCTCCACGCCATCGCCCTTCTGCTTGTAGAGGTGGCGACGCTCGCCTACCAGCTGACCGTAGTCCTTATCGGGGGTGACCATATAGACATCGTAGCCCTGCTCCGCACCGCGCATAGCCAGCGTGCCGATAACATCGTCGGCCTCGTAGCCCTCAATCTCGTAGATGGGGATACGCATAGCCTGCAACAGACGACGCAGGTAGGGCACCGAGGCGATGATATCCTCGGGTGTGGCGGGACGGTTGGCCTTATATTCGGGGTATAGTTCACAGCGGAAGCAGCCACCCTTAGGGTCGAGAGCCACGCCCAGAAGGTCGGGCGACTCACGCTTCTGTATATCGCGCAGGAACTTCGTGAAGCCGAAGAGCACCGAGGTGTTCATACCGTAGCGGTTGCGCATCGGGCGACCGAAAAAGGCGTAGTAGTATTTGAATACGAGCGCGTAGGCGTCGATAAGGAAAAGGCGTTTCATACGGAATTATTTACAAGTTATCCTCGGCAAACCACTCGGCATACGACGAAGCCGTCTCGTGCAGGCGCAGCGAGTAGAGCTCCACCTCGTCGGGCAGTGCTTCGAGTAGACGCTCGGCAAAGTCGGCCAGCATATTCTCGCAGGTGGGCTGGTAGTCGACCATAACGATGTTGGAGTAGAAGTCCGAGAGCATATGGCGCAACGCGACACCCTGCTCGGTGCGGCGCACCACAAAGGCGTGGTCGAAGCGCGAGACAATCTGCTCGTTTACGATGCGTTTCAAGAGGCCAAAGTCCATAACCATACCCTGCTTGGGGTCGTAGGCATCGCACGATGGCTCGCCCTTGATTGTGACGAACAGGCGGTATGAGTGGCCGTGAATCTCGCGGCAGGCGCCGTCGTAGCCCTCCAACGAGTGGGCCGCCTCGAAGGTAAACTCTTTGGTAAGTCGAATAGTTGCCATAGGTAAAATCTCTGATTTTATACAAATATAATACATTTATTTATATGCACAAAACATCACCACAACGAAAGTTTTAAGGTGCATATTGCGGGCGACGACGACACCCGATTTGGGCGAAAAAATCGAAAAACGGCTCGCCGAGGGCAAAAAAAGTGAAAAAAAATAACAAAAAATTCACCGCCAAAAACGGTCATTTCACCCCACAAAAAGAGTGTTTCGGGTACGGTTTTTGCTCTTTTTGTACACAAGAGTTGATGTAGAGAGGCTCTGCGGGGGTGCGAAAATTTTGCAGTTAAGAAAAAAGTGCTTATCTTGCACTCACAAAACTTAATTAATTAACTCTAAAAACGGATTGCCTATTGAAGAAATTCTACTCTTTTGAACATTAAAATTAGAGAGTATGAACACACAAGTGTTAAGCGACCAGCTATTGCTCAGTCGCTATCTATCAGGTGACCGAAATGCTATATCTATACTTATCGAGAGACACTCTGCTCGCGTGCGTGACTACATTCGTATGATGGTCAAGGACTACGATGTGGCAGATGATATTCTCCAAGAGACCTTAATCAAGGCTGTGCGCTTCATCGACGAGGGGCGTTACACCGACTCGGGTCGTTTCCTGTCGTGGGTGCTACGCATCGCACACAACCGCGTGCTGGACTACTTCCGTTCGCAGAAGAGTGCCCGCACAGTGAACGAGGCGGAGGCGGGATACGATATGCTGGGAACACTGCGCTTTGCCGAGCGCACCGTGGAGGATAAGATGGTGTCGGATCAGATTGAGGCCGATGTGCGCCGTCTTATTGACTTCCTGCCCGAGGAGCAGCGCGAGGTGGTGATGATGCGCTATTATGCGGGACTCAGCTTCCAGGAGATAGCCGAGCAGACCGAGGTGAGCATCAACACAGCGTTGGGTCGTATGCGTTATGCGCTCATCAACCTGCGCAAGATGATTAAGGATAATAACCTTATTTTGAACTAAATAGAACACGCAGTGCGGGTCGCATCCGGCAAGGCTGTTAATTTATTCAAAAAATAGGTCTATATGGCACAATAAATCACCTGTGGGCATCGTTATTAGGGAAAACGAGCTGCCTATGGAAGATGTTGACGAGAAAATCAAGATGGAGATGGTCTCCGACGAGGACCGACTCTTTATGAATCAGGTGATATGCGAGGAGGCGGATTTATTCTATATGGATTGTTATCTTCGCGAATTGTTTCAGAAAAATGAGGAGTAAAAAAGAGCGCTAACTGATGGTTAGCGCTCTTTTTTTAAAACTGAAAATAGATAAAAGGCTGTATATCACTCGACTTGATTTGCATCACGCACCACGCTACAAGAACGAGCATAGCCACCTGCCACCAGAATGAGGTGTTGGCCACCTTGCGTTGGAGGTCGCCATCAATTTTGGAGGGGAGCAGATGCATACCGTAGCCGATGACAATCAGCGCAAAGACCTCCTTATAACCGTAGATGACCTGGGGAATAATAGAGGTGTTGAACGAGTGCTGAATCTGGTACAACATAAGGTGCACGGTCTGCATATCCTCAGCGCGGAAGAGCAACCAACCGAGGCATACGATATGGAAGGTGAAGATACCCGCCATAACACGCATCAGGGGGCTCATATCCTTGCCGTCGGCCTTCGCCCACGGGATGATATTAAGCCACATCTTATGCAGGGCGAGAGCCACGCCGTGCAGGGCACCCCACAGCACAAATCGCACGGCAGCACCGTGCCACAAGCCACCCAAGACCATAGTTATCAACAGGTTGAGATATGTACGCACCTTGCCTTTGCGGTTACCGCCAAGAGAGATGTAGAGGTAGTCGCGCAGCCACGACGAGAGCGAGATGTGCCATCTGCGCCAGAACTCGGTAATGGTGGCCGACTTGTAGGGCGCATCGAAGTTCTTGGGGAAGCGGAAGCCCAACAGCAGGGCGATACCGATGGCCATATCCGAATAACCCGAGAAGTCGCAGTAAATCTGCAACGCATAGCCGTAGATACCCATCAGGCACTCAAAACCCGAGTACAACGCCGGCTCGTCGAAGATGCGGTCGACGAAGTTGAGCGAGATGTAATCCGAGATTATGGCCTTCTTCACAAGACCTATTATAATGAAGCCGATGGCCGTGCCGAACATATCGCGCGTGACCATCAACGGCTTGCGTATCTGCGGGATAAAATCCTTGGCACGCACGATGGGACCTGCCACCAACTGCGGGAAGAACGAGAGGTAGAACAGGTAGTCGGTCCAGCGCTCCAAGGGGCGAATCTGCTCGCGGTAGATGTCAATCGTATAGCTCATAGACTGGAACACGAAGAACGAGATACCAACGGGCAGGAAGATATTCTGGAACTCCAAGAATCCTGCGCCAAACAATCCGTTGGCCATATCGATAAAGAAGTTGGTGTACTTGAAGTATCCCAACATTCCGAGGTTGATGACCACGCTGAGTGCCACCCAGCGCTTCTTTGTTCGCTTGTCGGGGGTGCGGGCGATGGCGTGGCCTATGAGGTAGTCGCTCACCGCGGCAAACAACAACAGCAGGAAGTAGATGCCACTCGACTTGTAGTAGAAGTATATCGAAAAGGCGATAACATAGAGTATGCGCAGCGAGGTGGCGCGACGCAGGAGCAGGTACAGACCTGCAAAGCCGACAAAGAGGAACAGAAACAGGCCGCTATTGAATATAAGCGGAGAGGTGGCATCGTAGCTCATAAGCTCGACGACACGACTCATAAATCCTTCTATGGGTGCTTCATTCATTATAGGGGCAGTGTTAATACGGTGTCTTGTAATGTTATGGGCGCGAGGGGTTTAACCATCATTGGCTGAGGCTTATTCAGCACGGGCTTCGAGCTCTCGATGCGCTCGCGCAAGATGTGGCTGTACGACTCAGCACCCTTCAACAGAGCGTAGTAGAGCTGGCGAGCAATCTCGCGGCCACCGCCATAGTTGATGTGGGTGTAGTCCTTGCCCGCCCAGCCGCGCTCGACAAAGGCGGTCATACCACCCAAGCGCTGCATAGCCTCGTAGGTGTTCCAGAATGCCACGCCACACTTCTCGGCTGCCTCGCGCTGTGAGCGTGTGAGGTCCACGGCCGACGACATAGGCACGATGCCCTGCTCGTTGCGCTGCGAACGGTCGCTCACGCCCATAACCAACACGGCAGCTCCGGGGAAGCAACTCTCGACATAGCGCACCATCTTCTCAACCTGCGCGCCATAGAGCGAGTAGTTGTGGCGGTCGGCCTGCATAATATTTAATCCATACTGCAACACCACCAAGTCGTAGGGGCGCATAGTATGTATCTGAGCATTCACCGAGGCGTTGGACCAGAACATAGCCTGACCATTGTTGCTGCGAACAGAGAAGTTATCCACCGCTATGCCCGATGTAGAGTCGAAGTCGGCACCGATACCTGTGAAGCCCTCGGCACCACTCACCACGCGCATTTCCAGCGAGCGAATCTGCTCCTCCTCAACGACAATCTGACGCACGACATCGCTACCGTCAAACTCAAACTCGCGCTCGGCACCATCGTTCAGTGTGAGGACAATCTTCGAGGGCGCGCGGCTGATAAACAGAAGGCGTGCACGGTTGCACTCTGCCAGGTGGCGGCGCTTGTCCGACATATCCCAACGCGTTGATGCTCCGCTGGTTGCGCGGGCAACCCAACCCGACACGAAGAAGTCATTTACATAGGGCGCAGGTGTCGCCTTGCGCTGCATAATGCTGTATGGAGTCCACCCCTTCGAGGTGGTCTTGATGGTCTGGCGGAAGCCTGTGAAGGGCGAAGCAACGGGCACATAACCCACACCTCCGCCGTGGAATGTATCCTGCAACAACTCTCTAAGGTCGGCCGTAAGAATATCGCCCTCGACGAACGAGTCACCCATAAAGGCCACGCGCACCGACTCACGGCCCGCCAGCAACTTCTCGTAGAGGCGATTCATAGGTGTGTCGAGCTCGTCACCACGGAACTCTTCGAGGGGTGTTATGAGCGAATCGTCAGGCAGGATATCCGAATAGTCAGCCACGAGCAGAGCCTCCAACGAGGGCAGCGGCTCATCGTCCGAGGCGCTATCGCCACCCGAGGGTTGCTCGTCGAAGATGCCCTCCCACGATGCCGATGTACCCTCACCAAAGGGTGAGGCTGTGGCGGTGGTCTGCGCCACCTGCTCGGCAACGACCTCCAAGTCTACCTCGAAGTCTGCGACATTAATCTCGGGTGCGGCCTCAACATCGGCCTTTGAAGTCTCGGCCTTATCGAGTTTTACCAAGTCGGATATGATACTCGCACGGCGCAACGACACGCCCCCCGCCTCGATGGGAGGTATGAAGCTGACAAGTATGAGCACTGCCAATGTTGCGGTGGCTACCAGCCAGCCGCGCGAGGTGAAATCTTCGTTGTGGTTAGTCATTTCTGCGTGATATGAGCGAGACATAGTAGAGCACCGTGGCGATGGCACTCAATGCCGCCACAAGGTAGGTGCGTGCAGCCCAGCGAAGCGACTCGCGGGCGTAGGCCAACTGCTGGCCCTGCAACATACGGCTCGACTCCAACCACTCCAATGCGCGCGCCGAGGCGTTGTACTCAACGGGCAGAGTTACGATAGAGAAGAGTGCCGACATAGCAATCATAGCGATACCAATCCAGCATACTGTCGTGCCGCTACCTGCCGCCATAAGGGCGATGCCGCCGATGATGACCCAAGTGGCAAATCGTGACGAGAAGCTGACAATGGGCACCAGCGCCGAGCGCATAGCAAGCGGAGCGTATCCGCGGGCGTGCTGTATGGCGTGACCGCACTCGTGACAAGCCACAGCGGCAGCGGCGATAGAGCGCGACGAGTAGACGCTATCGCTCAGATTTACAGTCATATTGGCGGGGTTGAAGTGGTCGGTGAGCTGACCCGAGATGTGGGTAATCTTCACATTGTGGACATTGTTGTCGCGCAACATCTTCTCAGCAACCTCCGCGCCTGTCATACCGTTGGGGAAGGGCACCTGCGAATACTTCGCAAAGACCGATTGCAGGCGTGCCTGCACGATGAAACCAACGATACCGATTACCACCATCAATATGATTGAACCTCCCGACGAGAAACCCATCGTGGGGTCGGCGTAAGAGTATGAATAATAATCCTGTGCTGTTTGCAATAAATCTAACATCTTTTTCGCTTTTTAGTTAAACAATGGTACTAAACAAACGGCTCTACCCCACCAAATGATATGCTGCAATGTAATAATTGAACATAAAAGGCAAATAAAAGGTATATAGCCTACCATTAATAGTGCAAAAGTACGAAATTTTTGCATAACTTTGTACAGATTTTTGCGAAAATGAACAATCTCGAATACACACTTGCCAAACGCACGGCGCAACACGACGGAGGGTCGCGTGCGGCGGTGATGATGCGTATAGCCACAATATCGGTTGCACTCGCACTGACGGTGATGATTATCACGCTGGCCGTGTTCAACGGTTTTCGCCGCGAGATATATGCCGACCTCAGGGGTTTTGGTGCTGATATTCAGCTGATGGAGGTGTCGGGCCTAAGAGGCGATGCGCGCCCCATAGAGTACGAGCCATTGCTCGCAGAGCGTGTGGCGGCTATCGAGGGTGTGCAGAGCGTGGCGCCCTACATAGTTATGGGGTGTATGGCCAAGAGCGGTGACGAGACCCTCGGTCTGCAACTCAAAGGCATTGACGGGGCGTACGACAGCGCGTGGTGGCAGAGCCGCATTGTGGAGGGCCAGATGCCCGATGTAAAGGCCGAGCAGCGCTCGAAGCAGATTCTGCTCTCGCGCACAACGGCCGAGAGGCTGGCCATAGGCGTGGGCGACAAGGTGGAGATACTCTATGTGAGTGCCATCTCGGGAGCACGCCGCGACAGCTACAAGGTATCGGGACTCTACCACACGGGCCTCGAGGAGATGGATGCCCTGCTGGCTATTGCCGACCTGAGGGATGTGCGCCGCACAACAGCGTGGGAGGGCGAGATGATTTCGGGCTACGACATTATGCTTGGCGACGTGGACGATGGCGAGGCGGTGGCCGAGGCCATTGACGAGATACTCTTCACCGATGAGCAGATACAGACCGAGTCGTGTATGCCTGCAACGCTGGCACTGCGCTACCCCGTAGTCTTTGACTGGTTGAAGGCGCACACGGTGATTGCCGAGGTAGTGATAATAATTATGATGGCCGTGCTGCTCTTCAATATGGCGGCGGCGATGCTCATTATGGTCTTCGACCGCATAGGTATGATTGGAGCGTTGAAGGCGCAGGGTATGCGTTCGAGCGCCATTCGCAGGGTGTTCCTCTATCGTGCCGCGATACTATTTGTGCGCGGAGCCGTGTGGGGCAATGCTGTGGGAGGTGTGGCCGTGGTGGTGCAGGCACTGTGGCACCCCATAAAGTTAAACCCTACGGGATATATGTTGTCGGTGCTACCCGTGAGCATAAATGCCTCGTGGTGGGTGATACTCAATGTGGCGACGCTGGCGGCAACAGTGGCTGTGATGGTACTCCCCTCGGCTATGGTGGCACGCATACGCCCCGAGGAGTCGTTGAAGTATAAATTGTAAAAGGTTGCGACCACGCCTTTGGCGGAGTGTCAAAGTATAAAATGAAATACTATGAAACCATATAACTCACAAAAAACCAAGAAGGAGGAGGTGCAGCAGATGTTTGACAACATTGCACCCACATACGACAAGTTGAACCACATCCTCTCGCTCTCGATTGACAAGATGTGGCGTCGCCGCGTGGTGCGCAAAGTGCGCCGTATGAAGCCCGAGAAGATTATGGATCTGGCAACGGGTACGGGCGATCTGGCCATTAAGCTGGCGAAGGCTATGCCCAAGGCGAAGATTATGGGTGTCGACCTGTCGGAGAATATGCTCGCCGTGGCGGCCGAGAAGGTACGCCGCAAGGGCCTGGACGACCATATCGTCTTGTACCAGGGCGATGCGGAGAACTTGGAGGTGGCAGATGGCGTATTGGACGCTGTTACGGTGGCCTTTGGTGTGCGTAACTTCGGCAACTTGGAGAAGGGTCTGAGCGAGATTATGCGCTCGTTGCGCAGTGGCGGTCATATCGTGGTGTTGGAGTTCTCGACACCCCGCAACATCATTGTGCGCAAGTGCTACCAGTTCTACTCGAACCACATTATGAAGCCCGTGGGCGGTTTGGTGTCGAAGGATAGAAAGGCGTATGACTACCTGCCCGACTCTATTGTCGAGTTCCCCGACCGTGAGCGCTTCTTGGAGATTATGAGCCGCACAGGCTTCGTGGAGTGCCGCCGCTACTCGCAGAGCTTCGGCATAGCACAGATTTATATCGGCCGAAAGCCTTAACAAGCGATGATGCGACGACTACTCTTTGCGCTGCTGCTTCTCGCCCTTACGGGGTGTGGCACGCCCGAGGTGCCGCAGGTGGTGGCATTGGAGGTTGAGCCTGCGAAGATGGAGGCGGGCGACGACTACCCCTCCTCTGTGGTAGTCAAGGTCACGCTCGAAAACCCTTCGGCGGCGGTAAAGATACTGCGCGGCAGGGTGAGGATAAGCTACGCGGGGCGCAGGGTGGCGATGCTGACGCTGGACGAGAAGGTGAAGATTCCTGCTCGCACAAGTGCGGTGGTGGAGCTTCCGCTAAGACTGAACATACAGCGCACGGCGCAGACGATGCAGATGCAGGCGGCCTTGCGACAACAGCGCTTGGAGGATATAGAGGTAGATTATCAGGTGGCGCTGCGCTCACGAATGGTGTATGTCGAGCAGGAGCAGGAGGCGATGCCGATAGAGAAGCTGGCGGGCGCGAGAGTGGAGCAGCTGAGAGAGATGCTGAGAGATATTTTTGAGGAGTAAAAACAAACAGATATGAAGAACATTGTGAAGATAGCGGTTGTGGCCGTGATGATTTTTGTGGCGCAGAGCGCAGCAGCGCAGAATGTGTCGGCAATGAAGAGCCGCCTGAGCGTGGGTCAGAACAAGGTTGCCATCGTGGAGCAGAGCGATGTGGCCGAGTCGGTGCGCACCGTGGAGATGCGTCCCAAGCGCACGAAGGTGACGGGTTATACTATTTTGATTTTGTCGGATAACTCGCACACGGCACGCGAGAACGCCGTGGAGGCTAAGGAGAAGTTCGAGGAGAATTTCCCCGAGACCGAGGTGAAGATGTACTACGAGAGCCCCTCGTTCTATGTCTCGGCAGGTCACTACCTCACCAAGGAGGAGGCCATCATCGAGATGATGCGCTTCCGTGCCGTCTTCCCCAAGGCTATTGCGCAGAGCCGCGAGATGGATATCGCGGACTTTATTAATAAGCCCGAGGAGACGCAAGAGCAAAGATAAAAGAGCAAAGAGCAAAGATAAAAGAGAGGCTGGCGCGCGGGAATAGTGCAACGGCGAGATAGGAATTATAAGAATTATAGGAGGGATAGGTATTATAGTCGATTTTTATAACACCTATAATTCCTATAACACCTATAACTCCTATTTATATCTGCTAAGCGCAAATGAGGATTTCGAGACCGAGCGTAACGCAGAAAGCACCGCGCACCCGAAAATGAAAATTGCTTTTGCGGGAGTGATTTCAAGGCTTGCGAAGGGCGAGAAACCGCAGTTTGCTAAGTGCAAATGAGGATTTCGAGGCCAAGCGTAACGCAGAAAGCACCGCGCAAAACAATTTTAACAAAGAAGAAACCAAAATTTACATACAATTATGACATTTAACAAATTTCGTTCAATTTATGACGCTGAGGAGTTGAAGGCTCGTTTGGCGGGTATTCGCCACGTGGCACTCGATATGGATGGCACAATCTATATGGGTATGTCGCTGTTTGATTACACCATTCCGTTCCTTAACTCGCTCAAAGAGATGGGTATAACATACTCGTTCCTGACGAATAACCCCTCGACATCTATCCCCGACTACTTGAAGAAGTTGGCAGGTATGGGCATTGAGGCTACCGAGGAGGAGATGTACACCACAGCACTTGCTACCATCGACTACATAAAGACCAACTTCCCCGAGGCACGCCGTCTGTTCCTCTTGGGCACGCCCTCGATGATTTCGGAGTTCGAGAAGGCAGGCTTCGAGTCTGTGGCCGACTCGGCCGACGAAAAGCCCGATGTGTTGGTTGTAGCGTTCGACAAGACTTTGGAGTATTCGCGTTTGTGCCGTGCTTCATACTGGGCACAGCAGGGTCTTCCCTACATCGCGACAAACCCCGACCGCGTATGCCCCACCGACCAGCCCACAGTGTTGGTTGACTGCGGCTCTATCTGCAAGTGTATCGAGCACGCCACAGGTCGCCAGCCCGACATCGTGTTGGGTAAGCCCGACCCCAATATGCTCACAGGTGTGCAGGCACGCTATGGCGTGAAGCCCGAGGAGGTAGCTATGGTGGGTGACCGCATCTACACCGACATCGAGATGGCGCACAACGCAGGTGCATTTGGTGTGTTGGTGCTCTCTGGCGAGACCACATTGCAGATTGCCGACGAGGCACCGCGTCAGCCCGACCTCATTGCCGACAGCATCGAGGTGTTGGGTGAGTTGCTCCGCGCGTCAAGAGAGTAAAAACAGTGTTAGATTTAAGAGAAATGAAAAACACAGCAAAACCTTTCGTTAAATGGGTTGGCGGAAAAGGTCAACTCATAGAACAATTAGAAACATTGCTTCCTGAAGATTTTAGCCGCAGGAAAGAAGTTACCTACATTGAGCCATTTGTAGGAGGCGGAGCTATGCTTTTTCATATGCTTCAAAGATACTCCAACATTAAATATGCCGTAATAAACGATATTAACCCAGACCTTACAACCTGCTACCGCATTGTAAGAGATGAACCATCGGAGTTAATATCTACATTAAAGGACATTCAATCCGAATACTACGCATTGCCTAACGAAGAGGTAAGAAAAGAGTTTTTCTTGCAAAAGCGAGAAGCATTCAACACCAAAACAATTGGAGATATTGACAATAGTGCGTTGTTTTTATTCCTAAATCGAACTTGTTTCAATGGTTTATACCGAGTAAATAAGGCCGGCAAATTTAATGTCCCATTTGGACGATATAAAACTCCCACTATTTGTGATGAAGCAACAATATATGCTGACAGCAATCTTTTACAGCGCGTAGAGATACTGACAGGCGATTTTGAGCATACAATAAAGAGGGTGTCAGGAGAGACTTTTTTCTATTTGGACCCCCCATATAAACCCCTCAACGCCACATCAAACTTTAATGACTACGCAAAAGAGGCTTTTGATGATGCAGAGCAGATACGCCTCAAAAAATTCTGCGACAAGCTAAATAATATGGGTGTTGCATTTATGCTCAGTAACTCTGACGGAATGCAAGGAGATATTAAAGATCCATTTTTTGACAATTTATACATTGATTATCAAATTCGTAGGGTCTTAGCTTCTCGTTCTATAAATTCCGTGGGGTCAAAACGAGGTAAATTAACTGAAATTGTAGTGGGAAACCAAATAAGGGTTTGGAACGATTTATTTTCAAATGTAGGATAGTACTATTATGAGTGTCAATATTAAACAAACATTAGCACATTTTCTCTCCGAGTTGCGTGAAACAAATGCAACACTTGATTTCTATTGCGATTTCAGAAAAATTAAACAAAATGTTCGAGATATTGAGATAAATCTAAATACCCTAAATTATCTTTTGGGAAAACAAGATTTACGACAAGCAGTAGAAGACATCTGGAATCGAGATTCAAGCGTTTTTGAAGTATTGCAAATACTTATTGCTATAAGGCCCGAACAGGATAAGAAAGTAGTTAATAAGCAAGGGCAAATAGTTCCTATAACTAACTATTTGACTTCGGTCAATGGCATAATGGAGTATTTAGAGGATAGCGGTCTTGATAAGTTATTTAAAGATAAAACTATAAAAAATCTCGTAGATTATGTCTTTGGTATTGAAGTAGGTCTTGATACGCACGCTCGTAAAAATCGAAGTGGAAAACTGATGGAAAATTATGTCGAGAATCTTTTCATAAAGAATTCTATTACTTTTGAAAAGCAGGTAAGTTCTAATAAATTTCCTCCCATTGACGAGGTTTTAGCAGGCGATAATAAAGTGTTTGATTTTGTAATAAAAACCAAACGTTGCACATATCTTATTGAGGTTAATTTCTACCACGGAGGAGGTTCTAAACCGAACGAAACAGCAAGAGCATATACAGAAGTTGCTCCAAAGGTAAACTCTGTCAAGGATTATGAATTTGTTTGGATTACCGATGGTGTTGGATGGATAAGTGCCAAAGCAATGTTTACTGTAGCATATAAAGTTATTCCCAATATTTATAATCTAACGCATATTCAAGAGTTTATCTCAAAGATAAAAAAAGAAGAATAGATAAAACTAATTAAGAGAAAAAGAAATGGATTATATACTTCTAATTGTGGGTCTGGTGCTCCTCACCGTGGGTGCCGACCTTCTTACCAAGGGCTGCGTGGGTATGGCTGCGCGCTTCCGTGTACCCGAGTTTATTGTAGGACTCACCGTGATGGCTGTGGGTACCTCGATGCCCGAGCTTACCGTAAGTACTATGTCGGCACTGCGTGGCAGCAGCGATATGGCTATTGGTAATGTAACGGGTTCAAATATATTCAACACCCTTATCATCCTGGGTATCTGCGCATTGATTCGCCCGATGGTCTTTACGAAGGAGAATGTGCGCCGCGATATTCCGTTGTGCATCGCCGTGTCGGCTATCCTGCTGGTTATGGCGCTTTACATCGGTGAGCCTAATGGCGTGAGCCGCGTGGAGGGTATGATATTGTTTGCGATGTATATCGCCTTCGTACTCTACTCTATCCGCTCGGCTAAGAAGGATGCTCCCGACGCTGAGGCGGGCACCGACGACGGCAAGCAGGCTGAGACCACGATGGGCTGGGGCAAGGTGTTGCTCTTCATCGTAATTGGTCTTGGTGGCCTTATCTACGGTGGTACGCTCTGCCTTAACTCGGCTACGGCTATTGCCCGTGCGTGGGGCGTGAGCGAGGCTATAATCGCTGTAACTGTCATTGCGGCAGGCACTTCGCTTCCCGAGTTGGCATCGAGTGTGGCGGCTGTGGCCAATGGCAAGTTGTCGCTGGCGCTGGGTAATATCATCGGCTCGAATGTGGCAAACATTCTGCTTATCTTGGGTATGAGTGGCTCGATTAAGCCCCTGACGATGGGTGGCATCACACCGCTGGATATGTGGATGGTTGTAGGCTCAGCCGTGCTGCTGTTGCTCTCGGCACTGGCTATCGGTCAGCGACGCATCACACGCTTTGAGGGTGCGATATACCTGGCGATATATGTTGCCTATGTGGTGCTATTGATGAAATAAAAACTACTAAAACTTAAACTAAAATACTATGAACGGAACTAACATTTTTGGTCGAATGATGCGCGGGGCTATGGCTCTGGCGGCAGTGGCTTGCTTTGTAGGATGTACGGGCAACCGCCTCGACGGTTATTTTGCAAAGAATGGGCAGATGGATGAGAGAGAGATTTCTTTAACCGAGGGCGTGAGCCTCGCCACAGGTGCCCAGTACGAGAACTTTATCCTCAAGGGTCAGGCGCTGACAGCCGAGAACGGCGAGGCGGCGTTGCTCTTCCACTCTGATGGCGTGGGCGGCTACGAGATTACCCTCCGCAACGGCGCGCAGGATGGCTCAATAAAGACAGGTAGCTTGCGCAGCGTGCGTAACCTCTACCGTTCGCTGGCCAAAGATGGCGAGTGGTTTGACTTCGAGGTGGCAGTGCGTGGCAAGAACATTGCCGTGAAGGTGAATGGCGTAGATGTTGTATGTTACACCGAGCCTGAGAAGCCCTACCGCGAGGCAGCACACGCAGCGAAGCTCATCGGCAAGGGTAAGGTTGTGTTGAAGGGTGTGAAGGGCGATGTTAAGTTCCGTCATCTGGCGATGGAGACTTTGGCGGCAGATGCTCGCAACGAGGCTGACGTAATGCCCCCCATCGACGAGCAGAGCGACCACATCATCCGCTACCAGCAGAAGGATTTCCCCGTTATCGACTGGCATGTACACCTCAAAGGTGGCCTTACAAAGGAGATGGCTCACGCTATGTCGATGAACTACGGTATCAACTACGGCGTGGCTCCCAATGCAGGTGAGGGCGGCGTAGGTCGTATGCTGGCAGACGATGCCGAGGTACGCTCATATTACGAGGAGGTGAAGAACCACCCCTTCCTCTTTGGTGTGCAGGGCGAGGGTCGCAAGTGGACTCAGACCTTCTCGCAGGAGGCGTTGGGTATCTTCGACTACCTCTTCACCGATGCTATGACCATCATCGACCACAACAAGCGCAACGCGCGCATCTACCGTGCCGAGGAGGTTATCCGCGATGGCGTGACGATGGACCAGTATATGGAGCAGATTGTTGACCAGACCGTAAAGATTCTCACAAACGAGCCTGCCGACATCTTCGCCAACGCAACCTATATCCCCGACGATATGAACGCCGACTACGACAAGTACTGGACCGACGAGCGCGTGGACCGCGTGCTGGATGTGATGCAGAAGCACAACATCGCATTGGAGATTAGCGCACGCTACAAGATTCCCAGCATCGAGGTTATCAAGAAGGCTAAGGAGCGTGGCTTGAAGTTCACCTTCGGAACGAACAATGTAGACGCCAACTTCGGCCGCTTGGAGTACTGCTTCGAGGCTGTGGAGAAATGTGGCCTTACGGTAGAGGATATGTGGTTCCCCACGATGAGTGTTCGTCGCGAGCGCCCCGTAGTTATCTACAACCATTTTGACGCAAGCGGCAAGCGCGTAAAGTAAAAGAATTCAATTACAGACCTACAAGGTACAATGTACAACAACATCGACTACCCGCTATTTTTGTGGCTCAACTTCGACGGTGGAGCTGTGATGGACAAGGCTATGCTCTTGGCCTCTACACCTGCCGTGTGGGCGTGGCTCTACATCTTAATATTATATATGGTGTGGCGCAACAGCGGCTGGCGAGGCATCATCATCTTCCTCGTGGCGGCAGCTCTTGCTGTGACGCTGGGCGATATGATTTCGGGAATGTTTAAGCATGTAGGATTGCTGAAAAACCTCCTGCCCTCGTTCCCCGCACGCCTGAGACCTATGTACACGCCCGAGTTAGAGGGGTTGGTGAGCAACATTATCCGCAAGGGAGGACAATATGGCACCGTGTCGGGACATGCCGCAACGATGGTTTCGATGGCTATGCTGGCAATACCTGCCGTTGGTCGCAGGTGGTTTACGGCGCTGATGGTGGCCGTGGTGCTACTGGTGTGTTACTCGCGAATATATCTGGCCTACCACTTCCCCATCGACATAGCGCTGGGCGCAGCCACAGGTGTGGTGTCGGGAGGCATCGGGTTGATGATGTTCCGCTACCTTGTGAAGCGCTGGGTTAGAAAGTAGAAGATAGTTAAAGAGTGTTTGGCGTTGCCGAGCACTCTTTTTTTTGGATAGGTGGTATAGGTGGTATAGGTGTTATAAGTATTATAGGTGAGATTTCCTATAATTCCTATAATTCCTATAATTCCTATAATTCCTATACCGCTTATCCCTCTATCCCTCCTATAATATCCACAACCCCTGCAAAAAAAATTTGTCTTTCTCGCGGGATTTTATTAAATTTGGAAATCGAATGCTTTTTTAATCGAAAAACCAATGAAAACAACCGCAAATCCTGCCACGCCCAAACATATCGAGGCTCGCTTTATTCGCAAGATAGAGCAGTTGCGCAACGAGGATATTCGTCTTGTTATGCGCGACCGCTTGGATAGCCACCCCATCGAGTGCGTAAATTGGAGCGAGTTCCCCTACGCGCCGCGGGTGAGTTTTCGCATAGCTCACTCGGACGATGTGCTGGCCATAATGTTTGAGGTCGAGGAGGAGCATATCCGCGCCGTGAGCTTGGAGAGCAACGGCCCCGTGTGGGAGGATAGCTGTGTGGAGTTTTTCGTCAAGAGCCCCACGGGCGAGGGTTACTTCAACTTCGAGGTGAACTGCATAGGCACGGCTCTGGCGGCTTATCGTCGCTCGCGCACCGATGCCGACCACTTCGACGAGGAGCGTATGGCGCGTGTGCGTCGCTTTGGCTCGCTGCCCCACGCGACAATTGACTCGCGCGGCGAGGGACAACGCTGGTGGATGGTGGAGGTTATACCCTTCTCGCTGCTGGACTTGGAGTGCGCACCACAGAGCATCGAGGCCAACTTCTACAAGTGTGGCGACAAGTGCGACAAGGCCCACTTCCTGAGCTGGTCGCCCATAGGTTTGCCAGAGCCAAACTTCCACTGCCCCGAGTATTTTGGCGTGGTAGAGTTGGCATAGAGAGAGCAAAGATGAAAGAGCAAAGAGCAAAGATGAAAGAGCAAAGATGAGATAGCAAAGTGCAAAGAGCAAAGAGCAAAGATGAAAGATGAAATAAATTATAAAAATATGAACCAGGAAAAACTTATCGAGATTGCCTCGCAGTTTGAGTTGGAGGGCGAGATTGCCCAGATAAAGGCTCTGGGCGAGGGTTTTATCAACGACACCTTTGTCGTTACCACCGAGGGTGATGCTCCCGACTACATACTACAACGCAAAAACCACATTGTGTTCCCCGATGTGCCGGGTATGATGGACAACATCTTGGCCGTGACGGAGCATATCAAGAAGAAGGTTGCCGACCCTATGCGCGAGACGCTGACCGTGGTGCGTGCCAAGGATGGTAAGCTCTATGTACAGGATGGTGAGAACTTCTGGGCTGTGTGCCTCTTTATCCCCGACACGGCGAGCTACGACCGTGCCGACTCACCCGCATTGGCATATCAGGGCGGCGTGGGCATAGGCCGTTTTCAGGCTCTCTTGTCGGACTTCGACAAGCCGCTGAACGAGACAATCAAGGGTTTCCACAATATCCGCTGGCGCTTCCAGCAGTGGGACGAGACCATTGCTGCCGACCCCGTGGGTCGTGTGAAGGATTTGCAGGAGGAGATTTCGTGGGTGGAGAGCCGCCGCGAGGAGATGCTCGCCTTCTGGTCGAAGGTGGAGAGTGGCGAAATACCCACACACCCCACACACAACGACACCAAAATCAGCAATATACTCTTCGATAAGCCCACAGGTAATGTGCTCTGCGCCATAGACCTCGACACGGTGATGAGCTCGACTTCGCTCAACGACTTTGGCGATGCTATCCGCTCGTATACCAACACGGGTGCCGAGGATGACAAGTGTCTGGACAATGTGGAGATGAACATCGAGATGTTCCGCGCCTATGCCGAGGGTTACCTCTCGGAGCAGCGTGCGACGATGACCGCCTCAGAGTTGGAGTGGCTGGCATTCTCGGGCCGCTACATCACCTTCGAGCAGGTGTTGCGCTTTTTGATGGGCTACATCGACGGTGACAACTACTACAAGACAGCCTACGCCGACCACAACCTCGTGCGTACACACGCGCAGTACAAACTCTTGCAGAGCATGGAGCGTCAGTACGATGAGATGTGCGCCATCGTAAAGGAGCTGAGCGAGTAGTTCGCGGCAAGGGTAAGAGATAAGAGAGATAAGTATTATAGGAGTTATAGGTGTTATAGACGATGCCTATAATTCCTATAATTTTTATAATACACATAATTGTTATTTTATTAGAAGACTGCCTTTTAGCTAATACCTGCCGAGCTTGCGGCTTCCAGCCGCATTTACAAGTCTGACCCACCCCCAAACCCCCGCCTCAGGCAGGGGCTTCGGTCGCCGCAAGCGGCTCTAAAAGTCGAATAACAGAAGGTCGTACAATATTGGATTAAAAATCTCTTATTCCATCGCAAAATGTTTTAATGAATTTCAAAAAATTCCCGCCCTACAATTATTACATTTCTGTTAAAAGCAGTAACTTTACACCCAAATATACTTTTTTGTTACGACGATGTCTGCAAACGATATTACATACCACATTCCCGTGTTGTTGGAGGAGTCTGTAAACCTGATGGATATAGAGCCCAACGGCACATACTGCGACCTCACATTTGGTGGCGGAGGACACTCACGCCACATACTCTCGAAGCTGGGCGAGGGAGGACGACTATTCTCGTTCGACCAGGACCGCGACACGCTGGCAAATGCCCCCGATGACGAGCGTTTCAACTATGTGGAGAGCAACTTCCGCTTCCTGCGTGGCGCGTTGCGTCTGCGTGGCGTGGAGCAGGTAGATGCCATATTGGCCGACCTGGGTGTATCGTCACACCACTTCGACGCTACCGAGCGAGGATTCTCGTTCCGTGGCGAGGCGCCGCTCGATATGCGTATGAACCAGCGCGGAGGACGCACGGCGGCAGATATTGTAAATCGTTACGACGCAGAGGAGCTGGCACGCATACTCAAAGAGTATGGCGAGCTGGACACCACTTGGAAGATTGCATCGTGCATCGCACGCGCACGCGAGCAGCAGGCCATAACCACCACAGCACAGCTGGTCGAGGCGGTGAAGCCCTGCACGCCTAAGCGTGACGAGTCGAAGTTCCTGACCAAGTTGTTTCAGGCGCTGCGCATAGAGGTCAATGGCGAGATGGAGGCGTTGAAGATGGCTTTGGAGCAGTCGCTCAAAGTGTTGCGCCCGGGCGGACGACTTGTGGTGATTTCGTACCACTCGTTGGAGGACCGTCTGGTGAAGAATTTTATGCGTAGCGGCAACTTCGCGGGCAAGGTCGAGCAGGACTTCTACGGTCGTGCGCAGACACCCTTCGAGGTGGTAACACGCAAGGCCGTGGTGCCCACAGCCGAGGAGGTGGCACGCAACCCGCGCTCACGCTCGGCAAAGATGCGCGCAGCAATAAAGTTATAACCCGAAGGCTATGATACCCTACGACGACGAATTTAACCCACTCACCGAGGAGGAGTTGCGCCGACAGGAGGAGGACGACGAGTTCCGCCGCCGTGTGCGCGACGAGGTGTGGCGTATGCAGAGTGGCGAGGCTGACGAGGATATGGAGCGCGACCGCGAGGAGCGTGAGCAGGAGCGCGAGGAGCGTGAAGCCAGCGCCGAGCGCGAGAAGAGGCGCAGCTCTACACTGGGATGGCAGTTCTTCTCAGGCTCGATACTCACCAACCGTCACATTGCCGACAGCTATCGCTACCTGATAGTCATCGCGGTGATGTGTCTGATAAGCATTGCCGTTATGTTCTGGTCGTTGCACATAGACTCGCGCTACTCGCTTATGGAGCGCGATGTACAACTCCTGCGTGAGCGCTCGATACGCTTGCAGGAGCGCCTGTACGAGAAGACCACGCACCAAGCCATACGCGAGGAGTTGGCACGCCGTGGTATGACACTGCAAGACCCCAGCACGACAAAGGCCGTGGTGGAGGATTAACAAAATGAAGATAAGATAAAGACCCGCTATTGATGGCAAAAAAGAGTGTAGATAAGGATATTCGGGAGGAGATGTACAAAAATGTGAAGATAGTTTACGGTATCTTCATAATCATTGGCATCTGCGTCATTGCCCGTCTTATATGGGTTATGCTGCCCATAACCGAGACGGCCAAGAATGCCGCCCGCTTGGAGAGCCGTATCTACCTTACAGACACCGTCATCTCGCGCCGTGGAGCGATACTCGCACGCGATGGCGAACCGCTGGCTACATCTATTCTGCGCTATCGCATAGACTTCGATATGGGTAGCGAGGGTTTTGACGACGAGGAGACATTCCGCGAGAATGTCGATTCACTCTCGAAGCTGCTGGCCGCCTTCTTTAAGAAGGAGGGCTACTCGGCAGCCGAGTATCGCCGCCGTATGTTGGAGGAGCGCAAGCGACACTGCAAGTGGGTATATTCGCACGACTCGCTGGTGAGGCGTAGCAGCGACCTGCTCACTTGGATTGTGGATAACCTGCGTGGTGACGATGTGCAGGTGTTGAAGGTGGATACTGCCGTGCGTGACCACCACCCTGTGCAGATTCTACCCCGCGCGGTGGACTTCAACGAGTGGCAGGTGCTGAGCAAGTACCCCATCTTGAACGGTAATATGGGCGTGACATTCAAGAAGCATATCCTCGACCAGCGAGTATATCCCTATGGCGAGTTGGGTCGCCGCACGCTGGGCAGGGTGACGCAGAATGTGAGCAAGGAGGATAAGCAGAGCGCACGCGGACAGTACGGCTTGGAGAGTGTCTATGCCGACTTCCTGCGAGGCGAGAATGGCCGTATGCTCCGCCAGCGTATTGCCCCCGGCTTCTCGGCAGCCATACACAGCGACTCGAACATCGTGGCGAGCGATGGAGCCGATATTGTCACAACGCTCGATATTGACATTCAGCACGCCGCCGATGCTGCGCTGCGCCGCCAGCTGATGGCACAGAGGGCCTCGTGGGGCACGACGATGGTGATGGATGTCAAGACGGGAGATATTTTGGCGATGGTGAACCTGGGCGAGACGGCTCCGCAGAGTGGCATCTATTACGAGAAGGAGAACTACGCCCTAGCACGCCGCATAGAGCCGGGCTCGACATTTAAGCTGGTGTCGCTGCTGGCCCTCACCGAGGATTGCGGCCTGCCCATCACGCAGGAGTATCAGACCAACAACGGTCGAACAACCATAATTGGCAAGGGCGGCCCGAAGGTTACCGACGACCACCCCATAGGCGATATGGTGGATATGAAGACCGCCACAGCGCAGTCGTCGAATGTATACTTCGCCGAGGCTATATACCAAAACTACAACAAAGACCGCAAGCGATATATCGACTTCCTGCACCATCTGGCTCTCGATAGCGACCTCGGCTTCACAAATATGGAGGAGAAGGCGGTGCGCATACCCGACCCCGAGAAGAAGACGGGCGTGGGTAGCTGGTCGGCACATACACTGCCCAATATGGGTTATGGTTACGCCATAGAGATGCCCCCAATTCGTACATTGGTGCTATACAACGCTGTGGCAAATGGCGGTAAGATGATGGCTCCGCGCCTGATAAAGGAGATACGCCGTGGTGAGGATGTGGAGGAGAGTTTTTCACCGCGCGTATTGGTGGATAAGATTTGCTCCAACGAGGCGCTGGCCATCGTGCAGGAGTGTTTGGAGGAGACGGCTCGCACGGGTACTACGAAACGATACTTTACCGACTCGCTCACCTTCCGCGTAGGCTCGAAGACGGGTACGGCAATTGTGGCGCAGGACGGAAACGGAAATGGTGCGCCGTATGGTAGTTACTACCTGGCAACTGTGGTGGCATACTTCCCTGCCGACAACCCCAAATATACGGTTATGACAGCCATTCATACCGACCGCCGCCGAGGCAAGGCCTACTATGGTGCCTCGCTGGCAGGACCTGTGGTGGAGGAGGTGGTGGATTACATCTACTACCGTGACGAGGAGTGGCACAAGACGGTACCTGCCTCGCAACAGAAGCACTCGCCCGTGAAGGTTAAGGGCGGTAACATAGCACAGGTAAGGCGTGTAGCGGATAAGTTCTCGCCGCGCGTGTCGTTCACCGACCGCGAGGGCTGGGGCGTAACGAAGATGGATACACTGAAAAATGTAGATATAAAGACGATAGAGAACAATGCGCTGATGCCCAATGTGGTGGGTATGGGCTTGAAAGATGCTCTGTATTTGTTGGAGAGTCGTGGGCTCGATGTTCACTTCTCGGGACGCGGCACGGTGCGCTCGCAGAGCATACCCGCAGGTCGCAAGATTTCGACAGGGCAGAATGTGAGTTTGACATTAAAGTAGTTTGTTACCGTGCGTTAGCCTGAAAACAAAAGGCTCGCAATGACGATATATTTATGATTATGAAGAGATTAAGCGAAATATTATCATCGACCGAGGTGTTGTCGTTCACGGCGACTGCCGAGGTGGAGATTACGGGTCTAAACTACGACTCGCGCAAGGTCAAGGCTGGCGACTGCTTCTTTGCCGTGCGCGGTACGCAGAGCGACGGCCACAACTACATCGCCAAAGCCATCGAGGCGGGAGCTGCGGCCGTGGTGTGCGAGCAGCTGCCCGAGCAGTTGAGCGCGGAGGTGAGCTACATCGTGGTGAAGGATAGCAACGCTGCGATGGCCGACATTGCCGCCGCCTACTACGACAACCCCTCGCACGAGCTGAACCTCGTGGGTGTGACGGGCACAAATGGCAAGACTACGGTTGCCACGCTGCTCTACGACCTGTATCGCGCTATGGGCTACCGTGCGGGATTGATTTCGACAGTGGTATATCGCATCGATGAGCGCGAGATACCCTCGACACACACCACACCCGACGCCATACGCCTCAACGCTATGTTGCGCGAGATGGTCGATGCGGGGTGCGACTACTGCTTTATGGAGGTGTCATCACACTCGTTGGTGCAGGAGCGTGTGCGCGGCTTGAAGTTCCGTGGTGCGATGTTTACAAACCTCACGCACGACCATTTGGACTATCACGGCACCTTCAAGGAGTATATCCGCGCCAAGAAGTGCCTCTTCGACACGCTGCCCAAGAGCGCCTTTGCGCTGGTGAACATCGACGACCGCAATGGCGAGGTGATGGTGCAAAACACGCGTGCCAAGGTGAGCCGTTACTCGCTCAGGCAGATGGCCGAGTTCCACTGCAAGTTGTTGGAGATGTTGTTCGACGGTATGTTGCTACGCATAAACTCACAGGATGTGTGGGTTAAGTTCCTCGGCCGTTTCAACGCCTACAACCTGCTGTGCGTATATGGCGCGGCGGTGTTGTTAGGTTCCGACGAGCAGGAGGTGTTGCAGGCGCTGAGTGCACTCTCGCCCGTGAGTGGTCGTTTTGAGCCCGTGCGCTCGCAGTCGGGCATCACGGCGATTGTAGATTATGCCCACACGCCCGATGCGTTGGAGAATGTTATTGCTACCATTAACGACATACGCACCCCAGCGCAGCAGCTCATAGTTGTGTGTGGCTGTGGTGGCGACCGCGACACAACAAAACGCCCCGAGATGGGTCGCATAGCATCGCGCGAGGCGGATATTGCCCTCTTCACATCGGATAACCCCCGCACCGAGGACCCCGAGAAGATTCTCGACCAAGTGGTGGCAGGTGTCGAGGTGGGGAGTCAGACGCTACGCATCAGCGACCGCGCGCAGGCTATACGCACGGCGGTTATGCTGGCCAAGGCGGGTGACATAATACTTATTGCGGGCAAGGGCCACGAGGATTACCAGATTATCGGCACCGATAAGATACACTTCGACGACAGGGAGCAGGTGCGTGCAGCATTTGCCGAGCTGGGAAAATAGAAAATTTTGAATTTATAATTTTGAATTAATATATGTTATACTCTCTTTTTCAACTGCTTGACAAACGATTCGACCTGCCGGGTGCGGGCGTGTTTCAATATATATCGTTCCGCTCGGCGTTGGCCGTGGTGCTGGCTCTGCTGGTGACCATCCTGTTCGGACGCCGAATAATACGCCTGCTGCAACGCCACCAGATTGGCGAGGAGATACGCGACCTCGGATTGGAAGGACAGCTCTCAAAGAGGGGCACGCCGACGATGGGTGGCGTGCTGATTCTGCTGGCGGTGCTGGTGCCTATACTTCTGGTGGGTAAGCTGGACAACATATATGTGTTGTTGATGATTATCTCGACCATATGGCTGGGCGTGCTGGGTTTTCTTGACGACTACATCAAGAGCTTCCGCCACAACAAGGATGGATTGAAGGGTAAGTTCAAAATCGTAGGTCAAGTAGGCTTGGGTATCATCGTGGGCACGGTGATGTGCTTCTCGCAGGAGGTTGTCATTCGCGAGAAGGTGTCGACACCCACCGAGAAAACCTATGTAAACATCTCGGGACAGACCGTGGTGGAGAAGACTCAGATGGCGGTGATGGACTCCACACCGCAGAAGACCACGAAGACGACAATCCCCTTCATCAAGGATAACGAGTTCGACTACGGCTGGCTGGTGGGCGGCAACAAGTATCTCACTTGGTTGCTCTATATCGCCGTGGCTATACTCGTGGTGACGGCGGTGTCGAACGGCGCCAACCTCACGGACGGATTGGACGGACTGCTGACAACGGTGTCGGTGCCGATAATGCTGGTGCTGGGTGCGCTGGCCTACCTCTCGGGACATATCATCTATGCCGACTACCTCAACATAATGTATATCCCCGAGTCGGCCGAGTTGGTTGTCTTCGCTGCGGCGATGTGTGGCGCGCTGCTGGGATTCCTGTGGTACAACTCGTTCCCCGCGCAGATTTTTATGGGTGACACGGGCTCGCTCTCCATCGGTGGTATCGTGGCGGTCTTCGCGCTCTGCATACGCAAGGAGTTGCTGTTGCCCCTGCTGTGCGGTATATTCCTCGCCGAGGCGTTGTCGGTAATGGTTCAGGTTAGTTATTTCAAATATACGAAGAAGAAATATGGCGAGGGACGCCGCATCCTGCTGATGTCGCCCTTGCATCACCACTATCAGAAAAAGGGGTTGTTCGAGACCAAGATTGTGATGCGATTCTTTATCATCTCGATTCTGCTCAGTGCCCTGACACTTGTAACTTTGAAGATAAGATAACGATGAAAAATATTGTAGTTTTAGGAGGCGGCATCAGCGGCTATGGCTCGGCGGTGCTGGCCAAGAAGAAGGGATATAATGTACTGCTCTCGGACGCAGGCAAGGTGGCCGAGCGCTATGCCAAAATCCTCGACGAGTGGGGCGTAGAGTGGGAGCAGGGAGGACACTCGATGGAGCGCATCCTCGCGGCCGACATCGTGGTGAAGTCACCCGGCATACCCGAGAAGGCGGAGGTAGTGAAGGCTCTGCGCGCACAGGGCACACCTATAATCTCGGAGATGGAGTTTGCCGCGAAGTATATGGGCAAGGCGAAGACCATCTGCATCACTGGCTCGAACGGCAAGACCACAACTACATCGCTCATCTACAAGATTATGCGCGATGCGGGTGTGAATGTGGCCCTGGGTGGTAACATCGGCGAGAGCTTTGCCTATCAGGTGGCAACCGCGGAGTTCGACTGGTATGTGTTGGAGCTCAGCTCGTTCCAGTTGGACGGTATGTACGACTTCCGTGCCGATGTGGCTGTTTTGATGAACATCACACCCGACCACCTCGACCGCTACGACTACTGCTTCCAGAACTATGTCGACTCGAAGATGCGCATAACGCAGAATCAGCACTCGCGCAACTACTTTGTCTACTCGGCTGACGACGAAGTGATAGCTGCCGAGTTGGAGAAGCGCCCCGAGATGCGTATGCGTCAGCTACCCTTTGCAGCTAAGACGGCTGTGGCAAGTGGTGCTGGTGACGGCTTCTTGGTGGATGGTGAGTTCACGGCACGCGTGGGCGAGAAGGCGGTGACCATCGACACTGCGAAGATGAAGATTAAGGGTCTGCACAACGCCTACAACGCTATGGCTGCGGCATTGGCTACGCTGGCGGCGGGTGTCGAGGCGGAGCAGGTGGCGCGCTCGATATATGAGTTCTCACCCGTGGAGCATCGCTTGGAGCCTGCGGGCGTGAAGGATGGCGTGGAGTGGATAAACGACTCGAAGGCCACGAATGTAGACTCGGTGTGGTACGCCTTGGAGAGTATGACACGCCCCGTGGTGTGGATTGCTGGCGGAACAGACAAGGGTAACGACTACAACCCGCTGAAAGGCTTTGCACGCGAGAAGGTGAAGGCGCTGATTTGTATGGGCCTGGATAACGAGAAGTTGCAGCGCGAGTTTGCGGGCGTAGTGCCTACTATTGTCAGTACCTCGTCACTCGATGAGGCTATGCGCGCGGCACGCGAGGTGGCTACGGAAGGTGATACGGTGTTGCTCTCACCCGCCTGTGCAAGTTTCGACCTCTTCAAGAACTACGAGCATCGTGGCCAGGAGTTCAAGCAGTGGGTGAAGGAGAATGTGATGAGATAAAGAGGAAAGTTCAAAGAGCAAAGATAAAAGATTATAACTCCTATAACACTTATACAACAAAATGTCTGAGATAGATTACAGTAAGCATATCCAGCGCGACAGGGATATCGCAGCCGAGGCACGCGAGGCGTTGGCCGAGGGTGACGATGTGGCAGTGCGTGCAGATATGGCGGGCGACTTTGCCGAGGGCGAGGCTGACAAGGCAGCGCAGCCAAGCGGACTGGTGGAGACCATCAAGCGTCTGTTTGGTGGCGACCGTGTGCTGTGGATTATAATCTCGGCACTGATGATTATCTCGATACTTGTGGTCTACTCGTCGACGGCAAAGATGGCATATATGCCCTCGTCAGGCTCGTCGACAACAGAGTTTCTTAACTCGCAGCTGAGCCTGCTGGTGATATGCGTGGTGGCGATGTTTATAACGCACCGCTTCAACAGCGACTTCTATCGCCGCGTAACATATCTTGCATTTGCTGCCGCCTTCACCCTCACGCTGGCCGTATACTTCGTGGGCACGGCCTCGATTAATGGCGCGGCACGCTGGATAAACATCTTCGGCTTTCAGTTCCAGCCCTCGGAGATGCTCAAATTGGCGATAATAATGTACCTGGCACGCGTGCTGGCCGACCGTCAGAATAAGATTGACACGATGCAGATAGTCCCCACGCTGAAATTCTGGAAGTGGCGACACCCCAAGCAGGTACGCATATGGCGACAGGGCGGAGTGCCTATATTCCTGCCCATCGTGTTGTCGTGTATGGTGATTATGCCCGCGCACACCTCATCGGCGATTTTGGTCTTTGGCATATCGCTGGTGATGCTCTTCATCGGGCGTGTGAATATGACCGAGATACTGCGCATCGTAGGCTGGGCCGTGGTCGGCGCCGCACTGGTGGCGATGATGGGACTTGGCCGTAGCCACACGGCAGGAGGTCGTATATCTACCTGGATAGATGTTTGGACGCAGGACCGCACCACAATTGAGGTGCAGGATTTGAGCGACACCGAGCGTTCGATGATTGCCATATACAACGGCGGCATTATGGGTCGTGGCGCAGGACAGAGCAGCGTGCGTGTGGAGATGACACACCCCGAGAGCGACTACGCCTTTGCATTCTTTGTGGAGGAGTATGGTATTGTCATTGCGATGATACTCATAGCGCTGTATGTGTGGATATTCTTCCGCGCCAGCGAGATTTTCAAGCACTGTCCCAAGAAGTTCCCAGCACTACTGTCGCTGGGTATTGCCCTGCTGATAACAGGTCAGGCGCTGCTGCACATTATGGTGGCGGTGAATATCCTGCCCGAGACGGGTCAGCCCCTGCCGCTCATCTCGCGCGGTGGCTCGTCGTTGCTATTCACCTCGATAGGCTTGGGTATGATTCTCAGCGTGAGCCGTCAGAACATAGAAAATTCACACACAGAGTAGATATGAGATTTTTATCGCTACTGGCATTGCTGCTCACAGCTTGTGGGGCAGCAGGCGAGAGGTATACTCTGCTCATAGGTACCTACACCGCCGAGCAGAGCAAAGGTATATATCGCACCACATTTGACCCTGCGACGGGCCGACTGGGCGAGGCGGAGATTGTTGTAGAGGTGGATAACCCATCGTTTTTGGCTCTTGCGGAGGATAACACGCTTCTCTATGCCGTGAGCGAGGGAGGTGACAAGGCCTCCTCGGCACTCAGCGCCTACCGCTATGATGCTCAGGCGGGGCAATACAAGCTGATAAACCGCCAGCCGACAGATGGAGCATCGCCCTGCTATGTAAGAGTGCACGACGGCAAGGTCTACACGGCAAACTATACATCGGGCTCGCTCTCGACATTTGCTATCGCGGAGGATGGCTCGCTGGGCGAGGCTGCGGTGCGCGAGTTTGAGCCACGCGAGGGGAGCGTGTCACACATTCACGGAGTATTTACAGCACCCGATGGGGAGTCGCTTTATGTGACCGACTTGGGGCGCAGCGAGATATTTCAGATTACGCCCTCGGGCGATGAGTTGTCACGCACGCAACTTGCGATGGGCACGGGCCCGCGCCATATGGCATTCTCGCGCAGTGGCAAGCAGGCCTATGTGCTGAACGAGTTGTCGGGCACGGTGTGCGTATTCGACATTGCGGAGCAGGGGCTACAACTAAAACAGGAGATAGCCTCGGACAGCGTGGGCGGAGGTGGCTGTGCCGACATACACCTGTCGGGAGATGGGCGTTTTCTCTATGCCAGCAACCGACTCAAAGAGGATGGCATATCGGTGTTCAGCGTGGACGAGCAGGGACTCTTGCAGAAGGTGGGATACACCCACACGGGGCGACATCCGCGCAACTTCACCCTCACACCCGATGGGGAGTATCTTCTCGTTGCGGTACGCGACAGCAACAGCGTAGAGGTCTATCGTCGTGATATTAAGACAGGACTTCTGACTGCAACAGGCGAGGTGCTGGAGCTAAGTATGCCTGTGTGTTTGGTGTGGATGGAATAAAGGTCGGCAGTCGGAAGCGGAAAAAGGTTAAACTATTTATAATATAAGAGAAAAATGAGCGAAGTTCGATTAGATAAATACTTATGGGCCGTTCGCGTGTTTAAGACACGCTCGGATGCTGCCGATGCCATACGCAACAACCGCGTGCTGGTGAACGATGCCTATGCCAAGCCCTCGCGCGAGGTGAAGGAGGGCGATATTATATCCGTGAAGAAGATGCCCGTGACATACCGCTACAAGGTGTTGGAGTTGGTGTCGAGTCGTCAGGGCGCGAAGAATGTGCCCCAATACTGCCTCAACATCACACCGCAGGAGGAGTTGGACAAGCTACTGACACCACGCGAAACAATCTTCGTCTTCCGCGAGCGCGGCACGGGTCGCCCCACAAAGAAGGAGCGCCGCGAGATAGATGCACTGATGGACGGAATGTACTTCGACGAGGAGGATTTTGAGTAGGAAAATAGGTATTATAGGTGTTATAGGTATTATATGAGTGATAACGGGTTTATACAATTAAAGGGCGATTTCCGCAATTTGATAGCTTATCAAAAGGCGGAGTGCATATACGATATAACATTCTATTTTGCCCATAATTTCTTAGCCAATAGCGACCGTACCCAAGACCAGATGATACAAGCTGCCCGCTCGGGAAAACAGAATATTGCCGAGGGAGTGTCGGCGGCCACAACATCGCGCGAGAGCGAGATAAAGTTGCTCAATGTTGCAAAGGCGAGCCTGAAAGAGTTGCTTGTCGATTATGAGGATTTCTTGCGCGTTCGCTCATTGGAACTATGGGCGATGGAGGACGAGCGGGCGATAAAGACTCGCAAGATATGTTCGCAAAACAACAACTCGGCATATTACCGCGAGGCTATTAGACAACGCAACGCAGAGACAATTGCCAACATAGCGATAACATTGATACACCAAGCAGATTTATTGATATATAAACTTATGGAGTATGCCAAAGCGGATTTCTTGGAGAATGGTGGCATCAGGGAGCAGATGTGCCGCGAGCGCATCAAGCACCGCAAATTATAACTCCTATAATTCCTATAACTCCTATAACAACAAAGCGCCTGTCCTTACGGACAAGCGCTTTTATTATTTGTTAGACAGTTTCTACTATCGGCCTACCTGCATCCAATTCTTCTGCACACCAGCGTGTTCGAGGAAGTAGCGCTGAGCCTTCAAGAGGTTACGCGCTTGGAGCACCATAGCCTTAGTCTCGCTAAGCACGGTGAGGTAGAACATACTTGCCTTGGTGTTACCCTCGCCAGCATTGATACGCACAAGCTCCGACTTGGTTGTTGTGGCGATACGCTCGAAGAGCTCGTCACGCATTGTAAGCACAAGGTCGATGTCGGCGAAGTTATTCTCGGTAATCATACGGTTGATGCTACCGTAAATCTCGGCTACATCGTCGTTGATGTGTTTGAGGTCGGCAATCTGCTCCTCCGAGAGACCCTTATGGTTGTTGTCGATGTGATCGAAGGCGGGACGGGTGATGTGTACCAACGCCTTGGCCATCTCGTTAAGATAATCCACAACCTGAATGTAGTAGAGCGAGAGCTCCAAGCCCGAGCCCTTCATCTTGCGCAGGGCGGGCATAAGGCTATACTTAATCTTGTGGCACTCGTCGTACATATCGTTAGACTGGCGCACAAGCTCCTTCAACGCACGGCGGTCCTCCTTCAACACAGCCACCAAGGTGCGGTCGTAAATCTGTGTTGAGCTCTTCATCATCTGGCAAACCTCGTCCAAAACGCTATCCACGGTGTCGTTTGCGATAGCCTTCTCGGGCATAGCCTCCTTCTTCTTTGCGTCGATGAAGTTACTCTTGATGAGCATATAGGCGCACGCTACGGTAACGATAACGAAGGCGATAGTACCACCCCAGATGAGCAACAAGCCCACGCCGATAGCGATGATAAATGCGCCGATACCTATAACGAACCAACCCATAACTACGGTCATAACGCCCGAGATGCGGTGTACGGCCGACTCTCGACCCCACGCCTTATCGGCAAGCGATGAACCCATAGCCACCATAAAACATACATAGGTTGTAGACAAGGGCAATTTGAGCGATGTACCCACAGAGATAAGCAGTGCGGCAGTTGTAAGGTTCACAACGGCACGAATCTTATCGTAGGGAGCGCCATTCTTCTCCACATCCTCGTACTCGAAACGCTTACTTACGAACTCCTGAACAGAGTTGGGAGTAATCTTATCGAAGAAGTTTGAGATGCCGATTGAGGCACGCACGATAGAGCGTGAGAAGACATTTGAGTTTACCTCACCCTCGACATCGTCGCCGTGACCTGCGAGTGAAATCTCGGTCTGCGACACATTCATAGACTTGGTAGAGGTCCACAGCGTGATAACCATAATAACACCCGAGAGCAACATCCAGATGAACTGCGCAGGGAGATTCTCGTTGAGGCCCTCCATCAGGATAGAGGTTGAACCTGCCTCCTGAGCGATTTTGTATGCGTCCAAACCTGCGATGGGCACACCGATAAAGTTCACAAGGTCGTTACCCGCGAAGGCCAAAGCCAGGGCGAAGGTACCTGTGAGGATGTTGATACGCAGGATATTGATGCGGAACATCTGCATAAAGAACAGCACAACGGTGCAGAACAACCAGCAGAGAACAAGCGCAATGAGGAGATTATCGCTAATCCAGGTGTACATTGCCGTACCCGACAACACACCCTTCAACGCCTTGAAGACTGCGAAATATGCGATGGCTGTGAACGAGAAACCGCACCACAAAGCACCCGCCTTACGGAAGATGGCGAAGTAGCGGAATGTGAACAAAAGGCGTGATATCCACATAATTAGCGTACCGAAAACGAAGGCGATAAGCACCGACAACAGGATTGCCGAGATTACACCCATAGCGCGTGTGGTGTTGATGAAGCCACCCAGCGAGCCCAAAGTGAGCGACGGGTCGCCCGAAATCTTATACAACGAAACGGCGATAGCAGCTCCCAACAAGCTGAAAACCAATGCAACAGTGGTTGATGTGGGCAGACCCAGCGAGTTGTAGATATCCAGCAGGATGACATTGGCAAACATCACACTCACATAGAGAATCATAATCTCGTGGAAGGTGAACAAGCCGGGGTTGAACATACCGCTACGCGCAACCTCCATCATACCCGATGAAGTCAATACGCCGATGATGATACCAACAGTGGCTACGGCCAAAATGGTACGCATCTTAGCCACCTTAGAGCCGATGGCTGCGTTAAGGAAGTTTACGGCATCGTTTGTTACGCCGACATAGAGTCCCGAGATGGCCAAGATAGCCAACACGGCAAGCATTACTGTGTATAACACGCTCATAATTAAGTAGTTTCGTCCCTTGCGCTGTGCGTTTAGGGCGCATTTCTGTTTTCAAAGATAATATATCCGTGCCAAATCGCAACATATTTTTGACAATATTAACGATTATTTAACGAATTCTCGCGGCTCGTTTGCGGCTCGCTCGCACCATTTTGCGCGCCCCGCGTAACTGCCTGAATGAGTGTTATAAGGGGTGTGGGTGGTGGGGGTGGGGGTGGAGGCTATTATGATAGGAGTTATAGGTAATATAGGAATTATAGGTGTTATAATTTTTTATTTCTACACTTGCATCTTTACACTTTGCTCTCTGCTCTCCCCTCTTTGCTCTCCCCTCTTTGCTCTTTGCTCTTTTATCTTTCATCTTTTTTTCTTATCTTTGTCGGTTAGAGTTTATTTGCTCGGTGGCGGAGTATCGCAGGCGGGCAAAAACCCAAGAAACAGAAACAAAAAACAAAAACAGATACTATTATGGAATACAATTTCAAGTCGATTGAGAGCAAATGGCAAAAGCTCTGGAACGAACGCAAAACTTACCGCGTGGAGGTTGACCCCGCGCGTCCTAAATTCTATGTTCTGGATATGTTCCCCTATCCGTCGGGTGCTGGTCTGCATGTAGGCCACCCGCTGGGATATATCGCATCGGACATCTACTCGCGCTACAAGCGTCTGTGCGGATTTAATGTGTTGCACCCGATGGGTTACGACGCATTTGGTCTTCCCGCCGAGCAGTATGCTATTCAGACAGGTCAGCACCCTGCCGTTACGACCGAGCAGAACATCAACCGCTACCGCGAGCAGATGGACAAGATTGGCTTCTGCTACGACTGGGACCGCGAGGTACGCACCTGCGAGCCCGAGTATTACAAGTGGACACAGTGGGCATTCTTGAAGATGTACGACCACTACTACAACCACGACTGCCAGAAGGCATGCCCCATCAAGGAGTTGGTGGCGAAGTTTGCTCAGAGCGGTACCGAGGGTGTGAACGCTGCTTGCACAGCGCCCGTGTCGTTCACCGCAGAGCAGTGGAACGCATACTCGGAGGAGGAGAAGGAGCAGGTGTTGCAGAACTTCCGCCTCGCATACCGTGCCGACACTATGGTGAACTGGTGTCCGCAGTTGGGTACAGTGCTCGCTAACGACGAGGTGAAGGATGGCTTGTCGGTGCGTGGTGGCTTCCCCGTGGAGCAGAAGCGTATGAAGCAGTGGTCACTGCGCGTAACGGCCTATGCACAGCGTATGTTGGACGGCTTGGAGAAGTTGGAGTGGAGCGACTCTTTGAAGGAAATTCAGCGTAACTGGATTGGTCGCTCGGAGGGTGCGCAGGTATTCTTCGATGTGAAGGACTCGGAGCGCAAGTTGGAGATTTTCACCACACGCCCTGACACAATCTTCGGTGTTACATTTATGGTTATCGCCCCCGAGCACGAGTGGGTGGAGGAGCTTACCACCGCAGAGAACAAGGCTGCCGTGGAGGAGTACATCGCCCAGACTAAGAAGCGCTCGGAGCGTGAGCGTATTGCCGAGACACGCCGCGTGAGTGGTGTTGCTACGGGTTCATACGCCATCAACCCCTTCACAGGCAAGGCTATTCCTATCTATATCTCGGATTATGTATTGGCAGGTTACGGTACAGGCGCGATTATGGCTGTGCCCGCGCACGACTCGCGCGACTACGCCTTTGCACGCCACTTCGGTTTGGAGATTGTCCCCGTTGTGGAGGGTGGCAACATCGAGGTGGAGTCGTACGATGCTAAGTCGGGTAAGATGATTAACTCGGGCTTCCTCACAGGCAAAGATGTTACGGAGGCTATCCCCGCAATGTTTGCCGAGGTGGAGAGCCGTGGCTTGGGTAAGAAACTCATCAACTACCGTCTGCGTGACGCCATCTTCTCGCGTCAGCGCTACTGGGGCGAGCCCTTCCCCGTATACTACAAGGGCGAGACAGCATATCCTCTGCCCGAGGATAAGTTGCCGTTGGAGCTTCCTCCCATCGAAAACTTCGGTCCCACAGAGCAGGGTGAGCCCCCCTTGGCTCGCGTAGCTGATTGGGCTTACGAGGGTCATCAGTTGGAGCTCTCGACAATGCCCGGCTTTGCTGGCTCATCGGCATACTACTTGCGATATATGGACCCCCGCAACGGCGAGGCTCTCGTATCGAAGGAGGCAAACGACTACTGGCGTAATGTAGACCTCTACATCGGCGGTATCGAGCACGCAACAGGTCACTTGATGTACTCACGCTTCTGGAATATGTTCCTCTACGACTTGGGTTATGTATGCGAGTCGGAGCCCTTCAAGAAGCTGGTAAATCAGGGTATGATTCAGGGCCGCTCGAACTTCGTTTACCGTGTAGTGGGCACAAATAAGTTCGTATCGCTCGGCTTGAAGGGCGACTATGAGACACAGGAGATTCACGTCGATGTAAATATCGTGAAGAACGACCAGCTCGACCTCGAGGCATTCCGCGCTTGGCGTCCCGAGTTCCGCGACGCGGAGTTCATCTTGGAGGATGGCAAGTACATCTGCGGCTGGGCTATCGAGAAGATGTCGAAGTCGATGTTCAATGTAGTAAACCCCGACCACATCGTAGAGAACTACGGTGCCGACACGCTGCGTATGTACGAGATGTTCCTCGGTCCATTGGAGCAGTCGAAGCCGTGGGATACAAACGGTATCGACGGTGTTCACAAGTTCCTGCGTAAGTTCTGGCGTTTGTTCTTCGACCGCGAGGGCGCATTCACCCTTACCGACGAGGCTGCAACACCCGCCGAGTTGAAGACACTGCACAAGACTATCAAGAAGATTCGCGAGGATATCGAGAACTTTTCGTTCAATACTTCGATTAGCGCATTTATGATTTGCCTCAACGAGCTCGGTGCTTGCCACAAGCGCGAGGTGTTGGAGCCATTGACAATCCTTATCGCTCCCTTTGCGCCTCACATCGCCGAGGAGTTGTGGGAGGCTATGGGCCACGAGCAGACTATCTTCGATGCTGCATACCCCACATTCGACGAGAAGCACCTCGTGGAGAGCGCTTTTGAGTACCCCGTAATGGTTAACGGTAAGTTGCGCTTCAAGCAGACCTACGCTTTGGATATGGGTCCTGCTGAGATTCAGGCCGACATCGTCACAACCGAGGGCGCACAGAAGTGGTTGGAGGGCAAGGCCCCCAAGAAGATTATTGTCGTGAAGGGCAAAATCATCAACATTGTAATGTAATACATTTCGTCATACCGAGGGGCGCAGGTGCGCCGCTCGGTGTGATGAAGACCTAAACTACCATAACTATGAAGACAAAGTGGATAATCCTGCTACTTAGCATTTTCAGCCTCATCAACGCGAGTGCGTTGGAGCGCGTACCCGTATGGCCCAAGGACAAGATGCCCAACGCGCAGAGCCATCAGATTGCAGCTATGACCGACGAGGCTGGCAAGGAGGGCTTCAAGGCCGACAAGCATCGCACAGCCTATTTGGAGTGGGGCGACAAGCCTGCCGCTGCGGTGGACAACGACGCTTGTATGATTCTCATCTCGGGCGGCAGCTATCAGAACTGCTGCGATGTGGGACTTATCAAGATGTGGCGCGAGGAGCTAACCAAGCTCGGCTTCCAGACCGTAAACTTTGTCTATCGTACACCCCGCCCCGTGGGTCTGCCTATATACCAGACTGCGTGGGAGGATGGTCAGCGTGCCGTGCGTATGGTGCGTGACGAGGCTGCGAAGCGTGGCTACGACCCCGAGAAGATTGGAGTTATCTCTATGTCGGCAGGCTCGCACTTGGCACTGCTTCTGGCTACAAGCTCGCAGACTGCGGCCTACGAGAAGGTGGATAAGCTCGATGATGTGCCCTGCCATATCAACTGGGCTATCGTGAATGCTCCCGCCTATGTAACAACAGATGGCGAGACAGGCACACGCGCTACACGAGATGGCTATGGTATTGATGTAAAGCTCTCGGAGGTATTCAAGTTTGACGCTAAGACCTGCCCTATGAGCCTCCAACACGGTGGCAAAGACCCCTACACACCCAACGGCTCGACACTCGTATATCGCAAGTTGCGCGAGATGAAGGTGCCTGCCGAGTTGCACCTCTACCCCGACAAGGGTCACGGTGCATTTGGCTTTGAGCGCACCGTAGAGTTTATGCGCCAGATGGGATTTATGGGCGAGCTGGGCGCGAACGAGGTGCTGATGGAGCGCTACGCGAGTGACGAGGCGCGCGCCGACAAGATTGTACAGGATGTATGGCCCGAGGGTAAGACTCCCGACTATCAGGAGCACCAGTGCAAGCCCTACATCGAGTGGCATATGCCCAAGAACTTAAAGACTAAGGGTATTCAGATTATCTACTCGGGCGGCAGCTACACAGGCAACAACCCCGACGGATTTGAGGTAGCACCCATACGCCGTCACCTCAACGAGCAGGGTATCACAGTGGTTACGATGAAGTACCGCACACCCCGCCCAACAAAGGAGAGTGGTCTTGCGAAGCACACCACAGCTTGGCAGGATTTGCAGCGCGCCATTCGTCTGGTGCGTAGCCAGGCCGAGAAGTATGGACTCGACCCCAACAATATTGGTATTATGGGTAGCTCGGCAGGTGGTCACCTCACGCTGATGGGTGTAACAAGCTCACGCCACCAGTCATATCTGCCCATCGACGAGGTTGATAAGCTCCCCTGCAATGTACAGTGGGGCGTGGGTATCTACCCCGCATACGCTCTGACAGATGGTGCCGACAAGAACAACACAACGGGCGGTAATGCCGACAGCGCGGTGCTTGTTCCCGAGTTTAGCTTCGACTTGGACACCGCTCCGATGTATCTCGTACACGGCGACGCCGACGGCTGGGCTGCAATGAACTCTGTAAAGGTGTGGGAGAAGATGCGTGCTATGGGTATTCAGTGCGAGTTGCACACCCTTGCTCTGCGTCCTCACTGCTTCCAGCGCGAGGCAGCACCCGGCACGGGCAGCTACAACTTCGTGGAGCGCATTGGCGAGTATGTCAAGGGTCGCTTGAAGATGGAGTAGAATATAAATAATTGATATTATGAAACTTAACGCACTTATGGCGATAGTAGCATCGCTGTTTGTTATGAATACACAGGCACAGGATTTGACAGTAAAGTTGTGGGACAATGCCACAGCGCCCCACTCGAACCATCTGAGTGGCCCCGAGAAAGATGAGGGTCAGGAGCGCATCTCGAACATCACCGAGGCGGTGCTCTACATCTACGAGGCCAATGAGCAGAAGGCTACGGGTCAGGCGGTGGTGATATGCCCGGGTGGTGGCTATCGCCTGCTGGCTATGGGCCACGAGGGTCACGACTACGCCAAGTGGATGGCCGAGAATGGCATCACAACGGCGGTGTTGAAGTATCGTATGCCCAACACCACACCTCAGGTGCCGATGGAGGATGCTGCCGAGGCATTGCGTTATATGCGCGAGGAGTATCGTGGCAAGGCGGCGGTAAAGCAGTAGGGTATTATGGGCTTCTCGGCAGGTGGTCATCTGGCCGCATCGACAGCCGTGGGTAGCCTGAAAGCCAATGGCGACACATCGGCGCGCGCAGCACTGCGTCCCGACTTTGCGGTGTTGTTCTACCCCGTGATTACAAGTAATCCGTTGCAGACGCACAAGGGTTCGTACGACTATCTATTGGGCAAGGAGCGCACGCAGGAGCAGTCGGAGAAGTGGGCACCCGAGCTCGTGGCGGGCAAGGATGCGCCACAGACGCTGCTGATTCTCTCGGGCGACGATGCGACAGTGCCACCCATCAGCTCAACGAAGTTCTACAACGCACTCTGCGAGTTGGGTATTCCCGCCTCGATAAACATTCTCCCCTCGGGAGGTCACGGCTGGGGTTTCCGCGACTCGTTCAAGTACAAAGCCATCTGGCAGGAAACAATGATGCAGTGGATGGAGAGCATCAGAAAGTAAATAAAAAAGGTTGTCCAAACGGACAACCTTTTTTATTATAAGTATTATAGGTGCAATAGGTGTTATAGGCAATTTTCGACTACCGCGCAATATTCCCGCTGCTGGCAGTATAACACTTATAGCACTTATAATACCTATAAAAATCCTATTCCTCCCCTAATTTAGGGGAGGTGCCCAACGGTCAGAGGAGTAAAATCTACCTATTTACTCAGCTAACATCCACTATTCAAATCTCCTGCCACTTGTTACATCTTTATCCACCCTTCAAACTTCCTGCTACCTCTCATCCTCTTTACAAATCCTCCGTCACTCGTTAGCTCCGCTAACGCCTACATCCCATCCTTCTCTCCGCTAATATCTAATTACTTAGTTTTTAGATGTAGAGGGGGGGGTATAATTGTAGTATATCTATTTTACGCTGATGACTGAAAAGACAAGAGAAAACGGTGTATAGAACAATATATATTTTATAACTCTAAATTTTGAACAACCGAAAATTTAGACTACATTTGTAATACATATTGCCTAATCGCCATCGAACTACCACATTGATTTAGATAAGGCTTAATTCTTGAACACTCCATTAGGTAAGTGCAGTTTTGCGTGTACTTACTTGTAGGAGTGTTGTAGGGTGTGGTAGCCCTTGATGGCGTGCAGGTATAGTGCACGCCTTTTTTTGTTTAACTTAAATACTACAATTATGAAAAAGATTTTATGTATTGTATCTCTATCACTTATGTGTTGCAATCTCTTTGCTCAGGACAAAGGCTTTGAAAAAGCGATTGAAATCAACGGAGGTGTCGGATTGGATGATTGTATTAATTACACATTTGGAGCGAGTTTTATTGGAGGTTATCGCGTAAGCCCCTCGTTCTTTATTGGCGCTGGTGTGGGTTACTCTTATATTGATGGTCTATATTATAAAAGTTATGAGTATATCAGTAAAGGTGAATCTCTAACATACGACAGCTATGATGTGAGAAATAATATACAGGCATTTGTTAGAGCAAAATACAATCTAACAAAAGGTAATGTATCTCCATTCCTTTTGGTTGATGCAGGTGGAACATTTGGATTAACATCCAATGAAATAAAGATGGCAAATGGATTTACTTATGAGCCTGCATTTGGTATAGATTTTAAGATTAATGAGAAGCAAACCATATATGTAATGTTGGGATACAAAGGTTCACAATACCAATACAAGTACTTCAATACCACATACGGTAGTTCTGGTGAAGAAATGTTAAAGAAAGCGGCAGGTATCTTCTGTATACACTTGGGATTCAAGTTGTAAAAGAGATGTTGTAATTAGAAGCGACTTCGGTAATTCCAAAGTCGCTTCTAATTTTATTAGCAGATAAAATACAGTATCTATTTATAATAATTACAGATCTTGGTATAAATAACACCTATCATTTCTGTTTACAACTCCCCAATCAGCGCATCCACATCCTCCGAGCGGGTTGCCCACGAGGTGGCAAGGCGGACAACAAGGCGGCCATCTGCCGTGCGCTCCCACTCCGAGAAGGTAGTGAGCGTGCGCAGATGCGCCTCCTGCTGGGCGGTGAGTGCCACGAAGACCTGATTTGTGGGCGACTCGGCGTAAATCTCATAGCCCTTCGAGCGGAATGCCTCACGCAGGCGCGCAGCCTCCTCAACGGCGTGGCGCGCTATATTTATATATAGGTCATCGGTGAAGAGCACATCGAACTGTATGCCGAGCATACGGCCTTTGGCCAGCAGGGCACCCTGCTGCTTGATGATGGTGAAGAAGTGTGGCACAAGACCCTTGCGCATAACAACAGCCTCGCCAAACATAGCTCCGCACTTGGTGCCACCGATATAGAATACATCGCACAGGCGAGCCAAATCCTTCAGCGTGACATCCGTTGCGGGCGAAGCCAAGGCATAACCCAAGCGAGCACCATCGGCAAACAGAGGTATCTGCCACTTGCGACATACAGCCGCGATAGCCTCCAACTCGGCAAGCGAGTAGAGAGTGCCATACTCGGTGGGTTGCGAGATGTAGACCATACCCGGCCACACCATATGGTCCCACGCCTCGTCGGCACGGAAGGCTGAAATATACTCATCGACAGCCTCGGCCGTGAGCTTGCCATCAACAGCGGGTATTGTCAGCACCTTGTGGCCCGAAGCCTCAATAGCGCCCGCCTCGTGCAGTGCTATGTGGCCCGTAGTGGCGGCGATGACACCCTCGTAGGGGCGCAGCAGAGCCTTGATGACGGTGGCGTTGGTCTGCGTGCCACCAACGAGCAAGTGTACCTCGCCCTCATCGGCCGAGAGTCCACACGCCGCAAGGATTTTAGCGCGTGCCGAGGCACAATACTCGTCTGTGCCATAGCCCGAGCTCTTCTGCATATTGGTATTTACAAGGGCATCCAAAATCAGCGGATGCGCACCCTCCATATAGTCCGAATCAAAATGCTGCATAGTATACTCTTTGCTCTTTTATCTTTGCTCTTTTATCTTTCATCTTACTTCATAAGATTAACCACACTGCCCTCCGAAGGGGGAACAGCATCGGCACCCACACCCCAACTCTTGTTGGGACGGTCGCCCATAACTAGCTCCAAAGTACCACCCGCGAGGATATCCTCGTGCGAGAAGTAAGTTTTGTTGTAGGGCTGGCCATTGAGCGTAGCAGACTGGATATACTTGTTGTCGGCAGAGTTATTCTTGGCAACAACGGTGAAGGTCTTGCCATTGTCGAGGTTAATAGAAACCTTGTCGAAGATGGGCGAGCCGATGACATAGTACGGAAGACCCGCCGTTACGGGGTAGAATCCCATAGCCGAGAAGACATAGAATGCCGACATACCGCCGCCGTCCTCATCGCCACACATACCCATCAGGTCGTTGCGGAACCACGCCTCCATAAGCATACGGATACGCTTCTGGGTCTTCCACGGAGCACCCGCGTAGTTATAGAGATAAGGGATATGGCAGCTCGGCTCGTTACCCATAACAAACTGTCCAACATTACCTGTTGAGTCGGGCAGCTTAGCGTAGTACTGCCACTTCGAAAGGCGCATACTCTCGTTGAAGAGCTGGTCGAGTTTTTCGACGAAACGCTCCTCAGAGCCGAACAAAGCCACCAAGTCGCCTATATTGTGATGCACATCCCAGATATATGTCCAGGCGTTGTTCTCGTCATAGTAAGCACGCGCGCCGAGGCCGCCCGAGAAGACATAGTCGAAGGGCTGGATGAACTCGCCCTTGTTGTCCTTGGGGTGAAAGAAGCCTGTCTCGGCGTTGAAGAGGTTGCGATAGTTGAAGCTGCGTTGCAGGTGGAAGTTGTAATCATCCTTGCGACCGAGCTTCTTCGCCAGCTGCGCGATACACCAGTCGTCGTACGATGCAGCCAGAGTAACGGCTACCGACTGACGATTCTCAAAGCCCATAGCCTCCTTGACGGTCTCCTTCTCGCCAGGGTGGAGCGCAGGGAACCAGCCATTCTCGTGGTAGAACTTGTCAAGCTCTGTTGCGGGGGCAAGTACCCACGGAATCATAGTCTCGTTGAGCACGGTGTGGTGCATACCCTCGAAGGCGCCCTCAACATCGAACTCGATGCCCTTAGCCAGCGCATCGGCAAAGATAGCCGCAGCGTGGTTGCCGTTCATACGGTGCGAGTCGCCATAGACGGCAGGGAAGGTAGGCATCCAGCCCGCCTCGCGGTACATACGCACATAGGAGTTCATCTTCTCGCCCTCGGCCTTGGGGTTGATGATGCAGTGCAGGGGGTGGAGCGACTGGTATGTATCCCACACCCAGTCGTCGGTCCAGAAGGCTACGCCCCCATCGTCGTGAATCTGTTTGTCGAAAGGTCCGCGGTAGCGTCCCTCCTCCGAGAGGTTAATCATACGCTCGTGAGCACGGTAGAGAGCCGTGTAGAATGTTGTGCGCTGGTCCTCGGTGCCACCCTCGACCTCAATCTTGCCGAGTGCAGCGTTCCACGCCTCGCGTGCTGCCGCAACGGTCTTCTCTATGTCGAATGCGGGAATCTCACTACACAAGTGGCGCTCGGCCTGAGCGTAGTCGATGTAAGAGATGCCGTAGCGGAGTGTCACCTTATCCACCTCGGGGGCAAACTGCGCATAGCGCACGGCGTCGCCATCCTTGCCACTGAAAGCCACGGGTGTCTGGTCGAACTCCAAGAAGAAGTAGTGATTGGTGTCGTAGTAAACATCATAGCCCCACATACGGTTGCCCTCGGCGAAAATCTCACCCTTATTGAGGTTCTTGAAGAGTATGAAGCGGTCACCAGCCTGCTCAAACGAGCAGCTCATAATTGCCGAGTGCTCGGCAGGAGCGTAGTCGAGTGCGATGCCAAAGTCATCGAGATAGACAGAGTAGCGGTAGGGCGCAGTCTTCTCGTGGTCGTAGCGGTAGCGGAACTTCTCGTCGACAACATCTGCATTGCCCGAGAAGGGTTTAATCATCGTCACCGAGCCCTGGCGGTGCGAGGGTACATTCATCGGGATACCGCCTGTGCGGTCGGTGGTGTACTCGCTGTGGTCGGGGTTCATACGCAGCATAGCGTTGGGGAGCTGGCTGGTGGGATAGGTAGGCACCAGCAGGTGCGAGATGTTACCGATGCGGTTGTTAACATAGTCTACAACCTCCTTTTGCTGTGTGCCACACGATGCGAGCGCGAGGGCCGCAGCACATATTACGATGTAAGAAAAGATTTTTTTCATAGTCTGTTTGGGTTAGGTGTAGTAGGTGTTATAAGCATTATAGGTGCTATAAGTGAAAATATATTTAACACCTATAACACCTATCATATCATAAAAATGTTTAAATAAGAGTGATTTACAAGGCTTGCGATGACCGAGAAAGCGGAGTTTACTTGTCGTAAATGAGCATTTCGAGGGCGAGCGTAACGCAGTAAATCACCTTATTTGACATTTTTTAGTAACTTCTGGCGAAGAGAACACGACACTTCGAAGGCTTACCTGAGTGGATACACTTACCCTCCTCGGGCTTAGCATCCAACGGGATACAACGGATAGTAGCCTTTGTAGCCTCCTTGATGGCAACCTCAGTCTCAACGGTGCCGTCCCAGTGAGCCGAGATGAAACCGCCCTTGTTCTCCAACGCATCGACAAACTCCTCCCAAGTGTTAACCTCGGTAATCATAGAGTTGCGGTAGTCGAGAGCCTTCTTGAAGATATTTTCTTGGATTTCGTCAAGAAGTGCTACGATACGCTCTGTGAGGCCCTCCTGCGGAACAACCTCCTTGGTGAGTGTGTCACGGCGAGCGAGCTCGATAGTGCCATTCTGCAAGTCGCGAGGACCGAGTGCCAAACGCACGGGTACACCCTTCAACTCATACTCGGCGAACTTAAAGCCTGAGCGAACATTGTCGCGAGCATCGACCTTAACAGATACGCCCTTAGCGCGAAGCTCCTTAGCGATAGCCTCCATCTTCTCGGTCATCTCACGGAGCTGCTCCTCGCCCTTGTAGATGGGCACCATAGCAACCTGGATAGGAGCCAACTTCGGAGGAAGTACAAGGCCGTTGTTGTCTGAGTGAGCCATAATCAAGGCACCCATCAAGCGTGTAGATACACCCCACGATGTAGCCCAAACATACTCCTGCTTACCCTCCTTGGTGGTGTAGGTTACATCGAACGCCTTGGCGAAGTTCTGGCCAAGGAAGTGTGATGTACCGCTCTGCAAAGCCTTGCCGTCCTGCATCAATGCCTCGATGGTGAGGGTATCCTCAGCACCTGCGAAGCGCTCGTTGGGCGACTTGTGACCCACGATAACGGGCACGCCCATCCACTTCTCGGCAAACTCCTTGTAGACATTAATCATCTTCTCTGCCTCCTCGATAGCCTCCTCGCGTGTAGCGTGTGCGGTGTGGCCCTCCTGCCAGAGGAACTCGGCGGTACGCAAGAAGAGGCGGGTACGCATCTCCCAACGCACAACATTTGCCCACTGGTTGCAGAGGATGGGCAGGTCGCGGTATGATGTAATCCAGTTCTTGTATGTGTTCCAGATGATGGTCTCCGATGTGGGACGCACGATGAGCTCCTCCTCCAAGCGTGCCGAGGGGTCTACGACAACACCCTCGCCGCGGGGGCTGTTCATCAAGCGGTAGTGCGTAACAACGGCGCACTCCTTAGCGAAGCCCTCCACATGCGATGCCTCGCGCGAGAAGAATGACTTGGGGATGAAGAGAGGGAAGTATGCGTTCTCGTGACCCGTAGCCTTGAACATATCGTCCAGCGCACGCTGCATCTTCTCCCAAATAGAGTAGCCATAGGGTTTGATAACCATACAACCACGAACAGCCGAATTCTCGGCAAGACCGGCCTTAACGACCAACTCGTTGTACCACTTCGAGTAATTATCCTCGACCTTGGTTAAATCTTTAAGTTCTACTGCCATATCTTATAAAATTCAAAATCAAAAAAATGGTCACCTTGTACAAAGTACAAAAGTAACCATTTTTTATTTAAGGTGTACTATATCAAGCGAAAAATTTACTCGATTGTAAGATTACATACGATAGGCAGGTGGTCCGAGGGGTAGTGACCGTTCGCGCGCTTGTCCTCGGGCACGGTGTAATCGTTCACACGGATATTCTTGCTTGTGAAGATAAAGTCGATACGACCCTTTGCCGGACCTACGAAGTTACCACCACCAAGGTCGGTGTCGTAAGAGCCCACGGGCTCGGCCACGCTCACGGCATAGGCGTCGTTCAGCAGCGAGAGGATGTCGGCAACCTGCGGAGACTCGGGGCGTGAGTTGTAGTCGCCCACGCAGATGGCGGGAGCATCGCCCGCAATCTCCTTGACCTTAGAGATAAGTACCTTGCCCGAATTGGCGCGTGCCTCCTCCAAACGCCAGTAGAAGTGCGAGTTGAAGTAGAAGAAGACGCGGTCCGAAGCCTTGTCGCGGAACTTACCCCAATTGCAGAGGCGGTAGTCGTTGGCGTCCCAGCCCACGCTCTCGGTGTCGGGAGTCTGGCTATACCAGAATGTGCCCTGGTCGAGGAGCTCGTATTTATCTCGCTTAAAGAATGTTATGCAGCTGTGACCGTAGCGGTTGATATTGCCGTAGGGGTGGAAGATGTAGTCGTAGTCGGGCAACATAGCCGCGAACTCGGGCATCTGGTTGTCGTTGGCCTCCTGAGTGCCGAAGATGTCGAAATCGTAGTCGCGGACGAGCTTCACCACAGCCTCCTTACGCTCAGCCCACGAGTCGCCATTGGTGGCATCGGCCGCAGCATCGTAACGCACATTGTAGGTGGCAGCACGGATATTGAGCTCGCGCTGGCCGCAGCTTACCATAAAGAGCAGTGAAAGCAGAGGAAAGAGAAGTTTTTTCATAGTTTTTTTAGGGTAGTTTTTATAGGTGTTATAGGTATTATAAGAGATATAGGAATTATAGGAAAAGTGCTTTGCAACACTTATAACACCTATAATTCCTATAACAATTACTTAAAATTTATATCCCAAGGTCAGCGTAACATAGTTGCGCTTGAATGAGGTTGTGTAGTAGGGACTTGCCGTGTCGAACTGACCTGCATCGTCCAGCGCGTAGTAGAGCATATAAGCAGTTTTACTCTCCACAAGGTGCTGGTAGGCCAAGTCGAGTGTTGTGCGGCCAAATGCTACGCCAGCGCCACCCGAGTAGCACTCCACGCGGAAGGTGAGGGGGCGGTTGTAGTAGTTGGGGTAGGCATTACGCAACGCGCCATCGCTCAGTCCATAACCCACGCGCAGGGCGAAGTTTGATATGGGCTTAATCTCGGCACCCACACGCAGGATGTTAGAGCCTTTGAAGTTATCCTTGAACTCCTGACGGTAGTCGGCCTCGGTCAAATCGAAGCCTGCGGGGACACGCTTAACACGAATACCGTTATACCAATCGCGCTCGTAGTCCACCGAGAGCACGGCGAAGCGACCAAACGAGTACGAAGCACCCACCATAAGGCGTGTGGGCGAGCAGAACTCCCACGAGTTCTCGCCTACATCCTCCAATGTGGGGGTGGTGTCACCCTCGGGGTTGAAGTTTGAGGCCATATATGCCTGATAGCTACGCTCCAAAGAGTAGTAGGTGGGGGTATGCAGAGCCACACCCAAACGAAGCGAAGTGATGGGGCGATAGATGACACCCACCTTTAAGTTTACGCCCGCGCCACTGGTGCGCACCGCCTGATTGTAGTCCATATACTGTGCAGCATAGCCCTCGGGAATGAGGGTGTCGTCGCTATATACGGGGTCAGAGGTGTATTGGTAATCCTCGCCGTAGTAGAGCTGCTGCTCCCAGCGAACTGTCTGAATGCCGAGTGTAGCACCGAAGTAGAGTTTATTCGCCACATTAAGACCCATCGAGAGGTCGTACTCACCGATATAGCCACGGCTCTCTACGCCCACCGTGTGACCCACCGAGGCGTTAGCGCCGATGCGGTTTGCCGAGGTCCAATAGTCGCCCAAATCGTCGGTGCCTACATCGAGCAGGTAGCCGTTATATGCCAGCATACCGCCCCAATAGTATGAGTTGCCAAACGAGTAATCGAGCGAGCCATCCTCTGCGGGGAAGATACCACCCTGACCCAGCTGGCGCACGAAGGCGTCGTTGATAGAGCGGTAGGGATATGACGAGGGAGCACTCACCGAGGTGAAGCTGTAATTGTAATTGAGGTCGGCAACACGGTTGTAACCCAAGCCGATGTTGAGGCTCACCAGAGCGTTGTCGCTACTCTCGAAGAGGTTGAACACCGCACCCAAGTTGGCCACCGAGAAGCGGCTGAGGTAGTTGCTGCCCCAATTGCTGGTGCTGTCGTCGGCGCTGTCGGCGTTGGTGAAGGCCATCATAGGCGAGAACGAGATGTCGTTCGAGCGATACATACCCAAACCTGCGGGGTTGATACCCATCGAAGCCACATCGCCACCCAGCGAGGTGAAGGCGCCAGCCATAGCCATAGAGCGAGCCGTGCCGAAGCCGAAGTGGTTCTGCGAGAGGGTGAAAAAGTCGTTCGACATCATACCGTCGTTGTCCATCAACAGACCACCAAAACGATACTGAGCCTGCGCCGCCACGCTGCTCATCAGCAATGCTGAGAGCAGGAGCGACTTAAATTTTAAGGAAGAAAAAAACTTCATTATTGCACTTAAATAATAGTCAAAATATTATCGGCCACGACCGCCTGCGCTGCGCGAGCCTCCGCCCGAGAAGCCACCACCGCCACCGCGTGAGCCACCCATACCGCCCGAGTTGAACGATGAGCCACCAAATGATGATGAGCTGTGGTTGTAGCTCGGCTGGCGGTCAGAGCTGTTCTGACGCTGGCTATCGGGACGCTGCGACGAGCTGGGTCGCTGCGAAGAGTTGGGACGCTGCGATGAACCGGGACGCTGCGAGGGCGCATAATTAGGCTGGCGCGAGGTGTTGTTATTGCGACCTATGCCCTGCGAGCGACCTGCCGAGGGTTGCATAGGCTTGCCTACACTTGTGCCGTGGCCGCGTGTTGACTCGCCGTAGACCTTACCCGAACTTGGCGAACGGTAGGGTGTAGAGTGCGCCGAGCCACGATTTACGATGTGGCGCGAGCTCTGCACGGGACCGAAATTATTGCGCGGAGCGTTGTGACGCGAGCCGTAGTAGTGACTCATATGTCCGCCACCGCCACCCAGATGGGGAGCACCGTGGTGGATACCTCCGAGGTGGATATGGTGATGGTGGTGGTAGGGACGCCACGGGCGGTAGATGCCACCCCAGCCCCACCAGAGGTTGTGACCCCAGCTCGGGCCGTAGCATATATTCCAATTCCAGTCGTACCACGAGTAGCGGGGGAAGCCCCACGACGAGTAGTACCACGGGTCGTAAATGCCCGAGTGCCAGCCGTAGTACCAAGGCGAGTGAACGAGCATAGTGGCGTTTGTTGCGCCCCACGAGCCGAACATCGACGAGATATACTTGGGCTCTACCCACACCTGATCGCCCGCAACCATAACATTGTAGATGGCGGGGTCGTAGGCAGTAACATACATATAGTCACCACCATAGCGCAGGTTGAAGTAGCTCGACGGCATACGGTATGTAGCCGACTTGAAGCCGAGCAGACGACGCGCATAGGCGCTCTCGTAGTCGTCGGCAAGGTATGAGTCGTAGACATTGCTGCTACGCTGCACGGCATTGTCCTCGACGATAATCACGCCATCGCTGTCGGTGCGCACACCAGCCTCGGCCTTGGCCTGAGCCTGCACAACACCCAACTCGGCGAGCTGAGCCTCAAACTCGGCCTGGCGTGCTGCCGCCTCAGCCTTGCGTGCTTCGGCCTCGGCAACGCGTGCCTCCGCCTCGGCCTTCTGGCGATTGGCGATGGCTGTGCGGTCGTGAACAGCGTATAAATCATCGTATGCACCACCTGACGAAGTGTAGTAGGCAGAGGTGCAACCCGTAGCCACGACGGCCACGAGGGATACCAACAAAGTTCGCTTAATAGTTTTCATAGCGTACATAGGTTAATGGTCTGTCGAATAAGGGGAGTATATCCCTTTATTATATAACGAGCAGACCAGCTGTTTTAGTATATCGCCCCTGCGCATCGGCCCGAACAAGTAGCGTGCCGAGCGGTGGGACTACTGTGCAAATATAACTAATTGGAAAATAATTACAAAATTTGGACTACGAAAGAGATGTTTTGCGGGGTGAGCCGACATTTTCGGGGTGCGAATTGCACGATAGCGTTTGCACCTTACGCAAAGATTTACTACTTTTGAAAAAATAAACATTTTTCGAGATGAAACAGTTTTTTAGACTATTGCTTGTCGTGGTGTTGGGTGCATTGCTTCACACAACAGCACAGGCACAGACTCAGACCACCCTGCCGGGTGAGGGCGGACGAAAAGAGGCTATCGACTATGAATATTTCCCGCATCGCCAGTATGCATTTGTGTGGCGAAACTGGGCAGTAGTACCCAAAGAGAGGCTTGCGCAGGTGCTCAACACCTCGGTGGAGAACATCGAGCGACTGGCCACATCGATGGGTCTGCCTGCCGAGCAGAGCGTGGAGCCCGAGTGGGCAACAACGCGCGGATATATCACCGTGCTGCGCCGCAATTGGCACCTGCTGCCCTACGAGCAGATTACGCAACTGCTGGGTATGAGTGCCGAGGAGTTGAAATTCAGACTCATAGAGGACGACTTCCTCTTCACCAAGCACGGCAAGATAAAGCCCTACTGCCAGCCTCTGCGCTATGTTGAGCCTACGGCCGAGATGCAGGCACGCGCGGCACGCATAGCCGCCGATGTAGCACCTCTGGCCTATGCCTTTACGCCCGAGGAGCCACGCTTTGGCTTCGTGCGCGAGTTTGAGCACTTGGGCAAAAGTAGCGTGCAGAGCGTGCAGGACGACAACGGCTTCGAGCTGAGGATGATATTCCCCTACTTCGCGGCCTTTGGTGACCCGCTACTCGACCACGAGCTTACGACATATCCCGAGGAGTTGTTCCGCCGTCTGTCGGAGGTGGGAGTGAATGGTATATGGGTTCACTCGGTGCTGAGAATGATGGTGGAGCCCGACGACAAGGGCTTCCCCGGCGACAAGGATGCCGCACAGCGCATCGAGGGCCTAAAACGATTGGTGGCTCGCGCAGCGAAGCACGGAGTGAAGATATATCTATATGTAAATGAGCCGCGCGCGCTGGATGTGGAGTATTTTGCTTCATCGGAGCAGCGCAAGGCTTACGGCGGTGTGGTGAATGGCACAATGCAGACCTTCTGCCCCTCAAATCCCGAGGTGCTGGGGTGGCTGACACGCTCGATGAACACGCTCTTCACGCAGGTGGAGGGGTTGGGTGGCGTCTTCACCATCACGGCATCGGAGAATCAGACCACCTGCGTGGCACACGGCAAGCAGCACCTATGCGAGCGATGCAAGGATAGAGCCTACGAGGAGATTATAGCCGATGTGAACCGCGCCATAGAGCAGGGTGTGCACAGCGCAGCGCCCGAGGCGAAGGTGATAGCGTGGGACTGGGGCTGGCCCGAGGATAAGTGCGAGGGAGTGATAAATCTGTTGCCCAAGCAGTGCTGGTTTATGTCGGTGAGCGAGTGGTCGAAGCCCTTTGAGCGAGGAGGCGTGGAGACAAAGGTGGGCGAATACTCCATATCGGTTGTGGGCCCGGGCCCGCGTGCGCTACGCAACTGGGAGTATGCTCGCAATGCAGGCTTGAAGACGGTGGCCAAGGTACAGGTGAATGCCACTTGGGAGCTATCCATCATTCCCGCCATACCCGCACTCGACCTTGTGGCACAGCACGCCGAGAACCTCTCGCAGCAGAGCGTGGATGGCGTGATGCTGAGCTGGTCGCTGGGTGGCTACCCCTCGGAGAATCTGAAACTGTTCCAATCCTTTAAGCGTGGCGACAAGGCCGACGAGGTATTGCGCAACCTTGCACGCGAGGAGTATGGCGAGGCTGTGGCGAGCGAGGTGTGCGAGGCGTGGAAGGCCTGCTCGGAGGGCTTCAAGGAGTATCCGTATCACAATGGCGTGGTCTACTTTGGTCCTCAGCATATGGGACCTGCCAATCCGCTTCTGAGAGTACCCTCGGGTTACTATGCAACGATGGTGGGCCTGCCCTATGACGACCTGAGAAAGTGGCGCGCGGTGTATCCTGCCGAGGTGTGGATTCAGCAGATGGAGCTTGCAGCAAAGGGCTTTGAGCGTGGTGTCGAGATTTTGAAACAGGCGCTGCAAAAGGTCGATGGCGAGCTCCGTGCCAAGCTCGAAAGCCTCTACCGCCGTGCCGCGATAGCCAGCATACATCTGCAATCGGCAGCCGAGCAGGGACGCTTTGTGGATGCGCGCAACAACTACTACACATCCTCAAAGAACAGCGCCACGCGCAAGGCCAACATAGAGGCTATGCGCCGTGCGTGCGACACGCAACGCGAGCTGATAACACGCGCATTGGAGATTGTGGTGAAGGACTCATCTATCGGCTACGAGTCGTCGAACCACTACTTCTACCTGCCCATAGACCTGGTGGAGTCGTATATCAGCACCCTGCACATAGACGAGTGGCTGAGAAGCGAGGCTCAGGGCGTGGAGTAAGAGATGGTTGAGAATAGCGGCTGAGGGTTTAGAGAGGGATTGGCTACTACGCAGTCTGCGACTGCTCCGCTTAACGCCCATCCCTTCCCGCTCGCCGCAGGGGCCCTTGCCAAAAGCAGGATTCGAACGGCGCAGCCGTAGCGGGGCACCTTTTGAATTTTATATTCCCTGCCTGCAACCCCCGTATTTATGTGAGAATAACTCTTGCTCGGGATTAACAAGGAAACATCGGTATAAAATCGAGAGGGATTGGCCTTGCTCTGCTCGCTACCGCTTCGCTACGCAAGCCCTTTCCCTGAGTGGTAGGCTTCAAAGAGAAAAGAATATGTCCTTGAAAAGGATTTTTTGCAATAAAAGCACCCTAACAAATAAATTTGTGGGGTGCTTTTATACAAAAAAAACTCCTGCGCGTACGCAGGAGTCACATATTCTTTTCTCTTTGGCGGAGAGAGAGGGATTCGAACCCCCGGACCCGTGAAGATCAACGGTTTTCAAGACCGCCGCATTCGACCACTCTGCCATCTCTCCAGGTGCAAAAGTAGAACACTTTTTTGGATTGACCAAATATTTTTTAAAAAATTTTTCAATTATTTTTTTTATAAGTTACACAAAGTGCTCATTATCAGCAAAAAATGGTCCAAAAATTTTGTTATAAAAAATTTTATGCTAATTTTGTATTACAATATATAGGCCATTTTTCACCTTTAACGACCACGAGTATGAATAAATCGCAGTTAATCAGTGCAGTAGCCGATACCACAGGGGTATCAAAAAGTGATGTGAAGAGAGTGTTTGACGCGTTGTTCGAATTGACGGAGCAAAAACTCAACGAAAACGAGAAGGTCGTAGTCTCAGGATTTGGAGTATTCTCCACGACGCAGGTGGCAGAACGCGAGGGTAGAAATCCCCGCACAGGCGAGAAAGTTCGCATCGCGGCACGACGCGTGGTGAGATTCCGCTCGAATATGGAGATAAGATAAGCCTTTGTAGAGTATAGTAATTATAGGTAATATAGGAGATATAGGAATTATATCTTCTATATTTTTCTGTCTATGGGGGTGAGGGGGAGTTATTTTTCTGGCGAAATATTTACTTTTTATATATAAAGAGTATAACTTTGCATCAGAAATGATAAAAACCGATAAATAACCACATAAAATGTCAACAGAAACAAAGTTTGAGAAGGAGATGGAGCGATTGCAGCGTGAGGGTATAATCTCGCGTTCGCAGTTCCTGCAAATTATGGCTGCGGCGGGTGCTTTCCTCGCACTCGGCACAAACAAGGCCTACGCAGCAAAGAGCAGTGTGCGTGCCAAAATCGTCATCGTAGGTGGCGGTGCAGCAGGTATCAGTATGGCGGCGCGTCTGTTGCGCAAGCTCCAGAATCCCGATATCACCATCATCGACCCCAGCGACAAGCACTTCTACCAGCCTGGCTTCACCCTCATCGGCGGTGGCGTATATGGCAAGGACGATGTGTGGCGCAACCAGGAGGATTGTATGCCCTCGGGCGTGAAGTGGGTGAAGGATAAGGTTACGATGGTACACCCCACGCTCAACAAGGTGGACACGGCGAAGAGTGGCTCCATTGACTATGATTATATGGTGCTGGTGCCGGGCGTGAAGTACGATTGGAGCCGCATCGAGGGTATCACCTACAAGACAATCGGCGAGGGCAATGCCCACACCATTTACGACTGGCGCGGTGCGCAGATGACTTGGCCCGCTATGAAAGAGTTTGCCGAGAAGGGCGGTCGTGGCGTATTCTGCGACACATATACAAAGCACAAGTGCGGTGGCGCGCCCAAGAAGATTTGTCTTCTCACTTGGGATAATGCCCGCAAGAACGGCACAACGGACAAGATAGACTTGCAGTACTACACAGGCAGCAAGCAGCTCTACAATGTGCCTCACTTCACACCCCGCTTGGAGGAGATTTACCGCGAGCGCAACATACCCGTGGAGATGAACTGCAAGCTCAAAGCCATAGATACACACGCCAAGAAGGCCTACTTCGAGCAGTCGCTGACGGCGGCAGATGGCACAAAGACAACGCGCGAGATTGGCACAGAGTACGACTTTATGCACTTTATGGTGCCGCAGTGCGCGCCCGACTTTGTGCGTGAGTCGGGGCTGAGCTGGACGGAGGGTAGCTTGGCGGCTGACGGCTGGGCTATGATTGACCAGGAGACTTTGATTCACAAGACATATTCTAACATCATAGGTCTTGGTGACTGCGCCGGCATCCCCACCTCGAAGACCTCGGCGGCGGTGCGCAAGCAGTTGCCCATAGCGGTGGATAACCTCATAGCGCTGATGGAGGGCCGTGCGCCCGAGGCGATATACAACGGCTATGCAGCGTGCCCCATCGTTACGGAGTACGGCAAGGTGCTGATGTGCGAGTTCGACTATAAGAAGGAGGCGCAAATCTCGTTCCCCCTCTCGCTGCTCGATATGTCAAAGGAGCAGTGGGTGGCGTGGCTGTTGAAGGTATACGCCCTGAAACCGATATACTTTGAGCTGATGCTTAGAGGATTGTATTAATAGAAAGAAAGAGTGCTTAACACAAGTTGTTAAGCACTCTTTGCTTTTATATTCCTTTGCTGCGAGGTTGCAGAGAAGGTCGGAATATTTTGAGAAGTTGTATAACAAGAGCTATTTTGAGGCTGGTCGCAGGCTGAGAAACCGCAGTTTGCTGAGCGCAAATGAGGATTTCGAGGGCAAGCCAGACGCCAAAAGAGCCTTGTTAGACGGCTTCTAACTATTTTTTCAAGAAGCAGGTTTTAAGAACAATACTGCTGCCATCAATCTTGCAATCTACCTCCTCGGGGTTGTCGGTAAGGCGAATGCTCTTGACCTTTGTTCCGCGCTTGATGACCATAGACGAGCCCTTGACCTTCAAATCCTTGATTACGGTCACAGCATCGCCATCCATAAGCTCGGCACCATTGCTATCCTTAGCTACCTCAGCACCGCCCTCAGCCGACGCTGCTGCCTCCTCGAACTCGTGTCCGCAGTCGGGGCAGACATACAACGAGCCATCGAAATATACATACTCTCCGCCACACTTCGGGCACTTAGAAATCTCACTCATATTTTTCTCTTTTAATAATTCTACTCTGCGGTAGCGGGTTAATAATCCAGGCAGTCCACATGAATCTCACGCTGGAAAGACTCGTGGAGCGACATATAAGTCTGTGTGCTCGACACGCCCTGCACATGCAGAATCTTGTCGAAGATGGTGCGCATAAGATGCTCGTTGTCGATGCAGTAGAGCTTAACCATAAGATTGTAAGAGCCTGTGATGTAGTGGCACTCCACAATCTCGGGGATATCCTTCAAGCGCTCGACAGTATCCTGCTGCTGAGTGATATCGCTCACGCGGATAGAGATAAAGGCGCACACATCGAAGCCGAGCGACTTGGGCGCAACAACAAGGCGGCTGCCCTGAATGACACCCATATCCTCCAACTTCTTGATACGCTGGTGTATGGCAGCTCCCGAGATACCGCACTCGCGCGCAATCTCCAAGAAGGGCGTGCGGGCGTTCTTGATAAGGAAGCGCAGTATCTTTCTGTCGGTTGAGTCTAATGTTGTCTTCACCATAATATACTATTTCAATACACCCAACTCCTTACCAATCTTCACGAAGGCCTCAACACAGCGGTCGAGCTGCTCGGCGGTGTGACCTGCCGACACCTGCACGCGGATACGCGCCTGACCCTTAGGAACAACGGGGTAGTAGAAACCTGTAACGAATACGCCCTCCTCCTGCAACTTAGCAGCGAAGTCCTGCGAGAGCTTTGCGTCGTACAACATAACAGCGCAGATAGCCGACTGTGTGGGCTTGATGTCGAAGCCTGCGGCAACCATCTTCGAGCGGAAGTGCTCAACATTGGCTGCGAGCTTGTCGTGCAACTCGTTAGACTCCTCCAACATCTTGAACATCTCGATACCAGCACCAACAACTGCGGGGGGCAGAGAGTTTGAGAAGAGGTAGGGGCGTGAACGCTGACGCAACATATCGATAATCTCCTTGCGACCTGTTGTGAAGCCACCCACAGCACCACCAAAGGCCTTGCCCAGAGTACCTGTGAGGATGTCGACCTGACCGCGGAGGTTATAGAGCTCGGTGATACCGCGACCCGTAGCACCCAACACACCTGCCGAGTGGCACTCGTCAACCATTACAAGGGCATCGTACTTCTCAGCCAGAGCGCAAATCTTATCCAGCGGTGCGGCGTTACCGTCCATAGAGAAAACACCGTCGGTTACGATGATACGGAAACGCTGTGCCTGTGCGCGCTTCAAGCAATCCTCCAACTCATCCATATCGGCGTTGGCGTAGCGGTAGCGAACAGCCTTGCAAAGACGCACACCGTCGATGATTGAGGCGTGGTTCAAGGCGTCGGAGATGATAGCATCCTGCTCTGTGAACAGAGGCTCGAAGACACCACCGTTAGCATCGAAGCAAGCGGCGTAGAGGATGGTATCCTCGGTGCCGAAGTAGTCGGCGATAGCCTTCTCCAACTGCTTGTGCATATCCTGACAGCCACAGATGAAACGAACCGACGACATACCGAAGCCACGCTCGTCCATAGCCTTCTTGGCAGCATCGATAAGACGCTGGTTGTCAGAGAGTCCGAGGTAGTTGTTGGCGCAGAAGTTAAGCACCGGCTTTTGAGCAACCTCAATCTCGGCACGCTGGGGTGAGCAGATGATACGCTCGGTCTTGTAGAGGCCTGCCTCCTTGATAGCGGCCAGCTCCTGTTGGAGATGTTCCTTAATTTTTCCGTACATTTTTTTAGGTTTTTAGGTGATTATATACCCGTCACAAGGCCTCGGGCAGTGCTTGCACGGCGAGGCGTGTAACAGTATATAATTTGGGTTTTTAATATATTTTGTGTGATTTTTTGCCTTTTTGCTTACAATCTCCAACAAAATTAAAAAAATTACTCGTTACAAACAATATTTCGGGCCGATTTTTTTTGGTGGGGATTACGGATTGTAAGGCGAGGGAGGGGGTGAGGCGGGAGATAGGTGGTATAGGTGGTATAGGAGTTATAGGTATTATAGGTTGAGGGTGGGGCGATATTATAATTCTTATAACTCCTATAATACCTATAATACTCATAATTCCTATTACAGCATTTTGAATTTTGAATTTGCCTTTGTAACTTTGCATTAACTATGGCCGCGTGAATTACATTCACGGCCGCTAAACGAAAAAGATGGAGAATATTTACACTCGCGAGGAGCGTTACGACGCCGACCGCATCGAAAAACTTGCTTATCACTACCGCGAAATACTCTCACTGCTGGGCGAGGACCCCGAGCGTGAGGGGCTAATCAAGACTCCCGAGCGTGTAGCAAAGGCTATGTCGTTCGTGACAAAGGGCTATGCGCAGGATCCCGTGGAGATTATCAACTCGGCAACATTCAAGGAGGATTACAAACATATGGTTCTGGTGAAGGACATCGAGCTATTCTCGATGTGCGAGCACCATATGATGCCCTTCGTGGGTAAGGCTCATGTGGCCTATATCCCCAATGGTCGCATCACAGGTCTCTCGAAGATTGCACGCGTGGTGGAGTGCTACGCACGCCGCTTGCAGGTGCAGGAGCGACTCACGGTGCAGATTCGTGACTGCATACAGGAGGCGCTCAACCCCATAGGCGTGGCGGTGGTTATCGAGGCGAGCCATATGTGTATGCAGATGCGTGGCGTGGAGAAGCTCGGCTCGGCAACGACGACATCGGCCTTCACGGGTGTCTTCCTCAAAGACACTCGCACGCGTGAGGAGTTTATGACGCTTATCAGCAACAAGTATAGATAAAAAATAGGAATTATAAGAGTTATAGGAGTTATAAGTATTATAAAAAGTGGCCTATAACACCTTTTAAAAATTCCCGTGCGTCAGCCCAAACGCGGCCGGCAAACTTTTCGGATAAAGGGCGGAGCGCAGGCGGAGGGTTAAAAAACGGAGACCTTTTCACGAAGTAAAAGCGCGACTGCGTCCGTTTTACCGACGGCAAGCGACGAACCCGAAAATTTGTCACCGCGCGGTTTTTGCGCTACTTTTTGGCGGCAAAAAGTGGCAAAAAGATTTTTCTGTATCAGGAAAGTCGTAAAATACAAAGGTAGATTGCCACGAACTTTTATGGAAGCTGACTCTGTATCAGCAAAGCCTTAAAATAAAAGTTCTCGCAATGACTATATTTAGAAAAACTAACAAAAAACTACACATACCTATGAAAAAATTTTTCTACACATTGGCAATTGCAACAGTTGCGCTGATGGGCGTGGCGTGCAACCGCACATCGGAGATTAAAGTGATGTCGTATAATATCCGACTCAGCTCAGGTACTATCCAGTCCGACAGCATCTACCACTGGCAGCACCGCAAGCAGGCTTCGATAAACCTTGTACACGAGGAGAAGCCCACCGTATTCGGCTTGCAGGAGGCGTGCCCCGACCAGATGGATTATATGGTGGAGAACCTTCCCGAGTATGGTTACATTGGCGTAGGTCGTGACGATGGCAAGCGCAAGGGTGAGCATATGTCTATCTTCTACTGCAAGGAGCAGGTTGAGCTCATCGACGGCGGTACATTCTGGCTCTCGGAGACTCCCGACGAGGTGTCGAAGGGTTGGGACGCTGCTTGCTTCCGCACCTGCACCTGGGCACTGCTCAAGAAGAAGGACACAGGCAAGAAGTTCGTATATCTGAATACTCACCTCGACCACAAGGGTAAGGTTGCACGCGAGGAGTCTATAAAGCTCATCGTGAAGCGTGCCGAGGAGATTACAGGTGGCAAGCTGCCCGTGTTTATCACAGCAGACTTCAACTCACGCACCTCGGAGCCTATCTTCAAGCCTATATTGGAGGCTATGCTCGACGCACGCGTCGAGGCTCCCATAACTGACGAGCGTGGCACACTCAACTGCTGGGGTACAACACCTCCGGGCGTGGTTATCGACCACATCTTCTTCCGCGGTGCTGAGGCACAGAAGTTCGAGGTATTGTGCGACAAGAACTACGGCGCACCCTATGTATCGGACCACTGGCCTGTGATGATGACTGCTATTTTGTAAGAGAATTATAAAAACCTATGAAAAAGATATTCTACACCCTTTTGGCAGCTGTGGCAGTGGCTACTGCGGGCTGCACGCCAACACCCTCGCAGAGCGAGGTACGCGTAGTATCGTACAACATTCGTTACCTGAACACCAAGGATACGGGCGAGAACAGCTGGGAGAACCGCAAGCACGCATCTATAAATATGGTGAACGAGGAGAAGCCCACCGTATTTGGCTTGCAGGAGGCCGTGAAGGCGCAGGTAGACTTCCTCGCGGAGAACCTGCCCGAGTATGGTTACTATGGCGTAGGTCGTGACGACGGCAAGGAGAAGGGCGAGTTTATGGCTATCTTCTACCACAAGGACGAGGTGAAGTTGCTCGACCACGGCACATTCTGGCTCGCAGAGACTCCCGACACCCCCACTAAGGGTTGGGACGGCCAGTGCTTCCGCACCTGCACTTGGGCGCTGTTCGAGTGTAAGGATACGGGTAAGCACTTTGCACACTTCAACACACACCTCGACCACCGTGGAAAGGTGGCACAGAAGGAGGGCTTGAAGACCATCGCAAAGAAGATTGACGAGCTCATCGATGCCGATGTACCCGTATTCCTCACGGGCGACTTCAACATCCGCACCGACAGCCCCCACTTCGATGCTGTGAAGCCTATGATGACCGACTCACGCTTTCTGGCTACGGAGACCGACCATCGTGGTACATACACCGGCTTCCGCGTAAGAGAGAATCCCGTAGTTGTAGACCACATCTATGTGCGTGGCGCTGAGGTGGATAAGTTCCAAGTATTGTGCGACAAGAACTACGGAGCGCCCTATATTTCGGACCATTATCCTGTGCTCTCTGTGGCGAGATTTTAGGGGATTTGATAGGAATTATAAGAGTTATAGGTGTTATAAGAATTATAAAAAGTGGCCTATAACTCCTATAATACCTATAACACCCATAATACTTATAGAAAATTAACACAAAAACCAATAACACTATGAAAAAGATTTTTTACGCTATCGTAGCAGCTGCGGCACTCGTTGGTGTGGCGTGCGACAAGACATCAGAGATTAAGGTTATCTCTTACAACATTCGTATGAGTGGCAACCCCGAGGCTGACGGTACAAACTACTGGGAGTACCGCAAGGAGGCTTCACTTAATATGATTCACGACGAGAATCCCACCGTATTCGGCTTGCAGGAGGCGTGCCCCGACCAGATGGAGTATATGACAAAGAACCTGCCCGAGTACGGTTACATCGGCGTAGGTCGTGATGACGGTATCTCTAAGGGTGAGCATATGACTATCTTCTGGAAGAAGGACGAGGTTGAGATGCTGGATGGCGGTACATTCTGGCTCTCGGAGACTCCCGACGAGGTATCTAAGGGTTGGGATGGTCAGTGCCGTCGTACTTGCACCTGGACTATTATGAAGATGAAGTCGACAGGTGAGAAGTTCGCATACTTCAACACACACCTCGACCACCGCGGAAAGCAGGCTAAGGCTGAGGGTATGAAGCTTCTGGCTGCGAAGGTTAAGGAGTTGGTTCCCGAGGATATGACAGTATTTATGACTGGTGACTTCAACACACGCCCCGAGAATGAGATTTTTGAGCCCCTGCGCGAGGTGTTGACAGATGCACGCGTAGCTGCGCCCGAGACAGACGAGCGCCCCACATCGAACGGCTGGAAGAAAGAGGGTGGCTCGATTATCGACTATGTTCTCTTCCGTGGTGCTCAGCCTTTGACTTACAGGGTGTTGCGCGACAAGAACTACGGCGCAGAGTTTATCTCTGACCACTATCCCGTGGTGATGACAGCGACTTTCTAAATCTACGCCTCAGCTTGCGGCCACGGCCGCAGTTGCAAGTCTGACCCACCCCCAACCCCCGCCTCAGGCAGGGGCTTTGGTCTCCGCAAGCGGCTCCAAGGGTGCAGAGAGGTAGGCTCTTAGAAAATATTTAATAGGTGTTATAAGAGTTATAAGTAAAATATAATTCCTATAACACCTATAATTCCTATAACACTAATCAAAAATGAAAAAGATATTTTATGCTATTGTAGCGGCGGCGACACTCTTTGGCGTGGCGTGCGACAAGACAAGCGAGATAGAGGTTATGTCGTACAACATCCGCTACCTGAACGACCACGATGGCGAGAACCATTGGGACAAGCGCAAGCACGCCTCAATCACGATGATTAACGAGGAGCGTCCCACAGTGTTCGGCACGCAGGAGGGCGTATGGGAGCAGATTTCGTACTTCATCGACAACCTACCCGAGTATGGCCACACAGGCATAGGTCAGGACGATGGTAAGCTCGACGGTGAGTTTATGTCTATCTTCTACGATAAGAAGCAGGTGGAGCTTCTCGACAGCGGCATCTTCTGGCTCTCGGAGACACCCGATGTGCCCTCAATCGGCTGGAAGGCATCACAGCACCGCTCGTGTATGTGGAGCAAGATGCGTATGCTCTCGACGGGTGAGGAGTTCTTCTATCTGAACACCCACCTCGACCATCGCAGCTGGCCCGCGCGTGAGGAGTCGGTGAAGCTTATTCTCTCGCGTGTGGAGGCCTTGACGGGCGGCAGCGATATACCCGTATTTGTCACAGCCGACTGGAATGCACCCTCGACACACGACATCTTCAAGCCTATGCAGGGTGTATTGCTCGACGCTCGCGAGGTGGCACCCGTAACAGACCGCCGTGCGACTTACAACGCGTGGAAGAAGGGTGGCGAGGATAACTTCGACCGCGCCATCGACCATATCTTCTTCCGCAATGCCGAGGCACAGAAGTTCGAGGTGCTGATGGACAAGACATATGGCGTGCCCTTCATCTCGGACCACTATCCCGTGGTGTTGACAGCTACATTCTAAAAGAAACACTATAAAATAAATAAACCAATGAAAAAACTTATTCTATTTTTGGCTTGCGCAGCGGTGGCCTTCGGCGCTACATCGTGCGCAGAGAAGACAAACGAAATCAAGGTTATTTCGTATAATGTGCGTGTAAGCGGTGGCGACGGCGAGAACCACTGGGATAAGCGTAAGCACGCTTCAATCAATATGATTAACGAGGAGAAGCCCACAATCTTCGGTGTTCAGGAGGCTAAGCCCGATCAGATGGCATACCTCGTGGAGAACCTCCCCGAGTATGGTTACATCGGCGTAGGTCGTGAGGATGGCGTAGCATCAGGTGAGCATATGTCTATCTTCTACTTGAAGGAGCAGGTTGAGCTTCTCGATGGCGGTACTTTCTGGCTCTCGGAGACTCCCGAGGAGCCTACAAAGGGTTGGGATGCTGCGTGCAAGCGCTCTTGCACTTGGACAAAGCTCCGTATGAAGGAGACAGGCAAGGAGTTCGCATACATCAACACTCACCTCGACCACGTAGGTAAGGTGGCACAGCGCGAGGGCTTGGCACTCATTTGCAAGCGCTTTGCTGAGATTGTTCCCGTAGGTATGCCCGCATTCCTTACTGCTGACTTCAACGCACTTACATCAGACCCCATCTTCGAGCCCTTGAACGCTGAGATGCTTGACGCTCGCGTGGCTGCACCCGAGACTGACAACCGCGCTACATACAACGGCTTCAAGCCCGGCAACGAGAACAATGAGAATATGGTTATCGACCACATCTTCTTCCGCGGTGCCGAGGCACACACATTCAAAGTGTTGCGCGACAAGGATTACGGTGCGCCCTTCATCTCGGACCACTATCCCGTGGTGATGACCGCGACTTTCTAAATCTACGCCTCAGATTGCGGCCACGGCCGCAGTTGCAAGTCTGACCCACCCCCAACCCCCGCCTCAGGCAGGGGCTTTGGTCGCCTAACGGCTCCGAGGGTGCAGAGAGGTAGGCAATAATAAAGAATTCAAAATAAAAATAGCGTGTCTACGGATTGTAGACACGCTATTTTATTAGAATAGTGTAAGTTCTATACCATTTGCTACCTTCTGTGTATCAAACTCTCCTCTAAGATATTTCTTTACAGAATCCTTAATTGCATACGATAAGAATGTGGGTACTGCATTACCAATTTGAAGATGTTTATCAGCACGAGAACCATAAAATACATAATTATCAGGAAAACCCTGTAATCGTGCACCCTCTCTTGTTGTTAAAGGTCTTGGGTCTTTGGGGTGAATACATCTTGAAGAAGATGGGCAACCTAAATTTCTTGTTATAGTAGTACTTGGTCTATTCCACCATAATCTACAATATGTATTAGCAAAACCGCTTTTAGGTCTAAGCTCCTCGGGGATATCTTTGGGAGACCCACCATCTGGTAATGCTGTCATTAGAGCGACAAGTCTATCATTATTTTTAGAAGTCTCGTGCTCCGCAATAGTATCAGATGAATTTTCTCTCATCAACCTCTGATAATCATTTTGAGGATTAGATGAATATGTCGTTGAGTATTCACCAGATTTAATAGAAGGCAAATCACCAAGGGCCTCTCCCAATGTTACATATGGTTTTAACCCTTTATGTGATAAATCCTCAACAGAAGGGTCGTAGTGCGTACGGGTAGGATATACAAAAGGGGTATTATCCAATGTTCCAACCAAAATCACACGCTCTCTAATTTGAGGTGCTCCATAATCAGCAGCATTTAATAACTTCATCTGAACGGTATAACCAACACTTTCAAATAAAGCTTTAATCTGCTTAATAAGATTACCACCCTGCATAGAGAGGAGTCCTTTAACATTTTCAAAGATAAAAATTCGCGGTTTTACCTCGCATAATATTCTAAAATACTCTTGAAAAAGTTTACCGCGAGGGTCGTCTATAAGTCTTTTACCAACAGTTGAATATGCTTGGCACGGAGGTCCTCCTATAACAACATCAATATCACCCTTTGATATGTTTAGGTCATTTTCGAGGTCGAAAATACTAAAATCCTTAATATCCTTATTGTACATCTTTACATCGGGGTGATTGGCGCTATATGCCTTAGCCATTGGTTCTAATATCTCATTTGCAGCAATAATTTGAAAGTCGCTATCGTGGGCAAAACCATAGCTAAGCCCACCCACACCTGCAAACAAATCAACTACTTTATATGACATATTATATACATTAAATTAAGGATATGCAAAGTTAATAATTGTTATATAATATTCCAATATGGAATATCAGAGAGTGTTACATAATTTTGTAGATATGAAATCGTCTGAATTGCATCGAGAAAAATTAAGATTAGCAGGCAAATTATACAGTGTTCGTAATGAACTCGGTATAAAGCAGGCTGATTTGCAACGAGAGGGTATAATCTCTCAAAGCCATCTATCTAAAATAGAGAATGCTGAAATAAATGTTTCAGCAATAATGCTATATCATTTAGCAAAACGATATGGTAAGGATATGTCATTTTTTTTCGAATAGATAGTTATGAAAACAGAACAACAAATAGAGCGAGATAGGGCAACAGGCTGGAAGCACGCAAAGTTATCTGGACACAAAAACGAAAAGAGTGTAGTGGATTTATTCACTAATCCTAATTTTTGTAAAAGTTTCTCAGAGCGATTAGGTATTGGTAATATCATTAATGCATCTGTTGGTGGATTGCACGAAACAGATGTGGAGTGTGTTATTGGTGGTCTTACTAAATCAAAAACAGATTTAGTATTAACATTAGAAGATGGCAAAAAAGTAAATATTTCTATTAAGAAGAGCACGGGTGGCCAAGTCTATCTAATAAGTGTTGATAGATTTATCGCAGGTTACGAAAAACAATTCTCAACAACTATACCTGACGATATTAAGGACTCTTTGTATCTATATTTTTATGGCCACGAGATGACAAAGCAGTTGCTAGATAGAGCAAATATTGTAGCTGACGAGTCGGACACCATCATTAGATATCAACATAGAAAAGGTAGATTGGTATGGCAGTCGCTCGTTAATTATGACTCAAAGAAGGCTGATAGATTATTATCTTGGTTTAAGGATAATATAGATAATATTGCTGATTTTTGTTTTTCAAAAGGTTTAGCAAAGAATAAATCAGATTGGGCCGACTATGTTTGGTATGTCAATCTGTTGGGGGAGAATAGTTTTGATACTATATTTTCAGTGTCTGATATTAAAGATTATGTATTAGACAAGAAAGATTGTATACAACCCAGCACAAGATATGGAGGAAGCACTATTTGGTTGCCATTTGGATTTGTTCAATGGCATCAAAAGCAGATGCAGTTTCACCATTCATACAATAACATATATGATAACATCAAAAACAAATTATAAAACCATTAAAAACCAATAAAACAATGAAAAAACTTATTCTATTTTTGGCTTGCGCGGTAGCTGCTTTCGGTGCTACATCGTGCGCAGAGAAGACAAACGACATCAAGGTTATCTCGTACAATGTGCGTTTCAGCGGCGGTGATGGCGAGAACCACTGGGACAAGCGTAAGCACGCTTCAATCAATATGATTAACGAGGAGAAGCCCACAGTATTTGGTGTGCAGGAGGCTAAGGCTGACCAGATTGCTTACCTCAAAGAGAACCTTCCCGAGTACGGTTACATTGGCGTAGGTCGCGAGGACGGTAAGTCTGGTGGCGAGCATATGTCTATCTTCTACTTGAAGGAGCAGGTTGAGCTTCTCGATGGCGGTACTTTCTGGCTCTCAGAGACTCCCGATGAGCCCTCAAAGGGTTGGGATGCTGCGTGCAAGCGCTCTTGTACTTGGACAAAGATGCGTATGAAGGACACAGGCAAGGAGTTCGCATACATCAACACTCACCTCGACCATGTAGGTAAGGTAGCACAGCGCGAGGGCTTGGCACTTATCTGCAAGCGCTTTGCTGAGATCGTACCCGTAGGTATGCCTGCATTCCTTACTGCTGACTTCAACGCCTTGACAAACGACCCCATCTTCGAGCCCTTGAATGCTGAGATGTTCGACGCTCGCGTGGCAGCGCCCGAGACTGACAACCGTGCTACATTCAACGGCTGGGTAGAGGGTCGCGAGAACAACCCCGAGTTGGTTATCGACCACATCTTCTTCCGCGGTGCCGAGGCACACACTTTCAAGGTGTTGCGCGACAAGAACTATGGTGCGCCCTTCATCTCTGACCACTATCCCGTGGTGATGACTGCGACTTTCTAAATCTACGCCTCAGCTTGCGGCCGTGGCCGCAGTTGCAAGTCTGACCCACCCCCAACCCCCGCCTCAGGCAGGGGCTTTGGTCGCCTAACGGCTCCGAGGGTGCATGTTGGTAGGCAGTTATAAAGAATTCATAATTAGGCAGACTCCAAATGGGGTCTGTCTTTTTTTTATATAATATTAGGTGTTATAGGAGTTATAAGTATTATAGGTGGTATATAATTCCTATAATTCCTATAATTCCTATAATTCCTATAATTCCTATAAAATCTTCGTACTCTTTGCTATTTCCTATTTATTACATTTATTTTCTATATTTCTTATAAATTTTATTATTGCTATATGGTTTATAATCAAGCTGATAGATAGTTTTTAATTTTTAAAAAATATTATTTTTCGGGGGGGGGTAAAATTTTTATATAAATTGTTTGTGATATTTAATTTTTAAATATAAATTTGTAGGTGCTAAGAATAAATCAATTTTAAATAACCATAATTTTAAAACTTTTTAATTATGAGAAACATTTGTACTCGTATTATTGCCGCAGGAGTGGCGATAGTAATGCTCTTCTCTTGTATAAAGAACGAAGAGCCCGCTGGTATTACAGCGATGCGTGAAGCTAAGGCAGCATTGATTACAGCTGAGGCCCAGTATAAATTGGCCGAGGCAGCTTACAAGGAGGCAGAGACAGCTTACAAACTTCTTATGAACGAGTATCAGTCTATCCAGAATGAGTTGGAGAGATTGAAATTGGCTTTGCAGCAGGCTAAGGATGAGAAGGAGATTGCAAAGATTCAGCAGGACATGGAGCTTGCAGCTGAGCAGCACAAGAAGGCAATGTACGAGGCATTAGAGAATACAGCTAATGCTGAGGCTGCATACGATAAAGCTATGGTAGCTCTTGCAGCAGGTGCTGAGGCAGCTTTGACAGAGGCAGAGCAGGCTGAAATAGCGAAGATTATCACTAAGATTACTAGAGTAAAGTCTTCATTGGATACTGCTAAGACGACTTACGCAACTGCATTGGATACTTACTTCAAGGCAGCATATCTTAACACAGCTAATTACGAGGGTTATGCCGCACAGTATGCTACCAGAATTAAGAGTTTGAAGGGTCAGGCTGCGGTACAAGCTGAGTTGATTGAGAGCTTGAAGGCTGTAGATGTAAACGCAGCTGTGGCTGACTTACAGGCAAAGGTTGAAGAGTATGAGGCTGAGAAGGAGGCTAACGATGCAGAGAAGATTGAACTTGATAAGCAGATTGCAGCTCTTAAAGAGACTAAGACTCCGTTGGAGAATCAGATGGATGAGCTTGAGCATGCAAAGAGTGAGCTCGGAACTCAGAAGGTAGCCTTAGTAGATGAGAATACAGAACTCAAAAAATACAATAACAGTGAGGTATTCTACAATGTAGAGCTTACAGTTGCTAAGGAGACTGCACACGATTACGCTACAATCTTGGTTGCTGCTGCTACTGCTAATGACGGTGTGTATGACGGTATTAAGACAGTTACTATTGAGGGTGTTGACAGCCTTACAGTTCCTACCGGCATTGTTAAGTTCCGTTTCGATGATGGTTACACAGACACTAAGGCATTCTTGGATGCAGTTAAGACAGCTGTGGACGCTGATACTGACTTGAAGAAGGCTTATGAGAAGAATGTAGCTGATAAGATTAAGGCTGTTGAGAATGCAGTGGCTGCAAACGACAAGAAGATTGAGGAGAACGAGGCTAAGATATTTGATATCGATACTAAGATGGAGGTTCTTGACCGCCAGATTGACGGTATTGAGGATCAGGTTGATAAGATTGATTATGAGATTGGTTTATTGTCAACTGATAAGACTTTGATTGACAATATTAACTCTAATATTAATACTATCATCGGTGTTTACAATGGCTTGATTAACGGTACATCTATTGAAAGCTTCAAGTTGGAGAACGGTGTAGTTATAGCTTACACTATCACATTCAACGCTACTGATAAGGTTCCCGAGAAGGTTGCTGAGGGTATTGAGAAGGCTATTGAGGCTGCTGAGGCTACAATTGCAGTACTTGAGAACGAGATTGCAGCACGCGAGGCTGCATACGAGGAGCTTCTTGCAAACAAGGATATTACAGCAGCATTGCAGCTCGAGGCTGACTACGCTAAGTTGGAGCTCGCACAGGCTAAGCAGATGTACGACTACTACCTCGCACAGTTCGAGTACTGGACTGGCTTGCTTAATGAGTTAACTACAAAGACTGAGTAACAATGAAGAGCAAATTATTCATATTCTCGATTTTGGCGCTGATGCTTAGCTTGCCCGTGCTTGCACAGGAGCAGCAGAAGAAGAGCTATGCGCCGAAGGCGGGTACTGTACAGGTTGAACTTCTGCTTGGTACGAATGCCAACTTCAATAGCAATACTTTGGACTACTTGTTAGTTGATAGTAATGCGAGCAGTGTTGGTTTCGGCAATAGCACCATTCAGAGCCGTTTGAACCTGGGCAATATGAATAATAATAGTGCCTCAAATATGATTGGCGTGAAGGCAGCCGTGTTTGTACATCCCCAGATTGACATCAATGTTATGTTTGGAATGAATACAAACCTTCAGCCTAAGAGAGATTACATTGAGGGTGACACAAGTGTGCCCGATATGCCTATCCCCAGCCAGACATATATTTCAGCACAAGTAGAAAACAAACTCCAATCGGAGCTTGGCTTGAACTACCACTTCAAGACTAAGAACGAGAGAATCTCGCCCTATATTGGTGTTGTTGGAGGATTTCTGCTGGCACGAGTAGAGAGTATGTATCCTTACACTGGTGAGCTTACATACAATAATGACGGCGAAAAAGAGCCTATCGAGCTTATCCGTAGCTCGTATAGAGCTGGTCAAGCCTGGGCTTTACAAGGCGGTGCTGTTATAGGTATTGATTATTCAATTGCTGAGGGTCTTATCATTGGACTCGAAGTATGTCCCGCGAAGTATCAGTACAGTGTGATTGAACTTCACCCTACTGGTATGAACACATACGATGTTAGCAACCATAACATTAGATTCTTGTCAAATCCAAGACTTAAACTTGGTTTCAGATTCTAAAATATAGTGCTAAAAAACTAATGAGCCTGTCCGACTTAGGTTGGACAGGTTTTTTTTGTGGAGAGGGGAAGGTGTATGGTATAAGAATTATAGGAATTATGGGTGTGATAGGAATTATATGGTGTATAGGCAAAATTTTATAACACCTATAATACTTATAATGCCTATCTAAAATCTAAAAAAAATCACTAACTTTGCGTAATAATAAAAAACCGAAGATTATGGAACAAGAGATACGAAAACTACTCTCGCAGGTGGTACACCCCGAGACACAGCAGTCGATTGTCGAGAGTGGCGTTTTGGAGAGCGTGACGGCGCGCGAGGATAAGATTGTCATCGTCCTCTGCTTTCAGAAGGCACGCGACCCCTTTGCCGTGCGTATAAAGAACCTCACGGAGAAGCTCCTTGCCGATGCTTATCCTGCGGCGGTGGGCAACATAACGGTAGCGATAAAGGAGGGTACGCCCCGCGCACCGCAGCCCAAGCGCGAGAGCACGACGGTGAAGGTAGGTAAGATTATCGCCGTGGCATCGGGCAAGGGCGGCGTAGGTAAGTCAACAGTGACGGCAAACCTCGCCCTGACGCTGCGCAATATGGGTTACCGTGTGGGCATCTTGGATGCCGATATTTACGGCCCGTCGCAGCACAAGATGCTGGGTTGCGAGGAGTATATCCCCGAGGCGGTGCAGCAGGATGGTCAGGATTATATCATTCCGGCGCAGAGTATGGATATGGAGCTGATGTCGATTGGCTTCTTCATCAACCCCAACGATGCTTTGATGTGGCGTGGCGCAATGGCGACAAATGCGTTGAAGCAGCTTTTGCACCAGACAATGTGGGGAGGGTTGGACTTCCTGTTGATTGATATGCCCCCGGGAACGGGCGATATTCATCTGACGATGATTTCGGAGATTAAACTCGACGGTGCGGTGATTGTATCTACACCCCAGCAGGTGGCTGTGGCAGATGTTATTCGCGGCGTAGAGATGTTCCGCCACGAGCAGGTGAATGTGCCTGTATTGGGTGTTGTGGAGAATATGGCGTGGTTTACTCCCAAGGAGTTGCCCGACAACAAATATTATATCTTTGGCAAGGGCGGAGCGCGTGCCTATGCCGAGCAGGCGGGAGTACCCTTCCTGGGAGATATTCCGCTGATACAATCTATTATGGAGGGTGGCGAGTGCGGAACACCGACAGTTGCTACCGACGAGGAGGTGGAGCGTTATTATAGAGCAATCGCCGAAAAGATTGTAGCTGAGGTTGTGAAATAAGTTTCACGATATAGTATTAAAAGGTCGCTGAGAAGCGGCCTTTTTTTTATAGGAATTATATGAATTATAGGAGTTATAGGTGGTATAATACTTATAATACTTATAACTCTTATATTTCTTGCCACTTTTTGACAGCAAAAAATAGCGCAAAAACTGCGCGGTGACAAATTTTCGGGTGCAATTTTTTACAGAAATTATATAAATTATAGGTGTTATAGGTATTATAAGTAATACATATTTTATAACTCCTATAATACCTATAACTCTTATAAAAATCCCTCTCTCAACACTATTAACAACCCCGAAAATGGTGTTGATAAGTGGGTGAAAAGGTGTTGAAAAAGTATTGAAAAGTTGTGTAGAAATTGATGAAAACTATTAACAACTATTTTCTGAAAAAAACCGTCAAAAATGTAACTCGCTAAAAACGAATGATGGTTGAGAATTCCAAAATTTTTATGCTATTTTTTATTAAAAATTATCTACTCATTATCCACGATTTGTTAATTGGAAATGATGATAATTTTAGGGTGTTGAGATGTTGAAAAGTGATTTTCGGGATTGTTGGTTTCGGTAGATTTTATTCGCTTAAGTAATTAATATTAAAGAATATAGTATAAATAATAATAGAAATAATATTGTTGGAAAAGTGTTGATTGCTGTGGATAAAAATTATTAAAAAAAGTTATAAACACTATCAACACCATTATTATTAATATTCTTTATTAATTAAATTTAAATATAAAATAAAAATTAATATAAATTAGTTGTTGACAACTCAGGAGTGAAAAGAGAAAAGTTGAACCGACGCCAAACCGAGGGCAGAGGGTGCTTGCACACTTTGCCGAGGTGCGAAGGAGGAAAAGCCCGCAAAGCGGGATTAAAGAGCAAAGAGCAAAAATGTGTGATGCGGAAGAAGGTGTAACAGGCGAATAAGATTTATAGGAATTATAAGTATTATAAAAAGTCCCTAACCAAACTTTGCGCCAGCCTATCTTTCATCTTTCATCTTTCATCTCTGCTCTCTTATCTTTCCTCTTGTTTCTTACTTGTTTTTGGTGGGTATTTGGCGATGAAAATGGCTGTGTGGATACTCTGCTTGGTGGAGGAATTTGGGGCGGTAAAATCGCTTTATATTTAATAGAGGTGCGATAGGTAAAAAATAGTGAAAAAATATGCGATGAGCTGAATAATTTGCGTGAAAATATTGTATTTTTGTGGTATGTTCGATATTGTGCGCCAATAGCTCGACAAACGAGGCGGAAGGGCACTTGCCTGCGTGGTGTAAATCGACCATCGTTAGTGGCACAAATTAACCACTATTGGTGGTGTAAACTGACCAGGTGTAGTGGTGAAGAGTATCGAAATGAAATGATAGAATAATTAAAAATAATAATATAAAAAAGTAGAAAAATGTCAGAGAAAAAATTTAAGCGTTACCTTATAACCTCGGCTCTGCCCTATGCCAACGGCCCTGTGCATATCGGCCACTTGGCAGGTGTATATGTGCCGTCGGATATTTATGCCCGCTACCAGCGTCTGCGTGGCAACGATGTAATCTCGGTGTGCGGTAGTGACGAGCACGGTGTGCCCATCACCATCAAGGCCCGCAAGGAGGGTATCACTCCGCAGGATGTTGTAGACCGCTACCACGCTATCATCAAGGATGCCTTTGCACGCCTCGGTATGTCGTTCGATATATATTCGCGTACTTCATCTCCTACTCACCGCGTAACGGCTTCAGACTTCTTTAAGAAGCTCTACGACGAGGGTAAGTTTATAGAGAAGACATCGGAGCAGTTCTATGACGAGGAGGCTAAGCAGTTCCTCGCCGACCGTTATATCGTTGGTACTTGTCCCCGCTGTCAGTCGGAGGGTGCTTATGGTGACCAGTGCGAGAAGTGTGGTTCGACGCTCTCACCCGATGAGCTTATCAACCCCAAGTCGAAGCTCTCGGGTGCTGTTCCTGTCAAGAAGGAGACTAAGCATTGGTATTTGCCTCTGGATCAGTATGATGGATTCTTGCGCGAGTGGATTTTGGAGGGACACAAGGAGTGGAAGTCAAATGTATATGGCCAGTGTAAGTCGTGGCTCGACACAGGTTTGCAGCCTCGTGCCGTGAGCCGTGACCTGGATTGGGGTATCCCCGTGCCCGTGGAGGGTGAAGAGGGTAAGGTACTCTATGTATGGTTTGACGCTCCTATCGGTTATATCTCTGCTACTAAGGACCTTACACCCGACTGGGAGAAGTATTGGAAGGACGAGGAGACCAAGATGGTTCACTTCATCGGTAAGGATAATATCGTATTCCACTGCATCGTATTCCCCTCGATGTTGAAGGCTCACGGCGACTATATCCTGCCCGAGAATGTACCTGCAAACGAGTTCCTGAACTTGGAGGGTGATAAGATTTCTACCTCGAAGAACTGGGCTGTGTGGTTGCACGAGTACCTCGATGACTTCCCCGGCAAGGAGGATGTGTTGCGTTATGTGTTGTGTGCAAATGCCCCCGAGACTAAGGATAACGACTTCACCTGGAAGGATTTTCAGGCTCGCAACAACAATGAGTTGGTGGCTATCCTCGGTAACTTCGTAAACCGTGCTTTGGTTTTGACCAAGAAGTACTATGCAGGCGTTGTTCCCGCGTGTGGTGAGCTTACAGACTACGACAAGGAGACCATCGCCGAGCTCTCTGGCATCAAGGCTCAGTTGGAGTCTAATATCGAGAACTACCGCTTCCGTGAGGCGTTGAAGGATGCTATGAACTTCGCGCGCATTGGTAACAAGTATCTTGCTGATACTGAGCCGTGGAAGGTGGTTAAGACTGACCCCGAGCGTGTTAAGACAATCCTCAATATTGCCTTGCAGATTACAGCTAACATCACTATCGCCATCGAGCCCTTTATGCCCTTCTCTGCGGCTAAGATTTTGGGTATGCTCAACCTCGAGAAGTTTGGTTGGGATAACCTTGGCTCTATGTCGCTTGTGGCTGAGGGTCACACTATTGGCGAGCCTACCCTGCTCTTCGAGAAGATTGAGGATGATGTCATCGAGGCTCAGTTGAAGCGTCTTGACGATATCAAGAAGGCTAATGCTGCTGCTGCCGCTGCTGAGAATGTAACCGAGCAGAAGGAGGAGATTTCGTTCGATGACTTCCAGAAGATGGATATCCGCGTATCGACAATCCTCGCGGCTGAGAAGGTAGCCAAGACAAAGAAGCTCTTGAAGCTTACCGTTGATACAGGTATCGACAAGCGTACAATCGTGTCGGGTATTGCCGAGCACTTTTCTTGTGAAGAACTTATCGGACGCCAGGTGTTGGTATTGGTGAATTTGGCTCCCCGCGAGTTGAAGGGTATCGAGTCTAAGGGTATGATTCTTATGGCCGAGGATGCAAGCGGTAAGTTGGAGTTGTTGGCTCCCGGCAATAAGACCAATAACGGCGCGATAGTAGGTTAATTATTTGATAATTAATTATTTAGTGAGAATGAAAAAGTTTTTATATACCGCTTTGGCGTTTTGCTCTCTGGCTTTGGCTTCTTGCACAGATCCGGGCGGTATAACAGAGAAGGAGAATTATGACTTTGAGTCTGTACACCTCAATTTCAACTACAACATAGGTGGCGATTTGGCATCTATGGTCGAGGTGTCGGCTACTACTACCCTGCCCGAGGGTCAAGGTAAAGCCACACTCTCATCGGAGAATGGCAAGCATACACTCTTTGTCTCTAATGTCAAGTGTCCTGTGACATTTGATGTGATATATACACTCTCGCCCAAGAGTGGTATATCTGTCGAGGAGAATAAGAGCTATACTTACAGCGCATCGTATGACTATGTTGTGATTCGCAATTTTAGCGACAACAGCCATATCGATGGTAGTAGCGACTCTTGGGATGGAGGCAGTGGCTCGGTGAAGGGTAAGAACCTCGAAAACTTCTTTAATATTAACAAGACATCGAAGTTTACATTTACCCTTACACACGATGGCTATGTAGACGACACTCCCGAGGAGAATTAGTAGTCGGAGAAGTGTTAATTAATGAAAATCATATATTTATACCGCTATGAAAAATATTGATTGGAATAGTTTAGGATTTGATTATGTGCCCACCGACTGTAACGCTCGCGCATATTACAAAGATGGCGCTTGGAGTGAGTTGGAGTTCACATCTGACGAGTATATCAAGATGCATATGTCGACAACCTGCCTGCACTACGGCTTGGAGTGCTTCGAGGGTTTGAAGGCTTTTCGCGGTGTTGATGGTAAAGTGCGTCTGTTCCGTGCCGATGCTAACGGCGAGCGTATGGCCTCATCGGCTCGTAAGTTGTGCCTGCCCGTGCCGCCCATTGAGTTGTTCGTTAAGGCGTGTTACGAGGTTGTGAAGCGTAATATAGACTTTGTACCACCCTACGAGTCGGGAGCGTCGTTGTACCTGCGTCCCGTGCTTATCGGTACAAAGGTTGGCTTGGGTGTCAAGGCATCGCACGAGGCTATGTTGATAGTATTCTGCTCGCCTGTGGGTCCCTATTTCAAGGGCGGTATGAAGCCTATTAAGGTTATCATCGACCGTGTTCAGGACCGTGCTGCTCCACGTGGAACAGGCGATATCAAGGCGGGTGGTAACTATGCATCGTCAATCTTCTCGGGCGAGAAGGCTCACCAGATGGGTTATTCTAATGTGATGTACCTCGATGCTACCGAGCATAAGTATATTGAGGAGTGTGGTGCTGCCAACTTCTTTGGTATTAAGGATGGTAAGTATATTACACCTAAGTCACCCTCTATCCTACCATCTATTACTAATAAGAGTCTTCGCACCTTGGCTGAGGATATGGGTTTGGTTGTCGAGGAGCGTCCCGTGCCCGTCGAGGAGTTGGCGTCGTTTGAGGAGGCTGGTGCTTGCGGTACAGCAGCAGTTATCTCCCCTATCGGTTATGTTTTCGATATTGACACCGAGGAGAAAGTTACCTATGGCAATGGCGAGGAGGTAGGCCCTGTATGTAAGGCTTTGTATAATCGCTTGCAGGATATTCAGTATGGTCGTGCGGAGGATAAGTTTGGTTGGACGATTGTAGTTGAGTAATGTGTTCCACGGGGAACATAATAGAATTCAAAATTATAAAATATAATATTATGAAGAAGTTTTATCTTTTGGTGGTATTTTGTTTGGCAACAATTTTCACCGCTTCGGCTGAGCCTGTGAAGTATTATTTTATGTATTTCGTTGGCAATACAGATGAGTTTTTGAGTGGCTGGTTTATCCTCGACCGTGAGAAGATGACTTATGAGCCTGAGTCTGATAGCGAGGTTTTGTGCGCAGTTAAGAACTATAAGAAGGCTGGTAATGTAGAGACTTTTGAGGTTTGGGAGGATAATGTCTTTATGCACAAGGTAGAGTTTGTTACTGAGCCCGAGCAGAAGACAGTTACTATCATTTACAAAGACGAGCAAGGCGAGCAGCGCCAGCAGCCTCAGATTGTAGGTACCGAGGCTGAGTGGGAGAAGGAGTATGAGGCTAAGTTTGGCAAGAAGCCTTACCGTCCCGGTGAAGAGGAGAATGGCTCAGCAAGTGCTTCACCTGCTTCTGGTGTAAATAATGCCAAGGATAAGGTTGTAGGTGGCGTTAAGAATGCTTTCAATAAGACTAAGGATGTATTCAAGAAGAAGGACAAGTAATTTATAGTTGTTGTAAAAAAAAAGAGAGGTTTACGCCTCTCTTTTTTTTGTGGTGTTTATGGGAATTATAGGTGTTATAAGTGTTATAGTTTTTTTATAATACCTATAATACTTATCTTTCCTCTCTGCTCTTTCATCTTTCCTCTCGCTTATCTGCCGAATTTTATCAGCATCACATTTATATCTGCGGGACTCACGCCAGGTATTCTCGATGCCTGCCCTATCGTCTGCGGACGAATCTTCGTCAGTTTCTGGCGTGCCTCGATGGTCAGCGCATTCATCTGCGTGAAGTCAAAGCCATCGGGAATGATGATATTTTCCAGTCGGTGCAACTTCTCGGCAAGCAATTTTTCGCGCCCGATGTAACCCTTATACTTAATTTGAATCTCCGCCTGCTCAACAATTTCGGGTGTGATGTTGTTTTTCTCAACAAAACGCTTCACCTTCGGCAGCGCCTCGATAAGCTCGGCAAATGAAAATTCGTTACGCGAAACGAGCGCATAGAGCTTGCGACCCTGCGTCAGAGGCTCCAAATTTTTACTTTTTAAATAGCTCTCAATTTCCGTTATTTTGACGCTCTGTTCGTGCGCGTAGGAAATAAGCGATTCTACGAGTGATTTTTTTTCGGTGAATTTTTCCCAATTTTCATCAGAAATCAAACCAATTTCGTGACCAATGGGAGTCAAACGAAGGTCGGCATTATCCTGACGCAACAAAATTCTATACTCAGCACGCGAGGTGAACATACGGTATGGCTCGTCCACTCCCTTTGTCACAAGGTCGTCAATAAGCACGCCGATATAAGCCTCGTCACGCTTCAATACCAGCGGCTCCAAATTTTGCAGACGGCGATGCGCATTTATACCAGCCATCAAACCCTGCGCCGCAGCCTCCTCATATCCCGTAGTTCCATTCACTTGACCTGCGAAGTAGAGGTTGCGCACAAGCTTCGTTTCGAGCGAGTGGCGCAGCTGCGTGGGTGGGAAGTAGTCGTACTCGATGGCGTAGCCCGGGCGGTAGACATGTACATTCTCCAAGCCGCGAATCTTGCGCAGTGCTGCGAACTGAATCTCCTGCGGCAGCGACGACGAGAAGCCATTTATGTAATACTCGTTCGTGTCCCAACCCTCGGGTTCGAGGAAGAGCTGATGCTGTTCCTTCTCGGCAAAGGTGCGCAGCTTATCCTCGATGCTGGGACAGTAGCGCGGGCCGATGCCCTTAATCGTGCCATTGAAGAGGGGCGAGCGGTCGAAGCCACCACGCAAGATGGCGTGCACCTCGGGCGAGGTATATACCAAATAACAGCTTCTCTGCTCCTTAACAGTCTGAGTATCAGTGGAAAAAGAGAATTTTGAAGGCTCTGCATCACCCGGTTGCTCCTCCAACACAGCAAAGTCCACCGTGCGACCGTCGATGCGTGCGGGCGTACCCGACTTCATTCTGCCCACCTCGAAACCTATCTCCGCCAGCGCCTCCGTGATGCCGTGCGAGGCAGCGTCACCTGCCCTACCGCCCTCGGCATTGCGCTCGCCACAGTGCATCAAACCACCCAGGAAGGTACCTGCCGTGAGCACCACAGCGCGTGCCGTGAACTCCACGCCCATACGCGTGCGTACACCCACGATACTAGGTATTTTTAAGCCCTTTTCGCCGCTTATCTCTCCCTCTGCGGGGGTTGACTCACCCTCGGTGGAATCGTAAGAAAATAGCAGCTCTGAGGCGGCATCTTGCCATATGAAGAGGTTGGGTGTATTCTCCAACTCACGACGCCACAGACGCGAGAAAAGCTCCTTGTCGCACTGCGCGCGCGGGCTCCACATAGCAGCTCCCTTCGAGCGGTTAAGCATACGGAACTGAATGGTCGAGCGGTCTGTGATGCGGCCCATACAGCCTCCCAGAGCGTCAATCTCGCGCACAATCTGACCCTTTGCCACGCCACCCACGGCGGGGTTGCACGACATAGAGGCCATCTTCTGCATATCCATCGTCACCAGCAGCGTGCGCGAACCCATACGGGCAGCGGCCGAGGCGGCCTCGCAACCTGCGTGACCTGCGCCAATGACGATGATGTCGTAGTCGTAGAGATTTGTATTTGGTTGAATCACAATAATTTATATTATAAGAGCAAAGTTCAAAGAGCAAAGAGCAAAAGTGAGAGAGATTTTATAGGTATTATAGGTGTTATAATATCTAAAAAATATATCTTTCATCTTTGCTCTTTCATCTTTCATCTTCGCATTAGGTTTCTTAATACATCGCCAGATACTTATCCTCCTTGCGGTGCATCTGCTTCTCGTCGCGGGGCGACTTATCCTTCTGGCCGCAGAGGTGCAGAACGCCGTGCACCACCACGCGCAACATCTCCTGACGCTTCGTGGCACCATAGATGCGGGCATTGTCGGCAACGGTATCTACATCGATAAAGATGTCACCACTCACCACGCGTGTGCCCTTGCGGTCGCTGTAATCGAAGGTGATGATGTCGGTGAAGTAGTCGTGACCGATGAAGTCTATATTCATCTTGCGGTGTACCTCCGACGAGCAGAATATATAACTCACATCGCCCAGCGTGTAGCCCTCCTCCTCGGCCACACGGCGCAGCCACTCGGCCACCTTGCGCTTCTCGCGCAGGCGATATGTTGTTGAGTCGTTGTAGTAGCGTACCATATTTACTTCTTCTTAAAACAGTTTGCGGCGCGCATAACCTCCTTGGGGTTGGGCGAGTAGATACCAAATACCATCTTATACTCGGTCTTCATCGTCGAGAGATTCACCGAGGCGCCCACCTCTCCCAGAGTGCCGTTTTTTGCTATCTTTTGCTCCTTACGCACCACCACATTGTCGAGGTTGGCGTAGGATGTAATATACTCACCGTGAGCCACAAAGACATCGTATTTGCCCGTGATGCGGTTGCGGCGAACCTCCACCACCTTGCCGTCGTAGATAGAGCGCACATCGGCACCCTTCTGGCCTACAATCTCGGCCATATTACCCTTGTACTCCCTCACGCGGCCACCCACAACGGGCAGGTTAAGGTTAGAGGTGTTACGCGAGAACGAGGCACCCTCCTTGTTACCCTTGGTGAGCTTGCGCAACTCGTCTATGGCGGCATCGAGACGCTCCTCGCTCGCCATCTTATCTCTGAGAGCCACCTGCTCGCGCTTGGTGAGCTGGCTTATAGCCTTCTTTACTGACGAGACATCTATCTGCAACTTCTTGCGTTGCGACTGCGCCTTGCGCTGCACATCGTCGAGCGTGCGACGACGCTCGGCAAGTGACGACTGCTGCTCCTCGACGGCCTTTGCCAGCGAGTCCATACGGTGTATGCGCTCCTCGCGCAGCGTGGCAATGGCGCGTATGTTGGCTATGCGACGCGCAGCATCGGTGAAGCTTTCCGAGGCAAGGATATATGTTATGTAATTGTTTTGCTTGTAGTTACGATATGCCTCGCGCACCATCTCGGCGTATGCTTCACGCTCTGAGGTGTACTGCTCCTGCGTATTGCGCAGCAGCTCGTCGTTCTGCGCTATGTTCTTTTCGATAGAGGAAATCTCGCGCTCGGTGCGGTTCAGAAGCTGGTTGCGCGAGTTAATCTGCTTGGTTATACTACGCACGCGCTGCTGGGCGGTGGACTTGTCCTGCTTGATGGTTTTGAGCTTCTTCTCGTCCTCCTCCAACTCCTTCTCCAACTGCTCCACGATGCGGCGCTGCTCGGCAATGCGGGCCTTCTCCTCCTCTGTCTGCTTCTGCGACAGCGCAGGTTGTGGCACGGCAAGGAGCAGTGTCAAGGCGAAAATAATTATGCGTGCGAGGCTTCTCATCGTGGTTATCTCTTCTTTTTCTTGCCATTGTCGCTACCCTGCTGTAAGTAAATCTCCACGCGGGTATCCTTCACATCCTTGGGTATGGCCAGGCGTTGCTCTATCTCCTGCTTGTTTGCGCCCATCTCCAAGGCGCGCTTCCAGTATGTTTCGGCCATAAATCGCTCGTTCAAAGCGAAGAGTATATCGCCATAGTGCAACGGCAACTCGGGACTCTTCGAGGTGTCGAGCGAGAGTGCCTGACGCATATGCGTGCGGGCCTGCTCCAAGCGGCCAAGCTTGTATAATATCCACGCAAAAGAGTCGAGGTAGGTGGCGTTGCCCTTTTCGAGGTGTATGGCGCGTGCCGACATCTTCATAGCCTTCTCCAAGAGCTCCTCGTCGTTGGTCTCCTCGCTCAGGAAGTAGGCATAGTTGTTCAGCACCATAGCGTTGCTCTCCTGCAAGGCGAGCGATTTTTCGTACGACTCGAAGCATAGTTTTAGCGCCTTCTTCTCTTTGAGGCGTATGCGGTAGCCTGTGGTGTCGGCCTCGCTACCCGACCTAAGTCGCTCGACCATAGCGTGATAGGTGTCGCCTATGTAACCACGAATCTGGCCACGCAACGAGTCCGTAGGGGCTATGGCGTAGGCCTCCTCGAAGGTTGCCACGGAGCCGTGCAGGTCGCCCTTGATATATTGGCGGTTGGCCTTGCGGATGTAGAGCGCGGGGTCGTCGGGGAAGTGTTGCACGGCGCGTTGGAGGTATAAGTCCACCGAGTCGGTGCGGTTTTTATAATCCTCGATGTCGATAACAGCCATATAGTAATCCAGCTGCTTAGGCTCGTCGTCGAGGTGTAGTTTGAAGTGGGCAAGAGCACCGTCAAGGTCGCCACCCGCTATGAGGTGGTCGCCGTAGATATCCACCACACGCTTGTCGGTGGGGTGACGCAGAGCCATAGCTGTGACCATACCGCCAAAGGCGTAGTAGTTGTTGCCGTAGAACTTGCGGTCCTGCGTGAGGTGGTTGAAGAGGTCTATCTTGCGCTGCAAGGGGAACTCATCGAGGGCATAGAGGCGTTGCAGTGTGCCCAAGTAACCCTTCGTGTCGCGCTGCTGCGAGCAGAAGTCGGCATAGGCACCCAGCGCCATAACGCTCGTGGAGTCCATAGCCAGAGCCTGCTCGAAGGTGATGCGTGCCAGCGAGTCCTTCTTTGCTGCGGCGTAGGTCTCGGCCAGCGAGAGCACATTCTCCTGCTCGTAGGGTGCCGCATCGTAGTTCTCCTTAGCCTCGTCTATGGCGCGCTCCATCTGCCCCGTAGAGATGAGCAGGTTGCGCTTCATATTCGAGAGCAAGGGTATCTTACCAAAGCGCATATCGGCCGAGTCGAGCACCGAGATAGCCGAGTAGGGCTGCTTGCGCTGCTGGTAGACCATAGCCAAGATGCGATAGTTGTCGGGGTTGTTAGCGTCGATTTTCAGCAGTCGGCGGTAGAGTGGCAGGGCATCGTCGTAGCGGTTGCCAAGCACCAACGAACGAGCGTAGGTGTCTGCATACCAATGATTTGTGCTATCCTGCTCGTAGGCACGGCGGGCATACTCCGCAGCCTCGGCCTCGTGGCCTGGCTCTTTCAGCAGCAGCTGCGCCATCTGATAGTTGGCTGGGGCGTAGAGCGAGTCGAGCGAGAGAGCCTCGTTGTAGAGCTTGCGCGCAGCGGCCGTATCCTGATGGATTGTGGCGCGTTTTATTGCGTTGGTGTAGTGGTATGCTGCGCGGAGCGAGTCGGGGACGATAAGGCGCGGTTTGGTGCTCAGGGTGTCCTCCTCGGCGCTGCGCATAACCCTCTCGCCTGTGTACATAGCACCGCGGGCCACCACTCCCGAGAGAATAGTGGCCACGATGATGCATAGCATCAAAAAGCGATATAGGTTTTTAAGAGTCAATGTTACAACGCTGAGTCGAACTGGTGGAGGAAGCGTACATCGTTCTCGAAGTAGAGACGCAAGTCCTTCACGCCATACTTCAACATAGCGATACGCTCAACTCCCATACCAAAGGCGAAGCCTGAGTACTTCTTAGAGTCTATGCCGCTGGCCTCCAAGACATTGGGGTCAACCATACCGCAACCCATAATCTCCAACCAGCCTGTACCCTTACATACATTACAGCCCTTGCCGCCGCACAAGTTGCACGATACATCTACCTCTGCCGAAGGCTCGGTGAAGGGGAAGTATGAGGGGCGCATACGAATCGTAGCCGACTCGCCAAAGAGCTCCTTAGCGAAGTAGAGGATAGACTGCTTCATATCGGCAAATGATACATTCTCGTCAATATACAAGCCCTCAACCTGATGGAAGATACAGTGCGCACGGTATGAGATAGCCTCGTTACGGAACACGCGGCCCGGGCATACGATGCGGATAGGGGGCTTCTGATGCTCCATAGCACGCACCTGAATAGACGATGTGTGGGTGCGGAGCAACAAATCCTTTACATTGGGCTCGTTCGATGCCTTCTCCACGAAGAAGGTATCCTGCATATCGCGTGCGGGGTGCGAGAGGGGGAAGTTCAAGGCTGAGAATACATGCCAGTCGTCCTCAATCTCGGGACCCTCGGCCACGGTGTAACCCAAGCGAGAGAAAATCTCCACAATCTGATTCTTCACGATAGAGATGGGGTGGCGTGTGCCATCAGCCTCGGCTGAGCCGGGACGAGTCATATCGTCGATAGCCTCGCTCTTTACGGCCGAAGACTGCAAGGTAGCCTTCAACTCGTTGATGCGAGCCTGTGCTGCCTGCTTCAAGGCGTTAATCTTCTGACCCAGCTCGCGCTTCTGCTCTGCGGGTACGCTCTTAAATTCGTCCATAAGGGCTGTAAGTTCGCCTTTTTTGCCGAGAATCTTGATACGGAACTCCTCCACTTCGGCTGCTGTGGTGGGCGCAAAGGCCTCTACACGCTGGAGAAGGTCGTTAATTTTGTTAATCATCGCTATATTGTTTTTTATATTATTTTTCGATAATTTTGCGTTATAATAGTATATATAACGCGCAAAGTTACTAAAAAATATGAAAATCGCCCGTTTTTTTCTACTATTTATATTGTCACTTTTGATGGTTGGGGCACCAAATGCTCTGGCACAGCAGAGCCTTGTGCTGGGTGGTGGCTCGTTGCGTGAGGCCGACAGCCTGCGTTTTACCGAGCGCAAGTACGACAACCGCCGCCACCATCGTAACCACCGTCGTGACTTCCGCCGCCATCAGCGTATGGTGGACGACTCGCTCAAAATGGGTGTGTCGAGCATCATCTATCCGTCACAACGCAATGCCCCCGCGCGAGGTAAGATAGCCTTGGTGCTGGCGGGTGGCGGAGCAAAGGGACTCTACCACATCGGTGTTATTAAAGCATTGGAGGAGAACAACATACCCATCGACTACATATCGGGAACATCTATGGGAGCCATCATCGGTGCGCTCTACGCTGCGGGTTATTCGCCCGACGAGATGGCCACCATCGTCACCTCGGGCGATGTGGAGAATTGGGTGAGTGGTAAGATTGACGACCGCTACAAATTCTTCTACACCGAGCGTAAGGATATGCCCTCGATGTTCTCCGTGTATATGGATATGAAGCGCGACACGGTGCGCAGCCGCTCGTCGCTGGGCTTGAAGCTGCCCCGTGCCTTCATCAACACCTCGCAGATAGATATGGCACTCACCGAGTTGTTCGCCCCCGCTGCTGTGGCGTGTGGAGGCGACTTCGACCGTCTGATGGTACCCTACCGATGCATTGCAACCGATGTCAATAGCCACGAGGCTGTGAAATTCGACAAGGGCGACTTGCCCTTTGCCGTGCGTGCCTCGATGTCGTACCCCATACTGTTCCGCCCCGTGACCGACAAGCAGGGGCGTGTGCTTGTAGATGGCGGCTGCTACGACAACTTCCCGTGGCGTGCCTTGGAGGAGGAGTTTTCGCCCTCGTTCTTCGTGGGTTCGCAGTGTGTGGCTGACGATGAGCTTATCACGCAGAACTCCTCGGTCGAGAAGCAGGTTATGTCGCTGGTGACACTCCCCACCGACTACACATTGCCCGAGGGTCGTGGTGTGATTATCAAGCGCGAGGTGACAGCCTCGTTGCTTGACTTTGCGGGTGGTGATGCCACCATTCAGCACGGCTACGAGGACGCTATGCGCGCTATGCCCGAGCTCAAAGAGCGCATCGCCGTGCGCCGCTCGCAGGAGGATGTGAGGCGTCTGCGCTCGGCCTTCCGTGAGCGTTGTCCCGAGTTGCAATTCAGCGACCTCGACATTGACGGCCTGAGCGAGAGTCAGCGCGAGTATGCCCGTACCTTTATGAACTTCGACAAGCGCCCCAAGCCCGACTCTGTTGTTGTGCCCACGGTGTCGTTTGACCAGATGCGCGAGCGTTACTTCACACTTGTGGCCACCAATGAGTTTACCTCAACGGCCTTCCCCGAGGTGAGCTTCGACTCGATAAATCGTGACTACCGTATGCATCTGAGCCTCTCGGCAAAGCCTAGTTTAAGACTTAAAGTGGGTGGAAATATTTCGTCAACAGTCTTTAACCAAATATTCCTGAGCCTCAACCACTTCAAGGTGGCAAACACAGCGCAGACAGCCTACGCCGACCTCTTCCTGGGGCCTGCGTCGTCGGTGGTTAGAGTGGGTGGACGCACGGTCTTTATGCACCGCCGCCCGATGTATCTCGACTACTCGTTGCAGGGCGTGTGGCAGTCGAACCTGCACGGCTCGTTTGGTAATGTCTCGCCCGTGCATAACACCATCGAGGCGCGCGTGATTGACACCTATGCCCACTTCGGACTCGGCCTTGCCACCACGCAGAGGAGCGTGTTGGAGCTCTCGGCCAACGCGGGATATAACTACTACTCGTACATAGAGTCGTACGACCTGCTGAATGCCCCCTCGACACACGATAAGTTTCGCTTTGTGGCGGGTCGTCTGCAATACCAATACTCTACGCTCGACAAGGTGGCCTACCCCACACGCGGAGGTCGCTTTACAGGCTCTGTGATAGGTGTTTATGGCCGCGACAAGTATGAGAATGCCGAGCTTTACGACAAGGGTATAATGGATAGCGAGAAGCGTATGTGGTATGGTGCAAAACTCAAATGGGAGCACTACCCCAGCAACTGGCGCGACTGGTGGTTCTCGGTGAGCTACAACATCGAGGCGGTGTACACCACCCACCCCGAGTTTGGTAACCCCTACGCCACCATCCTCTCCTCGCCGCGCTACACGCCACTACCCCACTCGCAGATGCTCTATATGCCCGAGTATGCAGCCAACCGCTATGCCGCTGTGGGAGTGATGCCGACATTTAAGCTCTTGTCGAATTTCTACCTGCGTGCGGGTGCTTTTGCTATGTTGCGCGACCCGATTCGCAGTGACGACTTCCTGCACTACATAGGTGATTTGTCGTTTGTCTACCACACGCCCATTGGGCCTGTGAGTCTGTCGGTAACCAAGTACAACTTCACGACGAAGAACAACTGCTATGTGATGTTTAACTTCGGCTACCCGATTTTTGGCGCGAAGGGGCTTTATTATTAAAGAGCAAAGATAAAAGATAAAAGAGCAAAGAGCAAAGAGATAAAAGAGATAGGAGTTATAGGTGGTATAGTGCTTATAACTCCTATAATTCTTATAATTCCTATTAAAAAACCACAACCCTACTCTTTCATCTTTGCTCTTTGAACTTTTCTCTTTTTTTTATATATTTGCAATAATAAACCTGCGTCAAGCGTTCATATATAACCGCGTGCGACGCGGCGGGTGCCGTGGGCAAAAACTGTACACCAATAGCACCCACAACACTTATAGCAATAAGAATACAAAAATATACTAACAATGAGTGAAGTAATTAACATCAAAGAACTTAACGAGCGCATCGAGCGCGAGAGTGTCTTTGTAGATACACTGCGCCAGCAGATGAGCCGCGTAATCGTGGGTCAGAGCCATCTGGTAGACACGCTTTTGATTGGTCTGTTGTCTAACGGTCACATCCTGTTGGAGGGTGTGCCGGGCTTGGCAAAGACATTGGCTATCACAACTTTGGCTAAGGCCGTAGATGCCGATTTCGCCCGTATTCAGTTTACCCCCGACCTCTTGCCTGCCGACCTTCTGGGTACGCTTATCTACTCGCAGAAGAGCGAGGATTTCGTGGTGCGCAAGGGTCCCGTATTTGCTAACTTCGTGTTGGCCGATGAGATTAACCGTTCGCCAGCAAAGGTGCAGTCGGCTCTGTTGGAGGCTATGCAGGAGCGTCAGGTGACCATCGGTGACGAGACTTACAAGCTCCCCGAGCCCTTCCTCGTGCTGGCTACGCAGAACCCCTTGGAGCAGGAGGGTACCTACCCCTTGCCTGAGGCGCAGGTGGACCGTTTTATGCTCAAAGCAAAGATTTCATACCCCAAGAAGCAGGAGGAGCGCGAGATTGTGCGTATGAACCTCTCGGGTGCAGGTATGCCCGCCGTGGAGAAGGTCGTAACACCCGAGGATATCGTCAAGGCGCGCCGCGTTGTGGAAGATGTATATATGGACGAGAAGATTGAGAAGTATATCATCGACATCATCTTCGCTACGCGTGAGCCTGCCGAGTACTCTTTGGAGAAGTTGCAGCCGCTTATCGCCTATGGTGGTTCGCCCCGTGCAAGTATCTCGCTGGCTAAGGCTGCGCGTGCCTACGCCTTCATCCGTCGTCGTGGATATGTCATCCCCGAGGATGTGCGTGCCGTGTGCCACGATGTGCTGCGCCACCGTATTGGTCTGACATACGAGGCAGAGGCTGAGAACATCACCACAGAGCATATTATCACCGAGATTTTGAATAATGTAATTGTTCCCTAATGCGCGAAAACGAGAACGATATTCTCCGCCGAGTCCGCAAGATAGAGATAAAGACGCGCGGACTCTCGAATGAGATATTTGCCGGTAAGTATCACACTGCTTTCCGCGGTCGCGGTATGTCGTTCAGCGAGGTGAGGGAGTACCGCGCGGGAGATGATGTGCGCGACATCGACTGGAATGTTACGGCACGCTCGTCGAAGCCCCACATCAAGGTCTACGAGGAGGAGCGTGAGCTCACGATGATGCTTCTGGTGGATGTCAGCGGCTCGCGTATGTTCGGAACAACGGCGCGAATGAAGAAGAATGTAATCACCGAAATTGCCGCCGTGCTGGCCTTCTCGGCTGCGCAGAATAACGACAAGGTGGGTTGCATTTTCTTCTCCGACAAGGTCGAGAAGTTCATCCCGCCGAAGAAGGGTAAGAGTCATATCCTGATGATTATCCGCGAGTTAATATCCTTTGAGCCCGAGTCGTCGCGTACAGCCATCTCGGAGGCGGTGCGCTACCTTACGAATGTCAACAAGAAGCGTTGCACGACCTTCATCCTCTCGGACTTTATGAACTCGCCACGCGACAAGGCTCCGTTGGAGGACGCGTTGAAGATTGCAGGCTCGAAGCACGACCTGGTGGGTATCCGCGTATATGATGAGCGTGAGGCCGAGCTGCCCGATGTGGGTATCGTGGAGTTGCAGGATGCCGAGACGGGAGGTAAGGTGTGGTTGGATACCTCGTCACGCAGTGTGCGCGAGCACTACGCCCGCAGCTGGGAGGAGCGCAGCGAGGCTATAAACGAGCTTCTGCGCCGCAACCGTATAGACACGGCTATGATTTCGACCGAGGGCGACTATGTTGTCGAGCTGATAAAGCTCTTCAAGAAGAGATAAAAGAGCAAAGAGCAAAGATGAAAAACATTTACAGATATATATCTGCCTGCTTGGCTGCAGCGATGCTATGTTGCGGTCTCTACTCCGCTACGGCACAGCCTGAGGGTGTGGCTAAGCCCGACAATGCACCCAAGGTGAGTGGCGCCATCGAGCCCGACTCAATAGGCATTGGCGACCGCTTCACATTCAGCATCGAGGTGGAGAAGGATATCGTCCAGAGCCTCTTCTTCCCCGACTTCCACGCTATGCCCAACAACAACTACGAGCTCATAGAAGATGTGCCCGTGGATACGCTCTCGCGCGAGGGCCGCAAGCTCAAACTGCGCAAGCGTTATGTGCTGGCTGCCTTTCAGGAGGGTAGGCTGGGCATCGTGCCGCAGGTGATGTATGCCGATAAGAATATTGTCGACACCCTCTCGGGTCCCGATACGCTGACGCTGATGGTCTCAACATTCCAGATTGACTCCACCTCGCACGGCATCTTCGACATCAAGCCGCAGAAGACACTACGCTTTAAGATGGGCGAGATTACGGGTTATATCCTGTGGAGCATCATTGCGCTGATAATCATTGCGTTGCTGTTGTATGTGGCAAAGCGCGTGTTGGAGCATTATGGCAAGAGCTTTGGCGATTTGTTTAAGCCCGCACCGCCGCTGCCGCCTCACGAGCAGGCCTTCAAGGCGTTGGAGCAGTTGCGCGCTGAGCGTCTGTGGCAGGAGGGTAAGCACAAGGAGTACTACTCGGCTCTGACCGACATCCTGCGTACATATATCGACGGCCACTTTGGTGTGGGCGCTATGGAGATGACCTCGGACGAGATTATCGAGGCTATGCGCTCGGTGGAGTTGCCGCAGAAGGCGGCTATGGACCTCACGCAGATATTGCGCGATGCCGACCTTGTGAAGTTTGCCAAGGCTATGCCCGAGGCTGAGGAGAACGAGGCGGCGATGAGTGGCGCGTGGGACTTTGTGGAGCAGACACGCCCCGTCGAGGAGAGCGAAGAAAATGAGGAGTAAGATGAAGAAGAGAATTTTATATATACTGCTTTGCGGAGTGCTGAGTATGTTGGCTATGGATGCCGTGGCACAGCGTATGCCCGAGCGCGGCCTGGTGCGCAAGGGTAATCGTCTCTTTGCCAAGGAGCGTTATGAGCATAGCTCGAATGCCTACCGCGAGGCGTTGATGCACGACAGCACATCGTTTGAGGCGCGTTACGACCTGGCCAATGCGCTGATTCGTATGTCGATGGCAGACACTACGGCCTATGCCAACCCCGAGTCATCGGCAGCTAAGATGAGTAGCGGAAATCTACAACAGGCCGAGGCTCTGTTGCAGGCTGCGGCAGCCGACTCGTTGCAGACGGCGGAGAATCGTGCCGAGGCATATTACAACCTGGGTAACGCGCAGTTTGTGCAGCAGAAGTTGCAGGATGCGTTGCAGAGCTACCGTCGTTCGCTGGTGCTGAACCCCAACGATATGGAGGCGAAGTACAACTACGCGCTGACAAAGAAGCTCTTGGAGCAGAATCAAAACCAAAATCAGGACCAGAATCAGCAGAACGACCAAAACCAAAACAACCAAAATAATCAGAACCAAAACCAGCCGCAGAACCAGCCGCAGGGTGGTGATGATAACAAGGATAATCAGGACCAAAATAACGACCAGAACAACGATAAAAACGACCAAAATAAGGATAATCAGCAGGGTGGTGGCGACCAGAACCAAGATGAGAAGGAGCAGCCCCAGCAACCCAAGCAGCAGCCTAAGAGCGGTATGAGCGAGGAGCAGCAACAGCAGTTGCTGAACGCTATTCAGGCGCAGGAGGACAAGACGCAGGATAAGCTCGACGAGAAGGCTAAGGGGGTGATTATCAAGGGTAAGAAAAACTGGTAGAAGAAGCTGTCTAACAAGGTGATTTTTGCGTTACGCTCGTGCTCAAAATGCTCATTTACGCTTTGTAAACTGCGCTTTTTCGCACTTCGCAAGCCTTAAAATCCCTCTTGTTATACAACTTCGGGGTTGAAGAGGAGAATAGGAATTATAAGAATTATAAGAATTATAAGAATTATAGAAGTTATAAAGGATTATCTATAATACCTATAACACTTATAACACCCATAACACCTATAAAACCCCCACCCATAAAACTTATAAAACACACTAATGAAATTTGCAAATCCATATCTGTTGTGGCTATTGGTGCTTGTGGTGCCGATGGTTGCATACTACATATACCGCACCTTGCAGGGTGGGGCAGCCATACGCATCTCCTCTATTGCGGGTGCGCGTAAGGCTCCGCGCACGCTGCGCTACTGGTTGCGCCACGCTCCCTTTGTGTTGCGCACGGCAGCCGTGGCGGCACTCGTTGTGGCGCTGGCTCGTCCCCAGGATGTCGAGGAGCAGAGCCGTACAAATGCCGAGGGTATCGATATTATGCTCTCGATAGATATATCGTCGTCGATGCTTGCGCGCGACTTCACCCCCGACCGTCTCACGGCGGCCAAAGAGGTGGCGGGTGAGTTTATCGCCGACCGCTATGGCGACCGCATAGGCCTGGCCGTGTTTGCGGGTGAGTCCTTCACACAGAGTCCGCTCACGACCGACAAGGGCTCGTTGCAGACACTCCTTGCGCGCCTGCGCAGTGGCGTTATAGAGGATGGTACGGCCATAGGTAACGGTCTGGCTACGGCCATCAACCGCCTGCGCGAGAGCGACGCCAAGAGCAAGGTGATAATCCTCCTGACAGATGGTGTGAACAACCGCGGTGAGATTGCTCCGCTGATGGCGGCTAATATCGCGGCCGATATGGGCATCAAGGTCTACACCATAGGTGTCGGCACGATGGGCAAGGCGCCCTATCCTGCGCTGGATATGTTTGGTAATATGACCTACCAGATGATGGATGTGGAGATTGACGAGGAGACGCTCACGAAGATTGCCGAGCAGACGGGTGGTAAGTATTTCCGTGCTACGGACAAGCAGAAGTTGAAGGCTATCTATGACGAGATTAACGAGCTGGAAAAGAGCAAGGTAGAGATTAACGACCTTACGATATATCACGAGCAGTACCTCATATGGGTGCTGGCGGCCATAGCGCTTTTGCTGGCGGAGTTCCTGATGGAAAAAGTTATTTTGAAACGAATACCCTAATAATGTATGTTTAGATTTGCTAATAGCGAATATCTATATCTTTTGGCGTTGATACCTCTGCTGATGGTCATCCTCGCCTTTGTGTCACACCGTCGCAAACGACTGCTTGCACGCTTCGGTAACACGGAGCTTGTGCGCGAACTCATACCCGACTTCTCAAAGGGCCGTCTGCGCCTCAAAGCGCTGTTGTATCTTACGGCTCTCACGCTGCTTATCTTCGCTGCGGCACGCCCGCAGTTGGGCTCTAAGCTGCGCGAGGTGAAGGCCGAGGGTGTGGAGATGATGCTCGTGGTGGATGTGTCGAACTCGATGCTCGCCGAGGACTTCGAGCCCAACCGCTTGGAGCGCACCAAGTATGCCATAAACAAGCTCTTCGAGGGCTTGCAGCAGGAGCGCGTGGGACTGGTGGCCTTTGCGGGTGAGCCTAAGGTGCAGCTGCCCATCACCTCCGACTATCGTATGGCGCAGGCCTTCGCCAAGCGTCTCTCGCCCACGCTCGTGGCCGAGCAGGGAACAGATGTAGGCAAGGCGTTGGAGTTGGCAATGCTCTCATTCTCAGGGCAGAGCGAGCGTAGTCGCGTGATTGTGCTCATCACCGATGGCGAGAACCACGAGGCCGATGCTGTGGCCGTGGCACGCAAGGCGGCGGAGATGGGCATAAGGATTTATACCATAGGTATCGGTACGCCCGAGGGTGCGCCCATAGAGATTGGTGGCGAGTTTGTCAAGGACGAGAATGACGAGATGGTGGTCTCGAAGCTCAACGAGCAGATGCTCGAAGAGATTGCCTCAGTGACCGAGGCGGCTTATGTGCGTGCCTCGAAGCAGTCGATAGGCTTGGAGGAGATTGTCAAGGGTATAAACGAGATGGAGCGCTCGGAGCTGACGACGGTGAAGTATGAGGAGTATAACGAGCAGTATCAGTGGCTTGTGGCCGTGGCTGTGGCGTTGCTTATCTTCGAGGGTGTGGTGCTGCCGCGCCGCAATCCGAGATTGAGGAGGTTTAACATCTTTCGGGAGTAGTTTTTGATAGGAGTTATAGGTGTTATGGGTTTTCTGTAACACCTATAATTCGTTTAAAGGTACCCTTTTTCTTTTGTCTTGCACCCGTAATTTTGAATTATGAATTATGAATTTTCAATTTATATATGTATCTTTGTACCCAAATGGATAAAAATTAGACAACTATGATAGAACTCTCTGAACAAGAACTTTTGCGCCGTAAGTCGCTCACCGCGCTGCGCGAGTTGGGTATCGAGCCTTATCCGGCTGAGATGTACGATGTAACTGCCACTGCTGCCGAGATTTCGGCTAACCTCACCGATGAGAACAAAGAGCAGTTTGCCACAGTGCGTATCGCTGGTCGTATTATGAGCCGCCGTATTATGGGTAGCGCCTCATTCTTCGAGTTGCAGGACCACACAGGTCGTATTCAGGTATATATCCGTCGTGACGACATCTGCCCCGAGGGTGACACCACACTCTACAACACCGTTTTCAAGAAGTTGCTCGACATTGGCGACTTTGTGGGCGTTGAGGGTTTTGGCTTCATCACAAACTCTGGCGAGAAGTCTGTTCACTGTCAGAAGTTTACCGTTATCTCGAAGTCTATCCGTCCCCTGCCTATCGTTAAGGAGAAGGATGGCAAGCAGTTTGACGCCTTGACAGACCCCGAGGTGCGCTACCGTCAGCGTTATGTTGACTTGGTGGTTAATCCGCAGGTGCGTGAGGTCTTCGTTAAGCGTGCTAAGATTATGGCTACTATGCGCGAGTTCTTCAACTCGCACGGCTATGTGGAGGTGGAGACTCCCATCTTGCAGCCCATCCCCGGTGGTGCTTCGGCTCGCCCCTTCATCACTCACCACAACGCTCTCGACACTGACTTCTATATGCGAATCGCTACGGAGCTCTACTTGAAGCGTCTTATCGTGGGTGGCTTCGATGGCGTTTACGAGTTCGGCAAGAACTTCCGTAACGAGGGTATGGACCGCACACACAACCCCGAGTTTACTTGTATGGAGATTTATGTTGCATACAAGGACTACAAGTGGATGATGACCTTCACCGAGCAGATGTTGGAGCGTGTGGCAATGGCTACAAACGGCACAACAGAGCTCGAGATTGACGGCAAGCAGATTTCGTTCAAGGCTCCCTTCCGCCGCTTGACAATGACCGATGCCATCTTGGAGAAGACAGGCTACGACATCACAGGCCAGAGCGAGGAGCAGCTTCGCGAGGCGTGCCAGCGCTTGAATGTGGAGATTGACGACACTATGGGTAAGGGTAAGCTCATCGACGCCATCTTCGGCCAGTACTGCGAGGAGCACCTCATTCAGCCTACATTCATCTGCGACTATCCCCGCGAGATGTCGCCCTTGTGTAAGCGTCACCGCGACAATCAGGACCTCACAGAGCGCTTCGAGCTCTTCGTAAACGGTAAGGAGTTGTGTAATGCTTACTCTGAGCTCAACGACCCCATCGACCAGTTGGAGCGCTTCCAGGAGCAGTTGAAGCTCTCGGAGAAGGGTGATGACGAGGCGATGTTTATCGATATGGACTTTGTGCGTGCTTTGGAGTACGGTATGCCCTCTTGCTCAGGTATGGGAATCGGTATCGACCGTCTTACAATGTTTATGCTCAACCAGCCCTCTATTCAGGATGTGTTGTTCTTCCCCACAATGCGCCCTGAGAAGAAGGTTGTGGCCGACGATGCTGCGAAGTATGTTGAGGCTGGTATCCCCGAGGAGTGGGTGGCAGCAATCCAGAAGATGGGTTACATCACCGTTGAGTCGTTCCAGAACACAGCCGCAAATGGCGGTGCGAAGCTCTTCAACGACCTCTGTGGCTTCAACAAGAAGAATAAGCTCGGCCTTGCTACTGCTGGTGTGAAGTCTTGGATTGAGGCACAGAAGGCTGAATAAATTGTATAAAGCTCGCCTTATACGATTTAAGAATAAGTGTACGGAGTAATGGACAAAGGCGAAGTAATCATATATCAATCCTCGGACGGACGGACCGAACTGGATGTCCGTTTGGAGGGTGATAGTGTGTGGTTATCGCAGGCGCAACTCTCTACTCTTTTTAATAGTGATAGGACATCAGTAGGTCGTCATATTCGAAACATATATAAGAGTGGCGAATTAGAAGAGAAGGCAACTTGTGCAATTTTTGCACAGGTTCAACAAGAGGGAAAAAGAAAGGTTAAGCGAATGATACCATACTATAATTTGGATATGGTAATTTCTGTAGGCTACCGAGTAAACTCAAAAAAAGCTACCCAATTCCGTATTTGGGCAAATAGAGTTCTTAAAGAGTATTTGATTCAGGGCTACGCCATTAACCGCAATGCAAAGGCGGAGCAGTTGGACGAGTTGAAGCGTACAATTGCGGTAATGAACGATGTCTTGGCAGCAAAAACTCTCTCTCGAGATGAGGCTGTCGGATTGCTAAGAGTAATAAGTGACTTTGCTTATGGTCTCGATACGCTTGACCGTTATGATTACCAGCAGTTGGAGATTTCCGACACCACAGCCGAAGAGCGATTTCGTGCTACATACGAGAGTGCGATGGAGGCTTTGCAGATGTTGAAGACTCAGTTTGGTGCAAGCGAACTCTTCGCCCGCGAGAAGGATGACTCATTCCATAGTACTATGGGAGCTATCTACCAGACTTTCGGAGGGCGTGACTTATACCCAAGCGTGGAGGAGAAAGCGGCCAATTTGTTATACCTCACAACGAAAAACCATTCGTTCAGTGATGGTAACAAGCGTATTGCGGCATTTCTCTTTTTGTGGTTCTTGGAGAAAAACGGCATACTATACCGCAGCGACGGCTCGCGCCTGATAGATAATAACACTCTGGTGGCACTTACGCTGATGATTGCCGAGAGTCGTACAGAGGAGAAGGATATTATGACCAAGGTGGTTGTAAACCTTATAAATAAAAGAAACTAATAGACAATTTACAAACAATAAAAACTTAAAGAAAAATGAGAAAAAAGATTGTTGCAGGTAACTGGAAGATGAACACTCTCCCCGCTGAGGGCGTTGAGTTGGCTAAGAATGTAGTTGCTGGCCGTGGTGAGGTTTGCGAGTGCGTAAACTTTATCGTATGCCCTCCCTTCACACACCTTTCACAGGTTGTTGAGGCTGTTAAGGGTTCTAACATCGCTGTTGGTGCACAGGATTGCGCTACTGAGGCTAAGGGTGCTTACACAGGTGAGATTGCTGCCTCAATGATTGCAGCTCTCGGTTGCGAGTATGTTATCTTGGGTCACTCTGAGCGTCGCCAGTACTACGGTGAGACTTCTGAGACTTTGAACAAGAAGATGGTTCAGGCTTATGCTAACGGTTTGAAGCCTATCTACTGTGTAGGTGAGAGCCTCGACGAGCGTAAGGCTGGCAAGCACTTCGATGTTTGCAAGGCACAGATCGAGGAGGTTGTTTTCAACCTTACTGAGGAGCAGTTCGCTAACCTTGTTATCGCTTACGAGCCTGTTTGGGCTATCGGTACTGGTGAGACTGCAACAGCAGAGCAGGCACAGGAGATTCACGCATACATCCGCGAGGTATTGGCATCTAAGTTCGGCGCAGCTGCTGCTGAGTGCCCCATCCTCTACGGTGGTTCTTGCAAGCCCTCAAACGCTGCTGAGATCTTCGCTAAGGAGGATGTTGACGGCGGTTTGATTGGTGGTGCTGCTTTGAAGGCTGAGGATTTCCTTGCTATTGGTAAGGGCTTCTAATATCACAAGAAACCGTCTAACAAGGCTCTTTTGGCGTCTGCCTTGCTGTGAAAATCCTCACATACGCCGAGTATGCTGCGGTTTTCTCAGCTGCGAGCAGCCTCAAAATAACCTCGTCAGCCAAATTTTAGGGAACGGGGCTTCAAATAGCTCTTGTTATACAATTTCTTAAAAGAAAAGGGTGTCTGTATGGGCACTCTTTTTTTTGTGTGTAGGCTAAGTGGGGTAGGGTAGTATAGGAGTTATAAGTGTTATAAGAATTATAGGTGTTATAGGAATTATATAATACTTATAACTCTTATAACACCTATAATATATTCTGCGTCAGCCTAATTCTGAAATGTAAAAGAGTGCACGAAGGCACTCTTTATTACTTCCACATCACGCGCTCCTCGCCCTCGTATGGCGGCAGCGGCTTAGGCTCGAAGTCCGAGTAGCCGAGAGCCACAGCGCAGAGGATACCATAATTATCCGACAGGCCGAGCACCTCGCGTAGATAGTTGTCAGCCTTAGCACCCTCGGGCACATCCTTCAAGCAGGGGCGGTCGTTTACGTGCACCCAGCACGATGCAAGTCCCTCATCTACAATGGCAAGCTGCAAGATGGTAGCCGTGATGGCGCAGTTGTCCAACCACAGGTCGCTGGCGTTCTTGTCGCCCATAACCACGATTGCGGCCTGCGCATCCTTCATAAACGATGAGCCGTAGTCGCGCATCTGCGACATCTTCTCCAACAACTCTCGCTGCTCGACAACAACCAAGCGTGTTGAGCGCGAGTTGCGTGATGAGGGGGCCTGCAAAGCCATATCTACGATGCGTTGAAGCTTGTCGTGCTCGATGCTTCCAGCGAGGAATTTGCGCGTACTGCGACGACGATTCAAAATCTCTTTAAGTTCCATAAAAGTCTATATTTTAACGGTTTATATCTCTTTTTTGTTTATAAATTCTCATCCTCGAAGCCAAATACCTCGGTGGAAATCTCGCCCAGCGCACCTGCCGTGTGGTTGATGGCGGTCTGCACCTTCACGAAGTCTATGTACTGCAAGTCGGCTGCCGTGCCGTCGGCATTCACAGCGTTGGAGATGCTGAACATACACTTCGCCGCGCCACTCTCTGTTGCAGCCTCGGCATCGCTACCCTCGTTGTCGGCATAGCCCCACGCGTAGGGGTTGTTGATGTAACGGCCTGAGCTGTCGGTTGTTGTGTTGTGGGCAAGGCGTGAGCCATAGAGCGTGTAGTACGAGGTCTCAATCCAAGCAGGGTAGTAGTAGGGGTGCTGATGGTTTGTGTTGTGTGTGATGCGACCCTCGCTGTGGAGGTTGTCGCGCCACTGCACATTCATATTCGCAGCCACGGGGCGATAGTAACGCACGGCGTAGTTCTGCGTGTGGGTGTCGTTGCCCCACTCCGAGCCTTTGAGCTCGTACCACTCGTCATCGGGCTGGCCGTTGCCGTTGGTGTCCTGCATAACCCACACGATGCCCGCCTCCGACGAGTCGGTGAACATATTGCCAGCCACCGAGAAGTCGTTGCCGCCCGTGCTGGCTATGCTGTGGTCGAAGCCCACCACCACATATCCTCCCCAGCCACCCAGCGAGAGGTATTTGCCCTCGGTGAGTCGCTTCTCGGCGTAGGTTATCGCCTGTTCGGGTGTTGTGATGCCGTCGAAGCCCGACTTATCCTCGTTTATGAACTGCCCGGGTGCGGGGGTGTAGTCATATACTTTGTTCCACGACTTTGCACTCGTTGCCTCGGCCTCGCGGCGGAAGGTACCCTCTGCGGGGCAGCAGGTTACGCTTATGTCGGTTGCCACGGTGTAGCCATCGCTATCTGTTACACGCAGGGTTATGGTCTGCTCGCCCTCGGCTGTGGGGGTGTAGGCGAAGATGGGCTCCGTGCCTGCCGCCCTGCCATCTACCGACCACGAATATGTGGGTGAGGTGAACTCCGTGAGCGTGGGTGCGAGGTAGAGCGTGCGACCAAGTGCCACGGTGCGGTGGGTGGGGATATATATCGTGCCATCTATGCGGTTAACTACCTCTATGGCAATATCTTTCGTTGTCGTGCCGTCCTCGTTTGTCACTGTAAGGCTTAGTGTGTGGATGCCCACCTCTGCAAAGGTGTGGGTGAGGGTGGCAGAGGTAGAGATGCTCTTATCGTCTATGCGCCACTCGAATGTTGCACCCTCGCCGTTGAGAATCTCGGGCGAGAAGGTCTGCTCGCGCCCTTTGGCGATGGTCATCATACCCTCGGTGTCGAGCGCGAAGCCAATCACGGGCGGGAGGAGTTCCAGCACCTCGATAGATATCTGCTCCTCGGTGGTGCCCATATCGTTGGTGGCACGCAGGGTGAGGTAGAAGGTGCCTACCTCCTCGGCTACGAAGGTGTATGCGTTGCCTGTGGCTATAATCTGACCATCGAGAAGCCACTCGCACTCCTCGGCATACTCCACCGCAACGCTGATTGTGAGCGTGCCTCCGAGCTTTATGCTATACGCTCCACCCTCATCATCAAGCGTGATGATGGGCTTGGGGTCGGAGGTGATGACCTCGTTGATATTGCAGGCTGTGCAGAGCAGAGCCACCAGTATAGAGAGGAATAGTAGTCTCTTCATTGTAGTTTATATTAATCGTCGTGTTGTTGCGTGGGGTGCAAGGCGTAGGCTCTCGTCCATCTCCACGCCCTCGATGAGCACCACTCCCGGGCGTTTGCCCACCTCTATGCTACCCATCTGGTGCTCCAAGCCCAAGGCGCGCGCACCGTTTATCGTTGCCCACTTAATAGCCTCGGCCAGAGGTACATCACCCAGCGCCTTTATCTCCTCAATCATCGAGAGCGAGTCGTTCGAGGCGAGCGAGTCGGTGCCTATGCAGATGAGTGCCTCGTGCTGGCGCAATAGCTCCACGGGAGGGCGCAGGCCCGATATATAGTCGTTGGAGCGGGGGCAGAGAACCCACGCCACAGGGCGGGTGAAGTGGTTGGTGATGATGGTTATATCCTCATCCGTGATGCAGCAGTTGTGCACAAGCATCAGGGGTGTCGTTGCCGCAAGCACACCTGCAAGGCGCCCAGCGGGTGAGCCGTGGTGCAGGAAGTCGCACTGCCAGCCCATACGAGAGTACCACGCGGCAAGTGAGCCCTCGCCGCGGTATAGTGCCGCCTCGTCGGGCGACTCCATAAAGTGAATGGATAGAGGCTCGCCCGCAGCCATCTCGGCCACATCCCTGAATGCCGCATCCTGCACCGAGTAGGTGGAGTGGGGCGTGGGTGAGGTGTGGGGGTGGCGGCAGAGGCTCTCTATGGCTGTGGCCACGGAGCTTAGGCCAAAGAACTCGGCAAAGCTCTTGTAATATATCTTGCTGCGGCTCTTAACCTCGAACGAAGAATCGTCATTTACAATGTCGGCCACGGCCTGCACACCCTCACTCCACATACGGGCATCGGCTGCACGCAGGGCGCTTTGGCGTTGCTCGGCGCTGAATGCACCTCGCACCTGACCTATGGCGCGGGCAAAGCCTGCGAAGCCTGAGCCGCGCTCTATGGCTCCGTGCAGGTATGATAGCTCGGCGTGGCAGTGTGCATTGACAAAGCCTGCGCAGAGAGCACCAGCGTAGAACTCTGTTGCGGCGAGCGAGTCGAGTTGCTGCCACTCGTCGATAGCCGTGATGCGCCCCTCGTCATCGAGCGTGATAACGGGGCGTGGCGTGATGTGGCCATCGTCAATGAGGTAGTGTGAGGCTATGCGACGCATCTATCGTTGTGCCCCCTCCTCGATGGCGTGTATTAACGAGTCGGAGAAGATGCGCACGCCGCTCTGGTCGTGGAACAGACGCTCGACGCACTCCTCGGTGGGGGGTGTATGTTTGATGGTTATGTTGTGAATCTGCATCTTGGTAGGCTTCTGCAACTTCTTGTCGGCAAAGTGCGACATCTCCACCACAAGACGCTTGTAGGTGGTTGCCTCCTCGTCAACATCGACGCGGTGTTCGAAGTTGGACTCCTTGCGACGATAGATATAACCGTTGGCAAAGATGCGTGTGGTGCTATCCTCGCGCTCGAAGTAGATGCGGTAGCGACGACCCGACGACTTGTCGAGCGAGTCGAGCGTGTAGGAGGCGTTTATGTGGTAGTTACCCGCTTGGATAGGCTCGATGATAAAGCGCATCAATGACGAGTCGGCCTCCTTGCGTATGCTTATATCCTTCTTGTCGAGTATTGTTTGGGTGTAGCGGCGGCGTGCCACATTCTCGATGGTGTCGAGCTTGGCAACTTGCAGGTTGAGCGCATTGGCCTCGCGGTCGAGCAGAAGAATCATATACTCGGCCACATCGCTCAGGTTGGCACTCTTGCGCTGCGAGAAGTTGTGTATGGTGTACTGCACATCCTCGGCCGTGTAGCCATAGCTCGCAAAGATAGGCTCGTAGATACGCATCGAGTCGGTCTTGGTGCCATCCTTAATGGATAGGTAGGAGTTTACCAGCATAGCATCGCGGAAGATTTGCCCCAGCTGCTTGTCGGGGATAACCTTGGGCTTGTTGCAGGCCGTAGTAAGGGCGGCCAGAAGGAGGATAGCTATCGTAAAAATATGTTTCATCATCAGTTGTTTTTATCCATTACGGCTCGCACCGTGATGTTAATGACAAAGTAGGCGATAACGGCATAGGCCACAGCCGTGAGTGCCACATCTACAAGGCTCAGGCGTACGGGGTAGGCGTTGATGAGCAGCGACTGAGCATCGATGCCCACGAAGCCGAAAATCTGTTGCAGGAGCGTCAGCACAACGCCCAGTGCGAGTCCTGCCACGAGGCTGATGAGAGCCATAACACGGCCCTCGGAGATGAATATGTCGCGCACGAAACGCTTCGTAGCGCCCAGCGTGCGCAGGGTCTGCACATCGTCACGCTTGTCGATGATAACCATCACCAGCGTGCCCACAATCGAGAGCGAGGCGATGACCATAACAATCACAGCAATGAAGAATACGCCCCACTTCTCCAAGGCCATAAGGCGGTAGATGGAGTTGCTCTGCTCGCGCGTGCGTACCGTGAAGCCGTCACCCACAACACCTTGTAGACGCTCGGCCACGCGCTCCGACTCCTCGCCCTCGCTGACCTTGACAACAACCGTAGAGGCGCGCTCGGGGTAGTTAAACAGACTCTGTGCTGCGCGCAGCGAGGTGAGAACAGAGGTGCGTCGCTCCTCTACGCTGGCGTTGTAGATACCCGTAATGGGTAGTTCGCGGCGTGTGTAGCCACCCACGGGCAGCATCGTGGAGATGCGTGCACGGTTGATGGCGTAGAGTCTAAGGCGCTGACCCACAGCCGAGGTGGTGAGCATATCCAAATCCTGCATCACGCCGTGTGCCGCCACAAGGCAGTCGGCCTCGTCGAGCGAGGTGGTGAAGGTGCCCGCCAAGAGTTTATCCTTGATGGGTATCACCTCGGTGTAGTGCTTGTCCACGCCCGCAATCTGCACTATCGCGCGCTTGCCCTTAGCCTCGGCCAGCGCACTCTGCTCCAAGACGAAGGAGAGCGCGTCGACGCCCTGCACCGAGCGCAGAGCCTCGGCATCCAGCAGCGAAGTGTCGAAGGTGGTGCCCGTGGCGGGGGTGATGCTAACATCGGGGTCGATGCTGTCGAACAGGCTGCGGCCCATATCCTCCAAACCGTTGAAGATGGACATAAGCAGTATGATGGCTGCAACGGGTACGGCCATAGCCACGATGCTCACACCCGAGATGATGTTGATTACCGAGTGCGACTTGGGCGAGCGGACATAGCGTGAGGCTATGTGGTATTTAAGATTTAGGCTCATTGGCGCTTTTTACTCTTTGAGCAGCGAGTCGATATTCTCGATATACTCCAACGAGTCGTCGAGGAAGAACTGCAACTCGGGCACGATTTTGAGCTGGTTGCGTATGCGCTTGCCCAACTCGCGACGGATAAACCAGTTGTTCTTCTCCAACGCCTCCATAACCTCCGCATTGCGCGAGAAGGGGAAGATGCTGAAATATACCTTCGCATAGGCGAAGTCGGGCGATACGCGCACCGTGGTGACGGTAATCATAGCACCCTGAGAGATGGCCTGACCCTCCTTTTGGAGAATCTCGGCGATGTCGCGCTGAATCTGGCGCGAGATTTTTTGCTGACGAGTAGTTTGTACTGCTTCCATAATATCTTGCTAATTTATCTATTTATTTTAATTTCAAACTCTTATTGCTTCTTACTGCATACCCTGCGGCTTCCAGCCGCATTTACAAGTCTGACCCACCCCCAACCCCCGCCTCAGGCAGGGGCTTTGGTCGCTGACGCTCCGAGGTTACAGTTCCCGAAGTTGTTGTGCGATATGTTTTCTTGCTTCCTTTATAAGTGTTATAGGTGTTATAGGAATTATAAGTGTTATAGGGTTTTACTCCTAGAATTTCCTTTGCAGCCTATTATCGGCGGTAGTCGCTTGCCTTGGTGTCGCCTGCCTGCGAGAAGCGGAACTCCTTCTTCGAGCGGTCACGCTTGGGTGGCTTGTAGAACCACTCGGTGAAGCCATCTTTGTTGAAGCGGTAGGCGAGCGTTATGCTCAGGTTGATGTTATCCAGCGGCGAGCGAATGGGTGTGAGTATAAAGGGATTCTCGGGTCCATCGGTGGCGTTGTCGTAATACTTGTTACGGTTGCGCAGGATATCGGCATAGCCGAAGTAGTAGCGGGCACGCACACCCAGCTCATAGCGTCCAAAGATCAGTGCGAAGCCTCCACCGCCTGCAAGACCATAGTTGAAGCGGTTGTCACGCACGATGCTCCACGGGTAGGGAGCCGTCTCGCCCGTATCCTCGTACTTGTACTCTCCGCCAAAGTTATACGAGAGCGTGAAGGCCGCTTCGAGGTAGAGGCGGATATGGTTCTTAGCAAGGTAGAAGTGGGGCTGCCAAACCATAGGCAACATCACCGAGTTAAGACGACGCGTGTAGAAGTAATATTCGCGTTTCTCCATACCATTCTCGTCGTAGGAGTTTGAGTAGGCGTAGCCAAAGGAGTATCCGCGCTGCATATATTCGAGGTCGGCACCCACCGCGCCCACAAAGCGTGGCAGCGAGTAGTAGCGCCACGAGATGCCGAAGTTGGGCGCACCCAATATCATCTTGGTCTGGTACTCGGGGTAGATGCGCGAGGTGAAGGCACCCGCACCGCCCGAGAGACCGAAGGTGTGCTGAGCCTGTGCCGTGAGCGCGAAGCAGACGGCAAAGGCGAGCATAAGAAGTTTTAGTATGCTGTGTTTCATAATCACTCTCTCTTTAACTTGCGTTGTCATTAACGACCCGTGCTCTTGAAGTTCTGCAACGATGAGCCACTATTTGCTCCGCCGCCCGAGCCGCCCATCATACCGCCCAGCGAGCCGAGGCCGAAGCCCGACGAGTTGTTGTCGTGGTCGTGCTCATCCTTCTTTGAGGCAGCAGCCTTGCGACGACGCTCCTCCTCCTGCTGCAAGCGTACCATCTCGCGCTTGTCGAGGCGCTCGATGAGCTGCTGCATAGTCACGGGGGCGAATATCTTGGCCATATCGAATGTGAACTCAAACTCCCAACCTGTCTTGGTGGTGAAGAGCTCCTCCTCCTTGTCGTTCTTGTAGAACTCGGCACGCTCGCCCTGTCGGCGCTCGACCATATTGCCCGAATCCCACTTGCCATTGCCGTTCATATCCTCGATGATGCGGAGGCGTATCTCGCCCGCGGGGACATAGTTGATGGTGTGGTTGCCACCGCCTATGCCTTGGAACTCGCGCATAAGTTTGTTCGACGAGTCGAGCATCTGCACAACATACACCGCCTCGGGTGTGCGTGGTTTGACCTCGAATTTCAGCGTTGCAAACTTGTTGATGTCGGCAACGGTGAGGTAGAGCGTGATGGAGTCGTTGCCCTCGCCCGTGATGTCGGCCAGCGCATCGGTGGGGATGTAGAGCCTGTACTGGCGCTCGGGTAGCCAGCGCGACTGCATACGCCACTTGCGGGGCGAGATAGAGTCGGGGCGGAATGTTATCTTCTCCTTCACGGTGTCCTTCTTCTCGCTCCACGACAGCAACTCGAACGATGTAGAGTCGAAGCGTGTGAGCGGCGTGGCAAACTCGAACTCCAAATCTTGCTCGGGGTTCACCTCTGTCTTTGATGAGGGCTTCGAGAGCTTGAAGGTCGAGGGGCGATGCGGCTCGCGCCACTCCTTGCCCTCAGCCTCGGCTTTGGCCTTGGCCTTCTCCTGTCGCTCGCGCTCGCGCTCCTGCTCGCGCGACTCCACGCGGCGCCACGAGAGATTAAGCTTCTCGGTATGTTCGCGCAACACGCGCGCTGAGTCGTGCTTCATATAGGTTATCGTGCCTCGAATGGTGTCGGGCAGCTGCTCCGACTCCACGCCCAACCACAACGAGAGCGTGTCGCGACCCTCGGTCTCGGGCTCGATGATTATCTTGTCGGAGGGTATGCCCTCCAAGTCTATGCTACGAATATCGGGGCGGGGTGCTCCAAATTGTAGTTGGAGGCGGTGCTGGTCGGGACGCTTTGACTCTTTGAGCGACTGACGGCTGAAACTAACATCGGTGAACATACGCAGGTAGAGCTGCGGGTCGGCCGAGTAGTAGCGGCGCACAGAGTCGTACCACACCTTGAAGCTGGGCATCTTGGTGGGGTTGTAGACGCCGTCCAAGAATCCCACTTGGTCTATCGAGGGCTCGTAGGCCTGGTTGTCGTTGCTGTCGTAGAAGGCGTAGACACGGTAGTCCACGGGTTTGAGGTTCTGCGCAATGAAGATACCATTCTTCTGCGAGCGGGCAATCTTCGAGGGCTTATACTTGAACATCGTAGAGTCGTAGGTGTCGGGGGTCTCGACAGAGTCGGCCTCGAAGAAGTAGATGAAGGTGCGACCCATAGAGTCCAGCTTCTTGCTATCCTCGGTGTAGCCCGACATCACCAGCGAGTCAATCTCGTCACCCGTAGAGAAGACATAGCGCAGACCGTAGAAGGGGTTGCTCTCGTTGTTATCCACCACAGCAGAGCCAAACTCTATGGCGTAGGTGGTGTTGGGCAGCAGCGAGTCGGTCTCAATCTCGATGTGGATACCACGACCGCGAAGCGACAATTTAGGTTTCTTGCGCATCTCGGGCGAGGTGTAGACCTCCTTCTGCTGGTCTTTGAGTTGTACATACTCGTCGAAGGCGAGGTATATGCGGTCGCTCTTGAAGTTGGTGGTGTTCAACTCGGGTGTGACAGACATTATCACGGGTGCAAGCGTATCCTTCGGGCCACCCGAGGGCGAGCCGATGGAGGCACAGCGCGAGAGAAACGCCCCAGCAAAGAGGAGCAGCACGGCGGCCGTAGCCCAGCGTGCGGAGACGAAATTGTATCTGTTGTCTATATTCATTGTACTCTTTTTATCGGTTACTCTGCTACTCGGTAGGGGGTGTGTAGAAGTCGTTTACCACTCTCCATCCCGACGAGTTGTGCGAGGGACGCCACGAGGCCATATAGAGCTTGGCGTTAATCTCGGCCAAGTTCTCGGGGAGCTCATACTCGCGGTAGGCGTAGAGGCGCAGTGTGGGGTTCACCACAACGAGCATCGAGACGGGCTTGTCGATGGTGATGGCCACCTGATACTGCTCCGAGGAGTTGAACTCGCCGTAGGCATCGGGGGTGTCGATGACCTCGCCCGTGGTCTTGTTCGTGATGCGGTGTGCTACGGCATCGTCGTAAGACGCTATGTGCCAAGTAGTCGTGTCGACATAGAAGGCGTAGGAGTCTAAATCCTCGGCGTGCAGGTAGGCTCCCTTGGTATCCTCCTGCTCGTAGACGGCGAGCTTGAAGCAGGTGTAGCCCACCGTGCTCTTGAAGCAGCCTTGCAGCGTGAAGCACACGCCAAGCAGTAGAACAATATTTGTAATCAATCTTCTCATATCTATTTCGGTTGAGCCATCTGCTGGCTCTTTAACTCTTCGTAAATGGCTTTCAGTGTGCGACCCACTACGGGGTGGCGGTACTCGCTCATAATCTCGCACAGCGGCTGCAAGGCAAACTCGCGCAGGTGCAGCAGCGGGTGGGGCACTTTAAGGCGTACGGTGTCTATCACCTCATCGTCGTAGAACATAACATCTACATCTACCGTACGCGAAGCGTAGCGTTCGCCCGTGCGAGCCTTCTCCTCCTGCTCGCGCTCCCTGTCGCGGCCCACCTCCTGCTCGGTGGCAAGAGCCTCGTCCAGCACCTCGATGGGCGTGAGCGAGGTTTGCAGTACCAGCGCCTGATTAGAAAACATCTCCTCGGCGTGGAAGCCCCACGGCGCGGAGCCGTATATCTCGGAGGCGGCGGTAATCTCGCCTATGCGGCGGGCAAGCTCCTCGGCTGTGTGCTCCAACACCTGCTCGCGGTTGGGGGCGTTGCTGCCCGTGAGTAGTACTACGCGGCTCATCGCAGGCGGTTTATCTGTTTGCTGACGGCGAGGGCAAAGTGCGTGAAGACTATGCGGGGGTTGCCATTCTGGCCTATCTGGCGCATAGCCGTCTCAATCTCGCCAATCAAAAATTCTATGTTCTGGTTGCCGATGAAGGGTGCGAAGTTATTGCAGAACTTAGCCTCCTCGCCCCACAGATAGCTGATGCTACCCAAACCTGCGTGGAGCATATAACTCTCGCGCAAAAGGCGCGCCGAGTGCAGCAGCATAGAGCGTTGCTGCTCGCGTGTGAGTTGCGCCATATCGTCGGCCCAGTCGATGAGTTCGAGGTGCTTGTCGTTGTACGAAAGACGCATCAGGCGGCAGAACATCTCGAAGCTCTCCGCGCGCACGGCATCTTCGTCGCCACCCACCGAGCGGCGCATCTCAATCAAATCGCCTGCGGCCAGGCGTGCCATATTGCGGCGTTGCTGCTCGTCACCCGTAGCCATAGGCATCAAATCCTCCACCGTAAGGCGTGGCACGGCAACCTCCTGCGTGCGCGAGAGTATGGTCTGCAACAGACGGTCGGGGCGCTCGCTAACGAGCAGGAAGATAGTCTTCTCCCACGGCTCTTCGAGGATTTTCAGTATCTTGTTGGCGGCCTCCTCGTTCATAGTCTCGGGCAGCCACACAATCATAACCTTATACTCCGACTCGAATGACTTGAACGAGAGGCGGCGGATAATCTCGTCGGCCTCCTTGGCCGAAATCATACCCTGCAAGGTCTTGCCCAAGTCCAGGCGGTCGTACCACTGCTGGCGGGTGAAGTAACCCTCGCTGTCGGCCATAATCTCTCGCCACTGTGGCAGGAAGTCACTGCTGAGCACCACTTCGCCCGACTTCTTACCCTGCTTGTTTACGGGGAAGACGAAGTGCACATCGGGGTGGGCCAGCTGCTCAATCTGCTGACAGCTGGGGCAGACGCCACACGAGTCGCCATCTCGGCGATTGGGGCAGTTGAGGTACTGCGCATAGGCGATGGCAAGGGGCAAGGCGCCCGTGCCTGCCGCACCTGTGAAGAGCTGGGCGTGGCTTATGCGGCCGCGGTCGATGCTCTCGGCGAGGTGTTGTTTGAGGGCCTGCTGGCCTATGATGTCGGCAAAACGCATTTTTCGGGGTTTTCGGGGTTTTGTGCGATAGGTGTTATAGGAGTTATGGGTGTTATATAACTCTTATAATTCTTATAACTCCTATTATTCCTATTTTACTTCTCGTACGCTTAAAATTCTTACATCTTCTACGGGGCGGTCGAGCGAGTCGGTGGCTGAGCGCTGAATCTTGTCGACAACCTCCAAGCCACTTACAACCTGACCAAAGACCGTATACTGTCCATCGAGGTGGGGTGTGCCACCAACGGTTTTATACACCTCGCGGATAGAGTCGGGTAGCGTAACCTTGCCCGCTGTGGCGCGTGTGATGCGCTGCTGCTGGGCATCGAGCAACTCATCGTCGAAGGTGCGTCCCCAGACGATGTAGAACTGCGTGCGTGATGAGCGGCGCTCGGGGTTTACATTGTCGCCCTCGCGTGCTGCGGCCAACGCTCCGCGCTTGTGGTAGAGCGTGGGGAAGTTTATCTCGGCGGGTATATCCTCCCAGTAGCGGGGGTTGCCTGTCTCCTCACCATCGGCGAAGAACTCGCGGCCACTGATGTCGCGCGTGCGAGGGTCGCCGCCCTGAATCATAAAGTTCTCGATGCCGCGGTGAAACAACAGCGAGTCGAAGTAGTGCTCCTCGACAAGCTGCATAAAGTTGTCGCGGTGTATGGGCGTGAGGTCGCTAAGCTCCAAGACGATGTCGCCAGCCGTGGTTTTCATCTCCACACGGCGGGGCTGGGGCGTCTGCTCGGCACAGCTGATGAGCATCGCAGCAACAAAAAGGGTGTATAGCAGTTTTTTCATAGTTTTCCTGATGGGTGTTATAGGAGTTATAGGAGTTATAAGTGTTATATAATTCTTATAACTCTTATGATTCCTATTTCCTGTTATAATTACTTGCCAGTAGAGCCGAAGCCGCCTGCGCCGCGCTCCGTTGTGCCGAGTTCCTCAACGGGTTGCCACTCAATCTGCTCGTAGCGTGCCACAATCATCTGTGCGATACGCTCGCCCGACTCGATGGTGAAGGGCTCGTTGCTGAGGTTTACCAGGATAACCTTAATCTCGCCACGGTAGTCGGCATCGATGGTGCCGGGTGAGTTCAACACGGTGATGCCGTGCTTGGCTGCCAAGCCACTGCGGGGACGAATCTGCATCTCACAGTCCTCGGGAAGCTCAACAAACAATCCCGTGGGAATCATAGCGCGCTCCAAGGGGCGGAGCGTAACGCTCTCATCGAGGTTAGCACGGATATCAAGACCAGCCGAGAGAGGTGTTTGGTACTCGGGAAGCGCGTGGCGCGAATTGTTTACGATTTTTACTTTCATAGTGTATTTATTTTTTTGTTATTTATCTTCTGCGTAGGGCGGTGCGGAGCATAGCGCGCACATCAATCTTCTCGCGCCACACGGCATAGGCCACAAAACTCAGGAAGATTGCCATATTTACCGCATATTGCATCACCGTGCCCAAGTAGGGCAGCAGGGCCTCGCTGGCAAAAAACAAGCCTACACCCAAAACTACATACTCGGCTATGCGTCGCACATCGTAGGGCGTGGGGAAGTAGCGGCGGTTGAGGTAGTAGCTCACGGCCACCATAGCGCCCTCGGCAATGAAGCGTGCCCACGCTGCGCCGTAGTATCCCCAGCGGGGCAGCAGCAACATATTCATCACCACGGTGAAGGCCAAGCCCACGAAGGTTACATAGATGGCGAAGCGGGTCTTCTCCTCTCTCTTATACCAGAACGAGAGGTTGAGCCACACGCCAGCCAGAACATTACCACCAAGAATTACGGGCAGGATGAATATTCCCTCGCGGAAGTTGCGACCCACAATCAGCGCAAAGATGTCGCGGAAGAGGGCTATGCCGAGGAAAATCATCATCGACACCATAACATAGTATTTCAGTGCGGCGGCATTCGACTCCTTGAACTCCTTCTTCGAGAAGTTAGAGAGGAAGAATGGCTCGGCGGCGAAGCGGTACATCTGTGTGAAGAGGGTCATAACCACGGCAATCTTGCAAATAGCGCCATAGACTCCGAGCTGCGACATAGAGTCCTCGGGGATGATGTACTTTATCATCTGGCGGTCGATGAACTCGTTGGCCGTGCCGGCTATGCCTCCGATGAGCAGCGGCAGCGAGTAGACAAGGATTGCTCTCAGCTGACGGCCATCGATGCGGGGCAGGGTGCGCTCGGTGGTGGGGATTATGAGCAGCAGGGTGGCTACGCTGGCAACGAGGTTTGTGACAAAGACCCACCCCACGCCAAAGCCACTCTCGAAGAGCCCCATCGCAAGAAAGGCTACGGTGAGTGCCACATTGATGGTGACATTGCAGAGTTTCAGCAGCACGAACTTCACGGCTCGGCCCTGCTCGCGCAGGCGTGCGAAGGGTATCATCGTCACCACATCGAAGAAGATGATGGCGGCCACCATAAGGATATACTCCTCGTGTCCCACATAGGCCTCACCCATCAGGCGGGCTACATCTCCGCGCAGCAGCGTGACGATGAGCAGGAAGAGTGTAGAGGTGACAATGGTAGCACCCCAAGTTGTGGCGAAGAGGTGACGCTTACGCTTGCTAATCTGCTCGACAGTGCCCCCCTCGGCCTCGGCCTTAGCCGAGAAGCGGAAGTAAGAGGACTCCATACCCATCGACAACAGCACCAGCGCAAAGGGTATAAGCGCATAGACATCGGTCACGACGCCGTAGGCTGCACGCCCGAACACATAGGTGTAGATGGGTGTGAGCAGGTAACTCAGCAGTCGCACAATGATGGTACTAACGCCATAGATGGCTGTCTGTTTTGCCAATTTTTCGAGCATAGTTTTTTTTGTTTTTGCGCGCGCTTTTTCTTGCGTTTGTTTCGCCTTTTTCTTCGCTTTTCTCTTGGTCTTCCTGCGCTCTCGCGTGTGACGCTCGCGTGCGCCCACGCGCATAATGCGCATTATAACTTGCAAAGATATAAATATTATTGAAATTGCCACCCTTTTTCGTGGTTTTCGTTGCGTTTGGTGCAAAAGTGGGCGGTTTTGGGGAGGGTAGGGAGCGGGAGCGTGGGTAGGGGAATGGGGATTATAGGTGGTATGGGAATTATAGGAGTTATAAGGGTGGCGAGGTGATGGCGTAGTTGGAGCGAAAAAAAAATGTCTAAAAATTGTACTGCGAGAGTTGCTTGAAAATTAGGGAGTTAGCGGAGCAGCGTTAAAATATTTATCAAAATATTGAATTTTTATAGTCAAAATACTTGACAAGCGCAATTTCGTGTATTATATTTGCAGTGTCGTTTGGCTCGAATGTGGTTGCAAAAACCGCTTTGTAGAGCGATAGAGAGCAGATTGTGGGAGAATTGCAAAGAGAATCCTATCAATTAAATTATTGAACTTTGTGTATTCGTTGCAATCGGCGCTGATGCCCCAAATAGCATCGGCAGATAAACGAGAAAAACGGCAAAAACGAACCGAAAAACCAACTCCGAAAAACAACGCTAATTTGAGTTATGAACATTTTAACACGATTATTGACATCTGTAACGCCCGCTTTTCAACAATTTTATGATGGCTATTAATTGGCTATAAATCTTGCAGTAGCGACTATTACCTGCAAAGTTATTAACAACTCTAAAAAGCCGAATTAACAATTTTATTAACAAGGTCCGCCTGTGCGGTCCTGACCCGTTACACCCCTAAAACAACCTATGAGATGAACAGAAAAAAGCTTATCAGCGCCGTGGAGCGCATTGCCGCCGACAAGGGTTACACCTTCCACGCCACCGACGAACGCGAGATGTCGCACACAATCCGCAAATATCCAATCGTATGGCTCGTGCCACCCATCTTCAACTCGATGCAGGGGCGCAAGCAGGGCAAGATTACCTACTCGCTGACGCTTCACGCGATGGAGGAGGGGGCTAACCTGCCACCTGCCAAGCGTGAGCCGGTGTGGGCAAAGCTGGAGGAGGATATTTTGGGAATCTTCTCCGCGCTCTCGCAGGAGGATTTTGTTATCGCGGTGGAGGATTTGAAGATACGCCCCACCAGCCATACTTTCACCACGCACGGCGAAATTTGCGCCACGGCAAATGCGAATATCGTTACTTTCTTTTAGGTGCTAAATATGGTTGTACATAACCATTTGTGCATCTGATTTCCGTCCGCCAACCCTGCGGCCACAGGCCGCATATGCAAGTCAGACCCACCCCCAAACCCCCGCCTCAGGCAGGGGCTTCGGTCGCCACAAGTGGCTCCAAGGGTGCAGGGTGATATGTAGACTGCGGGCGGAATATAGTATTATAGTTAAAAATATAAATCATTGAAAATATGAAATTTACATCTATGCCCGAGGCGTTTTCGTCGTTTCGGGAGCCCCTTATCTATGCCCTTGATACGCAGAGCAGCACACCGAGAGATGTCGAGATAAAGATTATAGACAAGAGCAGTGGCGCAACGCTCGGAGAGAAACATCTGCACGGCGTGACCACTGCCGAGGTGGATATCGCACCCTACCTGCGCAGTGCCGTTGTCCCCACGCTGCCACAGAGGGTTGAGGAGTGTGGTGTGGTGGAGTCACCCACGCAAATTAAGGTGGTGGTTGTGGCCAATGGTGTCAGCTCCTCGTCGCGCACCTTCATCGCAGCGAAGGTCAACCTCGACAACTACTACCAGCCTCTCACCACGCAACACCTCCACCGTACGATGGCACGCGACGAGTTCGACCTCGTATCCTTCTTCTCCTATTCGGATATTGTCGTCGAGGTCGTGGTGGAGTTCTTCGGCAAGGGTAACGAGTCGCTCACCATCACCCCTGATGCTGGTGGTCAGAGGGTGGTGGCCGTCACAGCCCGTGGGCGTCAAGGCGTGAGCAGTATGCGTGCTACGGTGATGGTAGATGGCGTGGCCGAGACCGTCTACGAGTACGAGATTAAGGAGAACCTGCGCGGTGCGCGCCGTGTGGCGTGGCTCAACGACTGGCTTGCGCCCGAGCTCTACACCTTCCCGCTGCGTAAGAGTGTGCTAATCGAGGCGGCACGCAAGCGTATGGAGAGCATCTGGGGTCGTGAGGCGGCCGCTGCCGAGCGTGCGAACGAGCTGAAACTAATCTCGGCCTACGAGCCACAGGCGCAGATTGAGGCCCTCGCCTCGATACTCTCCACCCCGCGGGCGTGGTTAGTCGAGGGCGGTGAGTTGCAGAGCGTGGAGATTACCACCGACCGCGTTATGCCCTCATCGTGTGGCAAGATGGGAGTCATCGAGGTGGATATCCGTGCCGCCAAGGAGGGCGAGGTGCTATGGTAGAGATTTTCGTTGACGGCCAGCGTGCCGACCTGGTGGAGGGATACGCCCTGCCCAAGAGCATCTTCACATTTGACGCTGAGGCTCTGCGTCGTCCCTCGAAGCAGTCGGGGCGCAGTGTCGAGATGCGCATCCCCTCCACGCCCCGCAACGACAGAATTATGCTCCACGCCATAGACCCCGTGGCGGGTGAGCGTTTCAATGAGGAGTCGCACGAGGCTGTGGTGAGCGTTGATGGTGGCGAGCTGCTGCGTGGCGAGGCGCATCTGGTGGCCATCGAGGGCGAGGGGGCAGAGGCCACCTATGTCCTTAGGGTGTGCGACCACGCAGGCGACTGGGTGGAGCGTGCTGAGAGTTTGGACCTCTCGGAGGTGGGCTTGGAGTATGATGTGACGCTGAGTGGCGATGTTGTCGAGCAGAGCTGGGAGAGCTCGGCTGTGGTGCGCTACCTCCCCGTGCGCCACGATGACTACACGGCAGCCTACGACTCCACGAGCCTCTTCCCGCCGCAGCGTGTGATGACGATGAGCGACTATCACCCCTTTGTCTCGGTGCGGAGTCTCGTGCAGGGAATCTTTGCCGATGCGGGGTATGAGGTGGTGAGCGACTTTGTTGCGAGTGAGATGTTTGGCAAGCTTCACATCAGCGGCTGCTACGCCACGGCAGGGCGTTCGATAAGCAAGCTTAACTCGGTTGCTGGCTTTATGGCGGGTCGTGAGAGCGAGCCTACGGCCGCAGCCGATTCGATGGGTCGTGTGTGGCTCACGCCGCTGGTGCTCACCTCGTCGCTGGGCAACTTCGTGGAGAGCACCTCGCGCAGTGGCGAGTACAACAGTAACGATGTACTGAAAATCACCGACGAGGGCGTCTACTACCGTCCCACGGTGGCCGTGACGGCTGGCTTTGAGATTAGGTTGAGGTACACCACCGACTACAAAATCACCTCGGGCGTAGGCGTGCAGGGCTTCAATGCGCTCTATGTCGATTCGGGGTGCGATGTGCGCTTCAACCTCACAAATCCCTACCCCGACCGCCGTAACTCGGCCGCGGCAGGCGTGCAGTATAGATGCGTGATTTTCGACTTCAACGAGGGCGATACCTACCGTCTGCGTTACACCTCCAACGAGGGTAGTGCGACTATCACGGAATTCTCGGCAGGTGCTATCTATATAACTATTCCCGAGGACAAGACCAATGTCCGCTGTACATTACAGCATAAGGTCGACGGAGCGTATGTCGATATGAATGAGGGTTGGTGTCTGTACGATGGTTATGTGGAGGACGAGGGCGAGATGGAGGTCGATGTAACGATACTCACCCCGCCAGAGGTTATCACCACGGCAGGAAAGAGTTTTGTGAAGATGTATCTGCACGGGGCTGTCGAGGGTCAGCGCATAACGCTCTTGAAGGGGTGTACCTTGCGTCCCATCTTCTCGGCCACGCCTGCCCTCGGCTCGCGCCTGACGCTCAGCGATGTGCTGCAACACGGCGTGAGTCAGTTGGAGCTTATCGAGGCTGTGCAGCAGATGTTCAACCTGCGCATCGCCACCGATGTCGCTGCCCGCAAGGTCTACATCGAGCCTTATGATGAGTTCTACAACGGGGCGTTGCACGATTGGAGTTCGCGAGTGGAGATGGGTGGCAGGATTGTGGCCGAGGAGCTCTCCGCCTCGCTCCCCGCGCGCCGCACGCTCTGCTACCGTGCCGAGACAGATGGTGCCGTAGGTCGCTACAACACGCAGAACGACACCACTTTGGGTGAGTGGAGCGAACAGGTTGACTCCCGCGCAACGCGGGCAGGGCGTGAGCGTAATGCCAACTCTCTGTTCTGCCCCACGCTCTCGCAGCGAGGCATCCACGCCCGAGCGTCATCGGCTCGTGTTATGCAGGTGGGCGACAGGGATAGCGACGAGCTGGACAGCGTCACCACCCGTATCGTGCGCTACGAGGGTATGCGCAGCCTGCCCGCAGGCGAGGTGTGGAGCTTCCCCTCCTATGGGCAACGCTACCCCTTTGCAGCCTTTCACTGGCCCGATGAGTTTACTCTCTGCTTCGAGGATAGAGATGGCGAGCAGGGTCTGCACAGCTACTACGACAACGAGTGGCAGGCGCAGGCCGAGCGCCGCGAGCTGAGTGTGGATTTGAGGCTTGCACCGTTCGAGGTTGAGGCTCTTAACACCATCGAGGGTGAGCCGAGTGTGCGCTCGCGCTATCTGCTCAACATTGGCGGCCAGAGGGCTACATACAACCTTGTGCAGGTGGAGTCGTACGATGCCCAGCGCGGGGTGGCACGATGTAAATTTATGCGTAGAATAAACGATTAAAAACAAACCAGAAAATGAACACTAAAATCACTATCAGAAACGAGGCTCATACCTGCTATATCGACATTGAGGGCACAATCGGAGTGCCCGAGAAGCATCAGTTTGAGAACGCCTCCACCCGTGTGGCCACCTTCGACACATTTCGCCGTGAGGTGGCTCGCATAGCCGAGATTAACGCCACAAGTGTGGTGGTAAACATCCGCTCGACGGGTGGCGATGTGAACGATGCTCTGCTCATCTACGATGCCTTGCAGGGTCTTGATGCCCGCATCACAACACGCTGCTACGGCTACACCGCCTCGGCAGCAACAATCATCGCACAGGCTGCCGACGAGGGCTGTCGCGAGATTTCGTCAAACGCTATGTATCTCATTCACAAGTCCACCTGCGCCATCGAGGGTAACTCCTCGTCGCTCGACGCGCGTGCCGACCTGTTGCGCAAGACCGACGAGCGTCTGGCACACCTCTACGCTATGCACTCGGGTGGCGATGTGGCCTTCTTCTCGCAGCTTATGGCCGAAAATAATGGCGAGGGTCGCTGGCTCACAGCCGAGGAGACTGTCGAGGCGGGCCTTGCCGACAAGATTATCGACAGCGTATTTGTAGGCACTCTGTTGCCCGAGTCGGAGAACGAGCCGTTGCCTGCCGACATTGCTAAGAACCCATCGGTGGAGAATACCGTGGCGGGTGAGATTATCCGCTTCCTGCTCTCGCGCCTTGCCTGCCGTCTGGAAGAGTGGGTGGAGCGCCTGCACGAGAAGCATATCGTGAAGCGTCAGGAGCGCCTCGATGCCAAGCGTGCCAAGAAGGAGCAGGCGGCCATCGAAGCCGACATCGAGCAGGCAGATGAGGAGGACGATGGTACGCCCTACGCCCAGGCGGAGCAGATGCCCTTGCCGCAGGATGGTGCTAAGCCCGCACAGCACTCGTCGATACTCTTCGATGAGGGTCAGCGCCGCTACTCCGCCTCGCAGGTGAAGGCTGTGGAGGACCCCACGATGAGCACCCCGCACGAGAAGTCGAACCAAAAGGCCTATGCAGATGATGCCAAGGCTTTTGGTAGATATTAGAGATGTTGATAGAGGTTCTGCTGCTACTCATCTCGAAGCTTTTACAAACGAAAAACAAAACGAAAACAACCTAAAAATCAGAAAATTATGTCAAGTATTATTGTAAACCCCAAGAACTATTCAGGTCACGAACTCGATACCATCTTCTTCCGTCCTCTGTTGAACGGACCCTCGGCCGAGTCGCTCGGAATCCGCGTCCTCTACAATATGCCTATGCCCACCGTGGTGCAGATTTGGGACCGCAAGGGCAATGTCCTCACGCCTTTTGACGAGGCTTCGAGTTGGAGTGGTGGAGTGAAGAGCACCCACTATCAGAAGACAATCCCTATGTCGCGCGTCAAGGCCGAGAATGCCTTTTCGGCCAGCGACTACTTCTCGACTGTCTTCGAGCTTATCACCAACCGCGCAGATATAAATATGGAGGATTTGTCGGGCACAGAGTTGGAGGCTGCCGAGACTGAGTTGTTCCGCCACTCGATTGCCGAGTCTATCCGTATGAACCTCTGGTTGGGCGATAAGGATAACACATTCAATACGGGTTACAACAGCTTCGATGGCCTGTTGAAGATTATCACCGAGCGCGTTAAGAGTGGCGCTATCACTAAGTCTATCTCTAATCTTAGCGACAAGTTGATGGACTACTCCGTCGCGGAGCTCTTCTTTAAGTGTATGAACGAGGCAAGTCCCCGCTTGAAGGGTATGTATCCCGATGGTCAGGTGGCATTCTTCGTATCGCCTGCGCTCTACACGCAGTATGAGTCTTTCCTCGACAACGCATTTGGTGCAGCGGCATATCAGGATACACAGGATGGTCGCAAGCAGTTGATGTTCCACGGTGTGCCCGTCATCTGCATCAACCTCGACCCCGCCATCGGCGAGTCGTCGCTCTCGAAGGACTTTATCATCTTCACCGACCGTCGTAACCTCGTTATGGCAGTCAACACGGCCGACAGCCCCGGCTCGGAGGTGCGTATGTGGTACAACCCCGACGAGATGGAGAACCGCCAGCGTGCAGTCTTCGCCATCGGCTGTGAGGTTTTGGACGAGGAGTTGGTTACAGCCTACATCGACGCTGAGTAAAACCGCGCTGCCTTATGACCGAAGTCAAGAGATACAAACCCGTGGGCGGCATAATCTCTGCCGAGCTATTCACGGTGGGTGATAAGGTCAGCGTCGAGGAGTTAGTGGCAGGGCAGGGCGTAGAGGTGGAGCTTGCGGACGATGGCTCCGAGTATGAGGAGATAGCCTCGGCCGACAACTCACCCGTGAGCGTGCAACACACGCTCACGCTCTGCTCCACGCGCCCCTGTGCTGAGGCGTGGTTCGACGAGGAGTTTCTGCAACGGACTGCCATCGAGGGTCTTGCGGCTCGCGTTACGATGGCCACAGGCGAGAGCCTTACGCTGGGGTGGAGCGAACGCTTTGGCTTTGAGCAGGCGTTGCGCCTCAGGAGTCTGCGCTTTCAGTCGGGCTCACGCCCCAACTCCTCACCCACGGTGGTGCTCACACTCTCATCGCACGACACACGCTCGGCATTGATATAAACCAAGGTTAGTAATAAACCCAAAACAGATTAAAATTATGAATAACATAAAGAGTAAGGTTGCTGTGGCTAACCGTAAGGCCGAGTCGCTCTTTGCGCTCTCGCCACGCACGGTGCAGAGCGAGAAGTTCTGGCGCTGGGGTGACGATAATATGATGCCCTACGCCCTCTCGCTTATGTCGCGCCGCTCAACCACCCACCGCCGCATCATAAACGACAAGGCCGACTACATCGCAGGCAAGGGCTTCTCGTTCGATGAGCAGCAGCCCCTGCTGTCACAAATCGTAAGCCGTGCCAATGGCGATGGCGACTCCCTGCGCGAGGTCATCTGCCGTCTGGCTTTCGACAAGGCACTGATGGGTAATGCCTTCTTGGAGGTGGTGACCGACGAGAAGCACTCATTCCTTGCGCTCTACCATCAGGACGCCTCGCGTTGCCGTGTGGCGCGCGACTCGAAACATATAATCCTGCACCACGATTGGAGCGCCTTCAAGGCCGAGGAGGCCACCACGCTGCCCCTCTATCCCGCCTTCGAGAGGCAGGAGGATGGCTCGCTGCGCTCGATTATCCACTACAAGGAGTATGAGCCTATGTTCACCCACTACGGCGTGCCGAAGTATATCGCAGGTATGGGTGTCTCGGCCATAGCCTACAAGACCGACTGCTGGAATATCTCTCGTCTGGATAACTCGTTCCAACTCTCGGGTGTGATGATGATTGACGCCTCGACCGACAACGAGGCCGAAGCCGAGCGCATAGTGCGTATGGCCGAGCAACGCTTTGCGGGCAACCCCGGGCAGGTGATGTTCATCGTGCGCGAGGGTGGTGAGAGTGATAACTCGCGCTTCATACCCGTATCGTCGAGCAACGAGGGCGATTGGAATCAGCTCCACGACCAGGCTACGAGCGATATTGTCATTGCCCACTCGTGGTTCCGCTCACTCAGCGGTCTGGACTACTCGGCAGGCTTCAGCGCCGAGCGTATTCTTCACGAGTATGAGGTGGCGCTCAACACCGTCATCCTCGCCGAGCAGGAGGAGCTGCTCGCGCCCGTGAAGCGTCTGTTGCAGGATATTGTGGGTGTCGATGCCTCGTCGTTGGAGATTGTAAACCGTCCCCCAACACGCTCGAAGCCTATCTATATGAAGGTGTGGGAGGCGCGCAAGGCCGACGGCTTGGAGTACGATGCCGAGGACGAGCAGCAGCAGATGTTCCTGTCGCAGATAACCAAGTATAATGTCACAAAGATAAACTAAACGCTTATGATTAAGAGTATTATAACCCCCGCCGAGGTCGTTGCCACGGCCTTTGCCGAGGGTGGTTATCTCCCGTCCGATGTTATCTCCGAGGCCGACATCGCTGCCGCCACCGACCGCTGGGTGCGTCCCGTTGTGGGGCAGGCGTTGCTCACGGCCGTGGCTGAGGGAAAGTATAGCGCGTTGAGGGATGAGTATCTGCTCCCTGCCGTGGCCTTCTATACACGCTTTTTGGTGCAGCCGCGCCTGAATGCCACAACGAGTGGTTTGGGTCTTACCGTTGTGGCGGGTGCATCGCACAAGGCGGCAGACAAGAGTGCCCGCGAGGAGTTGCAACGCGCCTTGAAGATTAGTGCCCGTGCCGCCCTGCGCCGCCTGTCGGACTACCTGGACGAGGAGGCTGAGAAGATGGCTGAATACGAGCCAAAGAGTAATATCCTGCACCACTGCTGCTGCGAGGGTGGCTTTGTAAATGTATGGTAGAGTATGAGCCGAGGATTAGATAACTACAACCCGGGAAATATCCGTCGCTCGCGCGTGCGTTACCGTGGCGAGCGACACCCCTCGACCGATGCGCTGTTCAAGCAGTTTGAGTCGATGGCGTGGGGCTACCGCGCGATGTTTGTGCTGTTGGATACCTACCATAAACGCTACGGCCTGAGCACCTTGCGCGAGATTATTTCGCGCTACGCCCCGCCCGAGGAGAACCACACGGCGCTCTACATAGCCGTTGTGAGCGACCTTACGGGTATCCAGCCCGATGAGCGCCTCGACACCCGCGACCGCAAGGTTATGGTGCCCATCGTGGCGGCAATGTCGAAGGTGGAGAATGGCACACCCGCCGACCGCAGCGAGGTGGAGGTAGGGTGGAACCTGACAGGGTTTTAGGGAGGAGGTATAGGTGATATAGGAATTATAGGAGTTATAGGAATTATAGGCAACTTCTTATACCACCTATAACACTTATAATACCTATTAATTTTCCCTTCCTTGCCCCCATTTCCCCAAAAATTCGTAACTTTACCTTACGAAAACCGACCTCGATGAGCCCTCTCTACACCGAAAACCTCTCCCACCGCTTGGGGCGTCTGCCTATGTTGAAGGTGCTGCTACCCGTGGTGGTTGGAATACTTCTTGCTGATGTTGTCGCACTCCCGCTGTGGGGTGTGGCCATCGGCTTTGTCGTTTGTGCGGGGATGGGCATTGTGTTGCGTGGGCGTGGTGTAGCAGATGTTTATATCGTTGTCGCTCTGCTGCTTGCGGGTATGCTTGGTGCGGAGGTCAGAGGTGCGTTTTCTACACTCCCTACCACTCGCACCACAATGGAGATAGTGGTGGATAACATCACCTCCCAGCGCGAGCGTGTTACCCTTGCCGATGCCCATCTTGTTGCCTATGCCTCGGAGCAGGGCACGAGCCGCAGTCGTTCGGAGGTGAGAGTTGCCGTCAGCCGCGATATTGATATTGAGTGCGGCACACGACTCCTCGTTGATGCCAAACCCGAGCCTTTTGCCGCCGATGATTTCTATTCCCGCTATATGCTCTCGCGTGGCGTGGCGGGTGAAGTCTACATCTTGCGCGATAATCTCTTGCAACTCACCCACCATACCTCGCTCTCCACGCGTCTGCGCAGGGTGGCCGTTGAGCGTCTGCATAGGTTGGACCTTGACTCGGACAACGAGGCCGTCACGATGGCTATGACCATTGCCGAGCGGCGTGGCATCACGCCCGAGCTTCGTACTGATTACTCGCTGGGTGGCGCGGCCCATCTGCTGGCAGTGTCGGGCCTGCATATCGGCTTTGTTTGTGTTATAGCAAATATCCTGCTTTCCGCCCTTATTTTGCTTCGCCACGGGCAGGTTGTGCGGAGCATTCTTGTGGTGGCCATCATCTGGCTCTTTGCCGCCATTGCAGGCTTCACGCCCTCGGTGGTGCGCTCGGCCGTGATGTTCACGATGTTGCAATTTTCCATACTTCTCGCCTCACGGGCGGATACCCTTAACACGCTATGTTTCACTGCTCTTGCTATGCTTGCGTGGGATGCGCGTGTGCTGTGCGATGCAGGCTTTCAACTCTCCTTCATTGCCGTGGCGGCCATCGTAGAGTGGGGCGTGCCGCTTATGCCGCAGCGTGGGTGCGGACTCTTGAAGAGCGCCCTAAATTGGCTTCTCTCGGGCATTGTGGCTAGCGCCGCAGCCGCCATTGCTACGCTTCCCCTCACGGCCTATCTCTTCGGTACGGTGTCGCTGTGGAGCGTGGTTACGGGACCCATTATGGTGGCTCTTGCGGCCGTTACGGTGGGTGCGGCTATGTTGTGGATTCTCTGCCCCATAGGTGCGTTGCAGGGCGTGGTGGCGTGTATTATTGGTCTTGCGACCGATGCTATGAACGCCCTTGCCGCGTGGTGTAGCGATGTGGGAGTGCTTGCTGCCCAAGTAAGAGTCGATGGGTGGCTCTGCTGGGCGGCGTATGGCATAATGGTGGGCGTGACGATAATTGTTTGGTCTGCACGAAGAAGAATTTAGCGAAAAAACACTATCTTTGCCGCCCGTAAGGAATTAAATCTAAGCAAAATGAAAGCATTGTACACCATTCTGTTGCTCGTTGTGTCGAATGTCTTTATGACCTTCGCGTGGTATGGCCACTTGAAGTTGCAGCAGATGAAGTTAATTTCAAATTGGCCTTTGTATCTGGTTATCCTCTTCTCGTGGGGTATCGCCCTTGCCGAGTATTCGTGCCAGATTCCCGCCAACCGCATCGGTTTCGTGGGTAACGGAGGTCCCTTCACTCTTATGCAGTTGAAGGTTATGCAGGAGGTTATCACGCTGATAATCTTCACCGTCTTCACCACCGTATTCTTCCGTGGCGAGTCTCTGCATTGGAATCACCTCGCGGCCTTCGTATGCCTTATTATGGCCGTATACTTTGTATTCATGAAATAGAAGCCCTCTAACAAGGCTCTTTTGGCGTCTGGCTTGCTCTCAGAATGCTCACATACCTCTTGTATGCTCCGCTTCCTCAATCTGCGACCAGCCTCAAAATAGCTCTTGTTATAGAACTTCAAGAAAATCGAAAAAAATGACTCGCGAGGAATTCTCCATACTTCTGCGCCCCGAGGTGCGTCAGGCCATCGAGCAAAATATCGACCGCGACCCTTTGCAGGTGGCGCTCGATAGCCGTGTGCCGCACGCCCGTGAGGTCGCTACGCAGGTCAAATATCTCCAACGCGCCCGCACTAAGCTGCCCCGCCTCTACGAGGCGCGAGGCATAATCCCCGCACGCGCCTTTGAGCAATCTTCGAGCGAGGAGTGTGCCGCAGCAAAGCGTTTGGAGGGAGGCCGACTGCTGGACCTCACCTGTGGCTTGGGTATGGACGCCGTGGCTCTCTCGGAGCACTTCGAGCGTGTTGTGGCGTTGGAGCGCGATGAGATGCTGGCCGATGTAGTGCGCGAGAATCTGCGTCGTATGGGCATCGAGAATGTCGAGGTCATTACTACCTCTGCCGAGGAGTATGTCGCCCACTGCGAGGAGCACTTCGACTGGGTTTATGCCGACCCCGACCGTCGCACAGCCGAGGGCAAGCGCGTGGTGCGCTTGGAGGATTGCTCGCCCGATATGGTGGCTCTGTGGCCCGCACTTGGCCGTATCACGGAGCGCGTGGCGATAAAGAACTCGCCTCTGTTCGATGTCGAGGAGGCGTTTCGTTTGTTTGGCAATTGTGGCGTGGAGGTCATCTCGCTTGCGGGCGAGTGCAAGGAGGTCGTGATATATGCCGATGGCCGTGAGCCTATGCTCGCTGCCGAGGCTGTGGGGCGTGGCCGCGTGGAGTTCCTGCGCCGAGATATTGACGACACACCCTGCGAGGGTGAGTTTGCTACCGAGGAGTATGGGTGGCTCATCATTCCCGATGTTGCGTTGCAGAAGGCGCGCTTGGCCATTCATTCACTGCGCCCGCAGGCAGATATATGGAGTAACAACTCCTTCGCCTTTGCTCGCCGTGAGCCTTGCGATGTGCTGGGCCGCGTGGAGCGCATCGAGCGAATAGAGGCGTTCGACATAAAACAACTGAAAAAATCTTTGAAGGGTCGCAAGGTGGATATTCTTTTGCGCGATTTCCCCATTGGCGTAGACGAGCTGCGCCGCCGCACAGCATCCAAGAGCGGTAACGAGGTGCGCCTGGCACTGACAAAAATCGGGGGAAGACTCTATACAATCTACTTAAAATAGGAATTATAGGTGTAATAGGAGTTATAAATATTATAACACTTATATCTACATAAAATAAAAAATCCCACCCTTATTGGGCAGGAGCGAATATATATGACCCTTGCGGGTGATAGTGCAAAAAAAAAAACGAGGTAGCGGAAGGTATTCGACGCCAAGCGAGCACCGCTTCTTGTCTTAGTAACCCGGGCGCCACAGAAACGCTCCGTTGAAGTTACAACCTCCGATAGCCTCTACCAACCTAAAACTACTAACCTAAATGAACCTTAAAACTTCACTGCAAAGATAAGGCTAAAATAAATACCGTGCAAGAGTTTTTCAAAAATTTTTGTAATTAATTAATAAATTTTAACATTGGCTTAACATTAGCCTCCATTTTCGCCCTCTTAACAGGTGTAAAATCAGTGCTATATGCGAAAAAGGCATAAAAATAGCCAAAAAGGTGACTTTTTCACACTCTTTGGCTAAATGCTAACAATAGAACACTATCTGGTCTATTTGTATGTTTTGAGTCGAAACTACTCTTGCTTTCAAACTGCAACTTATTTGCTGATAAACATCCTCACCGCATCGGCCACCCTCTCGCCATCGAGTGCTGCCGAGACAATACCTCCTGCATAGCCTGCGCCCTCGCCCGCGGGGAAGAGTCCCTGCATCTCGGGGTGCATAAGCGTCTCGCTGTCGCGCGGGATACGCACGGGGGTAGAGGTGCGCGACTCCACACCCACGACAATAGCGTCGGGCGTAACATATCCGCGCATCTTTCTATCGAACGAGGCTATACCCTTACGCAGTGCCGAGCCCATAAAGTCGGGCATCCACTTATCCAGACGCGACGACACCAAGCCGGGTATGTACGATGTTGCGGGGAGCGACGACGATGCCCTGCCCGCCACGAAGTCCGAGACGCGCTGTGCGGGAGCTATCTGCTTGTCGCCACCATTCAGGCGTGCCGCCTCCTCCAACTGCTGCTGAAAGACAAGTCCTGCCAACGCTCCGTGCTCCTCCATAAGGAAGGCGTAATCCTCGGGGCGCACCTCGGTTACAAGGCCAGAGTTTGCCCACTGCGAGTTACGGCCGCTGGGCGACATACCATTCACCACCGACTGCGCAGCATCGGTCATCGCTGGCACGATAAATCCTCCGGGGCACATACAGAACGAGTATACGCCACGCCCCTCGACCTGATTTACAAGCGTGTAGGCCGCCGCAGGGAGATAGTCGCCACGCTCGGGCATATGGTACTGTATGGAGTCTATTAGTCGCTGCTTGTGCTCAATACGCACACCCATAGCAAAGCCCTTTGCTTCCAGACGCACGCCATCGCGGTGCAGTGTGTGGTATATATCCTTTGCCGAGTGACCCGTGGCGAGCACTACGGCAGCGCCCTCGATGAGATTGTCACCCACCCACACTCCGCGTATGCGGCTGCGCGAGGGGTCTATCTCGAAGCCCGTCACCTTGCTCGAGAAGTGAATCTCTCCGCCCGACGAGGTTATCGTCTGGCATATGTTGCTGATGATGCGGGGCAGCTTGTCGGTGCCGATGTGGGGGTGTGCCTCGTAGAGAATCTCGGGCGTAGCGCCGTGGAAGACCAGCGTCTGCAACGCCTTGTTGTAGTCGCCACGCTTCTTGCTGCGCGTGAAGAGCTTTCCGTCGGAGAATGTTCCCGCACCGCCCGCACCAAAGGCGTAGTTCGAGTCGGGGTCGATGTCGAGGTTGCGGTTTATGAGTGCTATGTCGCGCTTGCGAGGTAGCACCTCCTTGCCACGCTCCAAGAGTATAGGCTTGAAACCCAGCTCGATGAGTCGCAGCGAGGCGAACAAGCCGGCAGGTCCTGAGCCCACCACGACAACCTCTGTTGCGTTGCTCACATCGGGGTAGTCGAAGTGTATGGGTGCTGGCTGTGGCTCTTGGTCAACAAAAACCTCCAACGACAGATTTACCTTCACGGGGCTGCGGCGCGCATCTATCGAGCGCTTGACCACCCTCACCAGAGCGATGTCGCTGCGACGAATACCCATCTGGCGCGCTGCCAACGATGTGTAGAGCTCGGCATCGGCCGACTGCTTGGGCGATAGTTGGAGAGTGATTGTTTTCGACATATTGGTATTTCTTTTCGACAAAAATAGCTAAAAAAATATGAATTTTATAAAATTTTTCCCTCCGCGGGTGTTAATAATCAGAAAAATCGTTACCTTTGCATCGCTTTTGAACAAAAAGCACTCCTAAGTAATGCGGATGTGGTGTAATTGGTAGCCACGTCAGACTTAGGATCTGATGCCGAGAGGCGTGGGGGTTCGAGTCCCTTCATCCGCACGATTGCAAGGCGAGCAACGGTTTTTTACCGTTGTTCGTTTTTTTTGTGTCTGTGAGTGTGCAAGTACCCTCCCTGCCACCCAAAAAACGAAGCCTTGCGGCCAGCTTGCCTTTTCGAGCGTATAAGGTTTGTTTATTCTGGGGTTGCGGGGATAAAATGATATTAAATTTTCAAAGGAATCCCCGCTCCACCTGCGCTTCGCTTGGCGGTCGAGTCCCTTCATCCGCAACTATATCTACATTCCCTCCAACCTCCCTTTAAGTTTCTTTTCGTTGCTTCAGCTCGGCAATGTTAATAAATTCCCATTGCCCTCGCCTTAATCGCATCGTTGTCAAAGGGAAACTATAAATACACTGCTAATTAAGGCAGTCTTTTTTTGTATGGATAAAGGGACTCGAACATTTATTTTCGAATAAAAATCTTATATTTGTATATAAATTTATCTCAAAGCAGGATATGCAGACAAATACAAACCTTTTGGCATCGAAGCCGCACTATATGATTCTCGACGGATTGCGAGGCGTGGCAGCATTTGTGATTCTTATTTACCACCTATGCGAGGGGTGTGGTGTGATGTTGGGCCACGGATATTTGGGTGTGGACTTCTTCTACGCTCTGTCGGGTTTTGTTATCGGCTACGCCTACGATAGCCGTTGGGGTGGGATGAGCGTCAAAGGCTTCTTCACACGCCGTATAATTCGTCTGCATCCGATGGTGGTGATGGGTACGCTACTCGGACTGTTGTTCTACTACTTCGGGGCGAGTGAGGCATTCCCATTTATCGGAGAGTCGCCTTGGTGGAAGGTGTTGCTGCTCTTTGTCTACTGCTCGCTGATGTTGCCTATGCCCAACGCGTGGGATATTCGTGGCTGGCAGGACTTCAACTCATTCAACGGTAACAGCTGGTCGCTCTATTGGGAGTATCTGGCCAATATCCTCTACGCCTTGGTCTTCCGCTTCCTGCCCACGGCCCTGCTTGCGTTGCTTGTCGCCGTTGCAGCCGTTGGAACTCTCGACATAACACTCGACCTCGACCTCTTCGGCCTGCTCGAAGGTCGCTTTGGTGCGCCACATACCGTGAATGGCGGTTGGAGCCTCACGCCGCAGGAGTTATATGTCGGTGCTGTGCGCCTGATGTACCCCTTCTTGGCGGGTATGCTGCTCTCGCGTGTGGGTAAATACTTCACGCTGCGAGGAGGCTTTGTTTGGTGTTCTGTGATTGTTGTTGTGATGATGCTCACGCCTCAGTTTGAGGGGTTGGCGAATGGCTTGTACGAGACATTCGTTATCCTTCTGCTTATCCCCATCATCATCTCTATCGGTGCGGGTAGCAAAATCAAGAGCCGTCGTCTCGAAGCCGTTTGTCGATTCTTGGGCGATATATCCTATCCGCTCTATATCACCCATCTGCCCTTTGTCTATATGCAGTTGGCGTGGATGTCTAACCATCCCGATGCCTCGTTGGGCGCAACGATTATGCTTGCCGTGTCGGTAGGCGTGGTGTCGGTAGGTGTGGCGTATGCTTCGCTCAAACTATACGATTTGCCGTTGCGCGAGTGGCTAACGAAACATTGGCTTCAACGCAAGACAAAGTAGTGCGTTGATTCGTTCGAGTCCGCACATAATAAGTGTGGAGGCTGTGTCGCCCTAAAACTGTATGGCGCACGACACGCCAAAGGATTGGTTTTGTGCGTAGTAGACGGGGCTGGCAACCATCGCCTGACCCTTTCGTGGTATGCGGAAGATGTGGCGGCTCAGGGGCAACATCCAATATCCTATTCTTGCCGAGAGTATTCCCACGCCTGCGCCTGCCAGCACATCGTTCAGCCAGTGGCGGTTGTTGTAGAGTCGCATAAATCCCACCGTGCCGGCTACGGCATAGGCACCCAGGCCTGCTCCCCAGCCATACTCCGTGCGTATCAGCTCGGCACCAGCAAAGGCCGTCATCGTGTGTCCCGAGGGGAATGAGTTTTTAGCCTCCGTGTCAGGGCGTGGCTCGTCAACCAAGTATTTCGTACCCTGCGTCAGGGCCGTACCAGCTATATATGTCACCGCTGCCACAGCCACGCGCTCGCCGAACGAGTGCTTAGCCTCCAATCCCACAAAGTCGAGCACCAGGTATAAACCCACGGGGGCATATTGCAGGTAGTCGTCAAAGTGGTATCGCATGCCACCATTTGCCTCTTGAAGACCATCTCTTATCGAGACACTCAGCTTGCGTAGCGGTGCCTTCTCGCCCACGCCCAATGCTCCCACGGCGATGAACGATGCGGGGGCTATGAGCTGCGTAGCCTTGAAGCGTGTGGAGGGTGTCTGGTTTCTCTCCCACCAACCCCCCCCCTTGCGGGTGTCGTTAGTGGTGCTGTAAGTGGTTGAGTCGGCCAGACTTATGCCCTCGAAAGGATACGAACTTTCCACCACAATCGAGGTGTAGGCCAGACTCTGAGTAATATTCAATAGACTAAATAGGGTAGTGATAATTGCCAAACGCCACATAAAATGTACTTTTTGTTGTATTATAAGTACACGAAGTTAGCACAAATTTATGTTATATAGGTCTTTTGTGTCATAAATTTTCGCCAATAAATTTGCAAAGTTGAAAATTATATCTACCTTTGTTATCGAAAAGCGATAAATAATAACTGAAAAACATTATTCTTTTAACTAATAAAATACAATTATCTTATGAAAATCTCTCGTAAAACCCAGCAACGCACCGTTATCTTTACGGTCGCAGTGGCGCTCGTGGCGCTCCTTCACCTTACGGTTCTGAGCAGTCAGATGCTAAACACCGTAAATCCCTTTTCGCACAAGCAGAACCACACCTACATCGGCGAGCTGGACGCCTCATTCTACGCCGCTACGATGGACTCTTCGCACGACGAGTATGCCACCGTGTTGGAGCGTGCCGACGATGGCACTCCGCTTGTGAAGGCACTGCCGAGGAGCGTGCTTCTCCTCTCCACACACCCCGACTATGTCCGCCCCGACCACTACGGCTGGAAGTGGAACAACATCATCACCTACATCGCGCTGGCTCTGTACATCGTTATCGTACTGCTTGTTGCGTGGCTGTTGCTCAACACCATCCGTGGCTTCCGCACGGGCAATATCTTCCGCAAGAGCTACTCTCGTCAGCTACGCTGGATTTCGTTGGCGCTGTTTTTCTACCTCCTACTGAACGAGAATCGCGAGGTGTTCCGCCAGATGGCCGTGAAGGATTTGTATGGCGATGCTATGCCCTTTAAGGTGTATGGCTCTATCACCGTCAGCACCGAGTGTTTGATTGCACCGTTTCTTTTGCTTATCTTTGCAGAGTTGATAGCTATCGCAGCCCAAATCAACGAGGAGGAGTCAATGACAATCTAATTCACGAGGAGTATGGCTATAATTGTAAATCTCGATGTTATGCTTGCCCGCCGCAAGATGACGCTCTCGCAGCTCTCGGAGCGTGTGGATATATCTATCGTGAACCTCTCCGTGCTGAAAACGGGCAAGGCTAAGGCTGTGCGCTTCTCCACCTTGGAGTCTATCTGTCGCGTGCTCGACTGTCAGCCGGGGGATATTCTTGAATACCGCGCAGACGAGGAAGAAATTATCTAACAAGGCTCTTTTAGCATCTGGCTTGGCCTCGAAATGCTTATTTACACCTTAGTAAACTGCGCTTTCTCGGCCTGCGACCAGCTGCAAAATAGCTCTTGTTATAGAATTTCTTGGGATTGGATATACTTTTTAGAAAAATAATCCGTTATAAATTTGCACAACAGATTATAATAATATATTATATTTATAAAATTTATATTTATAAAACTATGACTATCAGACGAATAACAACAATCATTGTTGCGCTCTTGGTGGGTTCTGCGACCCTCGCCTCGGCGCAAGAGAAGCGACCTCACAACTACGAAGTGGGTGCAGGTGTTAATGTTTACGGTATCCTTGGCTCTGTGGGTGGCCCCGGCCGCAGTCTCGGCCCTGGCGTACATTTTGAGTATCGTTACGACCTCTCGGAGCGTCTCGATGTGGGTGCGCGCGCCTATTATAAATATAGTACAGGTCAATCTGCCCCCACAGGCGAACCAACTTGGAACATCGTGTTCAACCAGATTGGCGCGAAGGCTGTTGCCGACTACAACTTCCGCCCCGGCAAGCTACTGCGCCCCTACGTAGGCGTGGGTGCTGGCGCAGGAGTCCTCTTCGACAAGACATCTATGGGCACCGACTCCTCGACCTACGGCACCGTCGGACCTCGCCTCGGCTTGCAGCTATGGCGTTTCCGCGCGGCCCTCGAATTTGACTTCGCATACGACTTCGACTACGGCTTCCTGAGTACCGAAACCGCCACATCGCTAACACTGAGCTACACCTTCTAAGCGGTGTGAATATTTACAAAAAAGGCTGTCGAGCGCATCGACAGCCTTTATCATTGCAAATACTATAAGCCGAGTTCTGTTCCTCCTTAGAGGCCTCTATCATTTATCTACAACTGTGGTCACCCACAGCTTCTAGCAACCTACCCCCCGACATTGGACGAGCAACCCTTAATTGTCGGTATACATGGTCTTGCAACCCGCAAGGCGTACTGCCGGCCGACATTGCTGCCGCCGCGGTGGGCTCTTACCCCGCCTTTTCACCCTTACCCACCCGAAGGTGGGCGGTTATTTTCTGTTACGCTACTACACCCTTACGAACATCGAGCCGTTAACTCGTGCGGCGCTCTGTGTTGCTCGGACTTTCCTCCCCCTGCTCACGCAGGCAGCGATAGAGCGTACTTGCAATTTTTCTAGCATAAGCCCGCTATTACTGCTGTCGAACCTTATCCCGAACATTGTAATGCAAAAAGCTTATTAATGAACTTCTCCTAATCTCGGCAATACCGCCTGCCCGAAGCGGGCGTTATCCCGAACATTGTAATGCATAGAGCTTATCAACCCACTTCTTCTAATCACGGCAATACCGCCTATCCGAAGCGGGCGTTATCTCAATATTGTTCGGCAAACCGCTTCCAAGCGACCTTCGCCTAATCAGCCTCTGCGAAAAATTGTATAACGGAGGTTATTTTTAGGCTTGCACAGACCGAGAAACCGCAGTTTACTTGCGTAAATGAGGATTTCGAGGGCAAGCGTAACGAAGAAATAACCCCGTTTGACAATTTTTATTTTACAACAGGTTTAATATCCTTAATTCGCAGTTGCGTTGTCACCGTACCGCGATAGTGGTTCTCCACAATCTGGTAGCACACATCTATCGGGCGTCCCGAGCGTACCCACTCGTAATGTGTGGGCTGCTGGAAGGCGATAGTCTGTATGGTGGTGTTCGGCTTCTGCTTCTGCACCAGGTCCATACGCAGGTGCTCCATCTCGGCACCCACCAACTTAGCCTCGCCGTGGGCACTCGCTCCGTATGTTGCAAACACGGGAGCCGTGTTACCCGGGCCAAAGGGCTGGAAGTTATTGAGCTGGCGGTGGAACGCGGGCGTGATGTCCGAGAACAACAATTCGCTGTCGATATCTACCTGCGGCACCAAAATCTGCGGGTCGATATGCTCCTCGACATAATCGACAAATCGCTTGGTGAAGGCCTCTACATTCTCGGGCTTCATCGTAAGACCTGCCGCGTACATATGTCCGCCGAAGTTTTCGAGCAAGTCCGAGCACGACTCCACAGCCTGATACAAGTCAAAGCCGGGCACCGAGCGCGCCGAGCCTGTCACAAAGCCGTTGCTCATCGTCAGCACCACCGTGGGGCGGTAGTAGGTCTCGATAAGGCGCGAGGCTACGATACCCACAATACCCTTCATCCACTCGGGGTTGTAGATTACCGTGCACTTACGATTCTTCAAGTCGGGGTTCGACTCGATGTAGTTGTGCGCCTCCTGTGTCACGCTGCGGTCGATGTTCTTGCGGTCTTGGTTATAAGAGTCAATCACATCGCAGAACTCGCGTGCCTGCTTCTCGTTACCCTCGACGAGCAACTCCACGGCAGCAAAGCCTCCACTTGGAGCAGCATTCTCGTCATTCTCGTCCATACGCATACGCCCTGCGGCGTTGATGCGCGGACCAATCTTAAACACAATATCGTCGATAGTGATGGTCTGACGGTCCAAGCCGCAAATCTTTATTATCGACAACAAGCCCGACGAAGGCATACGGTTCAAACGCTCCAAGCCATAGTAGGCCAAGATACGGTTCTCGCCCGTAAGCGGTACAATGTCGGACGCAATACTTACTACGAGCAGGTCCAGCAGGTGGCTAATCTCCTTGAAGGGGATGCCGTGCTTCTGTGCATAGGCCTGCACGAGTTTGAATCCCACGCCGCAACCCGACAACTCGTTGAATGGGTAGTTGCAGTCGTTGCGCTTGGGGTCCAGAACTGCTACGGCCGCCGGTATCTCGTCGGCCGGGAGATGGTGGTCGCAGATGATGAAATCCACGCCCTTTTCCTTCGCATAAACAACCTTTTCTACGGCTTTAATACCGCAATCCAGAGCTATGGCCAGCGTAACGCCCTTGCGTGCCGCGAAGTCAATGCCCTTGATCGATATACCGTAACCGTCGTTATAACGATCGGGAATGTAGAAAACAAGGTTCTTGTGACCTATCTGCCTCAGGAACTTATAAACCAGAGCCACGGCCGTAGTACCGTCCACATCATAGTCGCCATAAACCATAATCATCTCGTTGTTTGCGACGGCGCGTTCGATACGCTCTACTGCGCGCTCCATATCCTTCATCAGGAACGGGTCGTGCAGGTCCGAAAGCTGCGGGTTAAAGAACTTATTGGCCTTTTCTACGGTGTCTATGCCTCTCTGAACAAGTAGGTTGGTGAGTACGGGCGACATTCTCAGGTGCGCAGCCAGACGCTCCACAGCCTGCTTCTCGCCGCTGGGTCTCACCACCCAACGCTTCTGTATAGGCATAACTTACAATTTTATTATTTATATATTTTAACATTTAATTTCTCACTTAATTGTTTCTCTACCTGGCTCTTAACCAATTCCATATCCACCTCGTGACCCAACTCTTTGGCCAGACTCGTCACACCCTTGTCGACAAATCCGCAGGGGTTGATATGCGAGAAATATCTTAGGTCGGTGTTTGCGTTCAGCGCAAAGCCGTGCATCGTTACATAACGGCTCGAACGCACACCTATTGCGCAAATCTTTCTTGCGCGCGGGCTCTCGCCCTCAATCCATACGCCCGACGCACCCTCTATACGGCCCGCCGTGATGCCCCACTCGGCACATACGCCGATGATGGCCTCCTCTATGGCGTTGATATAATCTCTCAGGCCAATACCCAACTGCTCTAAGTCGAGAATAGGGTAGCCCACCACCTGACCCGGGCCGTGGTATGTTACATCACCGCCACGGTCAATGTGGAAAAACTCCGCGCCAATCGAGCGCAGATAAGCCTCCGAGACGAGCATATTCTCGTCCTTACCACTTTTGCCTAATGTGTAAACAGGATTGTGTTCGACCAGAAGTAGCCACCCCGCCTCGCGCTCAATCTGGGCGCGCGCCTCCTCGTCACCTCGCTTTGCGGCGAGCAGACGCTCGAAGAGCGAGCGCTGTAAGTCCCAGCACTCGAAGTAACCTACGCGGTCTAAGTCTTTGTACAATATCTCCTTCATTTCGGTCAAAAGCCTTGCTTTCTTTGCCATCGGCCGAAGTAGTTGCAAACACCCTCCATCATCGGGCGTGCCGTGCGGGGCGGGGGTAGCAGAAAACTCTACGCTACTTTGCAGCCTTTTGTCTTACGCTCTCAATGGCGGCATCGGCCAAGTACGACGAGCGCACCATAGGGGCGCTGGCGCAGTAGCTGAAACCCATTTCGAGGGCTTGGAGACGGTACCATTCAAATTTCTCAGGAGTAATATACGCCGCAACGGGATAGTGCTCCAATGAGGGTCGCAGGTACTGACCAAGCGTCACAATCTCGACACCCACATCACGCAGGTCTCTGAGGGTTTGCAATACTTCATCATCGCTCTCGCCAAGTCCGACCATCAGTCCACTCTTCGAGACTGCACCCGTGGCGGAGTTTTTCTCCAATGTGCTCAGGCTTGTGCGATACTTCGCACGCGCACGCACCAGCGGGGTGAGTCGCTCGACGGTTTCGATGTTGTGCCCGATAATATCGGGCTTGGATGCGGCCACAATCTCTATTAAATCGGCCCTTGCATCCAAATCGGGAATAAGGAGCTCAATTGTTGCGTCGGGATTTTCACGGCGGATAGCCTCCACCACTGCGGCCCAATGTCGGGCACCGCCGTCGGGAAGGTCGTCGCGCGTGACAGAAGTCACGACAGCGTGTCGAAGTCCCATTAACCTCACGCTCTCGGCCACTTTCTCAGGCTCGGCGGGGTCGGGGGCAAGGGGTATGCCTGTCTTTGTAGCGCAGAAACGACATCCGCGGGTACAAATATCGCCCAGAATCATAAATGTGGCTGTCCTACGACGCCAACACTCCGCCTTGTTGGGGCAGAGTCCGCTACTGCAAATGGTATGCAACGAATGCTTCTTAACGATGCGTTCGACCTCGGCCGACTCCTCGTTACTTTGCAGACGGATTTTTAACCACTCGGGCTTTTTCAGCACATTTACCTTGTCATAAAACTTCGGCATTTTAAGTTCATTATTTTCCAATTGATGCAAATATAGAAAAAAAAACAAAAACTTGGTCGCTTTTTGGGTAAAAATCACTCCTTACACCAAAAAAAAGATGGTAACTTTCAAAAAAAGAGTAAAAAGCATTTTCACCCAGCACTTCCAAACGCTAAAAATACTACCTTTGCACCCGTATTTACACCAGATTGACTCAAAACAAAACAATGAGAAACATCATTATGCTTATAATGGCAATTACGCTGATTGCCACTAAGAGCCAAGCGCAGAACAATACACTTAATCTGCAAGCAGAGACACGAATCGATTACAGCGGCGAGTTCTTCAATTCAGATGCCTCAAATGGCAAGGCGAGCTTCAACGGCAAATACCTAAATGTGATACTCTCGGGAACCATCGGCGATAAGTTTTCGTACGCCTACCGTCAGCGCCTTAACAAGGCTCACGCCGACCAGAGCTTCTTCGACGCTACCGACTGGTTATACCTCACCTACGCACCCAGCAACAACTGGCAGCTCTCGGCGGGTAAGCAGGTGGTAGCTATCGGTGGATATGAGTATGACCGCGCACCCATCGACCTCTACTTCTGCTCGGAGTTCTGGAATAATATCGCGTGCTATCAGTTTGGTGTCAGCGCAGCCTACGCCACCAATAGCGGCAACGACAAGATTCTGTTGCAGGTGTGTCAGAGTCCTTTCAGAGCCAATGCCGACAATATGTACGCCTACAACCTTATGTGGATGGGCTCGCACAAGTGGTACCAGTCTATCTGGTCTGTAAACCTTATAGAGCATCGTCACAAGGAGAATATCGCCTACCTCGCTTTGGGTAACCAGTTCTCTTTTGGCAACTTCCGCTTGCAGCTCGACTATATGTTGCGTGCTTCCTCTGTCGATGTACTCTTCAAGGATTACTCTATTATGGGTGAGGCCTCATATACTATCGCCAACAAGGTTAACCTCTTTGGCCGCTTGATATACGACATAAATAGCACAACGACAAGGACAATAAACGACTTCTGCGTTATGCCCAATACCGAGCTTGTACGCGCTGGTGCTGGCGTAGAGTTCTATCCTCTGCCCAAGAACAACCGTTCAATTCGCCTGCACGCTGCTTACAGCTACACGCTGGGCCAGAATGGTAACCCTAACGGCGTCTTGCAGGACGACCACTCGATGTTTACCGTTGGCTTGAAGTGGAAGGTCGACATCGTCTCTGTGGCGAAAAAGTTATTTTAATAAACAATAAATCTTAACCTGTCAAAAAAAAATGAATCGCAAGAAATCGGGCAGATGGGAGGGTATCCCCTGCTTAGTAATCATTCTGTTGCTCTTTGGTGGCATTGGAGCCGCTATGGGTGTGTCGCATATGTTGAACACTCTTATGAAGACGGCCCACGACCTGCTGCTTAACACGGTCTTCTACCTTATGGCCGTAACGGTGTTGACGGGAGCTGTCGGCAAACTCTTTGTCGAGTTCGGCGTTGTGAATCTTTTGGAGAAGATTCTGCGTCCCCTTATGCGCCCCATCTTCAACCTCCCTGGCGTGGCTTCGTTGGGTGCTGTGATGACATTTTTGTCGGATAACCCTGCCATAATCTCATTGGCTCACGACAAGCGATTCAGCAGCTACTTCAAGAAGTTCGAGCTTATCTCGCTCACCAACTTCGGCACAGCCTTCGGTATGGGTCTGCTGGTTATGGTCTTTATGATGGGTCAGGGATATTTCGCCGAGTCTATCATCGGATTCATAGGTGCCTGCGTAGGATGTATGACATCAACACGCCTTATGCAGCGCTCTGTGTTGCGCTCTTTCCCCCACTATGCCGACGAGCTGGCTTGCGAGGAGACTATCGAGGAGCAGGAGGAGGAGCAGGGCGAGGAGAAGTCGCTCTTTATCCGTATTCTCAACTCGCTGCTTGATGGCGGTCGCACAGGTGTTGATGTAGGTCTTACCATCATCCCAGGAGTTCTTATTATCTCTTCATTTGTGATGATTCTCACCTTCGGTGCATCGGCCGATGGTACATATACTGGTGCTGCCTACGAGGGCGTGGGTCTGTTGCCCTGGCTGGGTGGTAAGATTAGCTTTGTCTTCGAGTGGTTGTTCGGCTTTACCGACCCCCATCTGATCGCCTTCCCCATTACCGCTTTGGGTGCCGTAGGTGCTGCTTTGGGTCTTGTGCCTACATTCCTTGCAAATGGTTGGGCCGATGGCAACTCTATCGCTGTCTTCACCGCAATCGGTATGTGTTGGAGTGGTTATTTGAGTACTCACACCGCTATGCTCGACTCGCTCGGCTTCCGTGAACTTACATCAAAGGCTATCGGCGCACACACCATCGGAGGTCTTGTTGCGGCGATTGTGGCACATTGGCTCTATGTGTTGTACGCACTAATCTAAATTTTCACTATATTTGTATAGCCATTGGAAATAGTGTCGAAGGGGTGGCTAAAAAGCACGCTCTTCACCCGTTTTCGAGGCGATTACAAATCATCGACCATAAAGAGAGAGTATGAAAAACGCACTCAAATTTTACAAGGATTTCCCCAAGGAGGGTATCGTTTTTGTGGATATTATTCCCTGGTTGCAGGATAAGAAAATCTTCAATCAAATCATCGACGAGATAGGCTCTCGCCTCTCTGCGCCAAACATCGCAGCACCCGAGGCGCGAGGCTTTTTGTTCTCGGCTCCGCTGATGGTTTCAAAGCCCGAGGTGCAGACCATCATCCCCATCCGCAAGAGCGGCAAACTCCCTTATAATGAGGGTGATCTGTGCGACGTGGAGATCGAGAAGGAGTACGGCTTTGATCACCTCTTCTACCGCCTTAGCGACATCGCCGCAGCCAAGGCTGATGGCGACGAAATTCACATCTCAATTCTCGATGATTTGCTCGCTACGGGTGGCACAGCCGAGGGCGTTGCCAAGTCCCTAATGGAGCAGAAAATCGTCAAGGATGGCAAGGAGTACAAGGTGGTAATTGACGAGTTTATCTTCCTCGTTGAACTCGACTTTTTGAAGGGCGCAGAGCGCTTGGAGAAGATTGCGCCGGTGAAGTCTATCGTTCATCTGTAAAAATAAATTCCTGAAATAAATTGGGGTTGCAAAATCATTGCAGCCCTTATTTTTTGCCATAAATTGATTTACGACGAGAAAAATTCGTATATTTGCACGATTATACCCTAATTATATAGAGTAAACAGGGACTTTTCGACCTTTTCGGGTCGATTTTGCAGCGAAAAAACAAGAAAATAAAATAAGACCACTATGAAGTTTAACGAGTACAAAGGCCTCGACCTGGCAAACATCGCCAACGAGGTATTGAAAAAGTGGGATGCCGACGACACTTTCCATAAGAGCATCACCACACGCGAGGGTCATCCCACGTTCGTCTTTTATGAGGGTCCCCCCTCGGCAAATGGTATGCCGGGTATCCACCACGTGATGGCGCGTACCATCAAGGATGTTATCTGCCGTTACAAGACACAGCAGGGTTATCTCGTACACCGCAAGGCGGGTTGGGATACACACGGTCTGCCCGTAGAGTTGGGTGTTGAGAAGAAGCTCGGCATCACCAAGGAGGACATCGGCAAGACTATCACCATCGAGGAGTACAACCGCACCTGCCGCGAGGCGGTGATGGAGTTCACCGATATGTGGGAGAATCTCACAAAGCAGATGGGTTACTGGGTGAATATGGACGACCCCTACATCACCTACGACAACAAGTACATCGAGTCTTTGTGGTGGCTCTTGAAGCAGCTCTTCGAGAAGGGCCTTCTCTACAAGGGTTACACCATCCAGCCCTACTCGCCCGCAGCAGGTACTGGTCTTTCGACTCACGAGTTGAACCAGCCTGGCTGCTACCGCGATGTTAAGGACACAACTATGGTGGCACAGTTCCGCATCCTCGAGCCCAAGGCCGAGATGGAGGGATGGGGTACTCCCGTCTTCCTGGCGTGGACAACAACACCCTGGACATTGCCTTCGAACACTGCACTCTGCGTAGGCCCGAAGATTGACTATGTTGCAGTTCGTACATACAACGGCTACACAGGCGAGAAGATTACAGCCGTGTTGGCTGAGCCTCTGCTCTACTCTCACTTCAACAAGAAGGCTGAGGGTATCGCCTTGGAGGATTACAAGGCGGGCGACAAACTCATCCCCTTCGAGGTTGTAGGTCGCTGGAAGGGCCCCGAGTTGGTAGGTATGCACTACGAGCAGCTCATCCCGTGGGTTAAGCCCGTTGAGATGGATGAGGCTGGCGAGTGGAAGTCGGCTGCTGACAAGGCGTTCCGCGTAATCCCGGGTGACTATGTTACCGTTGAGGATGGTACAGGTATCGTACATATCGCACCTACGTTTGGTGCTGATGACGCCTTTGTTGCGCGTCAGGCAGGTATTCCTTCACTGTTTATGATTAACAAGCGTGGCGAGACTCGCCCGATGGTTGACCTCACAGGTAAGTTCTACCTGATGGAGGAGCTCGACGAGAAGTTCGTTGCTGAGTGCGTAAACACAGAGGCATATAAGGACTACGAGGGCCGCTGGGTGAAGAACGCCTACGACCCGCAGTTCACCGTTGATGGTCGCTACGACGAGGCTGCTGCCGCAGCTGCCGAGTCACTTGATGTATATATCGCTATCAACTTGAAGGGCGTAAACAAGGCATTCAAGATTGAGAAGCACACCCACAACTACCCCCACTGCTGGCGTACCGACAAGCCCGTGTTGTACTACCCCTTGGATTCGTGGTTCATCCGCACTACGGCTTTGAAGGAGCGTATGATGGAGCTTAACTCTACAATTCTGTGGAAGCCCGAGTCAACAGGTACAGGCCGCTTCGGTAAGTGGTTGGAGAATTTGAACGACTGGAACCTCTCGCGTTCACGCTTCTGGGGTACTCCTCTGCCCATCTGGGCTACTGAGGACCGCTCGGAGTTGAAGTGCATCGGCTCTGTTGAGGAGCTTATGGCCGAGATTGAGAAGTCAATCGCTGCTGGCAATATGACCGAGAATCCGTTCAAGAACTTCAAGGTGGGCGATATGTCTAAGCAGAACTACTCTGTGGAGAATATCGACTTGCACCGCCCCTATGTCGACTCTATCGTCTTGACAGCTGCTAATGGCGCTCCTATGAAGCGTGAGAGCGACTTGATTGATGTGTGGTTCGATTCGGGTGCTATGCCTTACGCGCAGCTTCACTATCCCTTCGAGAATGGTGGTGCCGACTTCAAGGAGGTGTTCCCCGCTGACTTCATCGCCGAGGGTGTTGACCAGACTCGTGGTTGGTTCTTCACATTGCACGCCATCGCTACAATGTTGTTTGACTCTGTGGCATTCAAGAATATCATCTCTAACGGCTTGGTGCTCGACAAGAACGGCAACAAGATGTCGAAGCGTCTTGGCAACGCCGTAGACCCCTTCGAGGTGCTCTCTACTTACGGTGCTGATGCTACTCGTTGGTATATGATTTCTAACTCACAGCCGTGGGATAACCTTAAATTCGACAAGGAGGGTGTTGACGAGGTTCGTCGTAAGTTCTTCGGCACGCTCTACAATACATACTCATTCTTCGCCCTCTACGCCAATGTAGATGGCTTCACAGGTCAGGAGCGCGAGATTCCCGTTGCGGAGCGTCCCGAGATTGACCGCTGGATTATCTCGGTGTTGAACACTTTGGTTAAGGATGTAACCAAGTACCTCAACGACTACGATCCCACGCCCGCAGCACGCGCTATTCAGGACTTCGTGAACGAGAACCTCTCGAACTGGTATGTGCGCCTGAACCGTAAGCGTTTCTGGGGTGGCGGTATGAGCAACGATAAGTTGGCTGCCTACCAGACTCTGTACACTTGCTTGGAGACTGTCGTTAAGTTGGCTGCTCCCTTCGCGCCCTTCATCTCTGATCAGATATTCACAGATTTGAACGCCATCAGCTCTCGCCACTCGGAGTCATCTGTTCACTTGGCTCAGTTCCCCGTTGTGGACCAGACACTCATCAACAGCGACCTTGAGCAGACTATGGAGATTGCACAGCGCGTATCGTCTATGGTCTTGGCATTGCGTCGTAAGGTGAATATCAAGGTGCGTCAGCCTCTGACAAAGATTTTGATTCCCGTTCTCGACCAGGATATGGCACGCCACATCGAGGCTGTCAAGTCGTTGATTATGGGCGAGGTAAATATCAAGGATATCGAGCTTTTGAGCGATACTACGGGTATCATCACCAAGCGCATCAAGCTCAACTTCAAAAACTTCTGCCAGCGCTACGCTAAGTTGGCTAAGCAGATGTCAGCCCTTGCTGCTACCTTCTCGCAGGAGCAGATTGCCCAGATTGAGGCTTCGGCTGAGAGCGTTATCGACCTCGATGGCGAGAAGATTATCGTTACACCTGCCGACTTCGAGATTACATCGGAGGATATGCCCGGCTGGTTGGTTGCTTCGGAGGGTAAGCTCACCGTTGCTCTCGACATCACCTTGACAGACGAGCTTCGCCGTGAGGGTGTGGCACGCGAGTTGATTAACCGTATCCAGAACATCCGTAAGGACTCTGGCTTCGAGGTTACCGACAAGATTCGTGTCGAGATTGAGTCGCAGGAGATTGTCGCTGGTGCTATCGAGCACTTCGCCGACTACATCGCATCGCAGACCCTTGCCGTAGAGGTTAAGGCCGCGGCTGAGCCCGCAGGTGATGTGGTTGTTGACTCGGATATCGACGAGCAGCCGTTGAAGATTGCTGTTACACGCGTTTCGTAAATTTTCGGCATAGAGTAGCCTGCCAGAGCGTTGTGTGGTGCATTAGCATCAAAGCATATATGTTTTTTATGTAAAGATTTGGTAGTTTATAAAAATTATCTTATCTTTACATAAAGACATTAAAAATTTTACAACTATGGCAGAGGAGAGATTAAGATACAGTGATGCCGACTTGGCGGAATTCAAGCAGATTATCTTGAAGAAACTTGAACAGGCCAGAGCCGATTATGAGTTGTTGCGCGAGAATATCACACACTCAGCCGACAACGACACGCAGGATACATCACCTACCTTTAAGGTGTTGGAGGAGGGTGCCGCCACTCTATCTAAGGAGGAGACAGGCCGCCTTGCTGCCCATCAGGTGAAGTTTATCCGCAACCTCGAAATGGCGCTCGTGCGCATCGAGAACAAGACCTATGGTGTCTGCAAGACCACGGGTAAGTTAATCCCCAAGGAGCGTCTTATGCGCGTTCCCCACGCTACCGAATGCATCGAGGCCAAGGAGGCCCGTAAGTAATATGAAAGCCTGTCTAACAAACTTGTTAGGCAGGCTTTTTTGTTTAATTCAAAATTAAGAATTCAAAATTCCTTATTCAATATTCACCACCTCATCGCATAACTCGGCGGTAGCTTCGCGGTGGGTGATGACAATCACCGTGCGGTTGCGGGTGTGGCGCGACAGTCGCTCCAAGAGCATCTTCTCCGTTGTGGGGTCAAGAGCCGCTGTCGGCTCATCCAAAATCAGTACACTGCGTTCGCGCAACAATCCGCGCGCTATGGCTATGCGTTGCGCCTGACCCTCGCTCAGTCCTACGCCCGACTCTGCGCAGGGCGTATCCAACCCTTGCGGCAGGTCGTATACAAACTCCGCCACGGCGGTGTGCAACGCCTCGCGCAGCTGCTCGGGTGTGGCATTGGGGTTGCCAAGCAGCAGGTTGCTGCGTATCGTACCGCTAACCAGCGAGTTGCCCTGCGGCACATATCCCACATTGCAGCGCGTGAGTGGCGAGAGCGCTACGCTCTGCTCCGCATTATATATCTCGGCACGGCCACGCTGCGGCTCCAAGAAGCCGAGCATAATCCTCACCAGCGTACTCTTTCCTACGCCCGTGTGGCCAAGTATGGCTGTTATGTTACCCGCCTTGAAGTCGAATGAGAAATTCTGCAACACGGCTCTGTCGGCAAGGTAGGCAAAATCCACCCCCTCCATTCGTATGCCCACGCTCTGGCCGAGATGCACCTCGCCGCGCTCTTCGAGAGGTATGTTCGTCAGCTCTATGATGCGGTCCACAGCCGTGGAGATGTGTATGAAGGCTGGCAGCTGGCGACTAAGTTCCAATATGGGTCGCTGCACCTGTCCCGCAAGCTGCATAAAGGCGGTCATCATACCATACCCCGCACCTGCCCGCAGGCGGAAGACGCCCCATACAAATGCTGCCATATATCCGCCCGAGAATCCCGCCTGAATCATCTTGCGCGAGAAGAGCGTGAAGTTGGTGCGTCGCATAACCTTCTCTCGCAGGTCGGCCTGCATAACCTCAAAGTCCTCCACCACGCGTGGCGTGTACTCCATCGACGAGATAAGCGTGCGGTGGTGTATATACTCCTGAATGTGCGATTGCAAGCGCGAGTCCATATCGCGAATATCCTTGGTGTAGCTCCTCACACGGCGGGCATACAGCCTGCTCAGCACCATAAAGAATGGCAGTATCACCACCACCATCAGCGCCAGGCGGAAGTCCAGCACGGCCAGGAACGACACGGCCGCCACAAACTGTATGCAGGTGACTATGGTCTGTGGCACCACAAGACATACCGTGTTGGCCACATTATCCACATCCTCCGACAGGCGGTTCATCACATCGCCCGAGTGTATGCGCCCGCCATCTACCCAGCGGCTCTCCATCATATGCGAGAAGAGTCGGTGGCGCAGGCGTATCTTCATATCAATCTCGCTCTCCACCTCCATACGCGATACCGAGGTCGAGAGTAGTATCTGCACGACGATGCAGAGTGCCATCGCTCCTATATAAATATATAGGTTACCCTCCGCGCGCCCCGTGGCTATATCTACCAACTGCTTGCACACCCACACATAAAATAACGACACGACAATGTGCAGCACGCCCACAGCGGCCTGCATTGCCAAGCGCCTACGCAACCCCTCGGCTGCGCGCCATAGCCATTTTATGTAGTCGGTAACCTTCATCTTCTCTTCGATTTGCCTTTTCGTGACGGCTTTGCTATCTCTAAATCTCTACAAGACCCTTCTTTATGGCGTAGACCACAAGGCTGGCGGTATTCTTGCAGCCACTCTTTTCCAAAATGTTGGCGCGATGCTTATCCACCGTGCGCTTCGAGATGAAATATTTGTCGGCAATCTCCTGTGTCGATAGTCCCTGACAGATACCTACCAAAATCTCTATCTCGCGCTCCGAGAGCATATCCTGACCTATGCCTGTGCCATTTGTCGAGCGCAACGAGTGAGATATCGACTCCAAGAGCAGGGCACTGAAATAAGTTCCTCCCTCGCACACGGTCTGCACCGCCTCCACCACCTCGTCAAACTCCGAGTCTTTCAGCAGAAAGCCCTTCGCGCCGCTGGATGCCATACGCAGGTAGTAGGCATTCTCGCCAAACATCGTCAGCGACACTACCTTCAACTCGGGCCTAAGCTGCAAGGCTCGCTCGGTGGTCTCGGCGCCATTCATTCCGCCCATCGAGTAGTCCATAAATACCACATCGGGGCACGCCTCGTTGAGCAGTTCCAAAAACTCCTCGCCACTCGACGCCTCGGCCACGACTTCAAAGTTGGGGTGTGACGAGAGCAACATCCTCAGCCCGCGTCTAAATAGCGAATGGTCATCTACAAGTGCTATGCGTATCATCTCTGTCTGCGTTTTCTGCGTCTGGGGCGTGGCTCGTCTATGGTTGTGGGCTGCGCTATGAAGCGTGCCGCACCACGAACATTAATCTTCACCGCGGCGGTCATTCCCTTGCCTTTGGTTGAGGAGATTGTGAGCTGGCCGTTGAGCGAGTTTATGCGTGAGTTTATATTCGAGAGTCCCATTCCGCAATCCATCATCGCCTGCGGGTTGAAGCCTCGGCCGTTGTCGCTGTACTGCAACTCCATCATATCGCCCGCGACCGAAAGCGAGAGGCGTATCTCGCTACATCCCGAGTGTTTGAGCGAGTTGGTCACCAGCTCGCACACCACGCGGTACATTATCACCTCGATGTCGGTGTTGTATCGCTCGTCACGCAGATTTGTGGCGAACGAAATCTTCACATTGTGCAGCGATGCCGAGCGGTCTATAAAGTTTTGTATGCCACGCGCAAGGCCGAAGTCGGTGAGGATGTGGGGCGAGAGGTTGTTTGAAATCTCGCGCAGTGAGCGCAGCGCCTCGTCCACGACATAGAGCGTGTTGTCGAATATCTCCTTACGCTCGCCATCTGTCTCCGTGCGTGCGAGTGCCGAGAGCGAAATCTTTGCCGACGAGAGCAGCGGGCCCAGTCCGTCGTGCAACTCCTTCGAGAAGTTTGCTCGCGTCTTCTCCTCGGTGCGCAGCACAGCCGTCAGGATGCGTTTGTCGGTCATCTGACGATGGCGGTTCAGGCGGTCGATGTAGTCTATAAGTCTGTCCAGCAGCACCATACCTGCCGACACGCACACCGACACCAAAATATCAAACCACGCTATCAGCTGCTCGGGTATGGGGTGGCCATATCTTGCCGTGAGCTGAAATACTCGCTCGGCAGACAATATTAAGAAGCCTATGATAAAGAGCACCCATATGGCGTTGTACTTCGTGGCGCGCACAAGTCGCACGGCGTAGTACATAGCAATAAACTGTACGATTATTGCCAGATAGAGCAGGATTTTGATTGTCATAAGCCCAAAATTTTAGGTTTATAATTTTTTCTCTTGCCGCAGCGCTTACTCCAAGATGCGCTCCAAATACTCCAAGCGCTCGTATGCCGTCATATCAATCTGCACAGGCACTACGGCCACATATCCATTTGCCAAAGCCCACTCGTCGGTCTGCTCGCAGTCGGGCTCGTAGTTGTCGAACGCTCCCGAGAGCCAGAAGTAACGCTTGCCGTGGGGATTTGTGTGGGGGAAGAACTCCTCGCGCCATATACCGCGACATTGGCGGCAGGTGCGTATACCCTTGATCTGCCCCAAATCTATGTCGGGCACATTCACATTCAAGCAGAGCTTGCCACCCTGCTCTACGGGATTTTCCAGCACCGACTTTATAATCTTGCGTGCGTAGTGCTTCACAGCAGTGAAGTCGGCGTCGAGCGAGTGGTCGGTGAGCGACAGGCCCACGGCGGGACAGCCGTAGAAGCTACCCTCGATGGCGGCGCCCATCGTGCCCGAGTAGAGTACATTGATACCCGCATTCGAGCCGTGGTTTATGCCGGACACCACAAGGTCCACCTTCTGCTCGCCCAGCAGATGGTCGAAGGCCACCTTCACACAATCTACGGGTGTACCCGAGAATGAGTATATCTGCAAACCCTCCTCCTCGTGTTGCAGCTCCAAGAATAGCGGCTCGGTCATCGTCACAGCCTGCGAGCGGCCACTCTGCGGTGTGAGGGGTGCTACGGCAATTACGCGACCAAACTCGCGTGCCACCTCGATGGCTGCGGCAAATCCTCGTGCCTGATAGCCATCGTCGTTGGATACGAATATCAATCTATCTTTTTTTGTCATCTCGAAATCTTTTTGTGCGACAATCGCTTTTATGAAAAACTATATCTACAAAGATATGAAAATATTCCGAGAATTACACTTCGCACATATTTTTTCTCGCGCGCAGGATAAATTCCCCCGCGCACGGTTGCAGAAATGGAAAATATCTTTTAATTTTGAATGATTGAATAATACTAAAACCTAAATACTATGGCACAGACACCTTACAAGAAAAAGTACACAAATGCCGACTACTACACCGACGGCAAGTTCAACGAAGATGTAGCAAAGAAGGCTTTCCTCGATATGTTCGAGCACTATGGTATCCCCTTCACTCCCTTCCTCGAAGAGAACTTCTGGGTTAACGACTTCGGCTTGGGCGACTTCGAAAATGTAGGTATGGGCGGTGTTTTCTGGATTAACAACCCCGAGTACAAATACTTCGGCCACGAGATTTACCTCTTGCCCAATCAGATGATTGTCGAGCACTACCATGTGCCCTCGGCATACGCTGCTAAGCACGAGAGCTGGCAGGTGCGCAACGGCTGGGTATACAACTTCGGTATCGGCGAGCCTACACCCAATCCACCCGCACTTCCCGAGGGCCAGAAGGATAAGTTCATCACTGTTAGCAACTTCCATATTATGAAGGTGGGCGACATCAGCGCCTTGCAGGAGTTGGAGAGCCGTCACTTCCTTATGGCTGGTGACGAGGGTGCTGTTGTTACCGAGTACGGCACATTCCACGACAACGATGGCCTGCGCTTCACCAACCCCGACGCAAGTTTGTAATCGGCAGACGACTTATTAAAAGGAATAAAATTAAAATTTCATATCGAAAAAGCTTTGGTTCTGCAACCTCGGAGCCGTTTACGGCGACCAAAGCCCTTGCCTGAGGCGGGGGTTGGGGGTGGGTCAGACTTGTAGATGCGGCAGGAAGCCGCAAGCAGGCTTGATTAGAAAGATGCAGAGAGGCTTTCGATAGTTATTTAGCACTAATCTAAAATAGACAAAGTAAAATGAGAACATTTAATCACGTAGGTATTATCCTCAAAGAGAAGATGGAGGGTATGATATATGTTGAGCCTTTGAAGGTTCACATCACCGACTGCTCGCAGAGCCCTAACAAGATTGAGTTCCTCTACTTCGAGGCTGACTCACCCCTGCCCGAGCTGGTAACATCGCAGGGCCACATCGCCTACGAGGTGAAGAACACCGAGGAGGCTATCAAGGACGCAAAGGTGTTGTTCGGTCCCTTCGATATGGGTAATATGATTCTCACCTTCGTTGAGGAGGAGGGTATCGCTATCGAGTTCAACGAGTTCAAGTAGAAATTGCCTTCCAAGGCTCTTTTGGCGTCTGGCTTGCCCTCGAAATGCTCATTTGCGTCCAGCAAACTTTTCGGAAATAGGGCGGCGCGAAGACGATTTATAAGTATTATAGGTGGTATAAGTGTTATAGGTGATTTTCTATAATTCCTATACCACCTATTATCTCTTATCTCTCCTACCTCCCCCTAAAACAACTCCAACTGCCCCTCCGTGTGGTTAAACGACAGTCGATGATAGGGCGTGAGTCCATATTCGCGTATCGCCATACGATGCTCCTTCGTGGGGTAGCCCTTGTTGCGGTCCCAGCCGTAGTGGGGATACTCCTTGTGCAGGCGTAGCATATACTCATCACGGTGTGTCTTTGCCAGCACCGATGCTGCCGCTATGTCGGCATACTTGCCATCACCCTTCACAATACACTTGTACGGCAGGCCCGTGTGCGACACAAATCGGTTGCCGTCAATGGCCAGAAACTCCGCCGCCACCTTCAAGTTGGCCGCCGCGATGTTCATACCCTCGATTGAGGCCTTCAATATATTTATCTCGTCAATGCGCGCTGCCGACACCTTGGCCACAGCCCACGCCACCGCCTCGCGCTCGATAACCTCGCGCAGGATATTACGCTGACGCTCTGTCATCTGCTTCGAGTCGTTGAGCAGGGGGTGGTAGAAGTCGCGCGGCAGAATCACCGCCGCCGCAAAGACGCTGCCCGCCAAGCAGCCGCGTCCCGCCTCGTCGCATCCCGCTTCGAGGAGCTCTTGTTGATAGGTATTTTCAAGCATACGGAAACAAAGTTACAAATATTTTCTCGTGTTGCACTCTTTTTTCGTATTTTTGTGGGTCGGGGCAAACCAACACCCCGAAATAAATTATATGGCACGAAAAAAAGTACCCCAACATCGTATATTAGACCTTGCGGCGACACTCTTCCTGATTGTCGTTGTTACAACCCTGCGCTCATACCTCTTACCTGCGGGCGATGAGGCTATCCCCAACACCCCCACACCCCTCGGCTCGCTGTTGCAGGGCGTGCAGCAGAGCCTGCCTCTGCTCTCGGCTGTGGCGTGGTCGCTGATGCTGATGTTCGCAGGCCTTGATGCTGGTCGCTACGGCCCGCGCTTCTCGCTCTATCCCGCCTATACGCTTATGGCAATCCCCATCTTTGGCGTGGTGGCAGGTGCAGTGATGGTCAGTGGCGAGTATCTTATCTCGGGAGGTGCTATGATGCTTATGTTGCTGGGCACGAAGTATTTGATACGCTGCGTTATGCGTACCGAGAGCTTCAACGACCTTTCGCTCTCGATGCTCTGCTATGGTGCTCTGCCTCTGCTCTTTGCCCCCGCGGCTCTGCTCTATCTCGTGCTGCCGTTTATGGTGCTTATGGTGCGTAACACTTGGCGTGATTGGGTTGTGAGCCTTGCCAGCCTTCTGTTTCCGCTGCTGTCGGTGAGCTACTGGTATTGGTGTGCGGGCGATGGCTTTACCACTGTCGGCGAGCAGATTTACACCTCGATGTTCACCCCCAGCGAGTTCAGTTTCTTCTCGACGCTCAATATCGCAGGTATTGCCCTGCTCGGCATAATTATCATTATGGTGCTCTGCGCAATCTCGCTCATCATCTCGGACCGCTACTCGCTCAAAGTTAAGTCGCGTGCCGTTATGCGCTTCAACGCTGCTATGTTGCTCGTCTGCATCGCTATGTTCCTGCTGCCAGGCTCTACGGCCTCGACTTTTGCCATCATTGCCACCCCTGTGGCTCTGCTCATTCCCATCATCTTTGTGCGTATGGGCGTAGGCTTCACAGAGGCGCTGTATAAACTACTGCTGGTGGCTGCCGCGGCCAATATGGTGGTTATGGCGATGTAAAATCGGCGGAAATTAAAATACTTATCCTAAATAAAAAATTGCTCAAACTATGCAGCGCATTTTTATTCGTATCGTGTTAGTGTTGGCAGCTTCTTTGGTTGCTGCTGTTGCCTCGGCGCAGAAGAGGGCCGACTTCTTTATCCAGGTATCCGACCCGCAGTTGGGTTTTATGGCTGGTGTAGATGATTTTACCCCCGAGGAGCAACTTATGGAGCAGATTACTGCCGAAATAAATCGCCTGCATCCCGATTTTGTGGTCTTTTCGGGCGACTTGGTGCATAAGTTCGACAGCGAGCTGCTGTGGAATGGCTTCAAAGGTATGTGCGCCAAGATAGATAAGAAGATACCCATCTATTATCTGCCCGGCAATCACGATGTAAGCGGTGATGCTTCTAAGGAGAGTGTTGAGAAGTTTGTCGAGCGCTTTGGTAGCGACCGCTTTGTGCATCGCGCCCGTTCGTATACGGTTATAGGCTACAACTCAAACAACATAAAAAATCGAACATCAGCCTCTGCGGCCGAGTACGAATGGATTGAGCAGCAGCTGCGCCGAGCGCGCAAGAACAAACCTATTATTGTTGTTTCGCATCACCCCTATTTCCTCGAATATGCTGATGAGGCCGAGCAGTATTTCAACATCGACATCGAGACCCGTATGCGCTATATAAAGTTGTTTGAGCGTTATGGCGTGGATTTGGTGCTTACTGGCCATCTGCACAAATGTGCCTCTGGTCGATATGGCGATATCGAATTTGTCACATCAGGCCCTGCGGGTAAGATGCTGGGTAGCGATGCTTCGGGCGTGGAGATTGTAAGGATTCAGCAGGGCAAGGTCTCGCCTAAGTATTGTCCCATCGAGAAGATGAGATTAGAATCATCGGCAAATGGCCGATAAAGATGCTTTTTGAGAGATGTTAATCATATATTTTGCTGAAAATTAGGCAAATTTTGATTTCTTCATTTTGAATTTTGAATTATAAATAATACCTTTGCACCCCGTATCAACCTCTTATATTGGGTGAGCGATTAGATGACGGGCCGCGAGGCGTGTCGGGATTATAAGCCAATGGGCTGTATGGTAAATTGCTCGCAGCGATAATGTTGAACGATTAATTTTTAATTTTGTTGCAACAATGAACAAAGACGCAATCATCAGACTCGTGAACGAGCAGATGTGGACAAAGACCGATGCAGATGTTCCCGCATTCGGCGCAGGTGACACTATCACAGTAACTTACCGTATTATCGAGGGTAACAAGGAGCGTTTGCAGAGCTTCCGTGGTGTAGTTATCCAGATCAAGGGTACAGGCAAGACCAAGATGTTTACAATCCGTAAGATTTCTAACGGTGTAGGCGTTGAGCGTATCTTCCCTCTCTACTCTCCCCACATCGACCACATTGAGGTTAACAAGTATGGTGTTGTACGCCGTGCGCGTATCTACTACTTGCGCAACCTTACAGGTAAGAAGGCTCGTATCAAGGAGCGTCGTATCGCGAAGTAGTCTTTATGCTACCAACCACAAAGGCTGTCCCTCGGGACGGCCTTTTGTTGTTTTATATTAGCACTATTTTGGCCAATAAGCCGATATTTTTCGTATATTTGGGAACTGTTAACCCTCGCTATGAACCTACTTATGAAGAAATTATCGGCCATACTCGCCGCCCTTGCCCTTTCTGTTTCGGCATTGGCTCAGACCACTGTTGTGGAGCCTGACCTCTCGGTGCCATCCAAGATTGCTCCCGAGTACTTCGGCCCCAACGCATTTCCTGTGCCCGAGATGTTGGACGGCAGGTGCTCTGCGCGCTGGAAGGCGGAGATTTATGGCGACCACTTTTTTAGCACCCGTTACCGATGGAGCGAGGACCACACCACCGACATCTTCGCCCGTCTGACCATTCCGCTATTCTCGCCTCGTGTAAATCTCACGATATGGGGCTCGCTCTACGAGTTTTTCCACTCGGGCTCGGTTGTCAATCAACATCGCCGACTCTCTTTCAAGGAGGATGTCGACTACCACACCTCGGGCGATGTGTATATCTCGACAGATTTTCAACCTCTCTTGCAGCAGAAGCACGGGGTCGATATGACAATCCGTGCAGCGTTGAAGTCTGCTTCGGGCGACCGCTACGAGTATGCTCGCTACTACGATAGCCCGGGATACTTCTTTGATGTCACATTCGGCCGAGGCTTCTCCCTTGCAGGGGGTAGTGTGGTTCTGCGTGCGGCGTTGAGCGGTGGCTTCCTCTGCTGGCAGACCGACAATGGCCGCCAAAACGATGCCGTGATGTATGGTGCTTTGGTATCACTTGCGGCAGGGAGATTCTCGCTCAAAACACAATATGGTGGCTATGTAGGCTGGGAGCGCGATGGCGATGCCCCGATGACTCTTCGTGTCGATGCGGGGTGGTCGTTTGGCGACTTCACGGTCAATGCAGGCTATCAGGTCGGCTTCTATAATTGGCCCTTTCATCAGCTTCGTGTAGGCTTGTCGTATAGTTTTTTGTAGCCAACAGAGCTTAGGTCGGTCGATGATATATCAAAAAGTGAGAGGCTCCGCAATCAAAAGCGTCGGAGTCTCGTTTAAATTTTGTACATTTGTAGTCTATAAGGTTTTTTAGATTATGAGCAACGAAACAAGAGCCTCGTTTGGAGGCAAGCTGAGCGCCATTTTGGTCGCCGCAGGTAGTGCCATCGGTTTGGGCAGCATCTGGCGATTTCCCTATATGGCTGGCGAGCACGGTGGTGCCGCATTTTTGTTAGTATATCTTCTCTGTGTCTTCGTGGTTGGTATCCCCGTTATGCTGGGTGAGTTTGCCGTGGGCCGCAAGACCAAGATGAACGCTGTGGGTGGCTACCGCTCACTCTCGCGTCCGTGGCGCTGGTTGGGTTACAACGGCGTGCTGGGTGCGCTCTTTATCTCGGGTTACTACTACATCGTGGCTGGCTGGTCGTTGGAGTATCTGGTGAGCTCGGTGAGTGGCTCGTTGTTCTCCTCGGAGGGGAGCTTTACCGAGCAGTTCGCCTCGTTCCAAGCTTCGTGGCGACAGATGCTCTACACCTTCATCTTCATTCTCTTGACTCACCTCATCATCATCCGCGGTGTGGAGAAGGGTATCGAGAAGGCTTCGAAGGTTATGATGCCTGCGCTCTTCGTAATCCTCATCATTATGGCCATCCGCGTAGCCTTTATGCCTAATGCCATCGAGGGCTACCGCTTCTTCCTTGCCCCCGACTTCAAGGCGGCATTCTCGGCCAAGACAATCTTTACGGCCATCGGTCAGGCCTTCTTCTCGCTATCGGTGGGTATGGGTTGTATGGTTACCTATGCATCTTATTTTAAGAAAGATAACAACCTCACAAGCACTTCGTTCAGCGTTGCTCTGCTCACGCTGCTCGTAGCCGTTCTGGCAGGCCTTGTAATCTTCCCCGCAGTGTTCAGCGCAGGCTTAGAGCCTTCGGAGGGCGCTTCGCTTATCTTTGTTACGCTGCCCGAGATTTTCAAGGATATGCCTCTGGCGGGTGCTTGGTCGGCAGTCTTCTTCGTGTTGCTCACGCTGGCTTCGCTCACCTCTACCATCTCGTTCCACGAGGTGCTCACAGCCTACTTTGCCGAGGAGCACAAGCTCGCGCGCAAGAATGCTACACGCCTTACATCGGGTCTCTCGATGGCACTCTGTACGCTTACGCTCTGCTGGCACTTCGACATCGAGGCTTTGGGGTTGAAGAATATCTCGTTCTTCGAGATTTTCGACTACGCTACGGCCAATATCCTTATGCCGCTGGGCGGTCTTCTGACCTGTATCTTCGTGGCGTGGAAGATGCGTCCCGACTTCCTGCGTGGTGAGATTACCAACTATGGCGAGTTGCGTGGCCGTGCATTCCCGTTGCTCTTCTTTGCACTTAGATATATCACGCCGCTATTGATTATCTACATCTTTGTCAAGAATCTCGGCATCATTTAGCAATGAGTCGCTATGCCGACATAGTATTGCCGCTGGCGCAACCCGCCTACTCGTTCTCTCTGCCCGAGGGTGCCGAGGGTGATGCTGTGCGTGTGGGTGATGCCGTGGCGGTGCAGTTCGGCCCGCGAAATATCTATACAGGCATCGTCTGGCGTCTGCACGACGAGCGTCCCGATGTCAAGCGCGTAAAACCCATCGGCCGTAGGCTCTACGATCGTCCTCTGCTCGACGAGAAGCAGATGCAGTTGTGGGAGTGGCTCGCAGAATATTATATGTGCACCATAGGCGAGGTTATGCGTATGGCTCTGCCCTCGCTCATCAAGCCGCAGGGTGCATCTGCCGAGGAGTTCTCTGCTGATGAGTTCCGCCCCCGCACCGAGGGTTATGTTGCTCTTGCCGAGCCGTGGCGCGATGGCGAGAGGCTGCGTGAGGAGTGCGACCGCATACGCCGCCGTGCCCCGCGCCGTGTGGAGTTGTTGGAGCAGATAGCTTCGTTTGATGCCTCGAAACTCAATGCCGAGGGCGAAATCCCTCGCCGCCTATTGGAGTGCGATGCCGCGCAGATAGCGGCTCTGCGCAAGGCGGGATATATTACTGTCAATCAGCGTGAACGCTCTGTCGAGCGCAACGAAAATATATCATTCTTTACACCCCCTCTCACCCCCTCGCAGCAGCGCGTGGTGGCTGAGATTCGCTCGTCACAGAGCGAGGGCAGGGCGGTGCATCTCCTGCGCGGAATAACAGGCTCGGGCAAGACCGAGATTTATATGCATCTCATCTCGGAGGTGCTTGCGCGCGGTGGCGATGTGCTGCTGCTTGTGCCCGAGATTGCCCTCACATCGCAGCTTATCGAGCGTATGGAGCGCATCTTCGGCAGTCGTGTTACGGCCTACCATTCCAAACTCACTAACCTGCGCCGCACGGAAACTTACCTGCGCCTTATGAGCAGTTCGGGTGGCGAGTTGGTTGTTGGCGCTCGCTCGGCTTTATTTCTGCCACTCAGACACTTGCAGCTGGTTGTGGTGGACGAGGAGCACGACCAGAGCTATAAGCAGAGCGACACCGCACCCCGCTATCAGGGACGCGATACGGCCATCGTGCTCGCATCGTTGTATGGCGCCCATACGGTGCTGGGTAGCGCCACGCCCGCCTTGGAGAGTTACGCCAACGCGCAGTGGGGTAAGTATGGTTACTCCTACCTCGGCGAACGCTACGGTGCAGCTACTCCGCCCCGCATCATCATCTCCGACACTATGCGCTCGGTGAAGCGTGGCGAGCGTCGCACACACTTCAATCAGGTGCTCATCAACTCCATCGGCGAGGCTTTGGAGCGTGGCGAGCAGGTTATGCTCTTTCAGAATAGACGCGGTTTTTCTCCCTTCGTGCAGTGCAGTGCCTGCGGTTGGACGCTGCGTTGCCCGCACTGCAATGTGACCCTCACGCTCCATCGTTCGGCCGAGCGTATGGAGTGCCACTACTGCGGTCACACTGCCCCCGTTCCACACTCCTGTCCGCAGTGTAATACGGTGGATATCAAGCCTATGGGCTTCGGCACAGAGAAGGTCGAGGAGGCCATCGCCGCACTCTTCCCCTCGGCGCGCGTGGCTCGTCTGGACCGCGATACCTCCACCTCGGAGAGCGCCTACAACCGCATTATCAGCTCCTTTGAGAGTGGCGAAACCGACATTCTGGTCGGCACGCAGATGATTACCAAGGGCTTCGACTTCGGCCGTGTGAGCGTGGTGGGTATCCTCAATGCCGACAACCTGCTCTACTCGCCCGACTTCCGCTCCTCGGAGCGCGCCTTTCAGCTTATGACGCAGGTGGCTGGCCGTGCTGGCCGTCGCCAGAGCGAGGGCGTGGTCATCATCCAGACCTCCGAGCCCGACAACCCCGTCATCGGCTGGGTGGCAGGTGGCGACTACGATGCTATGGCGCGTTGCGAACTTGCCGATAGACACGCATTCTCATACCCTCCATATTCGCGCCTGCTGCGCCTCACCCTGCGCGATGAAAATATCTCGCTCCTGCGCCGTGTAGCGTTGGTTTTGACCAATGCCCTACGCGAAAAATTTGGTCGCCGCGTGGCTGGTCCCGTTGCTCCGCCCATAGATAAAATCCGTGGCCAATATATTGTCTGTGTGATGATTAAAATCGAGAATGGCCGCTCTATGGCTCGTGCCCGCGAGCTTCTGCGCGAGGCTGTGGCGGCGTTCCGTTCCGATGCTGAGTATAAAACCGTAAACATCTCTATCGATGTCGATGCTCAGTGATTTGTGGTGCGATGTGCGTCGCATCATCCTACCTCGCTCGTGCCCCATCTGCGGTGGCCGTCTGCCCCGTGGCGAGGCTGTGGTATGTTCACTCTGCGAGGCGACAGCACCCCTTACACATCTATGGCTCAGCGAGGATAATCCCCTGCGTGACCGCTTCGCTGGACTGCTGCCCATCTCGCGCGCTACGGCATTCTTCTGGTATGTCGAGGGTAGCGCGTGGCGTGAGGCTATCCACCGTTTCAAGTATGGTAATATGTGGCGCACGGCCTACGACTTGGGCCGCTGGTATGGCGCTTGCCTCAAAGATAGCGGGCTTTATGACGATGTAGATGTTGTCATTCCCGTGCCTCTGCATTGGCGACGCAGGCTCTCGCGCGGATACAATCAGTCGGAGTATCTGGCCGATGGCATAGCCCGCGAGTTGGGTGTTAAGGTCGACCGTCAATGTGTTGTGCGTCACCGCTATAACGATAGCCAGACCTCGCGTTCGCGCGACGATAGGTGGGAGAATGTCGAGGGTATTTTTCGCGTTAGCCACCCCGAACGCCTGCGTGGCAAACATATCCTGCTGGTTGATGATGTCCTCACCACGGGTGCTACAATCATCTCGCTGGGCGAGACAATCCTACACTCAGGGGACGATGTGCGTCTTAGCGTAGCCGTTCTTGCCACCCCGCGCCACACGGTTTCTGTCGAGGGATAAGGCGCCTCTGTTAATTATATTAACAGGCTTATAAACACTCTTGAAGTTTTTGTTCATAAATTTCTACGGTTTCAGCCTTGCCGTTTGGGTAAAAATTTCTAATTTTGAAGATTGAAATTATACACCCATATCCTATGGCAAGAGAATTTACCCCTTCGGCGCGTAACCGTGCCGCATACGATAATATCACCGAGGCCACCGTTGTTGGCACCGTACCACCGCAAGCCGTTGAGTTAGAGGAGGCTGTGTTGGGTGCTCTTATGCTCGAACGCGACAGTATCATCGCCGTGCAGGAGTATGTCACACCCGATGCCTTCTACACCGAGGAGCACCGCCTTATCTACAAGGCTATCGAGTCGCTCTCGGCTGAGTTGAAACCCATCGATCTCTACACCGTCACCGAGTGCTTGAAGGTGCGTGGCGAGTTGAAGAAGGTGGGTGGTGCGGCATACCTCGCGCAGCTCACGCAGAAGGTGGGCTCGGCAGCCAATGTCGAGTTCCACGCCAAGATTATCGCGCAGAAGTATGTCCAGCGCGAGCTTATCCGCTCGGCTACGGAGATTCAGCGCCGCTCGTACGACGAGGATCAGGATGTGACAGACCTTATCGGATATGCCGAGAGTGAGATTTTCAAGGTTGCCGAGGGTCATGTGAAGCGCTCGGTGCAGAATGCCAAGGATGTTCTGCATAAGGCTATGTTGCAAATCGAGGAGGCGAGCAAAAACACCTCGGCCTTCAATGGCGTTCCCTCGGGTTTTATGGCCGTCGACCGTGTCACACTTGGCTGGCAGCCCAGCGACCTTATCATCATCGCGGCGCGTCCTGCGATGGGTAAGACCGCCTTCGTGCTCTCTATGGCGCGCAATATGGCTATCGACCACGAGTCGCCCGTAGCCTTCTTCTCTTTGGAGATGTCGTCCGTGCAGCTTATGATGCGTCTTATCATCGCCGAGACAGGCCTTAGCGGTACGGACCTTAAATCGGGACGCCTCACGCCCGAGCAGTGGCGACACTTGGAGAGTGCCACCAAGCCTCTGGGTACAGCCCCCTTGTTTATCGATGATACACCGGCGCTCTCGGTCTTCGAGTTCCGCTCTAAGGCGCGCCGTTTGAAGATTCACAACGATATCAAGATTATCATCATCGACTACTTGCAGCTTATGACCGGCAACGCCGACTCGCGCGGCAACCGTGAGCAGGAGGTGGCCTTCATCTCGCGTACCTTGAAGGCTATTGCCAAGGAGCTCAATGTGCCCATCATCGCGCTGTCACAGCTTAGCCGTGCAACGGAGACGCGTGGCGGCTCGAAGCGTCCGCAGCTTTCGGACTTGCGTGAGTCGGGAGCTATCGAGCAGGATGCCGACATCGTAGCATTCATCCACCGTCCCGAGTACTACGGTATGAATACCGACGAGAATGGTATGCCTACGGCAGGTATGGCCGAGATTATCATCGCCAAGCACCGTAGTGGTGCCGCTACGGATGTCAAGCTCCGCTTCTTGAAGGAGCAGACACGCTTTATGGACCTCGATATGGACGAGTTCTCTACGGCTGGCGACCCGATGGGTGGCGGCTATACCGACATCGCCAGCTCGATGGGTGGCTTGGGTGACGATGAGTTTGCTCTGCCCGTGGCAGGTGGCGCAGGTGCTCCGATGGGTGGCGGTCTGGGCGCACCTATGGGTGGAGGCCTGGGTGCTTCGATGGGAGGCAACGAGTTCGACATACCGCAGGGTCCTACAAATATGGATAAGCAAAGACCTCTTACGGACGAGGCACCTTTCTAAATTCAAAATTCAAAATTGATTTTTTATGGTTCTACGCGCATACACAGGAACTGTTTCGGGCATCGGAGCTATGCAGGTCACCGTCGAAGTGAGCATCACGGGCGGCGGCTTGGGTCTGTTTCTGGTGGGCCTGCCCGACAATGCTGTGCGCGAGAGTGAGCAACGCATACGCTCCGCCTTTGAGAATTCGGGCTACCGTATGACCGCCCGCAAGTGTGTGGTAAACCTCGCTCCTGCCGACCTTCGCAAGGAGGGCTCGGGTTACGACCTGCCCATCGCGGTGGCTATCCTCGCTGCTACGAATCAGATTGTGGCCGAGCATCTGGCCGAGTCGTGGTTTGTGGGTGAGCTCTCGCTCGATGGTAGCGTCAGGGGTGTGAGAGGTGTCCTGCCCATCACCGCCGAGGCTAAGGCGCGTGGCTACAAACGCATATATGTCCCCCGTGAGAATGCTATGGAGGCGGCCGTTGTCGAAGGCATCGAGGTGCTTGCTGTGGAGTCGCTCGCGGAGGTTGCCGCCTCGCTCAATGGTGAGCAGGAGATTTTCTCGGTCGTGCACGAGGTGGAGAGCAGTGCCCCTGTGCCACTCTATGCCGACGACTTCGCCGATGTCAAGGGTCAGCACCACGCCAAGCGTGCGTTGGAGATTGCTGCGGCGGGAGGTCACAATGTCATTATGATAGGCCCTCCGGGCTCGGGTAAGACTATGCTCGCACGCCGCATACCCACCATCCTGCCTCCGATGACCTTGGACGAGGCGTTGGAGACTACTAAGATACACTCCGTGGCGGGTAAGCTGGGTGCAACGCACGGCCTTATGAGCCAGCGTCCGTTCCGTGCCCCGCACCATATGGCCTCGCCTATGGCTCTCATTGGTGGTGGTAACTCGCCCCAGCCGGGTGAGGTGTCGCTGGCACACAATGGTGTGCTGTTCCTCGACGAGATGCCCGAGTTTGGTCACACGGTGTTGGAGGTGCTGCGCCAGCCGTTGGAGGATAAACATATAACCATTTCGAGGGTGCGCTACTCGGTCGACTACCCCTCGAATTTCACGCTCGTGGCCTCGATGAACCCCTGCCCGTGCGGCTACTACAACCACCCCGACAAGGAGTGCACCTGTTCGCCTGCCGCCGTGCGCCGTTATGTGGGTCGCATATCGGGACCGCTGATGGACCGCATAGACCTCCATGTGGAGATTACGCCCGTGTCGCGCGAGGAGCTATCATCCACCCAGCCTGCCGAGCCGAGCAGTGCCGTGCGCGAGCGTGTTATGCGTGCCCGCGAGGTGCAGGCCGAGCGTTTTCGTGGCACGGGGATATACACCAACACGATGATGTCGTCGTCGATGTTGCGCGAGTTCTGCCCTCTCTCGACCGAGGCGCGCCGCCTGCTGGACGGAGCTATGGAGCGACTGCAACTCTCGGCGCGTGCCTACGACCGCATCATCAAGGTGGCTCGCACGATAGCCGACTTGGAGGGTGCAAAGGATATATCACCCCTGCACATCTCGGAGGCTATAACCTACCGCTCACTCGACCGCGAGAGCTGGGGACGATAGAGAGATGAAAGAGAAAAGATGAAAGAGCAAAGATAAACACTACCTTTGGTTCTGCACCCTACGGAGCGTAGCGACCAAAGTCCCCTGCCTGAGGCGGGGGATTAGGGGGTGGGTCAGAATTATAAATGCGGCTGGAAGCCGCAGGGTAGGCGGTCGGAAGCAAGATAACTTAGATATTAACGAATATAGCTATATAAGCGATTATAAATGAAACGAGTAATACTTTCGGGTGGCGGTACGGGAGGCCATATCTATCCCGCCGTTGCCGTTGCCGAGGCATTGAAGCGCAAGTGGAAGGAGGAGGTCGAAATCCTCTTCGTGGGTGCCGAGGGCAAGATGGAGATGGAGAAGATTCCCGCCCTGGGATACAACATAGTGGGCCTGCCTATCGCGGGTCTGCAACGCCGTTTGGAGCCTAAAAACCTGCTTGTGCCCTTCAAGGTTGCGAGCAGCATACGCAAGGCGCGCAAGGTTATCCGCGACTTCTCGGCCGACATTGTTGTCGGCTTTGGTGGTTATGCCTCAGCCCCCGTGCTGTGGGCGGCACAGCGTATGGGTGTGCCTACCATCATTCAGGAGCAGAACTCTTACGCGGGCGTAACGAATAAAATTCTCTCGCGTGCGGCACGCCGCATCTGCGTGGCCTACGATGGTATGGAGCGTTTCTTCCCTGCCGATAAGATTATGATGACGGGCAACCCCCTGCGTGGTCGCTTTGCACCCGCGGCGGAGAAGAGCCCCGAGGCGTTGGCGCACTACGGCTTCACGGCCGATAAGCCTACGGTGCTGGTTGTGGGTGGCTCGCTCGGCACACGCACGCTGAACGAGATGATGAAGCAGTGGATTCCGTCGCTCGATGGCAGCTCGCCCGTGCAGGTTATCTGGCAGACAGGTAAATACTACGAGGCCGAGATGCGCGACTTCCTCGCCTCGCACCCCACCGGGAATATCTGGCAGGGCGCATTTATCGAGCGTATGGACTATGCCTACGAGGTTGCCGATGTGGTTATCTCACGCAGTGGCGCCTGCACCGTCTCGGAGCTGTGCCTTGTGGGTAAGCCTACGATTTTTGTTCCCTCGCCCAATGTTGCCGAGGACCATCAGACCAAGAACGCTATGGCGCTGGTGGAGAAGGATGCGGCACTTATGGTGCGCGATGCAGATGCCGTGATGCAGGGTATGGCGACGGCTTTGTCGCTCTTGGAGGATAAGGAGCGACTGAATTTGTTGAAGAAGAATATAACTCTGCTCGGAATTAAAGATGCTGCCGACCGTGTCGTTCGCCAAATAGAAAAAGAGTGGAGTAGATTCTAACTGAAATAGTCTACAAAGGATATAATACCTATAACACCTATATCACCTATAAAACCCCTATAAAAATGAAACATTACCCCAACATATACTTCCTTGGCATTGGCGGTATCGGTATGAGCGCCTTGGCCCGTTATTTCCTGCACGAGGGACGCGCTGTGGCGGGCTACGACCGCACCGAGACACCCCTCACGCGTGCCTTGCAGGCCGAGGGTGCCGAGGTGATCTACGACGACGAGGTGGAGAATATCCCCGAGGCTTTTCGTGACCCTGCGACAACTATGGTTGTCTTCACCCCTGCCGTGCCTGCGGACCATCCGCAGATGCGCTACTTTGTCGAGGGTGGCTTCCTGCTGGAAAAACGCTCGCAGATGCTTGGCCACCTGTCGGAGGGTAAGTATGTTATGGCTGTTGCGGGCACACACGGCAAGACCACCACATCTACTATGATTGCGTGGCTCGACGCCGCAACAGATATGGGTGGTAACGCCTTCCTGGGTGGTATCTCGAAGAATTTTAACGGCAATATGGTCCTTGGCGAGGGCAACCGCTTGGCCGTTGAGGCCGACGAGTTCGACCGCTCGTTCTTGCGCCTGAAACCCGATGTGGCGGTCATCACCTCGGTTGCTGCCGACCACCTTGACATCTATGGCACCTTTGAGGCTGTTGTCGAGGCCTTTGGTCAGTTTGCTGCGCTGATAAAGAAGGATGGCGACCTCATTATCAAGCAGGGTGTGGATATTCCTCTGCCCGAGGGTATCGATATCTGGCGTTATAGCTACGACGACACTGCGAGCGACTTCTACGCCACCAACATAGCCTTGCAGGAGGGTGGCTACTACCGCTTCGATATCGTCACTCCGTTTGGTACGCTCCGCAACCTCACGCTCGGCATCCCCGGCTGGGTGAATGTCGAGAACTGTGTTGCGGCCGTTGCCTCTATGGTCTGTGCATCGCGCAAACGTAATGAGGAGCTTGATGAGCAGAAGTTGCAATCAGCACTCGAAAAATTCTCGGGCGTGAAGCGCCGCTTCGAGTTCTATGTGAACACTCCCCGTCAGGTATATATGGACGACTATGCCCACCACCCCGAGGAGTTGGAGGCTACAATCACATCAGTAAGAAAGATGTTCCCCACGCGCCACCTTACGGCCATCTTCCAGCCGCACCTCTACACCCGCACGCGCGACCTCTACCGTGAGTTTGCCGCAGCTCTGTCGCACGCCGATGATGTGGTGCTGGTGCCCATCTACCCTGCGCGCGAGTTGCCTATCGAGGGCGTAGGTTCGGAGATGATAATGGATTTGGTCACCGTTCCGTGCCGTATCTGCGAGCGCGAGGATTTGGCGCAGGATTTGGCACAGGCCACTACGGATGTTGTGGTGAGCTTCGGCGCAGGAAATATTGACGCCTACTGCGAGGCAATAGCAAAAGAGTTGGAGAAGAAAGCATAATGCACAGAACGCTCAAAATAGTAATGATGACCCTGCTGTGGGTTTTTGTAGTGGCCTTCGTTGTCTTCTACCACTCCCGCGCACGCTTCCATCGTGCCAATACCACGGTGCATAGCCTGAGTATCAGCATCGTTGATAGCCTGCGTGACGAGATGCTTGTCACCACCTCTCAGGTTAAGCAGTGGATTGAGCGTAGCAAGATACCTACCATCGGTGCCCCCGTGGGCGAGGTGGACCTCGCCGGCATCGAGGAGCATATCCGTAGCTACGGCTTCATCAGCCGTGCCAGCGCCTATGTGACCTACGGTGGTGAGTTACGCGTGGAGGTGAGCCAGCGTCGTCCGCTTATGCGAATGATGGTCGATGGCTACGACTGCTATGTAACCGAGGAGGGTTTCATCTTCCCCGCCCCGCGCCTCACGGCAGTCTATGTGCCTGTCGTTACGGGTAGTTACGCCCCGCCCGTGCCTAAGGGCTACGAGGGCAGCGTGGGGGAGTATATCGCCCAGCAGATAGATAAGTCGCGCGCCATTGTCGACACCTTGCAGTATGAGAAAGTGCCCCTGTTTAAGGCTACAAAGGATATAGCCGACTCGGTGCGTGCCGTTAGGCGTATGCAGGTCGAGCGCAAGGGTTGGCTGGGTGGTTTCAAGGGTCCGTTTGAGGATTATGCCGAGTTCGACGAGCGTGTTGCGGCCAAGCGTGCCGAGAAGGCTCAGCTGCGTCGTAACCTGCGTTATATGGATCGCGTGAACGAGAAAAAGATTGCCGCCGTGACAGCACGACAGGAGGCCGAGGTAGATAAGCAAAAAAAGTTGCAGAAAAGGTATGAAGATTTCCTGAAACTCATTAACTTTGTGAAATATATTGAGCAGGACTCTTTCTGGCGTGCCGAGATAGTTCAAATTGTGGCCTCGGAGATGAGTAGCGGCGACCTCTGTGTGGAGCTTATTCCTCGCACAGGAAACCATACGGTGCGCTTCGGTGTGCTGGAAGATGTTGAGTATAAATTAGATAAGCTGCTCGCCTTTTACGAGAAGGGTTTGCGTAACATCGGCTGGGATACCTTCCGCACAATATCTGTGGAGTACAAGGGTCAGGTGGTCTGTACAAAGTGATAGAAAAATAAAAACAATATATCGTGGATAAGAAAAATTATATCGTAGCAGTTGACATCGGCTCGTCGGAGGTTGTCGTGGCGGTTGGCTCGATGACCGAGGGTGGTGTGATGAATATCGAGGCTATTGCAGCCGAGCATACCGAGGGTATGACAGCAGGCCTTGTCGACAACAGCCAGATGGTTGCCGAGGCTCTGCGCCGCGCACGCATCAGTGCCGAGCAGCAGGCAGGCATCGCCATCACCGACGCTTATGTTGCCATATCGGGTAAGTTCGTGCGTTGCGCACGCTACACCGACCATGTCTTCGTTGAGGATGCCGAGAACTGCATCTCCAATCGCGACTTGGCCGCCCTGCGTGAGCGTATGCGCAATGTGAAGGCCGCCGATGGCGAGATTATTATGGATTTCTTCCCCCTCTGCTATAAGAGCGATTCGGGTGCCGAGATGAAGAACCCCGTGGGTAGTTATAGCAAGCAGCTCTCTGCCACCTACAACTTCATCCTCTGCGAGCATATGGCTAAGGACCGTCTGCGCCGCGTATTCCTGGATGCTGGCATCAAGATGCGCGAGTTGTTTGCAGGTGCTGCCGTGGTGGCCGAGTCGGTTGTCACCACCGAGGAGAAGGAGGATGGTGTTGCCATCGTCGACATTGGTAGCGGTGTTACAGATGTTGCAATCTACTATGGCGGCGTGTTGTGCTATATGGCCTCTATCCCTATGGGTGGCTCGGCGCTGAATGCCGACATCCGTGTCTACGATGGATATATCCCCCCGCGCATTGTCGAGAACTTAAAGCGTAAGCTCGGCTCGGCAGTGGTGGACCTCACTCCCGATGAGATGATTCAGATGCGCAGCCGCAGCCGTAGCATCAAGCCTATATCGCGTTTGAACCTCGCAGCCGTTATCGAGGCTCGTATGACCGATATCGCCGAGTATGCGTGGAGCGAGATTAAGGACGCAGGCTACGCCAAGAAGCTCGGCTCTGGTATCGTGCTTACAGGTGGTGTTGCCGAGTTGATGAATGTTGCCGAGCTGTTCCACCGCGTGACAGGTCAGGAGGTACGCACAGCGTGTGCCGAGGTGGGTATCAATACCGAGTCTTTGGAGAAGGTCTCTTCGCCCAACCTCACTTTGGCCGTGTCGCTTCTGTTGCGTGGCGCGCAGGCTGGCGCTTGCCCCGTGGGTGTGTATGTACCCTCGAAGTCGGAGCCTAAGGCCGAGGTTAAGGCAGAACCTAAGCCTGAGCCCAGACCCGAGCCTAAGCCTGAACCAAAACCCGAGCCTAAGTCGGAGCCTATGCCCGAGCCTAAGCCCGAACCCAAGCCTGAGGTTAAAGAAGAGCCTAAGCAGGATAGATGGGAGGATGATGACGAGGACGATGTATACGACGAGGAAGATGAGCCCAAGAGCAAGAAGGGCGGCTGGTTCAAAGGTCTGTTCAATAAATTCTCGGATGCGTTCAAGGACCCCAACGAGGATATTGACGATGACGAAAGATGGTAATCGAGTAAATGATTTTTTACGATGGAAGATTTGATGAACGAAATATCGATGCCTAAGCAGGCATCATCAATTATAACCGTTATTGGTGTTGGCGGTGCTGGTGGCAATGCGCTCAACTATATGTGGAAGATGGGTATCAAGGATGTAAACTTCCTTGCTTGTAATACCGATCAGGGCGCGCTGGACAATCTGGATATCCCCGAGGAGAACAAGATTGTTATGGGCCCTGGTTTGGGTGCAGGTAACGACCCCGAGCGTGGCCGCGAGCTTGCTATGGAGGCACTCGAAGATATCAAGCAGTACCTCGAATCGCACAAGACCAAGATGGTATTCATCGCTGCTGGTATGGGTGGCGGTACAGGTACAGGTGCTTCGCCCGTCATTGCTAAGTTGGCGCACGAGATGGGTCTTCTGACCGTTGCCAATGTAACCTCGCCTCTGTTGTGGGAGGGTCCCACGCGTTGTGAGCAGGCGTCACGCGGTATCGAGGAGTTGCGCAAGTATGCCGACTCGTTGCTTGTCATCAACAACGAGAGCATTCGCGAGATGTACGGTAAGTTGCCCGTAACTAAGGCCTTCGGTAAGGCCGACGATATCTTGGCCTCAGCAACAAAGGGTATCGCCGAGATTATCACCGTTGAAACAGCCTTTATCCGTGTCGATTTTGCCGATTTGGAGCGTGTGATGCGTGGCAGTGGCCGTGCACATATGGGTGTGGCTCAGGCCGAGGGTGAGGGTCGTGCGTTGGAGGCTGCGCGCCGTTCATTGTGCTCGCCGTTGCTCAACAGCAACCTTATCTCTGGTGCGAAGAAGATTCTTTTGAATGTGGCAGCATCGAGCATCGACGACATCAGCTACGACGAGGCTATGGAGGTACTCAACTATATCCAGAGCTACGCAAGCTACAAGGACGATAACGGTATCGAGCATCGTGCCGACATCATCTGGGGTCTTAGCGCCAAGGATATTCCCGAGGGTCATTTGGAGGTTGTCGTGGTGGCTACGGGTTTCAGCGATGATAACGATGTTGCTCAGAGCAAGAGCTTCGTTGTGCCGCCCATCCCCAAGGTTGAGGTCTATGGCGATGAGGAGGATACTATCGAGGTTACCCCCGCCCCCCCTGTTTCGCCTGCTACGCCCTCTGTGGCACCCTCTATGCCTGCCCACGCAGTGAGTATGCCTGCTGTGTTGGAGCGCAAACCCTCGAAGTACACCAACATCGAGGCCGAGTTGCGTATCCCCTCATACAAGCGTCGCAATATGGAGTTTGTCGTGCATAACGACACCGCTACACACCGTCGCAAGCAGGAGTTGCACGACGAGGAGGAGGGTAATGCTCCCGTAAAAGAGAATAACCTTTTCAGCTAAGGTTTGGAGTCGTTAGGTATCATATATCAAGGAATGACACTGCCGGTTGCCATTATGTTAGTGGTGACAGCAGTGTTGTTGCTTATCTCGGCCCTCGTATCGGGTTCCGAGGTGGCCTTCTTCTCGCTCACTTCGCGCGACTTGCAGGATATGCGAGCGAAGGCCGATGCGCGCAATAGTGCTATCATCTCGCTTCTAGACGATGTCGATTCGCTGCTGGCAACCATTCTGGTGGCCAACAATCTGGTGAATATCTGCATCGTAATCCTCTCGTCGAATGTCATCGACACACTCTTCGCGTTCAATAGCACAGTCTTCGAGTTTGTCGTTAAGTCGGTTATCGTCACCTTCCTGCTGTTGCTATTTGGTGAGATTCTACCCAAGGTCTTCTCGCAGTCTGCACCTCGCAGCTTCGCACGCTTTGTGGTCTATCCCATCAAGATTTTCCGTATTATCTGCTACCCGCTCTCGTATGTTTTGGTGCGCACGGGAGGTCGCCTGAGCCGCCTCGCCTCGCGCAATGCCGAGATATCTATCGAGGAGCTGGCCGACGCTGTGGATCTGGCGCGTGGCTCGTCGCAGGAGGAGCATCAGATGCTCTCGGGCATCGTCAACTTCGTCAACACCGAGGTTGAGGAGATTATGCGCCCGCGCATCGATATCACCGCCGTGGATATCAAGTCGTCGTATGAGCAGGTCAAGAGCGTGATTATCGAGTCGGGTTACTCGCGCATACCCATCTACGACGAGGATTTGGACAATATCAAGGGTGCGCTCTATGTCAAGGACCTGCTACCTTATATTAATAATGGCAACGAGTTCGGCTGGCAGCAGCTACTCCGCAAGGTGTACTTCATCCCTCCCCACAAGAAGATTGACGACCTGCTGCGCGACTTCCAGGAGAACAAAACCCACATAGCCATCGTCGTTGACGAGTATGGTGCTACGCAGGGCCTGGTGTCGTTGGAGGATATCTTGGAGGAGGTCGTGGGTGAAATCTCGGACGAGAGCGATATTGACGAGTCGTTCTTCGAGCGCATAGATGCCAATACTTATATCTTTGATGGCAAGACACACATCGTGGACTTCGAGCGCGTAGTCAAGTGCGGCGAGGATATCTTCTCCGATGTACAGGGTCGTGCCGAGACCTTGGCAGGATTGATGTTGGAGTTGCGTCGCGACCTGCTTAAAGTTGGCGATATGGTCGAGGCTCACGATATGCGTTTCACGGTGCAGAAGATGGACGGCCGCCGTGTAGATAAGATTAAAGTCGTTGTTGCCGAGGCCAATGAATAACTCCGCACATCTTATCGCCGAGGGGCAGGTGAAGCAAAGGGGGCAGGTGACGCAAGAGGGGCAAGGCGTGCACTCTTTTGCCGAGGAGCAGGGTGCACTGCTTATCATCGAGCCCATCGCTCCGCTTGCCGAGTTGGAGTGCGATGCCGACCCGCGTGACTTACTCTGCGTTGAGGGCTTCACCTCTGCGAGTCGTCGTGCTGAGCGCTTGGCGTGGCGCAAGGTGCTGAGAAGCATCTCGCCCGATGCCGAGGTGGGGTATGAGCCGAGTGGCGCTCCGCTGTTGAAAAATTCCCAATTCACACACATATCCGTTTCGCATAGTCGCACAAGTGTGGCCGTGGCGTTGTCGCGTAGCAGATGCGGTGTGGACATCGAGTCGTTGGAGCGCAACTTCGAGCGTGTAGCCCAGCGATATATCACCCCCTCGGAGCGTGCGCTATGTGCCGAGCCGTGGTGGCTGGCGGCAGTGTGGTGCGCCAAGGAGTGCGCCTACAAGATGATGGGGCGCGAGGGCGTGGACTTCCTGCGCGATATAACGCTCTGCGCGGTAGATACCGAGGCCTGCACTATCTCGTGTAGCACCTCCGATGGCGAGGAGTATAGCCTGTGTTATGCACTTCGCGATGGGCGCGAAGTGGTAGTATATTGCCTGTAAGCACATCTCGTTAAACTTTTTCGGACAACATAACCGATTTTTTCGTACCTTTGCGCCATTATGAGTTCGCAAGATTCTCCACTTTCATTAGGTACCGACTCGCTGTCGCGACTGCTGTTTCGCTACGCACTGCCTGCCATCATTGCGCAGGTGGCTGCCTCGTTGTACAATATCGTCGATAGCATCTTCATCGGTCAGGGTGTCGGCCCGCTGGCTATCTCGGGCTTGGCGCTGACGATGCCTATGATGAACCTCACGGCAGCCTTTGGTGCTATGGTAGGTGCTGGTTCGGCTGCCCTCACATCCATTCGTCTTGGTCAGGGTAATAAATCCGCTGCCGAGCGCATCCTGGGTAATGTGGTGCTGCTGAATGTGGTTATGGGCGTGGTGCTGATGGCCTTCGGATTGATATATCTTGACGAGCTGCTCTACTTCTTCGGTGCGAGTGACCAGACGCTGCCCTATGCGCGCGAGTATATGCGTATTATCCTCTACGGCAATGTCATCACCCACCTTTTCCACGGTCTTAACTGTATGCTCCGCGTTGCGGGCTATCCCAATAAGGCGATGTATATCACCATTTTCGCCGTTGTGCTCAACGCTATCCTCGATGCTGTCTTTATCCTTTGGCTCAAATGGGGTATTGCTGGCTCGGCGTGGGCAACGGTCATAGCACAGCTGCTGGCCGTAATGATTCAGTGGGTGCACTTCTCCGACGCTAAGAGTTTCCTGCGCTTCCGTGCGGAGGCGTTCCGCTTCCATTGGGATATCATCAAGAATATCATCACCGTGGGTATGGCTCCCTTTATGATTCAGTCGTGCGCCTGCGTGGTGGTAATCCTTGTGAACAACACACTGGGACAATATGGTGGCGACCTCTCTATCGGAGCTTATGGTATCGCCAACCGCGTGGCGTTCCTCTTCACGATGGTGGTGATGGGCTTCACGCAAGGTATGCAACCCATCGTAGGATATAACTACGGTGCGCGTGCCTACGACCGTGTGCTTAAAACCTTGTGGATGACCGTAGGCTGCTCGGTAGCAACAACCACGCTCGGTTTCCTGTTGTGCGAGTTCTTCCCCTATCAGGTGGTGCATATTTTCGTCAGCGAAGATGGCTCGGGCAGTGCCACAGAGCTTATAGAGGCCTCGGCGCGAGGTTTGCGTATACTGGTGCTGATGTTACCTTTGGTGGGCTTCAATATCGTTGCGGGTAACCTCTTCCAGCATATCGGTAAGCCCAAGCGAGCAATCCTGCTCTCTGTTGCGCGTCAGATGTTGTTCCTTGTGCCGCTCATCTACTTCCTGCCTCGATTTATTGGTGTCGATGGCGTGTGGTACTCTATACCCATTGCCGACTTTATCTCTACTCTGCTGGCAGGCTTGCTGCTGTTCCAGCAGCTGCGTAAACTGCGCCACAATCCCTCATCGGAGGTTAGTATTTAGTTTTGTATAGGAGTTATAGGTATTATAAGAGTTATAGGTTTTTGCCTATGACTCTTTTTTCTTTCTTGCCACTTTTTGACAGCAAAAAGTAGCAAGAAAAAGATATAGGAATTATAGGAATTATAGGAATTATAGGAATTATAGGAATTATAGGAATTATAGGAATTATATACCACCTATAACACTTATAACTCCTATAATACCTATACCGTACGCCCTCCACCCAATAAAAAAGCCGAACGCTCGTGCGCTCGGCTTGGCCCTTGCGGGCTATCACTTAATACTTACCTAAGATTACAAACCCATCTTCTTCTTGATGTCCTTCGGAATAAGGTTCTTGTTAACCATAATATCCAAAGTCTTGTACTCTACGAAGGGACGAGAGAAGTAGTAGAAACCCTTGTAAGGACCGTTGTCACCCCAAGAGTTCTGAACCTTGTAGAAGGGGTTGCCAACTTGGTCAACAGCAGTACCAACGATAACCATACCGTGGTCGTCGGTTGTCTGGTAGTTGTCGTAAGCCTCCTGACGCATCTCCTGAGTGATGGTCTTCTCCTTCATCGGGCCTTCGAGGTTGTTAATCATAGCCTGCTTCTCAGCCTCTGACAACTTACCCCAGTGTGCAGCGTCTGAACCGATAGTGTTCTTCTCAACTACCTCGGGAATAACTGCGATAGACTTCTGACGGCTGAAGCCCTTCTCGCTAACATCTGTACCCCAAGCAACAGGGTGACCAGCCTCGATACAAGCATCAACGATTGCCATCATCTCGTTCATAGGAATGTTGTACATAGCATCCCACATCCAGTTATCGGGTACCTCCAACACAAACTTAGAGTAGAAGGGGTGGTGTGTGAACGATGTAATCTCAACATAGTCCTCCATCTTGATGGGCAATGATGCCGCGAATGACTTAGGAGTGTACTCCTTGCCCTTGTAAGTGAACTTCTCGGGACGAACACCAAAGTATGCGTCGAGGATAGCGTTCAAGCCGTTAATCCAAGCTGTTGTGAGCTTGCCGTTGCCGTTGCGGATGATAGCGTCAACATAAGCCTTCAACACATTGTCAATCTCGCCGAACTCGGGCATCTCAGTACCGTAGTTGTAGCCAGAGTAAACCTCCAAGGGTACGATACCATACTTCTTAATCATCTCAGTTACATCGTGAGCAGCTCCACCAACAGCGAAGTTCAAGTTGCCGTGCAAACGAACATACTTGATAGCCTTGTCAAAGTAAGCGTGGCGCACAACCCACATCTGTGAGAGTGTCATCTGCTCGCCACCTGCTGCCAAAACCTCCTCTTCGAGGAACGAGAGAGTAGAGAAGCACCAGCAAGTACCGCTACGATACTGGTTTGTGATAGGCACGGTCTCAACGACCTTCTTGTCTGTAAACTTGTAGCCCTCGGGTTTCTCCTGAGCTGTGGCTGACACTGCTACACCAAATGCGATGGCAGCCAAAAGAATAAGTTTCTTCATAGTTAATTTGTTTTAGTATTGATAGTTATTACTTCTTCTTGGTTGTTGCGACAATCTTCTGGCACTCCTCGAAAGTCATCTCCTCGGGCTTGCGGCCTGCGGGCAGACGGTAGTTCTTACCCTTGTAGGCGATGTATGCACCATAGCGACCATTGCGGATAACCATATCCTTGTCCTCGGCGAAGCTTTTGAGCGGTGTTGCCGTAGCGGCAGCCTGCGCCTTCTGCTGGGCGATAAGCTCCACAGCACGCTCATACTGAATAGTGTAGGGGTCATCACTCTTTGTGAGCGATGCGAACGAGTTGCCGTAGCGTACATAGGGGCCGAACTTACCGATGCCGACCATCAAATCTGTACCCTCGTAGCGACCCAAGTTGCGCGGCAATGCGAAGAGCTCCAACGCCTCCTCTAATGTTATCGACTCGATGAGCTGACCCTTTTTGAGCGAGGCGAAGCGTGCCTTCTCGCCCTCCTTGGCCTCAATCTCCACCATCGGACCGTAGCGACCGATGCGAGCCTTGACCAACATACCCGACTCGGGGTCGATGCCGAGCTCACGCACCTGCGAGTTCTTCATCGTCTGTGTCTCGATAGCCTTGTCCACCAAGCCGTGGAAGGGTGAGTAGAATCGCAAAATCATCTCGTCCCAACCCATCTCGCCATTGGCAATGTGGTCAAACTCCTTCTCCACGCTCGCCGTGAAGTTGTAGTCCATAATCTGCTCGAACTGCTTTTCGAGGTAGTCGTTCACCACCATACCAATGTCGGTGGGTGCCAAACGCGCCTTCTCCTTGCCGTAGCTCTCCGAGAGTGTCTTCTCGCTGAGCTTGCCCGATGCTGAGAGTGTGAGTGCTATGTAGTTGCGCTTCTGCGCATCCTTGTTCTGCTTAACCACATAACCACGGTTGATGATTGTGGTGATGGTGGGGGCGTATGTTGACGGACGACCGATGCCCAGCTCCTCCAAGCGCTTAACGAGCGATGCCTCGTTGTAGCGTGCGGGGGCTACGGTGAAACGCTCTGTTGCAACAATCTGCTGTGAGATAACCTTCTCGCCCACGGTCATCTTCGGGAGTATTGCCTCGCTCTGCTCGCCTGTCTGCTCCTCGTCGGTAGACTCCGAGTAGAGACGCAAGAAGCCGTCGAAGCGTACAACCTCGCCCGTAGCAGCAAACTGCCACTCGGTGCCGTCCATATCAATTGCAATTGAGGTGCGGTCCATCTCGGCTGCCACCATCTGCGATGCCACGGTGCGCTTCCAGATAAGCTCGTAGAGACGCTTCTCGGCCGTAGTACCCTCAATTTGCTGACGGTCAATGTACGAGGGACGGATAGCCTCGTGAGCCTCCTGTGCACCCTTGGTCTTGGTCTTGTAGTTGTGTGCTGCCGAATACTTCTCGCCAAAGAGCTTGGTAATCTCCTCCTTGCACTGACCGATGGCCTGCGCCGAGAGATTTACCGAGTCGGTACGCATATAGGTGATAAGACCCTGCTCGTAGAGGTGCTGTGCAACACTCATCGTCTGTGCTACCGACATACCCAGCTTACGACCTGCCTCCTGCTGCAATGTAGATGTTGTGAAAGGTGCTGCAGGGTAGCGCTTTGTGGGCTTCTCCTCAGCCTTCGACACTGTAAACGAAGCACCTACGCAGCTCTGCAAGAATGCCTCAGCCTGCTCCTTTGTCTCGAAGCGGTTTGTAAGCTCAGCCTTAAACAGCGTCTTGCTGGCATCATCTGCGGGGTGGAAGTGTGCCACGACACGGAAGTAGGGTGTCGAGTTAAAGGCGATAATCTCGCGCTCGCGCTCAACGATAAGACGCACGGCAACACTCTGCACGCGGCCTGCCGAGAGTGCTGGGCGAATCTTCTTCCACAGCACGGGCGAGAGCTCGAAACCTACGATGCGGTCCAACACGCGGCGTGCCTGCTGGGCGTTCACCAGGTTCATATCGATTGTGCGCGGTGACTCTATGGCGTTGAGTATCGCGTTCTTGGTAATCTCGTGAAAGACGATACGCTTGGTCTTGTCCACGGGCAGGTTCAACACCTCTGCCAGGTGCCAGGCGATAGCCTCTCCCTCGCGGTCCTCATCGGATGCCAACCACACTGTGCTGCACTTTTGCGCCAGGCGTGAAAGCTCCTCTACCACCTTCTTCTTATCGGGCAAAATCTCGTAATCGGGGGTGAAGCCCTCCTCGATTTTTACACCGAGGCCCTTCTTTGCAAGGTCGCGTATGTGGCCGAAGCTCGACTTCACGACATACTCCTTACCCAAGAATCGCTCGATGGTTTTTGCCTTGGCGGGGGACTCTACGATGACTAAATTCTCTTGCATTTCACTTTATTCTTAAATACGACAAAAACCTAAGTTTGGCACTTAGGTTTGTCGGGTATAACTTATTTATCTCTATTTCACCAATGTATAGGTCAACTCCAACGAGATGCTGGCCGGATTGGTCTCTGCGTTACTTCCTTGAAGCACCGAACGGTTGAATGTAAATCTGTCGTACGCACTCGGAGCCAAGTAGATTGTTCGTGCGGCGTTGAGCTTCGAGAGGTCGATGCTGCCGTCAGCCTCGGGTTCCAGCTTCAAGAGCTCGTTCACGAGTTTCTGCACAAACGACGATATGTTCATCTCGTACATCGCGCGGCTGCGGTTCAGGTAGCCGTCGTAGTAGAGCGAGCCGTCGCTCTCCTGCGTGTATAGATAGTCAACAATCGGAGTCAATGTCTTGTAGTTGGTGTACATACCCAGACGCGCGATTGACTCGTTCATCCTCTCGGTCATCGGCAACGGGTCGATTTCGTTGTAATCGTACTTCGAGCCATCGAGGTAGAAGCGCAATGCCGCCTGATTGATAGCAGCCGATACATACTCCTTGTCGCCGCTGCTGATGTTGTACAACGAGAGCAGGAACTCATCCGTGAAGTACAACTCGGTCATAATACCGCCACAGCCATCTACATACGCCTTGTCAGTCTCCACGCGGTTGCTCTCAGTTTCGAGAATGGGCAGACCCTCCAATTCGGTACCCTCGAAGTTGTACTTAGCGCTCTGTGCTGTAACATTACCAAAGCCCTCAGCGTAGGTATCGTTGAAGTAGTAGGCGACAGCCAATGTATCGGTGATGATATCCATATCGGCACCCGGGTTACGGTTACGACCATACACCTTGAAGCCAGAAGTCTGGTCCGAGAATGCCATTGCGTGGCCCTCGGTGTCGATAGTCTCCTCGGCAGGCTCAATCCACACACCCTTGTATCGGCGAATGAAGGCCGAGTCTGACTCATAAAGGTCGATGTTGTTGGTAGCGTTGCCGTTAGCATCGAGCTTATCCATACAGAACAACTCGTGGATAAGAGTCTTTGCATCTTTGCCCTCCTTCATACGCACCTCGGTAGAAGTGGTGTAAATACCATTCTCCTGGTCAGGGAACTTGAATGTGAAGATAGGCTCTGCGTCGGGCGCAATGTGGCCCTCCTCGCGCGGGTCGTACGACACATAGAATGTAGTATCCTTCTGCTCCCAATCCACCAAGTCGTCGGTCAAGAGGTAGACATTATACTGTATGGGGCGTGTTGAATCACCCACAAATGTATCAAGCTCGAAGATGAGTGTTGTAGAGTCATAGACGGGGCGGTAGCCAAAACCAATAGAGTCGTCCACAGTAATCATATGGAGGAACTGGCTGGCAAAGCCCAACTTACGCACACCAAAGCGGGCGTGCTTCTGCATACCCAGATAGAATGTACCCAAGCGGTCAGAGGTAACCGAGTCGGTCTTAAACAGGCGTGTCTCAAACACACGGCAGGGTGCGTCCTCCTCGTTTATCTCGCTCAGGATGCCGTTCTTGTAGAGACGGTGGCGAGAAATCATCTGCTGATTAGTGGGCGCGAACTCCTGTCCGAGCGTATAATCGGCCGTAGTGGTACAACTTAGGGTCATTATCGCTGCTACCCCAACCACAACGATTGCGGTGAGCAGGCTCTTCATTCTATTGTAACTCTTCATAGAAACGGTTATAATTGTCGAACATTTCAGCCTCCTCCTTAGTCTCGAACTCCATCATCGGCTTGCCGCTCTGACGGGCATACTCAACAAGAGCAAGGTCAGCATTCTCCGAGGCTACGACAATGCCATCGGCGTAATCTATAACGAAGCGATAGAAGTTTTCGTATGAAGGAAGCTTCAAATCCGCAAGTTTTTCATCTTTTACACCCTCATTTGCCACTTTTTGTGCGAAATTGGCATCGAAGGGGGTGTTGAAACGGTCATCACACAACGACACTACCACCTTTACATCGCGGAACAGAGGGTCGTCGTTGAATACCTGTTTGAGGTAGATGGGCGCAATGGCCGACATCCAGCCAATGCAGTGTACCACATCGGGTGACCAGTTGAGCTTCTTTACAGTCTCCAACACACCACGCGCAAAGAAGATAGCGCGCTCGTCATTATCCTCAAACTCAGCTCCCTCGGCATCGGTCAAAACAGCCTTGCGAGAGAAGAAGTCGTCGTTATCGATAAAGTATATCTGTATGCGAGCCGAAGGGATAGAGGCCACCTTGATGATGAGCTGGTGGTCGTTGTCGTCGATAATAAGATTCATACCCGAGAGACGAATCACCTCGTGCAGCTGATTGCGTCGCTCGTTTATGCATCCATATCGCGGCATAAATGTACGGATTTCATTGCCTCGCTCCTGCATAGCCTGCACAAGGCGACGGCTGAGAGTCGAAATCTCAGTCTCGGGCAGGTAAGGCATAATCTCCTGACAAACATATAATATCTTGCGTGAAGCCATATTTTATGTATTTACAATATGCAAAGATAATAAAAATTTTTTAATAGTGCGTCGCCTACATTATATAATAAGCATTGCGTCGCCATAAGTACCAAAGCGGTAGCCCTCCTGCTTTGCCACATTGTAAGCCTCCATCACACGCTCGTAACCACCAAAAGCAGCCACCATCATAAGCTGTGTAGACTCGGGCAGGTGGAAGTTCGACACCATAGCGTTGGCAACGGTGAAGTCGTAGGGGTGGAAGATAAACTTGTTGGTCCAGCCCTCCATAGCCTTAATCATACCGCCTGTCGATACAGCAGTCTCGATGGTACGCATCACGGTTGTCCCAATGGCAACCACCTTGTGGCCGTTGCGCTTTGTGGCGTTCACAGTCTCGGCAGCCTGCTCGGTTACAACGAACTGCTCAGAGTCCATCTTGTGCTTCGACAGGTCCTCAACATCTACACGGCGGAAGTTACCCAAGCCAGCGTGCAGTGTGATGAATGCAGAGTTTATGCCCTTGATTTCCATTCTTTTAAGCAGGTGCTTCGAGAAATGCATACCAGCCGTGGGAGCAGCTACGGCACCCTCGTGCTTAGCGAAGATTGTCTGGTAACGCTCGGCGTCCTCCTCCTCAACCTTCTCGCGTACCCAGCGGGGCAGGGGAGTCTCACCCAGGCGGTAGAGCGCCTCCTTGAACTCCTCGTACGAGCCGTCGAACAAGAAACGCAGTGTGCGGCCTCGCGATGTGGTGTTGTCAATCACCTCGGCACCCATCATCTCGTCGGCACCGAAATAGAGTTTATTTCCGATACGAATCTTACGCGCGGGGTCTACCAATACATCCCACAAGCGAAGCTCGCTATTCAGCTCGCGCAGAAGGAAGATTTCAATCTCGGCGTTGGTCTTCTCCTTGTTGCCGTATAGACGCGCGGGGAATACCTTCGTGTCGTTGAACAGGAAGAGGTCCTCCTCGTCGAAATACTCGATAATGTCCTTGAAAATGCGGTGTTCGATTTCTCCTGTGGCACGATTCAGTACCAACAAACGCGACTCGTCACGATTGTCGGTGGGGTATTTTGCCAACATATCGAGCGAGAAGTCATATCCGTATTGTGATAACTTCATAATGTAATATAACTTGTATTTCTTATTCTAATTAGCTATCTTTTAGCGTCTTGCGGCTTCCATTGCGGCCGCTGGCCGCATTTGCAAATCTGACCCTCTCCTAAATCCTCTCCTCAGGAGAGGACTTTGGTCGCCTTACGGCTCCTCATAGGGTACAACCTTCGGTTGATAGATTTTTTAATCTTTTCAACCTTAGGTTTTTAACGGTGAAAGACACAAATATCAATAAGTAATACGAAATTTTTGCTATTTTGTTTCACACTCGCTTAATTTTTCCATAAAATTTTCCAGTTTCCACCCATTTTCCACGGTGAAACCGCCACTGCGAGTGCGTCTTAGGCCTGTGAGGTGGGCGCCGCTGTCGAGTGCAAGACCTATCTCGTTGGCCAAAGAACGGATATATGTACCCTTGCTGCAACGCACGCGAAGTTTTAGGTGGGGCATTTCGAGCGAGAGAATCTCCATCTCGTAGATGTTGATGAGTGCCTTCTTCAACTCCACCTCCTCGCCCGCGCGGGCAAACTCGTAGGCACGCACACCCTCGACCTTCTTGGCCGAGTAGATGGGGGGCGCTTGCAGACGCTCGCCCGTAAGGTCGCGCAGAGCCTGCTCAATCATCTCGCGTGTGATATGCTCGGTGGGGTAGCGCTTGTCGATGGGGTGTTCGAGGTCGTAGCTCGGTGTTGTAGCACCCAACTCGATGTCGGCTATATACTCCTTCTCCTCGGCTTGCAGGGCGTTGACCATCTTTGTGGCCTTGCCTATGCAGACGATAAGTACGCCTGTGGCCAGCGGGTCGAGTGTGCCGGCGTGGCCAATCTTAATCTTCTTGTAACCCAAACGGTGTTGCAGAGCATACTTTATCTTGCGCACAACATCTGTCGAGGTCCATTCCAGAGGTTTGTCGATGATGGCGATGTAGCCCTCCTTAAAGTCCACACCTACCAATGAGAGGTTTTCTGTCATTTACACATATATTATTTTCACAGCTTTGGTTTTGCAGCTTTTCTGCACCCTCCGGAGCCGCTTGCGGCGACCAAAGTCCCCTGCCTGAGGCGGGGGATTAGGGGGTGGGTCAGATTTGCAAATGCGGCCAGCGGCCGCAAGGTAGGCTGTGTGGAGCGGGATTACATAAAGAATATATAATCCTTTTATATTTTTTATTAGATAAAATTACATACGATTGAAACGACACCTGCCACGGCGCAATATACCGCAAACCAGATAAGCTTGCCGCGCTTAACGATGCCAATCATAAACTTGCAGGCCAAGCAACCTACCACAAATGCCGAGATGAAGCCCGCCAGCATAGGCACAAAGCCGATAGATGCGAAGGTCACCTCGCCCTTTACGATGTTCAGGAACATCTCGCCCAAGATAGGAGCCAACACCATCAGGAATGAGAACTGTGCCATCACCTCCTTCTTGTTGCCAAGCAGAAGACCTGTGGCGATGGTTGTGCCCGAGCGCGAAAGACCCGGCATAGCGGCTACGGCCTGCGAAAGGCCGATGATGAAGGCGTCGCGGTATGATACCTCCTCCTTCTGTCGAGGGCGTGCGTAGTATGCAAACGAGAGCAGCACAGATGTCAGGAGCAACATCGCACCCACGATTGTGAGAATGTAGGGCGATTCGAGCATAGCGTTGAGATAATCCTTGAATGCGAAGCCCACGATGCCGATGGGTATCATCGAGAGTATGAGTTTCAGGATATATGCCTGCTCGGCGTTGAAGTGGCGCGAGAAGATGCCCACAACGAGGCGCTTGACCTCGGGCCAGAGGATTACTATCGTGCTGAGCACGGTTGCTGCGTGTAGCGTCACATCAAATGCGAGGTTCTCCTCGATTTCTACACCTAATATAGCCTTTGCAATCTGCAAGTGGCCACTGCTCGATACGGGCAGAAACTCTGTCAAGCCCTGCACTGCACCTAAGATAATTGATTCGATTGTTGTCATTTATTCAAGTTTTTAATTCTTATTATTCAAACGAAAGATAACGCCAGCCGCTCTCGGTGTAGCAACGCACCTTGCCCACGGAGGTGTCGTAGTATAGCGTGCCGATGGGTACTGCTAAGCCCTCCATCTGGCAGTTTTCGTATCGTATGCTCTCGGGGGCAGCGTCCAGCGTGGCCAATGTGAATGGCACAAATGTCTTAGCCCAGTAGCGTCCGAAGTCCACGCCTTGAAACTTCTCGTCAGAGCCTATCTTCACCCAGCCAAAGTGGCGCACATCGCGGTATAGGCCTTTGGGTGAGTAGACCTGTATGCAGGCCAGGTCGGGCGCATATTTTCCTATGAGCATCGTAAGACGGCAGGTCTCCGTGCCGTTCCAGCCCTCGAAGAGGTGTCCTCCATCGACAAACTGCGATGTGGGGCGACCCTGATTGTTCCAGCGGCCACGACCACCTCGCACCGATAACATAACGGTAGACTCCAACACGCCGTCAATGGTGTTGAAGATGGGCTGCTGGGCGGTGTTGAATCCGTAGTTGTAGCGCACATCCTGCCACTTCTCCCACTCGGGGTCCACGGGCTTTGTTATGGGCACGCGGTTGTCCACCTCGCGTTGCAGTTCGGCCACCTTGGCCGTAAGCTCGCTAACCAGGAGTGTCAGCTGCTCAATCTGCTCGGCCTGTTCGCGCTTTGAGGCTCGCTGTGCTGTGGCGGGTAGCGACGCTGTCAGGGCGAGTATTAGCGTAGCGGCGAAAACGAAAAATCTATTCATCGCACTAAAATTTCTTCAACAGTGCATAAATCTCAAACGCGAAGCCTCCCACGATGAGTATCGGGGCCAGCGTGATGCGACGCCACGAGAACATATCGTAGTTGAAGACATTGGGGTCGTCGCTGCCTCCGCCCGTCATCAGCACCATACCGAGTATGATTACCACAAGGCCTGCGATGATGAGTATATAGTTCTTTATCGTCAGCGGCATCTGAGCGTCGTTCTTATCCTCGGCGGCAGCGAAGCGCGCACGCACCTTCTCAAAAATCTTTTTCATTAGTATAGATATATCTTGTTAGAGTTCATATTTACAAACTTATTCACGGCAAATAGTGTGAACATCAGCGAGATAGTCACTCCGCCCACAATCATCGAGCCCACAACGATGCCCGCCTTCGTAAGCTCCGATGTGGCCATAATCTCGGGCATAGCGCCACTCAATCCTGCCAGCGCCGCACCAAAAAGCACGCTTGCTGCCAATCCTGCCCACACGCCCTGCTTGGCTGCCGTTGCCAGGAAGGGGCGCATAATGTATCCCTTCGTAGCACCTACCAATTTCAGCGTGTTGATAAGGTAGCGGCGCGAGAAGATAGCCAGACGAATGGTGTTGTTGAGCAGTATGAGCGAGATTAGGAGCAACGCCCCGCCAAAGGCCGCCAAGACAATGGTAATCTTGGTTATTGTCGAGTGCAGACGCTCGATTGTCGATGCGGGGTAGGCTACATACACCACGCCCTCCACGGCCGAAATCTTGTCGGCCACGGCATCTGTTGCCTTGCGGTCGGCCGAGGCGATAGCCACCTCAAAGCTGTTGCGCAGGGGATTCTCTTCGAGTATATGCTCAATCTCCGAGGCAAACATACGGCGGAACTCCTCGTCGTTTATCTTATCCTCCTTAGCGGTATATGTCACACCCGTTACGCCCTCGATCGAGAGCAAACTCTTCTCTATTTTAGCACGCTCCTGCTCCGTTACTTTATTGTCCAACTCGGCCGAGAGAGTCACGCTCTCGCGCAAAGTGTGAGCTGTGGTGAGTGCCGCATAGAGCAGGTAGCCAACCGAGCCTAAGAGAAAGAGAACCAGCGATATGCTTATCGTTGATACTATGTACGAGCGGCGTACCTTACGCCTGAGTCTTTTGTCGTCGCGCATTGCGTAATAGATAAATTAAGGTTAGTAAAAATCCTGCCAGCACTATCGCTGAGAATGCCATCGCTACACCCTCTACGAGTGCCCACTTCGGAGCGCGGTAGCGCCACTCGATGGTGTGCTTGCCCGCGGGCATCTCCACGGCACGCAGTATGTAATCGGCACGCAAGGGGCGAGCCTCCACGCCATCGATTGTCACCGTCCAGCCCTGCTTGGTGAATATCTCCGAGAATACTATAAGGGCATCACCCTCGCTCTCGGCCTCATAGCACAGGTAATTGGGGCGATACTCGGTGAGCGTCACCTCGCCATCTGCGAAGTTGAAGTTCTTGGGAAGATACTCCGCGCTTATCACCGCCTCGCGCTTGGTGTCTATGCGACCCACCATATCAATCTCCTCCTCAGCCGATGCTGCTCTTACCACGCTGCGCACCATCCACGCTGCGCCATTGGCTGTCTCGCGCAGGAGCACACCCTCAGCCTCGGGCGACTCAATCACATAGCGCACATTGAGCATATCCAGCACGCCATCGCGCAAGTACGATAGGTGGCGGTCAATCAAATCCTGATAGCGGGCAAGCTTTGCGCCGTGGTAGCCTCCCACCGAGCGGTGGAAGTATGATGTTGTGGCGTCGTTGAAGGGCGACACCGTAAGGTTCAATACACGATATGCGGGGTCTTTGTCCTGCATAATGAGTTTGTCGGCCGCCGAGGGCGTAATCTTTGCCGTGTAGGCATCTACGAATGAGTCGTGGTTGAGGTAGCGCGTGTCTACATTTATCAGGTCGGTGGCTACAATCACCGTCAGCACACAGCACAACACCGCGCCACTCTTTATCACCTTGCGACTTGCATATCCTGCCACGGCCACGGCCGCCATAACCACAAACAACAGTGAACGCCACGCATCGCCCTGCATAGCTGCGGCACGCTCCTCGGCCACCGCCGTCGCTGTGCTCCACGCCAGCTGCTCGTGCAGGCCCTGCTTGATATACTCGCCAGCGCCCTGCTGCTCCAACATAGCGCGGAACTGCTCGGTGAGCATCGCGCCACTCTCCTGCATACCGAAGTCGCCCAAATGACGGCCTCCGATAATCATCACTGCCAGCACGCCTACGCAAATGCCCGTAGCCCACGCCAAGGCTTTGCGAAGTTGCTTCTCGTCCACCTCGGCCCTGATAATCTGAGCCACGCCCATCGCTGCAAGCAGGGGCACGGTCCACTGCACCACAACCAACGCCGTCGATACTGCGCGGAACTTGTCGTACCCGGGCAGAATCTTGAACATCAGCTCCGTGAACCACATCATATTCTGTCCCCACGCCATAAACAGAGCCACCACGCTTGCCGCCACAATCCACCATCTCTGGCGGTTGGGCAGAAGCATCAACGCTAATATAGCCAGGAAGATAGACGCCGCACCCAAGTATGTAGGACCAGCCGTGTAGGGTTGCTCACCGCGGTAGCGGGGCATATACTGAGCCATCTGCTCCAAGCCGTAGGGGCGAAGTGCCTCGGCTACGGGGCCATCGGTTGCAAATGTATCTGTCGAAGCACCTCCCATAAAGTCGGGTACGAACATATTCAGGCTCTCGCCCTTGCCGTAGCTCCACGCCGTAGCGTATTGCAGGTCAAGACCCTCTGTGCCACTCTCGGCGCTCTTGTCTACCAGCTCCGAGCCTCCGCGCGTGGTCTCCTTCGAGTGCTGCATCGTGTACCACAACGGCGAGAGGTTTGAACCTACGGCCATAATACCAGCCGCTGCGAGTATCGCCGTGCGCTTGGCGAAGCTTTTTGTCTGCTTCTGCTTCCACGCCACTATGCCCTCGCTGAGCCACATCAGCGCCATCGCCACAAGGAAGTAGTATGTTATCTGCGGATGGTTCGCACCAATCTCGAGCGATGTGAATAGCGCCGTCAGCGCACCTCCCACCCACATATTCTGTCGCAGCGTGTAGTAGGCTCCCGCCATCATCAGCGGAGCATATACCAGCGCCCACATCTTGGTGATGTGTCCAGCGCCTATGATCAGCAGGAAGTAGGTCGAGAATCCATATGCCAGAGCCGCTATGAGTCCCACCCACGGACTGAGGCCAAACAGCAGCGCCGCCACCCACATTGCCGTCATCGCAAAGAAGAGGAACGAGGCAGGTGTGTCGATGATTTTCACCACTTTACCTATCGTGCCCTTGACCGCCTGCGAGGGGTACTTCACATTAATCAGGTAGGCGGGCATACCGCCAAACATACCTCCCGTCCACTGAGCATCCTCGCCCGTTGCCTCGCGGTTGTCGAGAATATCTTTGCTCATACCCTCGTACTGCTGCACATCGTGCTGTACGAGCACCTCGCCACCAAATTGGGGTGCGAAGTAGAGCGCTGCAATAACAAAAAACAGGGCTATTATGGCCACCCCGCAGAGCCATTTTTTTGCTATTTCAGAATTAAATATCATTGCATAGTTAATATTAGTGCGTCAAAGTTACGAAAAACATTCCTTTTTCGAGGTGTAATTGCGAAAAATTACTATATTTGCAACATAAAGCGCGTATATAAAACCTTTTCGTTATGATTACTCTTGACTCAATTCGTACCCCCATAGCCGCGGACCTCGAAGCGTTCGAGGAGTTTATCCGAAGCCGCTTTTCGTCGGAGGGTAAATTGATGTCCGAGATGATTTCCTATGTGCTCTCGTCGCGCGGCAAGGGTATCCGCCCCATTATCACTATGTTATGCTCGTCTCTTGTCTCTGACGCCAACACCCGCGAGTGGGTGGCGGGCGAGCGCAACTGCTCGAAGCGTACCTATATGGCCGCTATGATGGTGGAGATGCTACACACCGCCTCGCTCATTCACGACGATATTATCGACAGTGCCGACACACGCCGTGGCAAACCCTCGGCCAATGCCTTGTGGCAGTCGCGCAATGCCGTGGTGCTGGGTGACTACATCTTGGCTCGTACGATGAGCCTCGGTATGGATAGCGCACAGTTCGACCTCGTGTCGCACATCGTAGGCTCGGTGGCAACACTCTGTGAGGGTGAGATTTTGCAGAGCCAGCACGCCACAGACAAGGACACTACGCGTCAGGACTACTTCGAGATTATATACAAAAAGACGGCCAGCCTCATCAGCATCAGTGCCTCGGCAGGTGCTCTCTCGGTCAAGGCTTCACGCTCGGATATAGAGCAGATGCGTCGCTTTGGCGAGGCTATCGGTATGGCGTTCCAGATTCAGGACGATATCTTGGATTACAGCCGTTCGGCACACACGGGCAAGCCTGCAAACAACGACCTGCGCGAGGGTAAGATTACGCTTCCGCTCATCGAGGTGCTGGAAAAGTGTAGCCCCGCCGAGAAGTTGCAGCTTCTAGATAAGCTCTCGCAGTGCAAGGATGATGAGTCGGCTGTCGACTTCCTGCAAGGCGTGGTGGAGGCCACGGGCGGTATGGCTATGGCGGCTCGCACGATGCAGACCTACATCGACCGTGCGACATCTATTCTGGCCAGCTATCCCGATTCGCCCTACCGCACAGCGCTGGTTAATCTGTGTGCCTTTATCGCCGAGCGAGATAAATAGTCGAAGCGAGGGTGCGAGATGCGGGGGCGCGAAATGCAAGGGTGCGCAAAACTAGAAACGAGATAAGAAAAACAATACATACAAATAATTTTTTCACTAATCTAAAATTTTTATGGAAACAAAACAGAAAAGTAATGTATTAGCCATTGCGGTGATGTTTATGCTCTTCTTTATGATTGCATTCGTTACCAACTTCGCAGGTTCAATGGGTGTTATCGTTAAGAACCAGTTCGGTGCATCTAACGCTATGGCTCAGTTGGGTACTTTGGCCAACTTCATCGCTTACGCTTGTATGGGTATCCCCGCAGGTCACATCTTGAAGCGCAAGGGTTACAAGTTCACTTCACTCGCTGCTGTATTGGTAGGTTTGGTAGGTGTTGCTATCCAGTTCGCATCAGGTTATGTTGAGTCATTCGGCGTGTATGTACTCGGTGCATTCGTAGCAGGTTTCTCAATGACTATGCTTAACATCGTTGTTAACCCTATGTTGAACACTCTCGGTGGTGGTGGTAACAAGGGTAACCAGCTCATCCAGCTTGGTGGTTCACTCAACTCAGTAGGTGGTACTATCGCTCCTATCTTGTTGGGTTACCTCATCGGTGGTCAGGCTGCAAACGCAACTGTTGCTGATGCTGCTCCCGCGTTGATTATCGCTATGGCTATCTTCGCTGTTGCATTCGTTGTTATCTACTTCTCTGCTATTCCCGAGCCTCATATGGAGACAGCTGAGGAGAAGGCAGCTCGTTTGAGCGGTAAGGCTAAGAAGGATCCCCACGGTCCTATGTCTTTCCGTCACTTCGTATTGGGTGCTGCTGGTATCTTCTTCTATGTAGGTGTTGAGGTAGGTATTCCTAACACAGCTAACATCTATATGTCTGGCTTGGAGGGCGTAGGTGCTGTTGTAGCTGGTACAGTTGTAGGTTTCTACTGGTTCTGTATGATGTTGGGCCGCTTGTTGGGTGGTGCTATCGGTGGTAAGGTATCTTCTAAGCAGATGTTGACTGTTGCTTGTTCTTTGGCAATCATCTTCGTTCTCTGCTTGATGTTCATCCCCGAGACAGTTCGTATGACTGTTCCTGTTGTTAACGCACAGGTTCCCGTATCAATGGTATTTATGTTCCTCTGCGGTCTCTGCACATCAGTAATGTTCGGTTCAATCTTCAACCTTGCTACTGAGGGCCTCGGTAAGTACACACCCGTTGCATCTGGTATCTTTATGGCTATGATTTGCGGTGGTGGTATTATGCCTTTCATCCAGGGTTTGGTTGCTGACGCTGCTGGTTTCATCAACAGCTACTGGGTTGTAATCGCAGGCTTGGCTTATATGCTTCTTTACGGCTTGTTCGGTTCAAAGAATGTAAACAAGGATATTCCCGTAGAGTAAGGCGAAGTCGCCTAACAAGGCTATTTCGGCATCTGGCTTGCCCTCGAAATGCTCATTTGCGCTCAGCAAACTGCGCTTTCTCGGACTGCGACCAGCTTCAAAATAGCTCTTGTTAGAAAACTTCGATGATATTCGATATTTGGGTGCTGGCCATTGCGGTCGGCACCTTTTTTTGTGGGAATTATTATAAGAGTTATAAGAGTTATAAGAGTTATAAGAATCCTCCTATAATACTTATAACACCCATAACACTTATAATACTTACTGGAAAATCTACAAAAAAAAGGCCGCTCCGCAGAGCGACCTATATTTATCTATCAGGACGATTATCTCTTTACAATCTTCATCGCAAAGCCTCCGCCCGTAGCCATCTTAACTTTGAGCTTATCGCCACCCTTTACCTCGTAGCTCTTGCGGAGGAAGTCGCGGCCAATCTTGCCAGCATTGGGGCCATCAACAAACTCTGTTACGGTGTAGTTACCCTCGCCCAGGAATGAGAGGTCAACCTCCACCTCGCGCTCATTCCAGTTGGTCATACCGCCTACATACCACTCCTCGCCCGCACGGCGTGCAATGGTGCAGTACTCGCCAACCTTACCATCGAGAGCCACGGTTGCGTCCCATACGGTGGGTATCTTTGCGATAAACTCGGTGCAGACACCCTCCTTCTCGTAGTTCGATGGCGAGTCGCACAACATATTAAACGGTGACTCAAACACCACATACATCGCCAGCTGGCGGCAGCGTGTACCCTGACTCATAGGCTCCGAGTTGCTGGCGTGGTAGCTCTGCTTCTGCGCATTTACCATCGCACCCTGCGTGTAGTCCATAGGACCTGCCACCATACGAATGAAGGGTATCATCACATCGTATGTCACTTGGTCGAGCTCCAATGTAGACCACTTCATCTGCTCCAAGCCATTCACACCCTCGTAGTTCACCACATTGGGATACTTGCGCGATAGACCACAGGGCTTGTATGCTCCGTGGAAGTCGCACATCAGCTTATACTTGGCCGCTGTGGCTGCCGAGCGCTCGTAGAAGTCTACCATCTGCTGGTCGTCGCGGTCCATAAAGTCAATCTTGAAACCCTTGACACCCATCTCGGCATAGTGCTTCATTACATTATCCATATCTCTGTCCAGCGCCCAGTATCCTGCCCACAGCACGATACCCACGCCACGCTCCTTGGCGTAGTCGCACAGATGCTTGACATCAATCTCGGGCACGACCTGCATCAGGTCGGCTTTCTTGTTCACAGACCAACCCTCGTCGAGGATTACATACTCTATGCCGTTGCGTGCTGCGAAGTCGATGTAGTACTCGTATGTACGGTTGTTGATGCCGGGCTCGAAGTCCACGCCATACAATCCCCAGTCGTTCCACCAGTCCCACGCAACCTTGCCGGGCTTAATCCACGATGTGTCGCCAATGGTGTTGGGCTGGCTCAGGCGGAAGACCATATCGTCGTCGAGCAGCTGCTTGTCGTCGTCAGCCACGATGCATATACGCCACGGGAACGAACGCTCGCCACTCACCTCAGCGATGTAGGGCTTGCGGGTCTGCACCTCGCCCTGCAACATATTGTGTCCGCCCTGTGTAACCTTGTCGGGCACAGTTGCGAAGTTACCTTCGAGCGTGGTGTCGCCATTGCTGTTGTAGAGATACATACCGGGGTAGCTCATAAGGTCGCTCTCAGTGATACACACCTTCTTGTCGCCAACCTCCACCAACAGTGGCAGGAACATAATTCGTTCGGGATTCATCTTGCTCAGCGGCTGCACGAAGTAGATATTCTCAAACGAGCTGTAATACTGCTTCTCGATGGCGTTGCCCGTGCCCTTGCGGTTGAACTTAACATACGAGCCGTAGAGGGTGTTGTCGTTCTCGAACTCAAACTCCGCCACCTCGTTCTTTACTGTGTAGTCGCCCTTGCGTGTCGATACAAAGCGGTATGCTGCTGCATTGTCATAGGCGCGGAACTCGATTGCATAGTCGCCCTTGAAAGAGAGGGTGAGTGTGGTGCACTCGTTATCCACCTCGCTCTTCTTGTACAGTGGTGAGGGAATAACCTCGTCAATCTTACCCACGGTAGCCTTGCGCAGTATGGGTTTTGCGCCCCACACCTCGCTCTCGCCAATCTGCATAGCTATCTGCGAGGGGGCGATGATTGCCACGCCACCGTCCTCCACGCTCCAACGAATCTCGTCGGCGATGTTGACCGTGACTTTGAGTGTTCCATCGGGCGATGTTATCTGTTTAGTTGTGGGCTTAGCCTGCGCTGTACTCAATGCAAACAGCGCAAGCAGAGAGAAAAATAGTTGTTTCATAATGGATATGTTTTTAGATTGTTAGTGCTTTTAGGTCTACCAAAGTTAAGATTTTTTTTCGGAGTATAAAAATATTACTAACTTTGTTTCTACTCCAATATATAATAAGGTATAATTCCGATGACAAACCACGAGGTCATAGACCACTTTATCGACTACTTGCAGGCTGAGCGTCGCTACTCCCCATTGACGGTACGCAACTATCGTCACGATGTGGAGTCGTTTCTGGCGTGGGGCGAGGCCTCGACTGCCGAGGGCAACTTCTCGCTCTTGGAGGTGCGTGCTACCGATGTGAGGGAGTGGATTATGTCGCTTTCAGATGCGCACACTATGAACAACGCCTCGATAAATCGTACGGTGGCATCAGTGAGGTCTATGTATAAGACCCTGCGTCGCAAGCAACTCATCGACCGCGACATCTTCGCTGCGGTGGGCTCGCTGCGCACGGCACAGCGCCTGCCCAAGTTTGTCCCCGAGGGTGAGATGTTGGAGGTTGTCGCCCGCGTTAAGCGTGACCTTGCCAGCGAGGAGTGGATAGCGGCCCGCAATGCGCTGCTGGTGCTGATGCTCTATGCCTGTGGTCTGCGTCTGGCGGAGATTATAGCCGTTGATTTACAACATTTTGAGGGCGATTACTCCACCCTGCGCGTGCGAGGCAAGGGCGACAAGGAGCGAATCGTGCCTATCGTCAGGCGACTTGGCTGCGAAATAAAACTCTATGTGGAGCATTTTTTGGAGTCAAAAATTTGCAAAAGTTCAGAAAAAGCACTATTTTTATCAAAGCGTGGAGGTCGTATCTCGCGTAGCGATGTGCAGCGTAGCGTGGCACGCCTTCTGCGGGAGTGTGGAGTACAGGGTAAGGTGTCGCCCCATGTATTGCGCCACACCTTCGCAACGCACCTTCTGAACGAGGGAGCCGACCTGCGTGAGATACAGGAGTTGTTGGGTCACTCGTCGCTCAGGGCAACGCAGGTATACACACACAACAACATCGCGCAGTTGCAGCGAGCCTACTTCGGAGCGCACCCGCGCGAGAAGGAGTAGAGTTGAATCGAGCAGCGCCACTTTTGTCGCTAAGCGTAAGGGGTTGGGGCTGACGCATATATAATGTTTAACTAAAATTTGAAGGCTATGAATGTACAGATCCAGTCAGTGAAATTCGATGCCAGCAGTAAGTTGGTCGAGTTTATCGAGAAGAAATTAGCCAAGTTAGACCGTGTAGCAGAAGAGGCTACGGGAGTCGATGTAGTGTTGAAGTTGGAGAAGGACGACGAGAAGGGCAACAAGATTGCAGTGATTACACTCAGAATGCCCGGCGGAGACATTCGTGTTGAGGAGCAGGCTCATACCTTTGAGGAGGCTATTGATGCAGCCAAGGATGTTCTGAAACGACAGTTAGAAAAACGCAAAGACAAATAATAGAGAAATCGTCTAACAAGGCTCTTTTGGCCTTCAACCGACGCTGCGGAGTGAGAGCAGAGGGTGCTTGCACACTATGCCGAGCCGCGAGGAGGAAAAGCCACCCTTGTGGTGGGTTAAAATAGCTCTTGTTATACAATTTCTTAGAAAAAGTGAAGCCGACCTGCGAGGGTCGGCTTTTTGTATAACACCTATCTCACCTCTCCCCACTAAAAATCCAGCAACTTATACCTCTCTCTCGTTGCACTCATCGATATTCGCTCCTGAAAGTGCCACCACTCCTTCACATAGGGGCGCAGCCCTACGCTGTCCATAATCTCCAGCAGCAGAGTGCGATTTGCCGCCGCCTTGGCCGAGATAACCCCCTCGCGGCGCAGACGCTCCACATAAGCCTTATATGCCGCCAGCGTCACATCGTTGTCGTTGCCCACCCACGCCTCGCGGCCAAAGTGGTCAAAGCCAGCACCCATATCCAGCGGCTTGCCCTCGCCATCTACGATGGTCAAATCCACCGCCACGCCGTAGTTGTGACGACCACCACGCTGCCCATCGGCAACATATATCTGCAAGGGTGTCCCCTCCACAATTTTGCGCATACGGCGTTGCACGCTTATCGGGCGCGCGGCATCGTATATCAATAGCGAATATTCGGGATGGCGCTCACGCAGGATTCGCTGCGCCTCGACAACCTTCTTGGCAAAGTGGGGTAGTAGGTAGGCCGTGGTGAGCATGCCGTACATATTCTCGCCCACGAAGTTATCCTCGGTGGCGTACTTCAACTCAACACCTATCTCGCTATCCAGCGTCTGTATATCTACCAGCCCGTACTCCGCCATCTTGCTGTTGAAGTCCGCCTCCTGAGCCGTTGCCACGCCCCCGCAGAGTAGCAGAAATAGCGCGCATAGCAAAATCCTGATAAAATTTACTCCTCGTGTGGCCATAGTGTATATGGATTTTTCAGCAGTTGCGAGTTGTAGTATCTGCGGTCGCCCGTAACCTCGCGGCCAAGCCACGCGGGACGCTCGAAGTCCTCGTTCTCGTCAGCGAGCTCCACCTCGGCAACAACGAGCCCCTCATTTGCGCCATAGAAGCAATCCACCTCGAAGGTGTGACGCCCCACGGGCACAAGGTGGCGTGTCTTATCTATCGTGCCACGGCTGAAACGGAGCAGCTCGCGCGCCTCCTCAACGGGAATCTCGTACTCCCACTCGTCACGGCTCACGCCCGCCTCGTCGCTGCGCCCCTTGATTGTGAGAAAACCCTGCTCGTCGCGCGTGCGCACACGCAGTGTGAGTGAGTCGGACTTGGCGATGTAGCCCTGCTCGATGCGTGAGGAGTGAGTCACGAAGGGCATAAAATCGCCCTCGACCAAAAATTTGCGTTCTATCTCTTTTGCCATAATGGAAATCTTTACAGCAAATTTACTACTTTTGTTGTTAGAAATAACTTTTTTGCGCAGAAAAATGGGCTCGTGCCGTGCGCATACAAATGATTAAGCAATGGGATATGCACTTATAACGGGTGGCTCGTCGGGCATAGGGTTGGAGTATGCTCGCCAGCTGGCTGCCGCAGGGTGGTCGTTGGTTGTCGTCAGCAACCGCGAGGAGGATAACTGCCGTGTGGCAGAGGAGTTGTCGTGCCGTTATGGTGTGGAGGTTGTGCCGTTATATGCCGACCTTAGCCGCACCGATGCTGCCGAGCAGATATTTGATAGCGTGAATGAGCTTGGCATCGAGGTCGAGGTGCTCATCAACAATGCGGGTATGCTGCTCTTTGCAACACTTTGTCGCACACCAGCCGAGCCGATAGAGCGCATCATCGCCCTGCACTGCACCACGCCTACCAAATTGTGCCGTTTGTTTGCCGAGCAGATGAGTTCGCGTGGTCACGGGCGTATTCTTATAATGTCCTCCATCACGGCGTGGACTCCCTATCCCACCATCTCGCACTACGCCGCCACGAAGGCCTACCTGCACAGCTTCGCGCAGTCGCTGTGGTACGAGATGCGCGACAAGGGTGTGAGCGTTACCACGGTCTACCCCTCGGCGGTGGATACTCCGTTCTATAATTTGAGCGATAAGATGCGTCGTAGCCTGCTGCGCTGTGGTGTGATGCTCTCTGCCGAGAGTGTGGCTCGCAAGGCGCTGAGGGCGATGTTTCGCTCGCGCCGTCGTTGCATTCCGGGGCTGATAGCCAAAATCGAGGCGGCCATCTGTTATCTTCTGCCTGCGTGGGCATTGCTGCCCATTCTCAAAATACCCGCCGTCAGGAGGATTTTGGAGAAGGTATAAAAAAAGAGATTAGCATTTCGCTAATCTCTTTTCTGTTACTTGTACACCTCGTTGCGGGGCAGGAGTGTCGGCAGGTTTGCCGTACCCAGAGCCATAATAGCCAATGCTGTTGCGGCCTGCTCCTGATACTCGGGGATACTCTTGTTGTATGTGTCGCGCTCGGTGTGCCAAATCTCGTGATAGTCGAAGTTGTAACCCATCGGGTCGCTCCACTCTGCCATCTGTACGGCAGGAATACCCTTCACCATAAACGATGTAGCGTCGTTGCCACCCAGACTTGTAGGCACGCTGCGAGGCTCGAGCTTGTTTATAGTAAAGTTATATGAGGGGTAGAGCTCCTGAATAGGCTTTGCAATCTTCT
>JAZOPO010000005.1:0-5002 GCA_045655585.1 Alistipes sp. | reverse complement strand
TGTTGGCGGCGGTTTGGAGGTCGAGAGCGGAGATCAGTCCATTCTCAAACTTGCGCTCTGCACCGTCGTAGGCGAGTTGCGCTGCCGAGACCTTCTTCTGGCCCTGGACATACTGCTTGCCATAGCCCTGCATCTCCTGCCAGGTCTGCGACACCTCGCTCTCTACGGCACGCTCAACGGCCACCTGCTCCAACTGCGCCGAGCGGTAGGCGTTGGCTGCTCTGCGCTTCGAGGAGCGAGCCGAAAGACCATTGAAGATAGGAATAGAGAGTGCCACTTGCACATATCCACCTCGGTTGTTGCGGAACTGCGTGCCGAAGGGGTCGTAAGCCGCCTTATTGTCGAAGTCGATAAAGTATGATGTATTGTAACCACCATAGAGGTAGAGCGAGGGAGAGTAAGCGCCCTTGGCACGAGCAAGGTTCAGACGGCTCTGCTCGGTGGCAAAGCGGCTTGCTGCGATGCGAGGGTTATTCTCCAAGGCGTACTCCACAAGAGCCTGCTCCGAGGTGGCAGTAGGCAACGCCTCCAAGTCGATGTCGGTAACAATCTCCAACTTCTCGCCTTGTGGGTAGTTCATCACCTCACGCAACTTAATATAGGCGAGGGCGAGGTTGTTCTCCTCGGTGGTTAAGAGGTAGTCGTAGTTCGCCTCCTGCGACTCAATCTCTGCCACATCGGCTGCACTCTTGGTGCCGAGCTCCTCCTGTCGGCGCACAAGCTCCAAGGTGCGGCGCGATGCCTCCAACTGCTCGCGGGCAATCTTGACTGCCTCGGTGTAGTAGACCACATCCATATATGCCGAGAGGGTCTGCATTGCCACCTCGTCGCGCGCAATATCGGTATCTACCGCACCCTTTTCTCGTGCCACCCTCATTGCTCGCACGGTGTTGATGCCCTGCAAGCCACTAAATAGGGGCATCGAGCCGCTGATGCCGTAGGAGTTGCTGAATGTTGTTACATTGGTGTAGGCGTTGGTCGCAGGGTCGATACCACGACCGAAGTTCATAGCGCCACCCACCGAGCCATTAACGGCAGGGAATAAGGAGGCAAATACCTCGGTGTAGTTAGCCTTGCTATCGTCGTGGGCGAGCTGCTTTTGGCCTACGGTTACGGAGTTCTCAACAGCATAGCGCATGCAGTCATCTATGGTGAGGGGTTGTGCTACGCACAGGGGTGTCAAAAAATTAGACACTGCAAATAGTATTAGTAGTCTTTTCATAATGTTTTTGTGTTTTGCCTCTGGTTGTGCCAAAGGTGTGCCAAAATATCCAACCACTTGACCCACACGGACTTGCACTAACATCCCTGTAAGTAAATGTGTCTAATAATTAGACAATCGGTGTGTGATATATTGACACAGCGCGATTTTAGATTAACTTTGTAGTAGAAAAATGTAGAAGATATGAGTAAAAAGGCAGGCAAACTCTTAATTGTTGACGACAACCGCAGTATTCTTTCGGCGGTGAAGTTGTTGTGTGATGGCATCTTCGAGGAGGTTATCACGCTACCGTCGCCTAACTCGCTGATTTCTACGCTACATAAATCGCAGCCCGATGTGGTGCTCCTCGATATGAACTTCCACGCTGGTATAAATACAGGTAACGAGGGCTTGTATTGGCTCAAAGAGGTGCTGGCGAAATTCCCAGAAACAAAGGTTGTGCTCTTTACTGCCTACGCAGATATTGAGTTGGCGGTGCGTGCTATGAAGGAGGGGGCTTTCGACTTTGTTGTCAAGCCGTGGGATAATGCCAAACTTATTGCCACGCTCCAAAATGCCTATAAGGCAGCCAAGGGCAAGGCGAAGAAGCCAACCAAGACGCAGACCGCCGAGCCACAAGCAGAGATGTATTGGGGCGAGAGTGCGGAGATGAAGCGTGTAAAGCAGATGGTCGAGCGTGTGGCGATTACCGATGCCAACATCCTTATTACGGGCGAGAATGGCACGGGTAAGGAGGTGCTTGCGCGTGAGATTCACCGCCAGTCGGCACGCTGTCGCCAGGCGATGGTGTCGCTCGATATGGGTGCTATCCCCGATACGCTCTTTGAGAGCGAGTTGTTCGGACATACGAAGGGGGCGTTTACCGATGCCCGCACCGATAGGGAGGGAAAGTTCGAGACCGCCAACGGCTCAACACTCTTTATGGATGAGATTGGCAACCTGCCACTCCATCTGCAAGCCAAGATGCTCGCCGTGTTGCAAAATCGTGCCGTTACACGCCTCGGAGCAAATGAGGCTACACCCGTAGATATTCGCCTTATCTCGGCCACAAACCGCGACCTGCACGAGGCTGTAGCAAAGGGCGAGTTCCGTCAAGACCTGCTCTTCCGCATCAATACCATACATATCCATATTCCGCCCCTGCGCAACCGCAAGGAGGATATTGTGCCCCTTGCCGAGCGATTTATCGAACGCTACGGACAGAAGTATGGCAAGGCAGGTTTGATGCTCTCGGGCGATGCTGCGGAGAAGCTGAAAAATCACTCGTGGGAGGGTAATATCCGCGAGTTGCAGAATACTATTGAGAAGGCTGTGATTATGTGTGATGGCGATATTATCTCGCCCGACCACCTCGAACTCCACACCTCGCAACGCCCCTTGAACGAGAGCCAGACACTCGAAGAGATGGAGCGACAGACAATAGCCAATGCCATAGCGCAGTGTGGTGGCAACCTCTCGCAGGTGGCACAACAGCTCGGCATTACACGCCAGACACTCTACAACAAGATTAAACGCTACGGATTGTGAAACACGCACGCAACATACCCTACGGCAAGATTATCGCCTACATCGTGGTCATCGCCCTCGCTGGCGCATGGTCGGGATATGCGTGGGCAAAGGGTCATCACGCCTATCTGGTAGTCACCGTGCCCGTAATAGCGTTATGCCTCTACCGCCTCTTTAGGCTCTATGGCGAGATTGTACACCGCCTGATGTTTGTCTTTAACGCGGTGCAGAACGACGACTACTCATTCCGCTTTACGGAGAATCCTCGTTACACGAAATATGCCTTTGTAAACCAGTCGCTCAACCGCATAAAAGAGGTCTTGGACAATGCCAAGCTGCAAATCAAGGAGCGCGAGCAGTACTTTCAACTTATCATGGAGTGCGCCAATGTGGGTATCGTAGTGATAATGGAGAATGGCACGGTGGCACAGACAAACACGAAGGCGCTCCGCATCGTGGGCATGGAGCGACTGAACCATATCGACCAACTGCAAGTACTGAGCGAGGAGCTGTGCGAGGCGATGCACCGCATAGGTGCTGGCGAACAACTCACCGCACGCCTTACGACCGAGATTGGCGACCAGAACTTGGTGTTGAGCTGCTCGGCTATGGAGTTTGACGGCAAGCGCTTGAGGGTTGTTTCTATTGGTAATATCCACGAGGAGCTCGACCGCAAGGAGGTGGAGTCGTGGGAGAAGTTGACCCGCATCCTCACGCACGAGATTATGAACTCGCTCGCGCCTGTTACCTCTATCAGCCATACGCTGCTTGCACAGTCTGACGATGCCGCAACGGTGCGCCAGGGCTTGGAAACTATACACTCGACCTCAGAGCGGCTGATGCGTTTTGTGAGTGCGTTCCGTGCCGTAACACGCATCCCCGCACCGCAAAAAGCTCCGTTCTACCTCTCGGAGTTGGTGGCGGAGTCGCTGTCGTTGATACCGCACGAGGGTGTCGAGGTCGAAACGAGCATCGAACCCGAAGATACGATGCTCTATGCCGACCGAGCACTGATGTCGCAGGTGATGGTCAACCTCTTGAAAAACGCCACTGAGGCACTCTTGGCGCAGGATTGCCAGCGCAAGATAACCATCCGCTCAACGATTGATGCAGAGGAGCGCATACAGATTGAGATTACCAACAACGGCTCGGCAATCCCTGCCGAGGTCGCCGAGAATATCTTCACGCCATTCTTCACGACCAAAACCGACGGCTCGGGTATCGGTCTTGCCGTCTCTCGCCAAATCATCCGCCTCCACGGCGGCTCCCTCCGCCTCAAACACAACGAGGCGGGCAAGGTGACTTTTGCTGTTGTGGTGGAGTGATATTCGAACTGAAATTTTGATGCTGTTATGGTAATTTTATTTGTGGCGGGTATTATTGCATTGTGTGCTGTATTGGTGCTATTTCGCCCCGATTTGATCAATGTGTTGTCGGAGAACGACCTCAAAAAGATGAATCCTAAGAGGACGGGAAGAGTCGCCTTTTTGGGACTTATGACCACCGCGTTGATATTGGCAGCCCTGTGGCTTTGTGGCATACGCAACGCGCTTGTACCAATGTTTGTCGGCATCCCAGGCGCCATCCTCACCGCCGCATTGATTCAGCTTTCAATTCCTAATAAGTAGCGATTTTGGCATAGGCTATCCCTTTTGCAGGTGATCCGCTATCTCTCGCCACAGTATACCCATAGGCCCAAGAAGCGCCGTAGTCAATAACAAAAAGAGAACCCTTACGAGTTCTCTTTGCTGTGGTGCCACCAGGAAATGAGTTTCATTTCTAAATGACTCTATATCTTTGCGTTAAAGAATCGCAACAAACGTAATCTCCCGCTATTGCTCCACCTGATTTCTACACTATTTTGCAGTGTCTCGCAGAGTCGAGTTCCTACTTTATTGCAAAGGTATATAATTATTGTTATATAGAATAGTAATGTTGAGTATTTTTCTACTACATATTTTTATCTTCCGCATTCCACTTTGCAGCAAGTTCCAGCCCTCTTTTAATTCCTTGTGATAATCCATATTCACTTTTCAGATTTTGAAGAGCATCTCTTTCTGTAATTAAGACATGGCGTAATTGCTCATAGGTCATATCTTCAATAGCAATACTATAAGGTAAAAGCAAACGTACGTTATATGGAAGTGCCTGAGTAAAGTTTGGATACTTATTTTTGATATGGATTGCACATTCTTGCATTAATGCCATATCATTACCCAATAATGCTATATTAATATCAAAAATATCTCTATCTATTTTTGTTGTGTAATCATT
>JAZOPO010000004.1:0-7600 GCA_045655585.1 Alistipes sp. | reverse complement strand
ACATTGGCAGATGCCATCCCTGCACCGCAGACCTTGGCAGATACTCTGGCTGCACCCACACCCCTTGCCGATGAGATTAACCACTCACGCCTGCGCTCACTACGCAACGGCATAGGTCTTAACGATAAATTCTTGATGATTCGTGACCTGTTCGATGGCGATGGCGATGCATACGAGGAGGCTATCAACGCTTTGGACGAGTTGGAGACCTTAGACGATTGTATGATTCACATCATCGAGAACTATGCGTGGAACCCCGACAGCGAGGGCTCAAAATTCATTATGCAACTTTTGGAGCGTAAACTCTCATAATATGTCGAAACTATACATCGTACCAACCCCCATTGGCAATCTTGACGATATAACACTTCGAGCTATAAAAACACTCGAAGCGGCAGACTATATCTTGGCCGAGGATACTCGCACAACAGCCTTCCTGCTCAAACATTTGGGCATAGAGAAGAAGTTGTACTCTCACCACAAGTTCAACGAGCACGCCACGGCGGCATCGGTGGCTGAGGCTATTGGCGAGGGTCGTACCGTTGCTTTGGTATCCGACGCTGGCACGCCCGGCATCTCCGACCCGGGATTTCTGTTGGTGCGCACCTGCGTGGAGGCTGGCATCGAGGTAGAGACTCTGCCGGGAGCCACAGCGCTTATTCCTGCGTTGGTACAGAGCGGCTTCCCTTGCGACAGATTCTGCTTCGAGGGATTTCTGCCTCAGAAGAAGGGACGCACAAAGCGCCTGCAAGAGTTAGCCGAGGAGCAGCGTTCGATAATATTCTACGAGTCGCCATTCCGTGTTGTGAAGTGCTTGGAGCAGTTGGCCGAGGTGTTTGGCGAGGAGCGCAAGGTGTCGGTATCGCGAGAGCTGACCAAAAAGTTTGAACAGACCGTGCGCGGAACCATTGCCGAGGTTTTGCAGCACTTCCGTGAACACGAGCCTAAGGGTGAGTTTGTAATCGTGGTGGCAGGTTGTCCCAAGCCCGAGAAGGAGTCGAAGCGCAACCGCTACCGCAAGGAGGAGGACGAGGAGTAGGAGATTTAGAAGATGACAGGCACACCAAATAATCTTACCATGATGCAGCGCTTCTGGCTGGAAGTGTTGTGGATTATCTGCCGAGGCTTTGCTCTGCTCCCGCACTGCATACGCCACTATGTTTTCGGCACGATATGCCACCTGCTACTGTGTTATGTACTGCGCTACCGCCGCCGCGTTATAATGGATAATCTGCGCCGCTCGTTCCCCGACAAAAGCGAGGAGGAGCTCGGCAAGATTTGCCGTGGCACATACCGTAACCTTAGCGAGCAAATCGTAAATACGATAAGCCAAGCGGGCGTGAGCGACAAGACGCTGATGCACCGTATGAAGGTGATGGATGCCGACAAGGTGCGCGAGGAGATTGGCAATCGTAGCGCGATAATGCTCACAGCACACTTCGGTCCGTGGGAGGCTGGCAGCACGGTAAGCCTTGTTGTTCCCGACCAGACCTTTGTTGCTGTATATCATAAGCTTACCAATATAGTCATTGACGAACTTATGAAGCGCATACGCACCCACACAAATGTGGAGCTGGTGGATATGAAGCGTACGATGCGCCACTTTGTCGACAACAAAGACAAGCGCCCGATGGCTATGGGACTCATCGCCGACCAAAACCCCGTACTGCGTGCCAATATGCATTGGTATAAGTTCCTGCATCAGTGGACTGCATTTTTCGAGGGTGGCGAGGTTCTTGCACTCAAATATAAGCTTCCCGTATATTACTTCTCACCGCGCCGCATAAGCGCAGGACACTACGAGGGTAGATTTACGCTCATATACGATGGCGAGGAGCAGGTAGAGCCCTACACCATCACGGAGCGATATGTACGCCTCTTGGAGAATGATATAAACGCCCATCCCGAGATGTGGATGTGGTCGCACCGCCGCTGGAAGCACACACCACCCGCAGAGTTACTTTCGCAGAAGATATGAAACAAACAGCCGTCGTAATACTCAACTGGAACGGTCGCCAGCACTTGGAGCAATTCCTGCCGAGCGTGGTGGAGCACACCCCGCCGCAGGTGCGTATCGTGGTGGCAGACAACGGCTCCACGGACGATTCTGTTACATTTATCAAGCAGACTTACCCCACCGTAGAGATTATTCGCTTAGCAGAAAACTACGGCTTTGCCGAGGGATATAATCGTGCATTGGAGCAGGTCGATGCCGAGTTTTTTATCCTACTTAACTCCGATGTAGAGGTCACCGCAGGGTGGGTTGAGCCTTTGGTTGCTACGCTCACAAACAATCGCTCGGTAGCGGCCGTAGCACCCAAACTCAGGTCATACGGGCGCAGAGAGTATTTCGAATATGCGGGTGCTGCGGGAGGATATATCGACATCTTGGGTTATCCCTTCTGCCGCGGACGAATATTATCTACGCTTGAAAAGGACTGCGGACAGTATGACACTCCGCAGGAGGTCTTTTGGGCAAGTGGAGCAGCATTCTGTTGTCGTGCGAATGTATTTAGAATGCTCGGCGGATTCGATGGCGATTACTTCGCGCATATGGAGGAGATAGACCTCTGCTGGCGTATGCAGTTGGCAGGATATAAGATAATGGTTGAGCCACGCTCGATTGTATATCATCTCGGTGGTGGCACGATACCCAACGAATCGCCCCGCAAGCTGTATCTCAATTATCGTAACAATCTCTCGATGTTGTTCAAGTGCGCCCCCACACCTCAACGATTGTTGGTGGCTGTTGTGCGTCCCATTACAGATATGCTCGCGGCTGTGATGTATCTGCTTAAAGGCGAAAAGGCGTTGGCAAAGGCTACCGTTGAAGCCTACCGCGATTTCTTGGCTCTGCACGGCGAGTTAAATAGAAAGAGAAAAGCCGTAAGGTCCTCGCGTAGAGCAGAATCCAACAAAATATATTGTGGCTCGATAGTTTTGCGTTATGCGCTTGGAAAGAGATGGTTTGGAGATATGATGAAATAAAAAAATGTTAGTTCGAGTGAACTAACATTTTTTATTTCTTGCCTTAATCGTTCTAAACGGCAACCTCAACACTCCCCAGAATGCTTCGCCAAAAATTCCGCTACTCATCTTCGATGTGCCCTCCTGACGGTCGATAAAGATAATCGACACCTCGCTGACCTTCAAGCCCAGACGCCACGCCGAATACTTCATCTCAATCTGGAATCCGTAGCCCTTCATCTTCACCGCGTCTAAATCCAGGGTCTGCAACGCCTTGCGCGAATAGCATACAAATCCTGCCGTAGCATCACACACTGGCATACGGGTAATGATTCGTACATATTTTGATGCGCAGTAGGACATCAGCAGGCGCGACATTGGCCAATTAATGACATTCACACCCTGCACATAACGCGAGCCTACAACAACATCGCTACCCTCTCGCGCCGCAGCATAGAGACGCATCAGGTCGTTGGGATTGTGCGAAAAGTCGCAATCCATCTCAAAAACATAGTCATAATCGCGCTCCAACGCCCACTTGAAACCAGCGATATAGGCCGTGCCAAGCCCCAGCTTACCCTTGCGCTCGACAAGATGCAGACGCGCCGAGAGCTCCTTCTGACGCTCACGCACAACAGCCGCCGTACCATCGGGCGAGCCATCGTCAATAACGAGCATATCGAACTCGCCATCGAGCGCCATAACGGTGTCAATCATACGCGAGATATTCTCTATCTCGTTGTAGGTTGGGATTATGACAAGTTTTTTCATATTGTAAGTTTAATACTGCTCCTTCTCGTTGGGGAAATCCTGAGCCTTAACATCTGAGACATAGTGCGATATAGCCTCGCTCATCACGCCGTGCAGGTCGGCATAGCGACGCAAGAAACGGGGTGAGAAATCGTTTGTGATACCCAACATATCGTGCACCACGAGCACCTGACCGTCGGTAGCACCACCCGCACCGATACCTATTGTGGGAATGGTAAGCTCCTTAGATACTCGCTCAGCCAGAGATGCGGGAATCTTCTCCAACACGATGGCAAAACAACCAGCCTCCTCCAACAGATGAGCATCGCGCACCAACTTCTCAGCCTCGGCCTCCTCTTTGGCGCGAACATTATATGTACCGAACTTGTGGATAGACTGCGGCGTAAGACCCAAGTGACCCATAACGGGAATACCTGCCGAGATGATACGCTGAACCGATTCGAGAATCTCCTCACCGCCCTCAATCTTCACTGAGTCGGCCTCGGTCTCCTTCATAATGCGGATAGCCGAGTCGAGAGCCACCTTAGAGTTACCCTGGTAGGTACCGAAAGGCAAATCGACAACAACCAACGCACGATTTACGCCACGCACAACCGAGCGGGCGTGGTAAATCATCATATCGAGCGTGATGGGCAGCGTAGTCTCATAACCCGCCATAACATTTGCAGCCGAGTCGCCCACAAGGATAACATCAACACCTGCGGCATCGACAATCTTAGCTGTTGAATAATCGTATGATGTGAGCATAGCAATCTTCTCGCCACGCTGCTTCATTTCTGTTAAACGCAGAGTCGTAACCGCTCTGACTGAACCTGCAACTGACATATTTCGGGGTTTACTTTATTTGTGCCAAGGCGTTGTATCGCATTCGAAATTGTGACACAAAACCGACACAGAAAATTAGGTTTATTATTCTTAAAACAAATATATGGAAGTTTTACGGGTTAAGCAAATTTTTTGCCTATCTCTCGCCCAACTTCTCACGCATAGCCATAAAGAATGGCCACAGCACCACACCGCCAGCAACCGACACATTTATCGAGTGCTTAGTGCCAGCCTGCGGAATCTCTATCGCGCCATCACACACATCTACCACGGCTTGGTCTACACCCGCCACCTCGTTGCCGAAGACAAGGGCGTAGTGCTCAGAAGTATCGACCTCCAACTTATCCAACATCACCGCACCCTCAACCTGCTCGATAGCCAAGAGTTTATACCCTTCGGTTTTGAGTGCCTCAACACATTCGAGTGTGGTGTCATAGTGCTTCCACTCCACGGTAAGCTCTGCGCCGAGAGCCGTTTTGTGAATATCGCGCGAGGGGGGAGTGGCTGTAATACCACACAATGCCACGCGCTCAATGGCAAAAGCGTCGGATGTACGGAAAAAGGCTCCCACATTTTGTGCCGAACGCACATTGTCGAGAACAACCACTACGGGAATGCGTCCCATAGCCGCAAATTCATCAACAGAGGGGCGATGTAACTCTTCGTTGCTAATTTTTCTCATTTTGGAATGATAATTATATGGGGCAAATATAGTACAAATCGCGGAAATAGATTAACTTTGCAAATTATAAATTCATTATTCACCACAATGAATCGTCTTATTCGACATATTTTTCTTCTCGTGACGGCCCTGGCGATGGTCGCCACGGCCGAGGCGCAGGAGAATATGAAGATGTTACTGGGGGTGGATTTTGATACTTTTTTTGACAATACCGAGTATACGGGAACAAACTTGGCCAACGGCTCTGGAACAATATTCAGCGCCCGCCTCACGCCCAAAGTTGGTGTGGAGTGGAACCAGAAAAACTCGCTTGTCGTGGGTGCTGACCTCTTTGCTGATTTCGGCAACGAGACTAAGTTCTTATCAAAGGCTCGTCCACAGCTCTACTACCGCTTTGCCAGCGAGAAGGTCAGAGCCTATGCAGGCATCTTCGATAGGAAGGAGATGATGGGCTACTACTCGGAGCTCTTTTTCAGCGACGCATATCGCTTTTACGAGAACCGCGTGCAGGGCGTTATGGGACAATACACAGCCCAGAGAGGTTATGTAGAGTTGTCGGTAGATTGGTGTGGTATGTATTCGGCCGAGGCGCGAGAGCGTTTTCGTGTGCTCTCGGCTGGTCGTTACGATATTGGTCGCAACAGACATTTTTACGCAGGTTACGCCTTGCAGTTGTTCCACTTTGCCGGCAGCGAGAAGATTAAGGGTAGCGTAGTAGATAATGCTATTGCAAATCCATATATCGGCACACAGTTTAATGCATTTTTTGACTTCGACATTAAGCTCCACGGCATCGTCACAATGCAACGCGACCGCGCCGTAGAGCAGAAGTTAAATATGCCGGGCGGAGCACTGTTCCAGCTGCGCCTATCAAAGTGGGGAGTATATCTCGACGAGCAGATATATGCAGGTAGTAACCTTATGCCCTACTACTACTCGGCTCCCAACGAGGTATATGCCTCGGGCTATGGCTCGGAGTTATACGCCGGCAGTACACTCTTTGGCACACGCCCATATTGGGATACGGATATGATTAGACCAAACTATTTTTTTGACACACGCATAGGTTACTGTAATTCGTTCTTCGACGACACCGTTCGCCTCAACACATTTATCGCGTTTCAGTGCGACGGAGCGAAGTGGGGAACACGACAGATGTTGCAACTATCGGTTAACCTATTCAAAGGAATTGCATTTATGAAAAAACAATAATAAAACATATAACGAGTTATGACAGAGATTAATAACATCGAGGCCGTTGAGAGCAAGGAGCGTCTTAACTTTGTGGAGGAGGTCATCGAAGAGGCAATCGCAAAAGGTGAAACACGCGTACAGACCCGATTCCCGCCCGAGCCTAACGGTTATCTGCACATTGGTCACGCCAAGGCTATATGCCTGGACTTCGGCGTAGCGGCTAAGTATGGTGGCGTATGTAACCTTCGTTTCGATGATACCAACCCTACCAAGGAGGATATGGAGTATGTAGAGGCCATCAAGGAGGATATCCAGTGGCTCGGCTTCCAGTGGGGAAATGAGTACTACGCATCAGACTATTTCCAGCAGTTGTGGGACTTCGCCGTTCGTCTTATCAAGGAGGGCAAGGCCTATATCGACGAGCAGACATCGGAGGAGATTGCTGCACAGAAGGGTACCCCCACACAGGCTGGTACCGACAGCCCCTACCGCAACCGCCCCATCGAGGAGAATCTCGATTTGTTTATGAAGATGACAAACGGCGAGATTGAGGAGGGTCGAATGGTACTACGCGCCAAGATTGATATGGCAAGTTCAAATATGCACTTCCGCGACCCGATTATCTACCGCGTGGTGAACCATCCTCACCACCGCACGGGCGATAAGTGGAAGGTATATCCTATGTACGACTTCGCACACGGCCAGAGCGACTATTTCGAGGGCGTGACACACTCATTGTGTACTTTGGAGTTTGTACCCCACCGTCCCTTGTACGACTTGTTCGTAGATTGGGTTAAGGAGGGTAAGGATTTGGATACCAACCGCCCCCGCCAGTATGAGTTCAACAAGTTGAACCTTAACTACACGTTGATGAGTAAGCGTAACTTGCTTATCCTCGTTAAGGAGGGCTTGGTTAGCGGCTGGGATGATCCCCGTATGCCGACATTGTGCGGATTCCGCCGTCGTGGTTACTCACCCGAGTCTATCCGTGGCTACGTAGATAAGATTGGCTACACAACATACGATGCGTTGAACGACATGGCGTTGCTTGAGAGTGCTGTGCGTGATGACCTTAATAAGCGCGCTACACGTGTGAGTGCAGTTATCGACCCTGTAAAGCTCGTTATCACAAACTATCCTGAGGGGCAGGTGGAGTCGTTC
>JAZOPO010000003.1:0-15339 GCA_045655585.1 Alistipes sp. | reverse complement strand
CGACTCATTGGCTATCTCTATCGGTACTTCACACGGTGCTAACAAGTTCAAGCCCGAGCAGTGTACTCGTAACGCTGACGGTATCCTCGTTCCTCCCCCCTTGCGTTTCGACATCTTGGAGGAGATCGAGAAGCAGTTGCCTGGTTTCCCCATCGTTCTCCACGGTTCTTCATCAGTTCCCCAGGAGTATGTGAAGATTATCAACACACACGGTGGTGCTTTGAAGGATGCAGTAGGTATTCCCGAGGAGGAGTTGCGTAAGGCTGCTAAGTCTGCTGTTTGCAAGATTAACATCGACTCTGACGGTCGTCTCGCTATGACTGCTATGGTTCGTAAGATCTTCGTTGACAATCCTGCTGAGTTCGATCCCCGTAAGTACTTGGGTCCCGCTCGTGAGGAGTTGAAGAAGCTTTACAAGCACAAGTGCGAGAATGTTCTCGGTTCAGCTGGTACAGTTGAGTAATCGTTGAATGACTCTAAATAGAAAGGCGGCCTTTGGGTCGCCTTTTTTGTATCTATACCTTATTATATATAGTGCTAATTACATATACAGCATTGCAATTACTGTAAATATAAATCCGCCCACATAGGCCGCAAAGAGTTGCAGACTGCGGTGACGCCCCAAGTATAGTTGTGCCGAGGCCAGCACTCCCGAGGCCAGCAGCGTGCCGAGCAGTACCCAGAAGAGAGGTTGTTCGCCCGCAATGTTCAGCATCGTGAAGAAAGCCGTTGCCGCACCCATACCCGTCAGATGTACACTTATGCGGCGCGTGAAGCGAAGCATCACAAGACAGTAGACATTGCACATAACGCCCGCCACAGCCATCTTGCGAAATATCATCAGCGAGGGAGCCTTAATCATCGTGAAGAGGTAGAGCACATAGCATATAATGCCGACTATGATTATCGCCACAAGACGATAGCGTCGAGGTATCTCCTTACCACGCAGACGCTGCAAGCGCTTCGCCAGCATTATAGTCAGTATAGGCAACACTGCCGAGTACAACGCCACAACCCACAACAGGTAGAGTTGCATTCGCAGTGGGTAGTAGTGATACACCGTACCAGTAACCATCAGCATCAACACAGCATAGATGGGCACAAAGTAGGGGTGTAGCAGCGTAGAGTATATTTTTGCAAGTTGTCTCATTAATTGTAGAATGAATTATATCTGCTTACGCAGGCGCGCAACGGGAATATCGAGCATCTCGCGATACTTAGCCACCGTGCGGCGTGCTATGCAGTAACCCTTGGCGTTGAGGATGTTCATCAGCGTCTCGTCCGTCAGCGGGTGGCGCTTATCCTCCTCGTCGATGCAGTTTTGCAGTATATTCTTAATCTCGTAGCTCGACACGGTCTCTCCGCTCTCGGTCTGCATAGCCTCCGAGAAGAGCGATTTGAGTAGTATTATGCCGAAGTGAGTCTGTGCATACTTGCTGTTCACCACGCGCGATATGGTCGATACATCTAACCCTGCGCGGTCGGCAATATCTTTTAGAATCATCGGGCGCAGCTTACTCTTGTCGCCATCCTTGAAGTACTCCTGCTGGAAGTTGAGAATCTCCTGCATCGTGCGCATCAGCGTGTCGTGGCGCTGCTTGATGGCCGAGATAAACCACTTGGCCGAGTCAATCTTGCTCTTTACGAACTGTACAGCCTCCTTGTCCTTCTCCGACACCGTGCCGTTGGAGGCAACCATATCGCGTATCATATCCACATAGCGACGATTAATCTTCACCTCGGGGATATTATACGAGTTGAGCGAGAGCTCAAACTGCCCATCGTGGTAGTCTATCCTGAAGTCGGGAATGATATATGGTGAGGCGTCCAGCCCTCCGTCCGAGTAGAGGTTGCCGGGCTTGGGCGAGAGTCGCTTTATCTCCTCTATCGCATCGCGGAACTCCTCCTCGCTCACGCCAAGGCGCGAGATAAGCTTCTCGTAATGCTTCTTTACAAACTCGTCAAAGTGTGATTGTAGGATTTTGTGAGCCAAACGCTTGGCGGGGCTATCTATGCGACGCTGGTTCATCTGCAACAGCAGACACTCTTGCAGGTTGCGTGCACCTATGCCCGCAGGCTCCAACTGATGTATGATTGCCAACAGGCGCTCCAACTCATCTGTCGAGGACTCTATGCCCAGCGAGAATGCTATGTCGTCCGATATAGACTCCATATCGCGGCGCAGGTATCCATCCTCGTCGATGCTGCCCACCAGGAACTCCGCAATGGCCATCTCGCGCTCCGAGAGGTTGCGGAATGATAATTGCTCCGAAAGGTACTCCTGCATAGAGCGTCCCTCGGTGATATTCATCGGGCGTTGCTTGTCGTCCTTCGAGAAGTTGTTTATGCGACTCTTGTAGCTGGGGGTGTCATCCTCGCGGATATACTCATCTACGGATATTGTCTGCTCGCCCTCGTCGCTCTCGCGTTCCTCCTCTTCGAGTACGATATTCTCCTCTATCTCCTGCTTGACACGCTGCTCGAGCTGCATTGCGGGCAACTCCAATAGCTTAATCATCTGGATTTGCTGCGGTGATAGAGTCTGTTGTAATTTCTGAATCTGACGCTGTGAAATAGCCATTTATCATAATTTATTTTGCCCTCCGCCCTTCGGCCATAAGCCTACGCCACGCAGAGTGCTGGTTCCACTTCGACAGGTTCCTTCATTTGTCCGTAAAGTGTAATCTATTTGTTGTGCTTGTTGAAGACATCAACTATGGCACGCGACCAGTAGCCAGCCAGCTTCTTCGCTCCCGCCTCGTTGGGGTGGAGGTAGAATATGCCAGCCTTGCCATCCTCGGCAAACATATACTTACGATACTTAGCATTGAAAAAGTCAAATGCATCACAGTCACCCAAGTATATATCGTCGTTCTCGTTGGCAATCTCAACAAGTACATCGGTATAAGCCACCATACGCTTCTGGCCTGCAACCAGATACTGCGATGCGTTGTGAGTGTTGGGGCTATACCATATAGGACGCTGCAAGACGAATACAGCGTTACCGCGGCACAACTCGCGTATGCGAGCCACCATCGCCATTAAGTTCTTCTTGTAGTCCTCGTTCGACACGGGAGAGCCGTAGGGGCCAAAGTTCGCCGAGTCGTTGGTGCCAAGCATTATAGAGAAGATTATAGGCTCATAGCTCAGAGCCTTAATCTCCTCAATTGCTTTCTCCACGCGCTTGAAGTCTCGCTGCTGGTCGGGGTGGAAGTCCAGCGTTGTGGCTCCCGAGCGACCGCAGTTGCGATAGTGTATATCTATCGAGAGTGACTTGCGCACATTCTCGGCCGCGAAGACCGGTGGCGCAGTCTTTGTTCTGTCGGCGTGCAATGCACCAGCAGTGATGCTGTTACCGATGAAGACAATGTTGCAGGTGCGAGCCTTGCGCTGCTGTGCGCTGGCTCCCACTACTATGCAAATCATTGCCACAAGACATAACAATCTCTTCATACGCGTGAGGGTGTTTTTAGGTTTATATCTTAGAACTCAGCGTTATTCGGAGTACGGGGGAAGGGAATCACATCGCGGATGTTACCCATACCCGTAACGAACAACAGCAGACGCTCGAAGCCCAAGCCGAAACCTGAGTGAGGTGCTGAACCCCAGCGACGAGTATCCAGATACCACCAGATATCCTGCTCGTTCATACCGAGCTCCTTCACTCTTGCAGAAAGTTTGCCATAATCGGCCTCACGCTCCGAACCGCCGATAATCTCGCCGATTTTGGGGAACAATACATCCATAGCGCGTACGGTCTTGCCGTCCTCGTTCTGCTTCATATAGAATGCCTTAATCTCCTTGGGATAGTTGATAAGGATAACGGGACGCTTGAAGTGCTCCTCCACGAGGTAGCGCTCGTGCTCCGACTGCAAGTCGCAACCCCACTCGCAGGGGAACTCAAACTTGCGACCCGATGCCTTCAAGATGTTGATACCCTCGGTGTAGTCCAAACGAACGAAGTCGTTCGAGAGAACAAACTCCAAACGCTCGATAAGCTCCTTGTCCCACATCTTGTTCATAAACTCCAAATCCTCGCGGCAGTTCTCCAAAGCGTAGCGGATAAGATACTTCAAGAAGTCCTCAGCGAGCTCCATATTATCCTCCAACTCGTAGAATGCCATCTCGGGCTCAATCATCCAGAACTCGGCCAAGTGGCGGGGTGTGTTAGAGTTCTCGGCACGGAATGTAGGACCGAATGTGTAGATGCGACCAAGTGACAAAGCACCAAGCTCACCCTCCAACTGACCCGATACGGTAAGGTTACAAGGCTTACCAAAGAAGTCCTGTGAGTAGTCTACCTTACCCTCCTCGGTGCGGGGAGGATTAGCAATGTCGAGTGTAGTTACATTGAACATAGCACCAGCGCCCTCGCAGTCTGAACCTGTGATAAGGGGAGTGTGGAGGTAGTAGAAGCCGTTGTCGTTGAAATACTTGTGGATAGCGTATGCCATAGCGTGGCGGATACACAACACTGCGCCAAATGTGTTTGTACGGGGACGCAAGTATGCGATGTCGCGCAAGAACTCCAACGAGTGACCCTTCTTCTGCAAGGGGTATGTCTCGGGGTCAGCAGTGCCGTAAATCTCAATCGCTGCGGCCTGCACCTCTACGCCCTGACCTGATGCGGGTGACTCAACGAGCTTACCATCTACACGGATACAAGCACCCGTAGTGATGAGTTTGAGTGTATTCTCGTCAAAGTTAGCCAAGTCTACAACTATCTGAATGTTAGCCACACACGAACCGTCGTTGAGTGCGATGAATGCTACATTTTTGTTACCTCGTTTGGTGCGTACCCAGCCCTTAACTACGATGTCGCTGCCGACGCTACCTGATTTCAGAATCTCTGCAATTCTCTGCGTTTTCATTTCTTATCTGTTTTATTAATCTAATTATCTCTACTGTGGTAAGCCAACGAAGGCTATATCAACCCACAAAGATAGACAATAATTTGTGATTTGTCAAAAAAAAAGTACCTTTGCAAATGGTACTTTGTACCATCGTGTCACAGATATTTGTTAATTGCGTAAAAATAGCAAACTTTTAAGCGTATGAAACGACTTATATTGTTGGGCGCAGCCCTCTTTTCAATCATAGCGGCCGAGGCACAAACGGCGCGTGTATATCGTAGCGAGTTCCTCACCTACGACAAGCGTGAAGATGCTTTGGCGGACAAGCGTAGCGAGACAGCACGCTATATAGACTTCTCGCCCGTGCATCTGGACACATCCAATGGCGTAGCACAATATATGCAGAAGATAGAGATTGATGCCTCGATGAACGACTACAATCTCTTCTTCCACATCGAGAATGTGGGTGCGGCGTACGATGTGTATATCAACTCTCGCCTTGTGTGCGAGGTTGAGGACTCTCTCTCGCCTGCCGAGTTTATGGTTTCGCCCTACCTGCGTCAGGGTGTGAACGACATCCTGCTCTGTGCACGCGCAAGCAAGACCCCTCAGTTGCAGGAGGGTGTGGAGCGCGCGGAGTTCCCTCTCTTTGAGAACAGTTACATCTTCGCACAGCGTCGATTGTCGGTGCGTGACTTTGATATTGTACTTCAACCCGACACTACACGCCAATTTGCGCAGTTGAAGCTGGATATTGTCGTGGCAAACGACTTTAATTTCGAGGAGACTATTCAGGTGGGTTACGATATCTACAACCCCAAGGGTAAGTTGATGGATTTCAGCGTAAACTCGCTCGCATTGGATGGCCGTTCGAAGGATACACTCTCGTTCAAGCCCTTCATCTACCACGCCTACGACTTTAAGTGGGGCGAGGGTCAGCGACCTTTGTATAGCGTTATGCTCTACATCAAGCGCAACGGTATGTTGTGGGAGTATATCCCCTTGAAGATAGGCTTTGGCAAGACTGAGTATTGTGATGGCAAGTTCTACCGTTTCGATAAGGTGGTGAATATTCGCGAGAAGCGCCACTTCAACGCTACGGCCGACCGCCAGCAGACTCAGAAGCTCATCGAGCAGGCTCGCACCAATGGCTTTAACACGCTGTGTCCCGACTATCCTCAGCCCAAGTGGTTCTACGATATGTGCGACAAGGCTGGTATGTATGTTATCGACTGTGCGAATATCTCGTCGCCCACCAACAACGACAACCGTGCCGTGGGCGGTACTCCTGCCAACGACCCCTCGTTGGTTGATGAGTATTTGGAGCGCGTGAAGGCTATGTACTACCGTTCGCGTAACCACTCGTGCATCATTGGCTTTGCGTTGAGTGGCTCGGATTCGGGTAATGGATATAATATGTATAAGGCTTATCAGTGGCTCAAATCGGTGGAGGAGCGTCTGCCCGTCTTCTACCCGGGTGCTGATGGTGAGTGGAATACAGATTCTGCATTATGAATATAGAGTTGATAGTTGTCGGCAAGACCGATTCGCGCGAGGTGGAGGCGTTGGTGGAGATGTATGCCAAGCGCGTAAATCGCTATTGTCGTTTCTCGATAACGACACTCTCCGATGTGCGTAATACACGCAATATGGTCGCCTCGCGTCAAAAGCAGTTGGAGGGAGAGTCTATCCTGCGCCTTGTGGGTGATGGCGATTTTGTGGTGCTGATGGACGAGAAGGGTGCGCAGTACACCTCGATGGAGTATGCTCAATGGTTGCAGAAGCGTATGCTTAGCGGTGTCAAGCGCCTTGTGCTTGTCATAGGAGGTCCTTATGGCTTCTCGGAGGAGGTCTATGCCCGTGCCGACCAGAAGATATCTCTCTCGAAGATGACATTCTCGCACCAAATCGTAAGAGCCATCTTTGCCGAGCAGTTGTATCGCGCATTCACAATACTTAATAACGAACCATATCATCACGAATAGATAATGAGAATTCTTCGTACTCATACCGCTTTGCTTGTGTGGCGTGTGGCGTTGCTTTATGTGGTGCTGATGCTGTGCAGGGCGGTGTTCTATGTTTATAACCGAGCGCTGATTGGTGCTCTGCCCACGGATGAGTTGTGGAGCCTTGTGTGTGGCTCTATGAAGTTCGACACGGTGTCGATTCTCTACGCCAATGCCCTATTTATCCTTTTGTCGGTGGTGCCGTTGCACCTGCGCGAGAGAGGGTGGTGGCAGAAGATAATGTATGGATATTATGTGGTGGTAAACTCGCTGCTGGTTGTGGCGGTGAATGTTGCCGATGCTATCTATTTCCGATACACGCAGAAGCGTTTCTCGGCCGACGAGATATTCTTTGCCGATAACGATAACTCGTTGCAGCTCATCTTCAAGTTCGCTGCCGAGAACTGGTATATGGTTCTCGCGGGCGTGGCTCTCATCGCCCTGCTTGTGGTAGGCTATCGTCGCCGAGTAAAGGTCGAGGCCCTATTTGCAGGTGTGTGGTACTATATTGCAGGTCTGTGCGTTATGCTGGTAACGGTGGGCTTGGCCATAGGTGGTGTGCGTGGTGGTTTTACCAAGATGACACGACCTATCACCATCTCTAATGCTACGCTCTACACGGCTGACAATGCCCGTGCAACGATGATTCTGAGTAATCCGTTCGCTATCCTACGCACAATATCGTCGAGCGGTAAGCTACACTACGAGAAGTATTTTGATGCTGAGACTCTCGCCTCAATTTACTCGCCCGAGCACTTTCCCGCCGAGGATACTGCGCCCACGGAGCTTACGGGAAGAAATGTGGTGCTCTTTATTATGGAGAGCTTCTCGGCCGAGCACTCGGCTCTGCTGCGCCCCGATATCTACAAAGACGAGGAGCAGAAGGGTTACACTCCATTCTTCGACTCACTTATGCGCCAAAGCTATACATTCTATAATATGTACGCCAATGGCAAGCGCTCTATTCAGGCCCTGCCTGCGGTGTGGAGCTCTATCCCATCGTTCAAATCACCGTTTGTGCTTATGCCACAGGCGTTGGCCGAAACGCGCTCGCTGCCCGCAATATTGAAAGATAAGGGCTACGAGACGATGTTCTTCTGTGGCTCGGACCACGGCTCAATGGGATTTGGAGCCTACGCCCGCCAGACAGGAATAGAGAATCTGTATAGCCGTCAGGATTACGAGAAGGTGCACGGCACAGGGGACTTCGATGGTTATTGGGGTGTGTGGGACGAGAAGTTCTTGGATTATATGGGTGAGGTGCTCTCGGAGCAGACTCAGCCATTCTTCTCAACGATGTTTACTCTCACCTCGCACCATCCGTTCGTCATTCCCGAGGAGTATGAGGGCAAGTACCCGAAGGGACATACGCTCAACCATCAGTGTGTAGCCTATGTAGACGATGCGTTCCGTAAGTTCTTTGCTAAGTATGAAAGCGAGGAGTGGTTCCGCAATACGATTTTTGTCTTTGTTGCCGACCATGTGTCGAGCGAGAAGATGACCGAGGTGTTCCGCCGTTCGCCCGCAGATTATCACATTATGGGCTTTATGTACGCCCCCGATAGTGCGCTCTTTGGTGAGCATCATCAGGTTGTGTCGCAGATAGATATTATGCCCACGCTGCTGGGTTTGATGGGTAACACGGAACCCTATTTCGCCTTTGGTCGCGATATATTTAACGAGCACGCAGATGAGCCATTCTCGGTAAATTATGACAACAACGCCTACCAAGCCATCACGGGGCAACACCTTATTCGCTTCGATGAGAAGAGCGTAACGGGCGTATATTCCAAAGATGATATTATGCACGAGAATAATCTGCTGGGCAAGGTGCCGACCGATGGCGTGGAGCAACGCTTGAAGGCTCTGGTGCAGAGTTATTATAGTCGTGTGGAGAATAAAGATTATATCGTAAATGATTCAATTTCGAGAGATTCAGCTATCCGATAAGCAGCGTATAGATAGTTTTCTAAGTCGTGCCACGGCGCATATTTGTGACTATACATTTACAAATATCTACGCTTGGCAACCCGTCTACCAGAGTGTATGGGCTGAGGTGGAGGGTGCGCTCGTTGTGCGCTTTGTAATTGATGGCGAGTATGCATATATGGTTGTCGGGGCGGATGATTATGCCCGCGTGATGTCGGCCCTGATAGACCATACCGCGCAGACGGGAGAGCGCCTGAGATTGGTTGGCGTATCGAGCGAGGATGCCGAGCGCTTTAAGGCGTGGGCTGTGGATAAAGGTGGCGAGGAGAGATTTGCTGTGTGCGACAATCCCGATTACCGCGACTATATCTACTCGGTGGAGGATTTGAGCTCCCTTACGGGTAAAAAGTATCAGCCCAAGCGCAATCATATCAATAAGTTCGAGTCGAAATATCAGTACGAATTTACGGAACTCACACCCAAATATTTTCAGGAGTGCCTTTGCTTGGAGTGTCGCTGGCAGCTGCGTAAGGCTGTGATGGATAACCCCGAGGTTGCCAAGGAGCATAAGTGCAAGGATACAGACGAGAAGACGGCCATACGCCGCGCCTTTGATGCCTACGAGGAGCTGGGCCTGTATGGAGGCGTGTTGCTTGTAGATGGTCATGTGGCGGCCTTTACCTACGGCACGGCAATGTCCGACGATACATTCTGTACGCATATCGAGAAGGCAGATGCTATGATGGAGGGTATCTTCCCGATGATAAATCGTTGCTTTGCGCGTGCGCTGTTGGAGCGCGGTTTTCGCTATGTAAACCGTGAGGAGGATATGGGTTTGGCAGGCCTGCGCCGCTCGAAACAGTCGTTCTATCCCGTGCGCTTGCAGGAGAAGATTGGCATCAGGGAGATTACGCCACGCGAGGCGGAGTGTCGAGCTTTGTGGACGCAGGTCTTTGGTGACGAGCGCGAGGAGGTGGACCGCTTTCTGATAGATATACACCGCGAGGATAATCTTCTGACCCATAGCGAGCAGGGTAGGGTGGTGTCGATGCTTAGCATTGTGGAGATTGATACCGACTACGGACCTACGGCATATCTCTACGCCATAGCTACTGCCGAGCAGTGGCGCAGCCGAGGTTTTGCCGATGCTCTCATTCGTCAGGCTATTGAGATTTCGCGCGAGAGGGGTTATAAGGCTGTGATGCTGATACCCTCCGAGGAGTCGCTCGTAGAGTATTACAAGCGTTTTGGCTTTGGTGAGCCATCTTACAAGTTAGATTTCTCGAATGGCTACGATTTCGGAACGGGAGATAGAGAACGGGATATAGCCGTGGTGCTTACCCTATAAAACAATAGCCTGTCTACAACTCGTAGACAGGCTATTTCTATTATGGTTGGATATTACTTCTTGCCAAGACCGAAGCCAAGACCCATATAGAAGTTTAGCGACTTCATACTCTTGGGGATTGAAATCTCCTCATACTTAGCCATGCCAAGACCCATATAGTCTGCGCCAGCAAAGAGGTTAAAGCCAGAGGTGTGGAGGTTCAAGGCGAAGCCAAACACACCCACCTTGTTGCGGTTGCAGAGCGTATGGCTGAGTGTTGCCGAGAGCCATTTCAAAGGACGGAAGTTGGCCGATGCAGTAAGCTCTGTAAAGCTCATAGTCTGGCAGAACTCGGTGTGCGAGAGCAAACCAAAGCCGATGCGGTCATTCAGGATATTATACTCAGCACCAAAGTTCAAGCCGCAGTTTAGGCGTGTGGCGTATCCCTTGCCTGTATTTCCCTCGGTGTAGAGACCTGCATCACTCTCGATGTCGGCCTCGCCTGTGCTGAGGTCTATGCCATTGTACTCGAAATCACCCTTAATATTGGCCTTCAAACTGCTCTTTGACGACCATTTGATAAATCCTAAGTCGGTGATGGCACCCGATACTCGCAGGTGGTTGTCCAGCAGTCTTACCTCTGCTCCCAAATCGAGGGCAGCACCCATACTGTTGAAGAATAGCTTCTCGGCAGAGAACACCTCATCAGGCATCTCCTCGCCTGCTTTCATCTTCGAAGCATCGATAATCACGCCATTTGCACGCATCATACCTCTCATCTTGGCAGCAATCTGCTCACGGTCAATGGTGGCCTGCATCTGGTCGATGTCGATAGATGCGTTCATAAGTCCAACCAAAAATTTGAACTTCGCACCCACAGTTACCCAGTCGAGAATATTGCGTGAGTGACCTACATAAATCTCGGCATAGTTTTTCGTGCTCAGCGATGTGTTGTTAAGGTTGTAAGTGCCGTTACCCAAGGTTTTCAGGGCGGTGAATATATCCTTCGATACATTCATATCACTTACCGAGCGCATATTCATACCAAAGTTCCAGAATGTCTTCTTGTGGTAGAAGCCTGCACCCAAGATGTTGAGGTTGAGGTTTGCGGCAAGCTTATTTCGCTTGGGCATATGACCAAGGAACTCGTCTGCCGATACCGATTCGTGCAAAGCAGTTACCACCTCCCCGTTTTTCTTGTAGAAGAAGTTATCAACCGAAAGGAAGTTGGTATTCATATTTACACCCATACCGCTGATTAAGGGTATAGCTACATATCCTCGTGTAGGCGCGAGTGCGGGGTTGAGTTCATTACGGAAGTATGAACCCTCCATAAAGTAGGAGTTACGCGATTGTGCTGTCGCTCCAACGGCGAAAGCAAGTAGCGATACGGCGAGTAGTATATATTTAGAAGCTTTCATAATAGTAGTCATCATTTTGATAATCATCGGTGTTAATATCTATGGTTATACCATCATTTAGCTCGATGTAGAGCTGTGCTGAGATATATTGCTCGGGGTTGAGCGAAGCTGATGATGTGCTCTTGGCCGCCAAGTCGAGGCGTATGCCGCTCACATCGGCAAGGTTGCTGACCTTATTATCGGGACCAAAGTCGATACCCAAACGAACAGATGACTTCTTGGGTGTAGTGCCATCGGTTGAACCCTCAATCTTAATACCCTCGCTCGGGAGAATAAGCTTGGCCGCTGTGCTCTTGCCGTTAGCGTCAATCATCTCGGCGTTGAACGAGAGTTCGAGCGGAACGGTTGTAGCGATGTCGGCAATAAGATAGATATCACCCGCCTTGATACCCGCATCGGCAAGCTGGCTGAAAGCATCGCCAAAGCTGTCGATAACAGCCGAATAGCCAATGCTCATATCCTCGCCAAAGTTAAGCGGTATATCCACGCTGTAATCGTAGCTGATAGTGTACTGCTCGGCAGCGTAGAGTGTCGAGAGGCCAGAGTCTGTTCTGAATGCCAACTCCATCTCTATGCCATCGGGGATATTACCCTCAAAGAGCTTTGCAATGTCGCACTCAACGAAGGTGTACTCCTCGCTCGAATACTTCTCCTTGTGCTCCTCGTCAGCCAAGATGAGTTTGGTTGTGCGGGGTGTGGTAACGCCCGCAGCATACTCGGCAGCAGCGATTGTAATATTGTGCATAGATACCTTGTTGTTATACTCGGGTATGCCGTCGTAAACAGGAATGAGCGTTGCGCTGACAATGGCATTTATTGTCAGAGGATTTGTGATATTGATGCCGATAATGGGCGACAAGCCAATATCGTCGATTGTAAGCTCGCCACCGTTGCCTACGCCACCAATGTTAAACGACAGGTTCTTCTGGTATTCGTAATCAACGCGGCCCGAGATAGACTCTATGTCAAACTCTGTGCGCTCGAAGCCTGTTTTCATTGAGAAATCGTATCCCCAATGTGACAAATTCGAGAGCTTAACCTTTGAGCCTTTGTCGATGCTAACTACGATGTTGGGAGAGAAGTTGAGCTCCACTCCACCATATTCGGGCTCAAGACCCTCGCCCTCGAATGTAATTGCATCGAGGAGGAGTGTAATGCCCTTGCGCAGTGCGCAGAGGTCGGTTGAGAGAGTGTGTGTCTCAGCGTCGTATTCAACGCTCTCGTCCTGCTTGATTGTAAGATACTCGGGCAGCGTGGTCTTGACCTTAAACAGAGATGCTGTCTGGTCGTCAATCCACTCAAAACCATCTACAAAGAAGTTGATAGGTGAAGCACCTGCAAGCTCAATCTCCTTAATGCTCTTTATCTGCTCGGGAATACCGTTTAGGTACATAGAGTTGCGCATAGGCTCATTGTACTCGACGATGGTAACCTCGTTAAGCTCAAAGTCAGCATCATCGTACATAATAGACGAATATAGACGCAACTCGGGCAACTCTCTCAGTTGCAGAGTACCCTTTCGTGTGGTGATGTCGAACGATACATTGTAATCAAACTGGATAGGTATCGACAACTCGCCATCGACAATGGGGTTTTTATTCTCTATGCTCTTCAAATAGAGCTCAAATTCAATCTCCCTCTGCTCCTGTGTGAAGGCATAGTCAGAGACCTTGAAGCATCCATCTTCAAGGAGTTTGTGGTTGTTGTCGTAGAGTGCAAAACCCTCGGGAGCCGAGAACTCCAATCCGATATGACCACCAGCCGATACCTGTGCCAAGTCGTTTAGAGAAAGACAGATATAAATCTTCGCGCCGGGTGTATTCTCCTCAGCCTCCAAGTAGACGCAATCAACAGCGCTAATCTGCTCGGGGACTTGGAACGAGATATTATCCTTGATTACTCTGCTGTCGCTACCCGAGATTGTATAACCAGCACTTACGGGGATTGAGGTGCCTGAGATTTCACTGTTGAGAAGCTTGGGCTTTATAGAGTAGGTCTTGTCCAACATATATCCGTTGCTCCTAAGCTCAAAGTTGGGATATTCATTCCAGATATCGCTTGTCATATCAGGTAACTCGAACGAGCGGTTTATGCCTTCGATTGAGATTTCGCCACCTTCGCCCGTAAAACCTAACTGATAATTACCTGATTCATCAACCGTGAGGTCGATAATATCTCCAAGTTTCTTTTCGTTGAGATAGCCTAACTTCAAGGTAGTTGTTCCCTGAGCTACGGTAATCTCTGTCGATGCTTCGTCGAGCCTAAACTCCTTGTCGACACAAGCGGTCGCCACGCATAAAACGACGATGGCAACCAAACCCTTTAAGATGTGTTTAGCTTTCATTTAATTAAGTATTTTGAATTATTTTTCTTCGCGGAAATACGATTTATATACAAATATAGACATTTTTATTCAAATAAATGTCAGTTTTTACTATTTTTTACATCGGTATATAAACCTCTCTAATCCCATAACGGGTTAAGTTAAAGGATACTCTCTAATGTTGTGGGTTGTCACTCGTTACTCCCGAAGCGTTATCTTGCAGTCGTCCAAACTCTCTATTATAGCCAGCGATTCGATGTGTATTCCTCTGCCACGCAATTCGGCGCCTCCATCTTGAAATCCTTTCTCGATAAGAAAACCCATTCCCTCCAATTTAGCACCTGCCTGATTAATCAAATCAATGATGCCGAGTGCCGCTTTGCCATTGGCGAGAAAATCATCAATGAACAACACTCTATCATCTTTTGTTAGATAATCGCCACTTATGCAGACTGAATATGATTTGTTTTTGGTAAACGAGTAGACCTCTGTTGTTAGCATATTTTCCATCGTACTCGGCGTCTTCTTCTTCGCAAAGAGCACGGGAACATTCAATAGATATCCAACCATAATGGCGGGCGCAATACCACTTGCTTCGATTGTCATCACCTTGTTAATCTGATGATTTGAGAATCGCTTGACAAACTCTTTTGCCATTTCGAGCATTAACACGGGGTCCATCTGGTGGTTGATGAAGCTGTCGACCTTCAATATGCCTCCCGAAAAACATTTACCATCACTCAAAATGCGCTCTTTAAGTAGCTTCATAGTATAGTAGTTTATTGCTATATTTACAAGGATAATCTTCTGCCCTGTGACAGAATTAATTACAAACATACTAATTTATATTCAAAATGGTCACAGAGTAAATATTTTTGTGGTAGGGAATATGTAAAAAAAAAGAGGCACTCCGTTAAAGAATGCCTCTCAAAATATCTGTAAACCAATAAGTTTACTCAGTCATAGCCTGCTGGATAGCAACTGCCACAGCAACTGTAGCACCTACCATCGGGTTGTTACCCATACCCAGGAAGCCCATCATCTCAACGTGTGCGGGAACTGATGAAGAACCTGCAAACTGAGCGTCAGAGTGCATACGACCCAAAGTATCGGTCATACCCCTATATTAATATATAAGTATAATGACAAGTGTTTGGCAAAATCCCAATAATCAATATGTTAAGAACTTTTAAAGTGTGGCAAGAGCGCGAATTTATTTATAAATACTTTATTTTGAGTGATTTAGTCATAAATCAATACGAATATAATCATAATTTATAAATGGGAACACATTTATGATATAGGATAAATCAGGTAATGTATCAATGTGTATGTAACCTAATACCTCTTGTAAAGTATTGTAAATCATACATCAATCAGACAGTTTTTAAGAATGACAATTAATTTGTGAATACAACATAAATATCGACCATATAATGTGTGACAATTAAAGTTTAACATTTAAAATTTATAGTAATAT
>JAZOPO010000002.1:0-22255 GCA_045655585.1 Alistipes sp. | reverse complement strand
TTCTCTATTCTTTCGGCTATAGCTCGTGGCAAAACATTACGCTCGGAGATTGAGCAGATTGTCGGCAGAGAGATTGGTGGCTACCTAACAAAATTGGAGAAGGAGTATGAGGTAATTACCAAAAACCAACCTATCTTCGAGAAGAGCTCAACAAAGAATGTTCGCTATACGATTGAGGACAACTTCTTTACCTTCTGGTTCCGCTTTATATACAAGTACAACTATATGCTTGAAATTGAGAACTTCGATGCTGTAAAGACCATCATTAATCGCGACTACGAAACTTTCAGTGGCAAGATGCTCGAACGATATTTCAAGCGTGTGCTTATGGAGAGTAAGGCGTACACTCGTATCGGCAGTTGGTGGGATCGAAAGGGTGAGAATGAAATTGATATTGTTGCCGAGAACGAATTGAACGACGAAGCAGTATTCATTGAGGTAAAGAGAAAAGAGGACAACTTCGATGCTGTCGCTCTTAATGAGAAAGTGGATGTGTTTACTCGCGCCACAGGTAAGTTTAAGGATTACATTGTGTCGCAAAAAGGATTGTCGATGACAGATATGTAGCGAATGTCATGTGGGAACAATATTCTAAAATCTGCACAAAATTACGGCTCTGATTCCAATCTTGGTTTCAGAGCCGTTTTTGTACCTTTTCGGGGTGAAAAATGCGATTTTTTGCAAGTTTTTGTACCTCGGGTTTTGATATTCAAGAAATTACACTTACTTTTACATTCCAAATGGAGGTACAAGGCAAAAAGTGCGTTGAAAATCACTAACTTACACATTCTCAATGACTTGTCAAATGAGCGGTTGTACCTTTTAGAGTGCTAAATGACTGATTGATAATCATCTACACTTTCTGCATCGGAAAGTAACTAACACACTTAATACTCACTAACAAACACTAATGCTTAAAAAAATCAGTTAAAAATCACACAAAAAAGACGAAAAATCCCAAAACACCATTTTCAGGGCAGGGAGCTTGGGGTCGCTTCGTGCAAGAACATCTACTTTCAACGAAAAAAGGACAGCCAAATGCTGTCCTCATTCGTTGAGCGGAAAACGAGACTCGAGCCCACGCTTCGCGTGTGACATTTATTGCGAAATATATTTACACCCCCAGCCCCTGGAAGGGGTGTTTGGGGTCACTTCGTGCAAGAACATCTACTTTCAACGAAAAAAGGACAGCCAAATGCTGTCCTCATTCGTTGAGCGGAAAACGAGACTCGAGCCCACGCTTCGCGTGCGACATTCTCGCGAAATATATTTACACCCCCAGCCCCTGGAAGGGGTGTTTGGGGTCGCTTCGTGCAAGAACATCTACTTTCAACGAAAAAAGGACAGCCAAATGCTGTCCTCTTTCGTTGAGCGGAAAACGAGACTCGAACTCGCGACCCCAACCTTGGCAAGGTTGTGCTCTACCAACTGAGCTATTTCCGCAAATATTTTCTTTGCAAGTACTTTTCAGCACTTTGAGCGGAAAACGAGACTCGAACTCGCGACCCCAACCTTGGCAAGGTTGTGCTCTACCAACTGAGCTATTTCCGCATTAACTTTTTGCTTTCTCCTTTGCTTTACACCCTCTTGCCAAGGTTGAAGTATTTATTTTCTCTTGGGCAAGATTGTGCTCTACCAACTGAGCTATTTCCGCAAATATATTCTTTTACAAGCGCCTTTCAGCACTTTGAGCGGAAAACGAGACTCGAACTCGCGACCCCAACCTTGGCAAGGTTGTGCTCTACCAACTGAGCTATTTCCGCATTACCGTTTGAACTCTGCAACCGATGTTACCATCTGATTGCGGGTGCAAAGGTAGGGCAAAATTTTAATTCTTCAAAACTTTTCTTAAAAAAAATACAAAAATTATCGTCTACGCAGGCAAAATCCTACCAATAACATAGCTATCAACAACATAATACGAGCTAAAATCACAAAAAACTACCCTTTCACCACCGATCTGCCTGCCCAAACCAGCAGAACACCCAAAACAAGTGTCAGTCCTGCATAAAAAATAAGCGTCACCCAGTGGCGATTCTGCAACAAAAGGTAAATATCGTCAGCAAACGAAGAGTATGTCGTGAAGCCTCCGCAGAAACCCGTGATAAGCAGAGCGCTTATAGCTGGCGTGATTGTATTGGTTCGCTCGGCCACGCCAAACAGCACACCTATAATAAAGCTACCAATAATATTCACCACAAATGTTCCCATAGGGAAAGTTCCCACGACAAACAGATGGCACAATTTTCCAGTCAGATAACGCAGGCAGGTACCAACAAATCCACCAACGCCCGCCAAAAACATAGCTTTCAACATAACTTTTAATTTTAAGTAAATATAGCACTATTCAAAACAAATGCCAAACATCGAGCAGATATTTCCCGCTCGCAACATCTCCCCCGCACCATAATCAATGGCATATTATTTGCTTCTACGATAGGCACATCTTAAAATCTAAATATTATGCATTTAACTCCAAGAGAGATTGACAAACTCACGCTGCTCACACTCGGTATGGTTGCCGAGCGGCGTCTGAAAAAGGGCTTGAAGCTCAACTATCCTGAGGCTGTGGCCTACATCACATCTTCTGCACTCGAAGGCGCTCGCGAGGGCAAGACCGTCGAGGAGGTTATGACTCTGGCCGCATCTGTACTACGCAAGGGCGATGTTATGGATGGCGTGGCCGATATGATAACTCTATTGCAGGTCGAGGCTGTCTTCACCGACGGCTCGCGCCTGATAAGTATCCATCATCCGATTAAATAATTTACGACAATATGGACAACAACACAAATCACACTGCTGGGCAAGGTGCACGATGTGCGCAGCAGTCGCAACCCCTCTACCCTAATAAGGAGGGGTTCAAACCCGAAAAGAGCGTAGCCATAGGCTCGGTGGTACTCTGCGACAAGGATATAGAGTACAACTGCAACCGCTGTACTAAAAAGATTACCGTGCGCAACACGGGCGACCGTCCCATTCAGGTTGGCTCACACTTCCACTTCTTTGAGGTTAATCGCTACCTCGAATTTGAGCGTATGGCGGCCTTTGGTTGCCACCTGAATATACCCGCTACTACGGCCATACGATTCGAGCCGGGCGACAGCAAGGAGGTCGAGGTGGTTAACTTCGGTGGCAAGCGCCGCATAATAGGCTTCAACGGCCTGGTGAACGGATATACGGGCTGCGAGGATGCACCGACATATTATCCAAAGCGCATACACGCCCTGCGCAAGATGAAGCATCGCGGGTTTATGTGTATGCCCGAGCAGAGGGTCGAGGCGGAGGCTGCCGCCGACAAAGAGAAAAAAGCGAGTGAAAAACCAAACACCAAAGAGTAATAACTATGGCAACAGTTTCAAGACAAGATTATAACAACCTTTACGGCCCCACGGTAGGCGACAAGATTCGTCTGGGCGACACAGACCTGTATGTTGAGATTGAACGCGACCTTCGTTGCGGCTACGGCGACGAGGTGGTATATGGCGGTGGCAAGACACTGCGCGACGGTATGGCTTTGGCCAATACAATCACCTCGGAGGAGGGTGCGTTGGACTTGGTTATCACCAATGTAACCATCATAGACCCCGTGGTGGGCATCGTCAAGGCCGATGTGGGTATTAAGGATGGCAAGATTGCAGGCATAGGCAAGTCGGGCAACCCCAACACGATGTGTGGTGTGAACCCCAACTTGGTTACGGGCGCAGCAACCGATGCCATATCGGGCGAGCACCTGATACTGACGGCTGGTGGTATTGATGGCCATGTGCACTTCATCTCGCCACAGCAGGCTTACGCCTCGCTAAGCAACGGCATCACAACGCTCATTGGTGGTGGCATAGGCCCGAGCGATGGTTCCAACGGAACGACAATCACATCTGGTCGCTGGAACATCGAGCAGATGCTAAAATCGTCGGAGGAGATACCCGTGAATATAGGTTTCCTGGGCAAGGGTAACTGCTCGGGCAAGGAGTCTGTCGAGGAACAAATCGAAGCAGGAGCCTGCGGTATTAAGATTCACGAGGACTGGGGTTCTACACCCGCAGCGATACGCACCACGCTCGATGTTGCCGACCGATATGATGTACAGGTTGCCATACACACCGACACGCTCAACGAGAGTGGCTATGTAGAGGATACCATTGCCGCCATCGATGGCCGCACGATACACACCTACCACAGCGAGGGCGCAGGCGGTGGCCACGCTCCCGACCTGTTGAAGGTGGCATCACTTCCCTTTGTGCTCCCCTCATCGACAAATCCCACGCTCCCCTTCGGCATTAACTCGCAGGCCGAGCTGTTCGATATGATTATGGTGTGCCACAACCTCAACCCGCAGATTCCCTCCGATGTAGCCTTTGCCGAGAGCCGTGTACGCCCCGAGACGCAGGCTGCGGAGAATATCCTTCACGACTTGGGTGTTATCTCTATGGTCACATCCGACTCGCAGGCTATGGGCCGTGTTGGAGAGTCGTTCCAGCGCACATTCCAGATGGCATCATATATGAAGCAGGCGTGTGGTCGCCTCACGGAGGACTCCGACCAGAACGACAACTACCGCGTACTGCGCTACATAGCCAAAATCACAATCAACCCCGCCATCTGCTTCGGCATATCCGACTACATCGGCTCCATCGAGAAGGGTAAGATTGCCGACTTGGTGTTGTGGGAGCCGCAGTTCTTTGCAGCCAAGCCTAAGATGGTCATCAAGGGTGGTATGATTAGCTGGTCAAATATGGGCGACCCCAACGCTTCGCTACCCACACCACAGCCTTGTATGTATCGACCTATGTTTGGTGCATTTGGCCGCACGCTGCGCGAGAGTTGCATCTCGTTCGTGTCGCAGGCTGCCTTCCAGGGCGACATAAAGCGCCGTCTGCATCTCAACCGAATGGTATGCCCCGTGCGACGCACGCGACAACTCACCAAGCGCGATATGATGCGTAACTGTGCAAGTCCGCAAATAGATGTCAATCCCGAGACATTCGATGTTACAATCAACAATCAGCGCATCGATATCAAGCCCGCAAAAGGCTTCTCGCTCGGACAGCTATATTGGTTCAGCTAAACACCGCTATGAAGATATACAATCATATCGTCGGCAATATTGCCGACCCTGAATGGAGCGCTCTCTGCGACGAGGTCGATGTAGATTACATCGACCTCGACCAGTGGACGGCACAGAAGAGCCGTTTCGTTGTACGCGGACGAGGAGGCAAGGAGTATGCCGTATCGCTCAAACGCCACACGCAACTGCGCGATGGCGATATACTCCACTACGACAAGGAGTCGCGACTGATGGTTGTCCTGCGCCTTAAACTGAGCGACATAATGGTCATCGAGCTCGGAGCGCTGGCTCGTATGGAGCCACAAACTATAATCCACACCTCGGTGGAGCTTGGTCACGCCATTGGCAACCAGCATTGGCCTGCCGTGGTGCGTGGCACGAAGGTCTTTGTACCGCTGACGGTGGATAGGAAGGTTATGGATAGTGTTATGCGCACGCATAATATCGAACATATAGCCTACTCATTCAAGCCTGCCGAGCAGATTATACCCTACCTCTCGCCCCACGAAATTCGCCGACTGATTGGCGGAGCGACGGCTGCCGACGAGGAGCATCATCACCACGATTATGCGCAATAAATCGCTGACACCACTACTGCACCTGATGCAGTTTGCCGACTCGGCACTTCCCGTGGGTGGCTTCTCCTTCTCGAACACATTGGAGAGTGCCATCGACACGGGGTTGGTACACAATTACCACACGCTTGACGAGTTTGTTAGTACGCTACTGCATCTATCGGCCACAACCGATGGCATCGCGGCACTGAATGCTTACCGTGCTACGACACAGGAGGATTATCAACGAATCGTCTACTGCGACAAACAACTCTTCTCGCGCAAGACGAACACCGAGCTGCGAGTGATGAGTCAGCGTATGGGGCGCAAGATGGCGGAACTCAGTGCCGAGATTACCCACCATCGCCTGCTCACTCGGCTCGCAGAGGATATTGTTGCAACACGCACCGCAGGGTGTTATGCCGTGGTGCAGGGTGTAGCCTTCGCGGCGTGTGGTATAGGCGAGAGGGAGTTATTCGCGGCTATATGCTACGGCACAGCTACGATGACCCTCAACGCAGCCGTACGCTCGATGCGCATAACACACCGCCAGACACAGCAGATTCTCTTTTCGCTGGCACAGCAGGTAGATGAGTTATACAACGAGGTGGTGGAACTTGACATTAGTGAGATGCACTCCTTCTCGCCTCAGGTGGATATACTATCCTCGCTACACGAGAAGGGCGCAAAACGATTGTTTATGAATTAACGAGAATGGAAAATAGTTGCAGAATAGGAATCGGCGGGCCCGTAGGCTCGGGTAAGACCGCTATAATCGAGGCCATCACGCCACGACTCTTGGAGTTGGGTTACAAGGTTTTGATAATAACCAACGATGTGGTAACCACCGAGGATGCCGAACATGTACGCCGAATGCTGAAAGGCATTCTGGTCGAGGAGCGTATCATAGGTGTTGAGACGGGCGCCTGCCCCCACACGGCTGTCAGAGAGGACCCCTCGATGAATATTGCCGCCGTGGAGGAGATGGAGGCGCGCTTTCCCGATGGAGATGTGGTACTGATTGAGTCAGGTGGCGACAACCTGACGCTCACATTCAGCCCCGCGCTGGTAGACTTCTTCATCTATGTGATTGATGTGGCCGCAGGCGACAAGATACCACGCAAAGATGGCCCGGGAATATCACATTCGGACATATTGGTGATAAACAAAACAGACCTTGCACCCTATGTTCACGCCGATTTGGAGATTATGCGACACGACTCAAAAGTGATGCGTGGCGACAAGCCCTTTATCTTCACCAACTGCTTCACGGGCGAGGGTATCGACGAGTTGGTTGCGACGATATGCCAGATGGCGCTTTTCGATAGTCATAAATCCAATGCCCGATGAACACGCCACACGAAATGCTCGCCTACGCCTCACCGCCCCGTATGGCTGTGGGGACACCCGGCAAAAGCGGATACCTGCGTCTCGGGTTTGAATTAGACGACGAGTCCCGCAGCATAATGCGCCATTGGGAGCGTCGTGCACCACTCATCGTGCAGCAGGAGCTGTATTTCGACCGCGCGTGGCCCAAGCTGCCGTGCGTATATATCCTCTCGTCGGGAGGTCCTAATATCGAGGGCGACCGCTATGGCCAGCACTTCACTGTTGGCAAGAATGCCTATGCCCATATAACCACGGGCGCGGCTACGAAGTTAGCCACGATGCACAACAACTACTCTTCGCTCGACCAACGCATAACGCTCGAAGCGGGCGCATATCTCGAATATCTCCCCGAGTCGATTATCCCCTGCCGTAACACCCGTTACATATCCGACACGGAGATTATAATCGACCCTACGGCGACGCTCTTCTACTCGGAGATATACCTCTGCGGGCGCAAACACTATGGCGAGCGGTTCGATTACGATATTCTCTCGCTGCGCACGCGCGCCTACCGAGCAGATGGCGAGCCTCTATTCTGCGAAAAGATGGTTATCGAGCCTAAGCGGCAGGCCGTCTGTCGGCTTGGCGCGATGGGTCGCTACGATATTTTTGCCACCGCTATTATCCTCACTCCGCAGGCCGAGGCCGAACGCATATACTCGCTCATAAACGCCACGATGGACCACCGCGTGGCTGTTGGCATTTCGCATCTACCGAATGGTTGCGGTGTGATTTGTCGTATTATGGGAGATGATAGCACAAATGTAAAACGACGATTAAGAGATATATGCTCAACGGTAAGGGAGTGCGTCAAGCAACGCCCTATGCCCGATGAGTTTCCTTGGAGATAACGACAATTAAACCTTTAAGTTATGAAAACAAACTCTTCTGCCGATATTTTCGATTCGGGAATCATCGGCTTTATTAAAATCAACCTACGCGGTGCAGGTCAGGTGATGTTCCAGCAGAGTGCCTGGACAGGACTCTTCTTTCTTGCCGGCATATTCTGGGGTGGATACTCCGCAGGCTACGCTACAATGGCGTGGGGTGCACTGCTCGGATTGGTGGTCTCGACCATCACAGGATTTATCCTCAACCTGCCCTCCGAAGATGGTTATCAGGGGTTGTGGGGCTTCAACGGCATCTTGGTCGGCTGTGCATTTCCGCTCTTTATGGGTAACACCATCGAGATGTGGCTCTCACTGGCGCTCTGTGCCGCCTTCTCTACATGGTTACGCGAGGGACTCAACAATGTTATGCGCCCGTGGAAGGTAAACTCATTCACCTTTCCGTTCGTGCTATCTACTTGGTTCTTCCTGCTCGCTGCGCATATTATGCGAGGTCTGCAAACGCTGCACCACACCTCGCATCACACTACGCACCACGCCACGGCGAGCCTGGATACGCTGTGGGATATAATCCAAGCGTGGCTGAACGGCATCTCGCAGGTATTTCTCATAGAGTCGTGGGTGACGGGAGCACTGTTCCTCATCGGCCTTCTGCTTTGTAGCCGCTGGGCAGCTCTTTGGGCAGCCATAGGCTCTGCGCTGTCGATGTGCGTGGCTCTGTTTATGGGAGCACCTGCCCACTCGGTAGCCGAGGGTCTGTATAGTTTCAGCGCGGTGCTGACGGCCATAGCCCTCGCATCGGTCTTTTATCGTCCCTGCTGGCGCTCGGCATTGTGGGCTCTATTGGGAATTATCGTAACGGTATTTGTTCAGGCGGCGATGAATATATGGATGCACCCCTACTCAATAGCCACACTCACTGCCCCGTTCTGCATCACAACCTGGTTATTCCTCTTGCCAATGTTTAAGTTAGACGAGGCTCAACCCGACCACTCGTCGTGGAGCAGCAAGATAAAACAACATCTATCGAAAGAGTAAAAAAAAGGCCTGTCGCAATGACAGGCTTTTTTATTTTTTATTAGGCAGTATCTTCCGCCCCAGACTCATCGTAATCACAGCCCCCACAATCTGCAACGCAGCCGTCACCGCAAGTGCCAGCATCACCCCACCCCACTTCATAAGAATAGGTATAAACAGCACGCCCAGCACCGCTCCTGCCTTGCCAAAGGCAGCGGCCAAGCCTGCGCCCGTACCACGGTCGGCAACAGGGAAAATCTGCGCAGGAAGGATAAAGGTTATAAGGTGCGGGCCCGCATTTAGAGCCAACTCAAAGATAACAAACCCCAAAATCATAAGCCACTTCGATAGATGCAGTTCGTAGGCCGCAACGAGCAACGCCAACCCCGCCGTAGCCACGACAAAACCCCACGCCTGCTGGCGCGTATGCCAGAGCCTATTTACCAATGCCAGGCCGATAGCAAAGCCCACCGCCACGAAGATATTTATATAGGCCGAGAGCTCCACCGACGAGGCTATATGCGCCACGCCATCGCCACTCTTGCCGAGCCCCAACGCCATAATGAGTATTGGCAGAAACACCCCCACACCATACACAGCAAAACCCTCGCACGCCCACGGTACACCGCTAAATATCACACGAAGCAGATTATCCGCACGAAGCATACTACGCTTCGAGGGGCTCACATCGGGCGGTGTTGCCATCTCGCCAATAGCGACATCCGCCCCCAAGAAGTAGCGCACAGTACGCTCAGCCTCCTCCCTGCGTCCTCGCGAGAGCAGCCACCCGGGACTCTGCGCAAAGCGCACACTGCAAAGAAGCATTACGATAGCAAGCAACGCCACCAGCAAGAACATTCCGTTCCAGAGGTCCGTCGAGCTCCAATTTTTCAAGATATAGTAGCAGGCAAACGCCATAACGACATTTCCGATGGCCGATGTAGCCTTTGCCACGCCCACCATAAAAAGCCGCCAGCGGCGAGGCATAATCTCCGATATATAGTCCGAGTCGAGGCTATATCCACCTCCCACGCCAAAGCCCATAATAAAGAGCGAGAGCATCAGCATACCCACGCTCGTGGTGAGCATAGCCATCACCGCACCCAACAGGATAAGCGCAGGCGAGATGCGAAGATAACGCAGATAGCCCCGCTTGTCGCTCCACTCCCCGATAAAGATGGAGCCTACCATTATACCTATAAGGCTCATCGAGGCCAGCAGGCCCTGCTCGAAGGCGGGAAGATGGGTGTTGGTGAGGCTCTCCATCAACGGCAGCACCACGCCCACAAGCGTCGCCAACGCTCCACCCGTGAGCTGTCCCAGCGAGGCCACCATCAGCACCTTGATATGCCCCCAGCGCAGCGGCATAGTATCCATATCGACCATCTGCCCATCTTCGCTACGGCCCATATGCAACAGGCGCAGACGCAAGGCGTTCCACTTTTCGATAGACCAGCGCAGCAGCAATCCTACGCCAACACCCACAGCCGACTCAAAGAAACGCAGCGAGCAGTTGACCGCAGGGTCCGACTCGGGCGACATCTGCGACACGAGCATAATGATTACCAGCGTGATGGTGGCAATGCGACCCTTGTTGTAGATGTTCATCATCATACACAGCATCTCCAACACGGCAACCGCCAGCAACATACCCATCACCGAGAAGGGTAACATTTTTAGGTAAATATAGGCTATGAGCGCGCCCAAGAATGTTCCGAAGACTCGCATCAGGCTCGGGCCGATGGACTCCTTGTATGTAGGCATTTGCAGCACGGTTATAAGCGATGTACACGACAGCATAGCACCCATCCAGCGCGAGGCGGAGTGGAATGAGCCTGTGGCGTACATACCCGTCAAGTAGCCCAGCCAAATACCAAGACACGAGACCAATAACACGAAGGGTTGTATGCGCGAGACGGCTCGGTTCAACGCTTCGTATATGCGCGAGATGGCTCGCGCCACAAGAGAATTATTTTCCATAACAAGAGTTTTTGCCATAGAAAACAATAAGCGCGCCGAAAAAAAAGAGGGAATCTAACAAATAAGTCAGTTCCCTCATTTCCCATAGAAATTGTATAACAAGAGCCTTGGCAAGACGATTTCTATAATAACCTCTTCACCAATCCAAACATCTTATACGGCATATATCGGAATGGCAAATCGAGCCACGAAGGTGTGATAACCACCGCGCGACGATGCGAGAAGGCATCGAAACTCAATCGGCCGTGATATGAGCCCATACCCGAGTTACCCACGCCACCAAAGGGCAGATTCTCGTTGGCGATGTGCATAATGGTGTCGTTGATGCAGGCTCCGCCCGACGATGTGTGGCGAATCATCTTCCACGCCTTATCCTCCTTGCCGAAGTAGTAGAACGCAAGCGGCTTCTCGCGCTCGGTAACGAAGCGTACCACCTCCTCGCGCTTATCGAATGTAATCATCGGCAACACAGGGCCAAAAATCTCCTCCTGCATAACGGGCGATGAGGGCGACACATCGGCCAGCAATGTAGGCTCGATGTAACGCTCCTCGCGCACAGTGTGACCACCCGCCACCACGCGACCATCGGCAAGATAGCCTGCCACGCGGTCAAAAGCGCGCTCATTAACCAATCGCACGAAGTGTTTGCTCTGGCGCACTTCCTTACCGTGCAGACGCTCGACAGCCTTCTTGAACTCCTCAACAAAACGCTCCTGCACCGAGTGGTGGATAAGCAGATAGTCGGGAGCGATGCAAGTCTGACCCGCATTGAGAGTCTTACCCCACGCTATGCGCTGTGCAGCAATCTCTATGTCGGCACCCTTATCCACAATGCAGGGGCTCTTGCCGCCCAGCTCCAACACCACGGGTGTGAGGTGCTTCGCGGCAGCACTCATAACCAGTTTACCCAGCGAGGGGCTACCCGTAAAGAATATAATATCGTAACGCTGCTCCAACAGCGCGGCATTAACATCACGATTACCCTGCACCACAGCCACATACTTCTCCTCGAAAGTGTCGGCAATCATCTGCTCGATAACAAGCGACACATTGGGCACATAGGGCGAGGGTTTCAGCACCGCCGTACAACCTGCCGAGATAGCGCCAACCAAGGGATTGAGCAGCAGCTGCACGGGATAGTTCCACGGCGAGATGATAAGCGACTGACCCAACGGCTCGCTTACGATGCGCGAACGCGAGGGCATCATTTTTAGCGGTGTCGAGCGACGCTCCGTTCTCATCCAGCTCTTCAAGTGGCGCAGATGATTCTTCACCTCACCCTCAACGATGCTCAGCTCGGTGAGGATAGCCTCCTGCTCCGACTTGTGCAAATCCTTCCACAGCGCCTCACAGAGTGGCTTAGACCACTTTTCGAGAGCCTTTTGCAAACGGCCAAGTTGCTTCTTACGAAAATCGTAACTCAGCGTTGCACCCGAGCCGAAAAACTCGCGCTGCTCCTCAACGATAGCCACGATGCGCTCGGTTGCAGTATTCTCAATTGTCATAAATATCTACTCTTTATGTTTTAACTCTATTAGTGTAATTTCGGGCACGGCACCAATGCGCGCCTTAAAGACAGTCTGGCCAAGGCCACGATTAACATACAGTCTCTGCTCGCCTTCTCGATACAGGCCACCCCACTCATCATAGATAAGCGACGATGGCGACCAGCCGAAGAGCATAACCTGCATAGCGTGCGTATGGCCTGCCAGCATAAGGTCTATATCACTCTTGCCGACAACTCCGCTACGCCAATGCGTAGGGTCGTGACTTAGAAGAATCTTATACGCCCCGTCAGCACCCTGCATAGCCTGCGCCAAATCTCCATAGGTGCGGAAGTGCCTATCGCCCGAGATATTCTCCACGCCGATGATTGAGATGGTGTCGCCACCCCTTACAATCGAGCGATTCTCGTTGAGCAACAGATGCCAACCCATATCTCTCTGGCGGCACTTCAACATCTCCAACGCCTCTATGCGCTCCTGCTGCGACGGCCAGCGATGATACTCGCTGTAATCGTGGTTGCCAAGTACCGAGTACACTCCATCCTTTGCCTCCAAGCCCTCCAATATATCCTGCAAGCCGTCCAGCTCCCAATGGCCATACGACACCAAGTCGCCTGTAAGCACCACAGCATCGGCTTTCAGAGCATTTATCTTCTCCACGGCGCGTTGCAGAGCCCTTTCGCGCCCTTCGAACGATTTAAGATGCAGGTCCGAGATATGCACCACGCGATAGCCATCGAATGAGACAGGAAGTGCCTGGCTCTCGATAGCAACACTCCTTACACGGAAGCAGTTGCGCTCAACCACCGTACCATACACCCACGCAATCCACGGCAGCAACAAGAACCACAATCCTTTTACGAAGAGACTCTTGAACGACACTCCAAAGATTGCGGCCACGCCCGCCACGGCCAAATCCACTAAAAGGATTACAACCGAAACGACAAGCAGTGAGATTATGTTGAAGGCAAGCTCCATTGTGTTTACTTGCGGCCCTTGAAATTATCCATTACAGAGTATACACCCAACCAATTGCCGATGATGGTATCGAACCACGACACGGGCAACAGGCCCTGACACAGGCGGAAGAAGTGATAACTCCACGGAATACCTCTGAAATCTATGTTACGCTCGATGGCACGAATAATCTTACGCGAAGTCTTCTCGGCATCGAGAATGGGGAAGAAACGCGACTTTATGCCATCAAACATTCCTGTGTTGATGTAGTAAGGTGCTACGGTCGTCACTCGCACCTTGCTTGCGCGACGATGCAACTCAATGCGCAACGAATCCGACCAGCCGACAACGGCCCACTTGCTCGCTGCATATACCGACATCTTGGGGTTTGCAATCATACCCGCCGCCGAGGCGATGTTACAGATGTGGCCGTAGTCACGGGCAATCATATCGCCCAACATCTGCAACGCCACAACCATAGGTGCCTTGGCGTTGATGTTCATCGTGCGCTCGATATCCGCTACACTCTGCTGCTCGAAGGTCTTGTTGCCTGTAACAATACCCGCGCAGTTAATCAAAATATCTACATCACCGCACTCGCTCTGCACCTGCTTGTAGGTCGACTCGACCTGCTCAACATTAGAGACATCCACGCGGTAACCCTTAACCTTACCTAACTTTGAGAACTCTACTTCGGTCGCGGCGATGTTCTGCTCGTTAATATCCCAAATAACCAATTGGCGTGCACCCTTTTCGAGTGCCATACGGCCCATAATGCGGCCGATACCCGATGCTCCTCCTGTGATGAGAAGGCAATTTCCTTTAATTTTTGTCATCTTTTTCTATGCATCGGCCCTCTCAATCCGACAAAACTAATAAATACTCTATTTCAGCATAGCGTCAGCCAAAGCCTCCAATGAGGCTCTGTCGCTCTGCTTCATACGCGAGAGGATGGTTACCATAGGCTCCACGATTTCGACATCTTTCATCTGCTCCAACATACCGCGCATTACGCGACCTGCGCACGGTGCCCACGAGCCATTTTCAATGATGCCTACGCGACGCTTCTGGTAAGCCTTAATTTGTAGGTGGTGCAGGAAGTCGTGCATAGCCGGAAATACACCGCCATCGTACGACGCCGCAGCCACAATCATTTTATCCATACGGAAGGCATCTTCTATTGCCTCCGCCATATCGTCACGACAAAGGTCGGCAACGGCAACCTTCTTCGCGCCCTTTTCACGCAACATATCGGCCACAGTATTTGCCACAGCAGCCGTGCCTCCGTGGATAGAGGCGTAAGCGACAAGTACACCCTCGGTCTCAACCTCATACTTACTCCAAGTGTTGTAGAGGCCGATGTAATAACCCAAATTCTCACTCAGGATGGGACCGTGCAACGGACAGATATACTCCACATCCAGCGTAGCGAGTTTTTTGAGCAGGGACTGCACCGATGCGCCATACTTTCCACAGATGTTGAAGTAGTAGCGGCGCGCCTCGCAAGCCCAATCCTCCTCATGGCTCAACGCACCGAACTTACCGAAGCCATCAGCCGAGAAGACAACCTTGTCACGCTTGTCGTATGTGACCATAACCTCGGGCCAGTGAACCATCGGCGCCATAAAGAACTGCAAGGTGTGCTCACCAAGCGAGAGCGTATCGCCCTCCTTAACGACAATTGTTCGCTGAGAGAAATCTACCCCCTCGAAGAACTGCGGCAGCATCTGAATAGCGCGTGCCGAGGCGACAATCTTCATCTGCGGGTAGAGGTTCATAATCTCAGCTATGCAACCAGCGTGGTCGGGCTCCATATGCTGCACGATGAGGTAGTCGGGCGTGCGGCCGCAGAGTGCCGTGCGAAGATTTCCTAACCACTCGTCCATCTTGCGATAGTCGGCCGTATCCATAATAGCAATCTTCTCATCTTTAACAAGATACGAGTTATAAGATATACCATTGGGGATAATGTACTGACTCTCAAAGAGGTCCAAATCGGTATCGTCTACACCGATATATACTATGTCGTTTGTTATGTTATTTATCATTGTTTACAAATTTTATTACGCTGGGCAAATATACAAAATTCCTGATTTTTTTCACGAAATAATCCTAATACAGTGCCACATAGTGACGAAATGGCATATATAGGTACAAAAAAATGGTTGCTCACAACAAGCAACCATTAGATATTTTCAGATTTTAACATCGAGGTAGATGCCAAAACAGACCATTAGACAGATTTTACTTACAAAGATTCGAGCATTCGTTTCAGGACCACCGTTGCTGAAATCTCACGATTAGCCGCCTCTGGAATAACCAATGAGCGGGGTGACTCGATTACATCGTCTGTTACAATCATATTGCGACGCACGGGCAGGCAGTGCATAAAGTGGGCATTGTTGGTTACCGCCATCTGACGCTCGCTTACGGTCCAGCTCATATCTTTCGAGAGAACCTTACCGTAATCCTCGGGGCGCGTAACACCCGGGCAGCTCCAATTCTTTGCATATATGAAGTCTGCATCCTCAAAGGCCTTCATCTGGTCGTACTCCACTTTCGCATCGCCCACAAACTGCGGGTCGAGCTCATAGCCCTCGGGGTGTGTGACAACGAAATCTACATCGGCAGCATTCATCCACTCGGCAAACGAGTTGGGCACAGCCTGCGGCAGAGCCTTCGGGTGGGGAGCCCAAGTGAGCACAACCTTGGGGCGCTTACGCTCCTTATACTCCTCGATGGTGATAAGGTCGGCGAAAGACTGCAAGGGGTGCACCGTAGCACTCTCCATAAAGAATACGGGCTTACCCGAATATTGGATAAACTGCTCCAAAATCTTCTCGTTGTAATCGTCCTCGCGGCTCTCGAATGTAGCAAACGAACGCACACCGATAATATCGCAGTAGCTCGCCATAACGGGGATAGCCTCCAACAGATGCTCGCTCTTGTCGCCATCCATCACCACGCCACGCTCTGTCTCCAACTTCCACGCACCCTGATTAACATCCAACACGATGACATTCATACCCAGATTCATCGCAGCCTTCTGTGTCGAGAGGCGTGTTCGCAGAGAGTTGTTGAAGAAAATCAACAACGCAGTCTTGTTCTTACCAAGCTCCTGATACTTATAACGGTCGGCCTTAATCTCCATCGCCTCGCGCAAGGCAACATCCAACGGACCGAGGTCTTTTACACTTCTAAAAACTTTCATACTCTTTCGCATCAAAACAAGTAGCCCCACCGCGACTCGAACGCGAATTTAAGGTTTAGGAAACCTTCGTTCTATCCCTTGAACTATGGAGCCAAGACCGCTGCTAACAGACAGCGACTACAAAGATAATATTTTTTTATTTATTTCCCTTCACCCTCTCGAAATTCTTAGCCCTATTGACGATATAGACGCCGCCAAAGACTAACGCCATAGAGAGCAACTCTCGCCACCCGAAGCGTCCCACGCCGATAGCCACAGCAAGGATGGTCGCCACGATGGGTTGCACATAGTTATACATACCGACAATGGTCGGTGTCAGCACCTGCTGGCCGTAGGTGAAGCATACATACGAGAGGAATGTTCCGCAGAAGACGATGAAGAGTATCTCACCCCACGCCACCAGCGGCAACGACGCGTAGTCGATAGCCGTGATATATGGCCAGGTGATGACAGTCACGACGATAGCCGAGAAGAGGAACATCCACTTCATAAGCGTGAAGACAGTATAGCGGTGAATCATACCGCTGAAAATCACCATATAAAGGCCTATGCAGGTCTGCGCCGTGAAGCACATCAAGTCGCCTTTCAAGCCTCCGCCACCAACACCCTTGCCACTGCCCAAGACCAACAGCAAAGCACCGGCCAAGCCAATCACAAGGCCTGCGACCTTGGGTAGCGTGATGCGCTCCTTGATAATCAGGGCCGAGAATATCATAGCGATAATGGGTAGCATCGTAGCCACGATGGTAGCATTCACGGGCGAGGTGTAGGATATTCCAACCGTGAAGAGCACCTGATTAAAGACGATGCTAAGCATACTAGCGATAAACAATTTGCCGATTACGGGTAGCGTAACCCTCTCGGGGTCGGGCTTCACAAAAAATGAGGCTACCCAAAAGGCCACAGCAGCACCCACCGAGCGAAAATCCGCCACGGCAACAGCCGACACGCCGTGCTCGGCCAAGTCCTTGACCATAGGAGCATTACCGCCAAAGAAAGCAGCTGCCACAAAGAGCAGGATATGTCCCCAGATGGGGTTAGAAAAGTTTATCTTTCGTGCATTCATCTTAATCTCATCAAAACGGTGCAAAGATAGAAAATATTTATAAGTGTTATATGGGTTATAGGTATTATAGGTGTTATAAGTATTATAAAATACACTCCTATAATTCCTATAATTCTTATAACACCTGTACCCCCCCCACACACAACAAAAAAACCGCTACCCATTTAGGGTAACGGTTTTATTATAGAGTTTTGAGTATTTACTCTGCCTGAGCAAAGCCCTCAACATCTGACTTCAAACCTACGATAAGATTGTCGTAGTCGCGAAGACCTGTACCACCAGGAATCAAGTGACCGCAGATTACATTCTCCTTCAAGTTTGCCAACGGGTCAATCTTACCCTGAATAGCTGCTTCGTTCAAGACCTTAGTAGTCTCCTGGAACGATGCTGCCGAGATAAAGCTTGAAGTCTGCAATGCAGCACGGGTAATACCCTGGAGCACCTGGTTAGAGGTTGCGGGAACGATGTCACGAACCTTAACAAGCTTCATATCGCGACGCTTCAATGATGAGTTCTCATCACGCAACTTGCGGAGCGAGATAATCTGACCGGGCTGTACATTCTGTGAATCGCCAGCATCCTCAACAACTACCTTGTCGTAGAGCTCGTCGTTCACATCCATGAACTCCCACTTATCGACGATCTGATCCTCGAAGAAGCGTGAATCACCCGGATCCTCAATCTTAACCTTGCTCATCATCTGACGAACGATTACCTCAAAGTGCTTATCGTTAATCTTTACACCCTGCATACGGTAAACCTCCTGAACCTCGTTCACGATGTACTCCTGAACCTTGGTAGGACCGAGGATACGCAAAATGTCGCTCGGCGTAATGGCACCATCTGACAAAGGCATACCAGCCTTAACGTAGTCGTTCTCCTGAACAACGATCTGGCGTGACAGGGGTACGAGATACTTCATAACGTCGCCCTGCTTTGAGGTGATGATAATCTCACGATTACCACGCTTGATCTTACCGAATGCTACCTCACCATCGATCTCTGATACGATTGCGGGGTTAGACGGGTTACGAGCCTCGAAGAGCTCAGTAACTCGGGGCAGACCTCCGGTGATATCGCCACCACCCTTACCTACGGCACGAGGGATCTTGATAAGGATGTCGCCAGCCTTGATCTTGGCGTTGTCCTTAACGATGATATGCGCCGTAACGGGCAAGTTATATGAGCGAACATCGTCACCCTCCTTATTCACAATGTGGATAACGGGGCTCTTGGTACGATCCTTAGACTCGATAACCACCTTCTCTGAAAGGCCAGTCTGCTCATCACGCTCCTCGCGGTAGGTAACACCCTCGATAACGTGCTCGTACGATACCTTACCATCGGTCTCGGCGATGATAACGGCATTGTAGGGATCCCACTCGCAAACCAGATCACCCTTCTTAACCATAGCGCCATCCTGCATGTAGAGGATTGATGCGTAAGGCAATGCGTGAGTATAGAGTGTAATCTCGGTCTTGGGATCTACGATGCGGAACTCCGACTGACGTGAGATAACGATATCTACTGCGTCGCCTGCGGCGTTCTTACCCTTGATAGTACGCAACTCGTCGATCTCCAGACGACCCTCATACTTCGATACTACGTTGGTCTCAACGGTTGAACCACCCGCAACACCACCGACGTGGAACGTACGCAGTGTAAGCTGGGTACCGGGCTCACCGATTGACTGAGCAGCGATAACGCCTACAACCTCACCCTTCTGTACCATGCGAGCGGTAGCCAGATTACGGCCGTAGCACTTCGCACATACACCATGACGAGCCTCGCAGGTAAGTACCGAACGAATCTCTACAGACTCCAGCGGTGACTTGTCAATTGCCTCGGCGATCTGCTCGGTGATCTCCTCACCTGCCTTGCAGATCACATCGCCCGTGATGGGGTGAATAACATCGTTCAGAGCCGTGCGGCCAAGGATACGATCGTAGAGAGTCTGCACGACATCGTCGTTACGCTTGATAGCCGTAGCTGTCAAACCACGCAATGTGCCACAATCCTCCTCGTTGATGATAACATCCTGTGCTACATCGACCAGACGACGTGTCAGGTAACCTGCATCGGCGGTCTTCAGCGCGGTATCGGCCAAACCCTTACGAGCACCGTGAGTAGAGATAAAGTACTCAAGCACCGAAAGACCCTCCTTAAAGTTCGAGAGGATCGGGTTCTCGATAACCTGCTGACCACCCTCAACACCTGACTTCTGAGGCTTAGCCATCAAACCACGCATACCAGAGAGCTGACGAATCTGCTCCTTAGAACCACGGGCTCCAGAGTCAAGCATCATGTAAACGGGGTTGAAACCGTCCTGATCCTTAACAAGGGTGTCGATTACCTGCTTTGTAAGCTTGTTATTAATATTTGTCCAGACGTCAATGATCTGGTTGTAACGCTCGTTGTTGGTGATAAGACCCATGTTGTAGTCATCCATAATGGCGTCAGCCTTGGCATAACCCTCCTGTACCAACTCCTGCTTTGAATCAGGAATAACCACAGCGTCGAGGTTAAACGACAGACCACCCTGGAATGCCATACGGTAACCCATGTTCTTGATATCGTCAAGGAACTTAGCCACCTTGTCAGCACCCGCCTTCTTCAAGACTACGGCGATGATATCACGCAATGACTTCTTCGTAAGCACGGTGTTGATGTAACCAACCTCCGCGGGTACAACCTGGTTGAAGAGGATACGACCGATAGTGGTCTCCTTCAACTCCTCAAACTCGTTGCCGTTCTTATCAACGTCGCGCAATACGCACTTAACGGTTGCGTGCAATGCTGCGCGCTGCTCGTTGTAGGCGATAATTGCCTCCTCGGGGCCGTAGAATACCAGACCCTCACCCTTTGCACCGGGACGGGGCTTTGTGATATAGTACAGACCCAAAACCATATCCTGCGAAGGCACGGTGATAGGCGCACCATTGGCAGGGTTAAGGACGTTGTGCGAACCGAGCATCAAAAGCTGTGCCTCCAGGATAGCGGCGTTGCCCAAGGGCAAGTGAACTGCCATCTGGTCACCGTCGAAGTCGGCGTTGAACGCCGTACATGCCAACGGATGCAACTGCATTGCCTTACCCTCGATGAGCTTAGGCTGGAAGGCCTGAATACCCAAACGGTGAAGGGTCGGGGCACGGTTCATAAGTACGGGGTGACCCTTGATCACGTTCTCCAGAATACCCCAGATAACGGGATCCTTACGGTCTATAATCTTCTTTGCAGACTTAACGGTCTTAACGATGCCACGCTCGATGAGCTTACGGATAACGAAAGGCTTGTACAGCTCGGCTGCCATATCCTTAGGAATACCCATCTCGTGCATCTTGAGCTCGGGACCTACGACGATTACCGAACGAGCCGAGTAGTCAACACGCTTACCCAAAAGGTTCTGACGGAAGCGACCCTGCTTACCCTTGAGTGAGTCGCTGAGTGACTTCAAGGGACGGTTGCTCTCGTTCTTTACGGCGTTGCTCTTGCGAGAGTTGTCGAACAGAGAATCCACAGCCTCCTGCAACATACGCTTCTCGTTACGCAGGATCACTTCGGGAGCCTTGATCTCGATGAGTCGCTTCAGACGGTTGTTACGGATAATCACGCGACGATACAGATCGTTCAAATCAGATGTCGCGAAACGACCACCATCCAGCGGCACCAAGGGACGCAACTCGGGAGGAATAACGGGGATTACGTTCAATACCATCCACTCGGGCTTGTTCTTGCCGTTCGATGCACGGAAAGACTCGATAACGTTCAACTGCTTCAGAGCCTCGCTCTTACGCTGCTGCGAAGTCTCCGAAGAGGCCTTGTGACGCAGGGCGTATGACATAGAGTCGAGATCAACCTTCTGCAGGAGCTCGTAGATAGCCTCGCCACCCATCTTGGCAACGAACTTCTGCGGATCGTCATCGGGAAGTGACTGGTTACCAGCGGGAAGAGCTGCCAATACGTCGAGATACTCCTTCTCAGAAAGGATATCCAGCTTATTGATGCTCTGGCCGTTGTTGATAGTTACATTCTCAGCAGCACCAGCCTGAAGAACTACGTAACGCTCGTAATATATGATTGACTCCAACTTCTTGGTAGGAATACCCAACAGATAACCGATCTTTGAGGGAAGAGAACGGAAGTACCAGATGTGAACAACGGGCACAACAAGTGAAATGTGACCCATACGCTCACGACGTACCTTCTTCTCAGTAACCTCCACACCGCATCGGTCGCAGACGATACCCTTATAACGGATACGCTTGTACTTACCGCAGTGGCACTCGTAGTCCTTCACAGGACCGAAGATGCGCTCGCAGAAGAGACCATCGCGCTCGGGCTTGTAGGTACGATAGTTGATTGTCTCGGGCTTCAACACCTCACCACTCGACTGAGCCAGAATCTCCTCGGGAGAGGCCAGGCCGATTGAAATGTGGCTGTAACCGTGTTGCTTATTATTATCTTTAATTGCCATATTACAAATCTCTTTATTTTTTATACCTACTATATATTACTCCAATTTAACTGACAGAGCCAAACCGCGCAACTCGTGCAAAAGCACATTCATTGCCTCGGGTACGCCCGGACGTGGCAGGTTGTCACCCTTAACGATAGCCTCGTAAGCCTTGGCACGGCCCATCACGTCATCAGACTTGATGGT
>JAZOPO010000001.1:0-5469 GCA_045655585.1 Alistipes sp. | reverse complement strand
AAAGCTGGTGAAGGGCACCAAGGCAGCCATTGCAAGGCACAAAAATATCTTTTTCATATTCATTGTTTTTTCTTCAGTTTAAGCATTGATACTACAATTTCCAGGGACCACGCATCGGTTGATCGATAAGGCGGTTTGCTGCGTCATCGTTAATGAACAATTGCTTCTCGTTGTCGAAGTGCAATGTGCGGTTCAAGCGCAATGCGGTGAGAGCCATGTTCACAACGGTACAACTGCGGTGTCCGATTTCCTCGTCCAAAGCGAATTTCTCACGGTTGCGTACGCAAGCCAAGAAATCGGTGTTTTGAGGTTCGGGATCAGGCATCTCGGCGATCTTGTTCATCACGTCGGGAATAGTACATTGGAAACCGGCGTAAACTTTGCCAAGAGGACCCTCGATGTAGGGAGCGTTCTTGTCACCGTGATCCTCGCCTTGAAGGATGATTTGGCATCCGTCAGCGTAGGTGTAAACGATTTTACGCCATGTACCGATTGCATCGGGGTGTTGCTCGGGTGCATCAACCTCAACCTTGATGGGCGACTCGTTGTCTTTACCCAAGAAGTATTGAACGGGGTCGATGTAGTGTTGACCCATATCGCCAAGACCACCACCATCGTAATCCCAGTAACCACGGAAGGTCGAGTGAACACGGTGCGAGTTGTAAGGCTTGTAAGGAGCCGGACCCAACCACATATCGTAATCGAGGTTTGCGGGAACGGTCTCGGGTTGGAGGTTCTCTTTACCTACCCAGAAGAATTTCCAGTTAAAACCAGTGTGAGCCGAGATGGTAACTTTCAAAGGCCAGCCGAGCAAACCGCTGTCAACCAATTTTTTCAGAGGTTTAACGTCAGTACCCAAGCCGTAGAATGTGTCTTTGAAACGGAACCAAGTGTTCATACGCAGGATGCGACCATTGCGTTTCACAGCCTCAACAACACGTTTACCCTCGCCGATGGTACGGGTGAAGGGTTTCTCGCACCAGATGTCCTTGCCAGCCTCGGCAGCCTCAGCAGCCATAATACCGTGCCAGTGGGGAGGAGTTGCGATGTGAACTACATCAACATTGGGGTCGTTGATAAGGTCGCGGTAGAGGTGATAACCCTTTACCTCCTCGTTGAGGCGCTCCTTTGAGAGGCGAACACCCTTCTGCAAGTGGTTGTCGTCGCAATCGCAGACTGCTACCAAGCGGCACTGCTCGTTGCTTGAAAAGTGGTTTGCGCTGAAACCGATACCACCCATACCGATGATACCCTTTGTCAGCTGGTCGTTGGGTGCAATGTGACCCGGACCTCCAAGAACTCGGCGAGGAATGATGGTCAATGCGGCCAAACCTCCCATAGTTTTGAGGAAATCTTTTCTGTTAATTGCCATAATTGTTTATTTTAGTTAGAAATTTTAGCCTTTCGTTTTGTAACGATATTTACCATCCAAAGTTACTCTATTATTTTGAAACGACAAAATTTTATACGAAGTATAATCACAATTTTACCATCAAAGCGCAAATTGTCCTCTGGCTTGCGGAGAAGTCTATTTTTATGCTTGATATTTTGGCGCAAAATTCATATCTTTGTTAAAATTCGGCATTTGAATAAAATCTAAAAAACCTGAGATATGAAAGATTTATTTAGCGTAAAGGAGCGAGTTATTGTCATCACGGGAGCTACGGGTATTCTGGGCTCATCGATGGTTGAGCACTTTGCCGAGCAGGGTGCTAAGGTGGTGATTTTGGGTCGTAACAGCGAGGCAGGCAATCGCTTGGAGAGCGAGGCTAAGGCTCGCGGTGGCGAGGCGCTCTTCTTGGAGTGCGATGTTCTGGACAAGAGCTCGTTGGAGCGTTGCTACGATGCTATTATGGCGGCTTATGGCCGTATCGATGTGCTGATTAATGGCGCTGGCGGTAATCAGGCCGCAGCTACCGTTCCGCCCGATAAGACTATCTTCGATTTGGATGTCGAGGCTGTGCGACAGGTTGTTGACCTGAATCTCTTTGGCACAATCCTGCCCACGATGATTTTCGTCAAGGCGATGGTTGCGCAGGGCGGTGGCTCGATTATCAACATCGCATCGGAGGCGGCTCTGCGTCCCCTCACTCGCGTTGCAGGCTATGGCGTGGCGAAGGCTGCCGTGATAAATTGGACCAAGTATATGTGTGGCGAGTTGGCCATTAAGTTTGGCGAGGGATTTCGTGTAAATGCGGTGGCTCCGGGCTTCCTGCTCACAAATCAAAATCGTTCGCTGCTGACCAACCCCGATGGCTCTCTCACGCCGCGCGCTGAGACTATCATTGCCCACACGCCCTACAAGCGTTTTGGCGAGCCCGAGGAGTTGCTCGGCACCTTGCAGTGGTTGGCATCGGACGCATCGAAGTTTGTTACAGGCACGCTGACCGTAGTGGATGGTGGTTTTGACGCATTTTCAATATAAACAACTGAAAATATGATACTTTGTAAACAATCTTGGCGTTGGTACGGCCCCAACGACCCCGTGACGCTAAGCAATATCCGTCAGGCGGGAGCAACCGACATCGTGCACGCTCTGCACCACATTCCCAATGGCGAGGTGTGGACCGTGGAGGAGATTCGCAAGCGTCAGCAGATGATAGCCGAGGCGGGCTTGGTGTGGAGCGTGGTGGAGAGCGTTCCCGTGCACGAGCACATCAAGACGCAGGAGGGTGACTTCCAGCTATATATCGACAACTACAAGCAGTCTATCCGCAACCTTGCCGAGTGTGGTATCCACTGCATAACATACAACTTTATGCCCGTTCTGGATTGGACTCGCACCGACCTTGCCTACGAGGTGGAGGATGGCTCGCGCGCCCTGCGCTTCGAGCGTGCTGCTTTTATGGCGTTCGACCTCTATATCCTGCGTCGTCCTGCGGCCGAACAGGAGTACTCGGCAGAGGATAAGGCCAAGGCGAAGGCTCGCTATGACGAGATGAGCGACGAGGAGCGTGAGCGCCTGACACGCAATATGATAGCAGGCCTCCCCGGCTCGGAGGAGAGCTTTACCGTAGAGCAGTTCCAGCAGGCTCTGGACCGCTATAAGGATATCGATGCCGAGCGTCTGCGTGCCAACCTTGTATACTTCTTACAAGAGGTGTGCCCCGTGGCCGATGAGTGCGGCTCGGAGATGGTTATCCACCCCGACGACCCTCCCTACCCTATCTTAGGTTTGCCACGCATTATGTCTACGGCCGAGGATTTCCGCCGCCTGATTGAGGCTGTGCCCAACCGCTCGAATGGCTTGTGTCTCTGCACGGGCTCGTTTGGCGTGAGAGGTGATAACGACCTGCCCGAGATGATGCGCGAGTTTGGCGATAGAGTGGGTTTTGTACATCTACGCTCGACACGCCGCGATGCGGAGGGTAACTTCCAGGAGGATAACCACTTGGAGGGCGATGTACCGATGTATGAAGTGATGAAGGCCTTCTTGGAGATTCAGCAACAGCAGGGCCGCAGCATACCTATGCGTCCCGACCACGGACACCAGATGTGCGACGACCTAAATCGCAAATCCAACCCGGGATATTCGTGCTATGGTCGTATGCGAGGACTTGCCGAGCTGCGAGGACTCGAAATGGGAATTGCCTACTCTTTATATAAATAAAATAAAACCTGCCTCGCGGCAGGTTTTTTATTGCTACTTGATTCCGTACTTTTTCAAAATCTTCATAATCGCTGGCTCCATATTCTCTATCATTCGCATAAAGCCAAGGTCTGTGGGGTGTGTGCCGTCCGATGTTGCCAAGTGGTCATCTTTGAGCCAACCCTCCGAGTCGAGGAAGTAGATATGCTTATCGCGCTTCATACGCTCGCGCACCGCCTTCTCGGCAGCCGCCTGCTTTCTTGACTCGAAATCCTCGGTTTTGAGGTTGAAGTTACGCGTGTCGCGACGAATGGTCTGCGTGAAGATAAGAGGCTTTGTGGGGTGCTTCGCACGAATAATATCCACAAAACGGTCGAAGTTCTCCTCAATAATCTCGGCGCTGGGGTTAGAGAATGTATCGAAAATAAAGGCGTCAGCATCCTCAATCATCGAGAGATATGTTGCAAACTCGTGCTGCAACTTCGAGCGGCCGCTATATCCGAGGTTACATACATAAAGACCTGTGTTACGGCTAAAAATCGCGGGATAGGTCATACCCGCACGCGAAGAAGATGCACCGTGTGTGATGCTCGAACCGTGGATAACAATCTTGTGGCGGAACGGATTCTCGGCAGCGGCAATGTCGCTATTCTCCTCAACGCCAATCTCCAATTTCTCAACGCTATCGAAGATGGGAAGATACAACAAACACAACTTCTCGCCCTCGGCCATATTGGTCACAATAGTGCCCTCGTGCTTATCTCTGTTGCCCGAAATTTTGGGCGAGCCAACGCCAGCGAACACCCACTCTCCGTCGCGCATAATATATAGGTCAAGGCCCTTCTGCGTGTTGGGCGTCATATTTGTTCCGGGTAAGCGGTCCGATGTTGTCCAGCGTGCTGCGATAGTTTTGCTATTGGTCTTGAAGACGATGTGCAAGCCCGTAGAGTAACCACTATATGCCACGCAGTCATCGGGCACCTTATATTTAGTAAGGTCTATACGGTTGTAATCCTTGTCCGTGGGTAGCGTCTTACCCAATGTTGTAAGCGTTGTAGCATCTACATAGCGCAGCGGCTCGGCAGCGTATACCATCACCGTCACAAGCAGAAGCAATAGGGTTAGTGTTATTCGTTTCATAGTGTTGAGTTTTAGTTACTCAAAGGTAATGATTTTATTCATATAAACAAAAATAGGATGTCCCGAAGAACATCCTATTTTCATATACTAAATTTATATTAGTCCTGCAACTTTGCTGACAAGAACTCGCGGTTGAGGCGAGCGATGTGAGCGATAGAAATCTGCTTGGGGCACTGTGCCTGACAAGCACCAGTGTTAGTACAGTTACCGAAGCCCAACTCATCCATCTTAGCAACCATTGCCTTAGCACGACGAGCACCCTCTACGCGACCCTGAGGCAACTTAGCGAGTGAAGATACACGAGCAGCAACGAACAACATAGCTGAACCGTTCTTACAAGTAGCAGCACAAGCACCACAACCTACACAAGCAGCAGCGTCCATAGACTCGTCTGCGTCAGCCTTGGGGATGGGTATTGCGTTACCATCGGGTACAGAGTTTGTGCGAACTGATACGAAACCACCAGCCTGCAAAATCTCATCGTAAGCACCACGGTTTACAACCAAGTCCTTGATTACGGGGAACGCAGCCGAACGCCAAGGCTCGATAGTGATTGTAGAACCATCAGCGAACTTACGCATATACATCTGGCAAGTTGTTACAGCCTGTGAAGGACCGTGAGCGTGGCCGTTGATGTGCAATGAACACATACCGCAGATACCCTCGCGGCAGTCGTGGTCAAAAGCAACGGGCTCCTCGCCTGCGTGTACCAAATCGTTGTTCAAGATATCGAGCATCTC